>CAYGBI010000142.1:0-1550 GCA_964348085.1 uncultured Pseudomonadales bacterium | reverse complement strand
GGGTGTGCTTCTCGCATAGCCAAGGACTGAATTGCATAACGTGTTGATTTACAACACATTGGTGGCGACTGGCGCAGGCGGGGCGGGGCCAAAGCCACCGTTTTCGTGACAATGTGCCCGTTCGGACAGCGTGTTTGTCACGAATCGCGGTCACAGGGCAGAGAAAGGGAATGCTCCAAACCGCTAGATGCGGTAGAATGTTGCGAGCTCAACCACGACATCAGGAGCATTCCCATGACATATTCGCACCCTTCCACCGGCCTGTCCATCGAATGTTCCGTACTTCCTCCAGAAATCGTCGAGGCGTTCGGGTCGGCCATGACGTTCGTTTGCGAGCAGATGGAGCGACAGGACCAGGGGCCGGAGGCGTTTGCCCGGCTGGAAGAAGGCCTGATGGACCAGATGTTCGCGACCGCCCGCAGTGCGCTGCGTGGTTGCATCGAAGCGCGCGACGACGGGAACAAGCCGATCCGGCGTGGCGGTGAGGCCTACTACCGGGCGGCGCCGGCCAACAAGGTCATCAATACGCTGTTCGGTCCCGTCACCTATGCCCGTTCACGCTATCGCACGGCATCGGGAAGGTCGTCTTTCGCGCCTGTCGACGAGAGCCTGGGGCTGTTCGACGATTACCTGACGGCGTCGGTGGCTTACCGTTGCCTCCTGGTGCTTGACCACTGCGCGACGCGCGACGCAGCGGCTCTCTTGAGGAAGCTGGGCGGCATGAACCCGTCGGCGAGCCAGTTGCACCGTCTCGGCGAGGTTGCGGGCCGGCTCTGGAAGGAGAAGGGCGAAGCGGCAATGGATGCGATCCGCAAGGCGGAGCGGATACCGGAGGCGGCTGTGTCGTTTGCGGTCTCGCTCGATGGCGTCATGGTCCCCATCCTTCCTCATGAGGACGGGCGCGAGGATGCGTCCTGGCGCGAGGCGTCCTGCGGCACGATCAGCTTTCATGACGCCGACGGCACGCGCCTGGACACGCTCTACCTTGCGCAAATGCCCGAGGCCGGCAAGGTCACGCTGAAGCGACAACTCAACGACGAGGTGGCACACATCCGCAAGGTCCGGCCTGACCTCCGGCTCGTCGCACTCGCCGATGCGGCTGCCGACAACTGGACATTCCTCGACCGCCTCAAACCCGACGCCTGCGCTGTCGACTACTTCCACGCCTGCGAGCATGTCGCCGTCGTCGCAAACGTCACAGGCGCCGCCGACTTCTACACGAGATACCGAACGATCCTGCGCGACGACCCCGACGGCGTGGACAAGCTCATCCGCGCCATCCGCCACCTTCGCGACAAGGCCACGACGGCGAACAAGGATCTCGACCGGGAACTCGCATTCTTTCGGAAGAACCGGCATCGCATGCGCTATGCGACCCTGCAGGCCGACGGCTACGCCATCGGCTCCGGCGTTGTCGAAGCGGCCAACAAGGTTCTTGTCGCCCAACGCATGAAGCGCGCCGGCATGCGATGGAGCATCGCAGGGGGCCAGAACATCCTCACCTTTCGCGCGCTGATCAGATCCGAACGATTTGAACGAGCATGGCAAAT
>CAYGBI010000141.1:0-1655 GCA_964348085.1 uncultured Pseudomonadales bacterium | reverse complement strand
TCGATTCGCTTGTTGAACCTCTATGATCGAACTTCGTGAATAAACCGGGCTAGAGCAGGTCGGTCCACGAGCGTGCATCACGCTTCGCCACCGCGATCCGGCGCGGCGAACGGCCGCGATTGTCCGGGAGATCGGCATCCGCGCCGGCGGCGATGAGACGCCGAACGACCTCGCGCAGACGGCTTTTGTCCTTCACCGTCGAACGTAGCACGGCCGCCAGCGGCGTTTCGCCCTGCTGGTCTTGCGCGTTCACGTCCGCGCTGTGCTCGAGGAGCAATGCCACGATGTCAACGAAACCGGCCTTGGCCGAGCAATGCAAGGCGGTTTGGCCTTTGTAGTTGCGGACGTTCACGTTCGCGCCGCGCTCGATTAGGTCGCGCACGCGGCCAATGTTGCCGCCGCGGTCGCCACGCGACTGGTAGACGATGGGCGGCCAGCCGCCCTCCGCGTAATCCACGCCGTGGTCGACGCCATGCGCCTCGAGCAATGCCAAGATTTCCTCGTTGGCGATGCCGGAGCGCGGCGGCTCGGCGGCGGCGGGGTCGAGACCCGCGGCCAACAAGGCGCGAAGAATGTCGGCCCGGTTCCGCCAAATGCAGAACCGCACCAGCCAATAGCCGTAAGGCCGAGGATCCGCGCCGGCGGCGAGCAGCAAGGCCACGATGTCCGCATGTCCCGGACTCACCGCGTAGTGCAGCGCGGTGGCGCGGACGTTGGGGTCGTGCTGCGGTTTCTCCGCGTTGGCGAGTGTCGGGTCGCGCCGCAGCGCGGCGACCACCGCGTCATGCTCGCCGAGGTAGACGTTGGTGTGGAGGTCCACGTTTGCGCCGCGCAGCAGGAGCGTGTCGGCTACCCCGTGATGGTTCTTGAACCGCGCCGCGCAATACGGCGAGACATCCACCAACAGCGGCGTGAAGTGACAGCCGCAGGCATCTATGTCGGCGCCTAGGTCGAGCAGATGTTCCACCATGGCGAGCCTGCCGCGATAGGCTGCTTCCCAGAGCATCGTGCGGCCGTGGGAACCGACGCGGAGCAGCCACTCGGGCTTCTCCCCAAGCACCCGCCGCACCGTGGCCATATCGCCACGCCCGGCGGCAGCGACGCCAATCTTCAAGAAGTCGCTGGCTTTGCCCGTTAGCAACGACACGAGGCGCACACGCCCCCATCAGCCAATCAGGCACCAGTCTAACAATCCCCTTGTCCCTCGCGGCGAAGTCCGCGAGGGACAAGGGGATTGTTAGAGCGGCTTGGCTGGGGCGAAGGGCGGCGCCGTAGGCGACGGCCTTCGTGGCGCTAGCAGGCCCCGTTCTTCGCCGCCTCCGCCGCGAAGGACGGCGGCCTCTGAGCCTAGTCCAAGGCGAAGGACACTCCGCCGGCGAATATCTCACGAAAAAAATCGGCCGCGGCTCACAAAAGGACGGGGGGATGTCGTCTAGCGGCCAATTCAGGCGCCCTTTAGCCTTCCCTGAACTGTAGACGAGCCGGACGGACGGGGAGCGAAGCATGGCGGCTACCGAAGCAACGCGACGACCCGCGCCCCGTCGACGCGCCGTCCGATGTGCTACGGTGGAGGCGTCTTTGACACCAAGTCGTTTGGCTCGGCACCGTCACGGCGCCCGAGTACGGCCGCGACACGACGAGGACAACACCAGGCC
>CAYGBI010000140.1:0-1681 GCA_964348085.1 uncultured Pseudomonadales bacterium | reverse complement strand
TCGTGGGGGACGAGTAGCTCCTTGCGGTGCAGCACCGGTGGATTGGGGCTACGCGTGTAGTCGCGGTGGTAGATGCGGAGACGCTTCAGGTCGGCGATCACGACACTCCGAAGCGCCGGATGGCCAACGCGGTCGAAGTTCTCGTAGGCGAGGTACGATACCCGAGGGCGTCGACGGAAGAGCTTGACGAGCGTGACCGCCGCGACGGTGCCGGTGAGCTGGTGCCCACACCCTTCGTAGACCCTCAAGACCGGGGGGAGTTGGTCGATTGCGGTGTGGTGGACGTACAGCGCGTCGGGCAACAGTTTGCCAAAGGGGGCGCCGCGGCATGCCCGGTCCACTGCATCCTGGTTGCCCGCGGAGAAGAGGAGAGCATTGGCTTGGGTACACGCAGCCCGGTACGATCCAAAGAAGGCGCGGATATCGTGGCGGAGGTAGTCAGGTAGTGCGCAGAACCGTGGTCGCTTGGGAAAGGCCGCGAGTGCGAGATACGTTAGTACATCGTCTCGCCGCTGCTTCCGTATGCGGTCCCATCGGTCGGTGGTCGTAAATCGACGGACGAGCGAGAAGGCGCGAGCGACGCTGCCGAAGTGGTGGGTTAACTGTGGCGCAGTTGGAAGCTCGCCACGAACAGGAAGTCGTCCGCGTTGCGTGACGAACGCCAGGAGGGATTGGAGCACGTCATGGTGTTCGGCCAGCAACTCGTGACACTGTTTGACGAGAGGGATCGGTCGGTGCCGGGCGACTCGGTTTGCGGCGAAGGCCTGCTCCTCGGCTTCGTCGTGGAAGATGTAGAAGACGCCTGGTGCTGCCGCGACCGAACGCCGGCCGAGGGTTTGTTCGATCCACTGGCGAAGCTCTTCGTGCGTGAAGAACTTTTGGAAGGTCCGTTTACCGGTAACGATCCCATCGCCGTGGAAACCGGCGGCGGCGTCGGCTGCTTCCCAATCCAGGCGCGCTGACACGATGAGTGCCTGCCGGGCGAGTTGCCACGCGGCGGCGAGGACGACGGCGCGCTCGACCGGATCGTCGATGACGTTGACGACATAGCCGAGATTCACGATGTCAGTCCGGCGTACGCTTTTCGTCAGGAAAGAACGCAGGATCCCAGCCGGCTACGGCGATCCCCATCGCGTGCAGCCGCAACAGGTCATCCCCGCGACCGCAGCCGTAGTCGAAGAAGGTGCGGTCCCGACGAAGGAGCCCGTCCTCAACTGCCAGCGCCACGGGGCGGGACAAGGCCGGGCGTCGGATGGCGGTGCGGTCGGCTCGTGTTGAATTCATAGCCGACCGTCGCCGGTCACACGCCGATCCTCTGGAATCACGGACATCGGCCACGACCTGCACGGGTTCCGACTGCCAGCCGTTTCTGGCGGAGGGAGGGTCATTTCTGCCGGTTTCTGACGTGTTCTGCTCGGCGGCTTTATCCAATGGGCGCTTCCGGATTTCGTGTGGGTGCCCGGCATCGCGGAGTAGACGTCCAACGTGCCGCCATGTCGCCGCACGGGGCGGAGGCACGCGGTGCGACCGCCCCGCACCTGGTGCCGTACGGCGGCTCGCAGAGGATCGCCTCGACCATCCGGCCGTTGTTTTCGGTGGCCGGACGAATCCGTCCGGCAACAACCAACGTATTCATTTACCGGGTGAATCGCCAATGAACACGGGCTGAGAATGGACTTGG
>CAYGBI010000139.1:0-1734 GCA_964348085.1 uncultured Pseudomonadales bacterium | reverse complement strand
CCACGTCAGCAAGGCAATCGACAGCGCGCTGAGCAGCAGCATGCGGTCGCGGCGCTGCGGATGACGGATACGCATCGCCGACATCCCCATCCCGAATCTCATGTCCTTGATATCGCGAAAGCTCGTCTCGATGCCCCAACGCTTGGCGTAGTAGCGAATCAGGGTGCGCGTGGCCATCTTCTCCTCGCTGGCCACCACACACCACGGCTCGGCCTACGCTACCCAGTAGCCGAAGAATGCCTCCCTATCGATGCCTTCGTTGCTCAGCAGCCGGTCGACTTGCTGAGCTTGCCGGTGGCCTGGGCCAAGCCTTCACCATCGGGTTCGACGAATTCGAGTACGACGAAGCGCCGTACGCCAAGGCCGTGGCGAGCCATCTCGGAACCGAACATCAGAGCTGTACGTATCGGCGCACCAAGCGCTGGAGGTCATTTCGCGCCTGCCGGATCTTTTCGACGAGCCCTTTGCCGACGCCTCGCAGATCCCGACCTTTCTTGTCGCCGAGATGGCGCGCTCGCATGTGATCGTGGCGTTGTCCGGGGACGGTGGTGACGAGCTGTTCGGCGGCTATCGTCGCTATTCCTGGACATCACGAACATGGACGTCACGGCGCTGGCGCTGGTTGTCCAACGTGCCGTTGCCGTTACGCCGAATCGGCGCGAGCGCGATCCTGGCCTTCGTCGCCCCGGGATCGGATACTACGTTGCCGGGCCGCTTGTATCGCCAGTTGCCCGCAGTCAACGGGCGGCGCTGGACACCAAGCAAGATCCGCAGACTCACGCGCTTGGTCACCTGCCGGACACGGGGAGAGTTCTACTGGCGCAACATCTCGCACTGGCCGAATCCGCTCGCGATCATCCGCGGAACGTCCTTACCCGGAACCGTTATGAACGAAGCCACATGCTGTGCGGATGCGTTGGAATTCGCAGAGTGGATGATGGCGGCCGACACCCTGAGCTATCTCCCCGACGACATTCTGGTCAAGGTCGACAGGGCGGCGATGGGCGTCAGTCTCGAGACGCGCGCGCCATTCTCTGGATCACCACGTCATGGAATTCGTCTGGCGGTTGCCGTTGTCGTTCAGGATCCGTAGCGCCGAGAGCAAATGGATCTTGCGGCAGGTGCTTTGCAAGTACCTGCCGATGCGGCTCGTTGATCGACCGAAGGCGGGATTCGGTATCCCGCTTGCCACTTGGCTGCGTGGTCCCCTCCGGGATTGGGCGGAAGCGTTGCTCGACGAACGGCGGCTGCGGGAGGAAGGGTTTTTCGATCCCGGCCCGGTCCGCCGGACATGGCTTGCATTCCTGAAAACGCACGATGAGCACGATGGCGTGGCTGGAACGTTCACCCCGGCCGGCCGCGGCGCGGAATGCCCGCCAAGCGGAGACCGCGTCGCCGGGTCGTGGCAGCCAGATTGAGAGTCAGCGCATTCGAGTCGCTCTTGCGAACGCCGTCGCGAGAAGAACGAGGCGGCTACCCCTTCGCTTCGTCGAACAGGGCCGTCACGTCGACGGCGAATCCGTCCAGCCGCGGCGAGGTCGCCGTGTCGCCGCGCGGGAACACGCCGCGTTCGACGTAGGCGCCCTCGGTGAGGGTCAGCACGGTGACGGTCTCGAAGCGGGGGTCGACGATCCAGTACTCAGGGATGGCCGCCTCGGCGTAGTCGGCCCGTTTGGTGACCAGATCCCGAGCCGGGTCGTCCGGGCTGACCACCTCCACCGCCAAGTCCGCGCC
>CAYGBI010000138.1:0-1840 GCA_964348085.1 uncultured Pseudomonadales bacterium | reverse complement strand
CAGATAGTCCTCACTGCCGGTTCCATGGAGATCCGGCGGCCACTTGTAGCCATCGACCCAAATCATGTCGTCGCCCTCGCCCCACCATGTGCCTTGGAAGTTGGTCACCCAGAGGTTGCAGCCGATGTAGTGGCCGCGGCCGGTCGTATCGAGAATTACATAGTTGTTGTCCCAAGCAAGGCGTTCCTTGTTGGCGACGTTCGCGGGCGGCGTGTTGACGCGAATGTCGCCACCCCAACCCGGAAACGGATTCTGGCGGCGGAACTCGGCGTGCAGATAGCCGGTGTTCGCGCTTACTTCGCCGCTTTCGTAGTCGATGTAGAAATACTGGCGATGCGGCTCGTCGCTTTCGTTCAAGAGTTCCACGAGTGCGCGTTCGCGAAATGGCATGGGCAGGTAGGCGTTAAGAGCGCAGCCTCGGTTGAAGCGGTTGTTTTCGCGAGTGGAGGCGGAGAACAGCAGGGATTGGTACGAGTTCACGATGCCGTGCCCGAGTCCGAAGAAGTCCCCGAGGGGGCAAACGACGCTGGGTCGTTCGGCATTGTCCCAAGTACACAGCAGCAGGCACTCGCGATAGTGATTGGGTTGGGTCATCCACAGGTGGGTGATCGTGCCGGGGCCGTCGATGTCGGCAAGCACGCGCCGCTCGCCTGGTTCGAGTGTCCACGCATCGTTGTTGCGACCCGTGACGTCCCACGAGGATGCGCGACCCGTCTTGCCGCTGGTGATCGCAGCGAGTTGTTTCAGGTCCACAGTGCGCGCCTATCCCGGGTCCGACCTCACCGCGCGGCGATTGGCACCGTGCCCACTACATCGTCGATTACCAGTTCGGCGATGTCGTCATCCGTCAGCTTGGCGTTTTCGCGCAACACCTCGCTGGAGTGCTCGCCGAGCAGTGGTGCGCGTTCGTTCGGCGGTTTTCGCGTATGTAGAAAACGGTGCGGCTGATTCGGATAGTGCTTCGTGCCCAAGCCGGGACGATCTTGTAGCAGCAACCCGCCGAAGGCTGCGATCTGGTCGTCGTTCAGCAGGTCCGGGCCGTTCATAACCGCACCCGCCGGTACGCCGGCGTTTTGCAGTTCGGCCATCAAGTCCAGGTGATCGCGTTCGGTAGTCCAGGCGGCGATGGTGCTTGGGCCGGCATCGCCGCCGGTGGCCGAGGCGATGGTCGGATCGCCGACCAAGTCCGCCAACGTCGCACATTGGGCTGCGGTTTTGCAGGTGATGGCGATCCACCGACCGTCCCGGCAGGGGTAAATCCCCTGCAACGGAAAGTGGTGATGGCGGTTGCCCACTCGGCCGGGGTCGATGCCGGCGAGCGACCACGCCGTGAGCGCTTCGCCCACATACAGGCTGCATGCCTCCACTTGGCCGAAGTCGATGTGCTGGCCCTCGCCGGTGCGGTCCCGGTGATGCAGAGCGGCGAAGAGCGCGTTCGCGCCCATTACGCCGGCGAAGAGATCGCCGCCGGTGGTGCCGGTAAACAGCGGGTCGCCGTCTTGGTAGCCGGTCAGATGCGTGAAGCCCGCCATCTGTTCGGTGGACATGCCGAAGGCCACGTAGTCGCGCCACGGGCTGTCGGCGCCAAAACCCGAGAGCGAGATCATCATCAAACGCGGATTGATGGCGCGTAGGGTGTCGTAGGAGAGGCCGAACTTGGCCATGACCCTCGGCGTGTAGTTCTCGATGAGGATGTCGGCGTCGCGCACCAGCTTCTTGAGGATGTCAACGCCGCGCGGATCGGTGAGATTCAAGGTGATGTCACGTTTGTTGCGGTTCACCCAGTTGAAATACGGCGAGCTTTCCCAGCCGGGGAGCTCGGCGTTGGCATTGGACGATG
>CAYGBI010000137.1:0-1889 GCA_964348085.1 uncultured Pseudomonadales bacterium | reverse complement strand
CGGCATAGAAGACGGCGAATGCGGTGCCGTAGAGAAAACCGATATCGGCATCCGAGATACCAAGGTCGGCCTTAATTTCTTCGGCGAGTATCGAGATGATCTGCCGGTCGATGAAGTTGAAGATATAAACGATCAGCAGCACGCCAAGGACATACTTGGAATACCGCCCGCCGACTTGGTCGCCGCTTTCCTTCATGTGTGAACCTCTCGCTTGGCTCGGCCGCTGCGGTGCGGCGCTAAATCTACCGCATGGTCGCGGGCGGAAGAACAGCGACCCGACAGCGATCAGCTCGCGTTTGAGCGAACGAAGTCCGAGACGATCCGCGCCAAGACCTCGCCCCGCCCTTCTTGGAGGAAGTGGCCGCCGCCTTCGATCTTCCGGTGGGGCTGTCCTTCGGCACCCGGGACGCGCTGCCGGAAAAGCGCGTCGCCGCCGCCGGTGACCGGGTCGTTGTCGGTGAATGCGCAAAGGAATGGCTTGCGCCACTCCTCGAACACCTTCCAAGCGGCGGTCTGCTCGGCCACGCAGGGCGCGTCCGGCAGCGTCGGAACCTGCCTCGGCATGGCCCTCGGGCCCATCTTGTAGGCAGGATCCGGGAACGGGGCGTCGTATGCGGCGACTTCCTCCGGACTGAGTGGCGAACCGCCCCCGCCAGCCACGCTCGCTGCCACAACCATACTCACCGGCAGATCCGCTGTCTCCCAAGTCCACTTCTGCCAGTAGGCGAACTTGCGGGCGCGCGTCTCGCCGTCGATGGCCGTGATCGCGGCCATCATCTCCTGCATGGTCGGCGTAGGCGTGGCGGCGTCGAGAAACATCTTGACTGCCTGAAGTTCGTCCTCCGGCATGTCGAGAACCAACGGTAGGCCGGTGTTGGCAGCCACGATGCGGTCGAACCGATCCGGGTTCTCGGCCGCTATGCGCAGGCCGATCAGCCCGCCCCAGTCCTGCCCGACCAAGGTGGCGCCGCGCACGTCGTTGGCGGTGAGCCACGAGGTGAGCCACGCGACCTGCCGGTTGTAGCTGTAGTCCTCTCGCCGCGCCGGCTTGTCCGAACGGCCGAAGCCGACCAAGTCGGGTGCGAGCACCCGCAGGCCGTCGGCGACGAGGACCGGGATCATCTTGCGGTAGAGATAGCTCCAAGTGGGTTGCCCGTGCATGCAAAGCATGATCGGCGCGTCGTTGGCACCGGCGTCGACATGATGGATGCGAAGCGTGCCGCCCTCGCCATCCGCGACGTCGGTGTACTGGGGTTCGTAGGGGAAGTCCGGCAAGTTGGCGAAGCGTTCGTCCGGCGTGCGCAGTATTTTCATGAGTCGACTCCTGTTGGGGAAAGTACGCCTACTTGTTCTAGCTCAGATTTGCTGGCACAGCCCGGCGGCGCCCGAGAGCGATGCCGAGGCCAAGGGGGTCCGAGCTTAGCGCCGGATCGGGTAGCCTTCAGTGACTCCCAACCCACTGAAAGAGGACCGATCCATGAACTTCAAGTCCATACGGATCAGATTGTACCGCAGCATCTTGCAGACGGTTATCGGCGACGACCTTAATGACGGTTGACGTTCTGCGTTATCGCAGTGGCGAGGTCATCGAAACGGGCGACCGGGTTATGGAGCCTGTCAACGGCGGCCAACAGGTGGGAACGGTTGTGGAGGTGCTGCAGCCGGGCACCGATCAGGCCACCGCAACAGGGTACCCGGGCGGCGGCATCGGCATCGAATGGGACGGTGGTGCGACCGAATTTTGGTCGCCGTGCGTGATAACCGAACTTGGCGGGTTATTTTTCTTGGGGCGGCGTCCTTGACTTATGCAGTGCGCGCCAAAAGGTTGGCAGCAAGCCATGGACGTCTCGATCCGGCTTGCGTGCAGCGCCCCGACCACACCGCGCGGC
>CAYGBI010000136.1:0-1986 GCA_964348085.1 uncultured Pseudomonadales bacterium | reverse complement strand
GTCGACCTCGCCCAAGCCGCCATCGGCCCCGGCATGGCGGCATACACCCGCTACGAGCAGTTGACCCTTGCAGCCTGACCTGAACCGAAGGTCACGTTGGCTCAGAGTTCGCTCCGCCAGCGTCTCGGCCTAGTCAACAGCTATTTCGACATCGGTGATGTAAAACTCCTGTTTCGCACGACGTGCTACTTCTTCCGGCGGGGCGGCCTCGAAAAAGAGGGTTAGCGCTTCTTCAAGATTTGCGTGCGCCTCCGCAACGCTGTCTCCTTGGCTGGCCACGTCCACCTCGGGACAGAGCGCGAAGTATCCGGTTCCTTCGCGCTCGACGATAGCTGTCAATGGCCTGTTCATGCCTTACCTCCATCGAAATGTAGGTTGCGCGTCCGCAAGGCCGCCTGCCATACCTGATTCCACCTTCGTCGTATACCACGCCGGGAACAAGGCCGAGCACGTCCGCGACCCGTCAAAAATCGAGGTCACCTTGCGCGGGGTCCATGGAGCGAGCGCGCTCGGCGATTGTCGGCCAACTTCTGACCAGCGTGTTGTAGGCCAGCGCCTCGGCTGACCGGTTCTTTCGGTCCGCCAGCGCGTAAAGGCGGTAACAGAGTTCGCGCGCGGTGTGGGCGTCGCTGCCGAGCACGCGCACGATTCTCGCCGCACCGTCGTCTCCCTCCTTCTCGAGGATCCGGATTAGATGATGCACTACTTCCCAAGCAGTCAGCCGCGTGTCTGTTCGAGGATTCCAGTCATCAGGAAGTTCTTTCGGCGCGAGAAGGCGAACTCGTCCAGCCTGCGAAACGAGTATCTCAGCTTCCACCATCCCTGCGATGCTGGTGTTCTTCGCCTTGGACAAGGTCTCGGCACGACCGAACTCGCCCTCGCCGAACCCGTATTCTTCGAACCAAGCAAGCGCCCAACGGCTGTCGGCGTCGAAGTCGCCCTCCTGCTCCGAAAGCACCTCGTCGAGTATCTGGTTTATAAGCGCAAGCGCTTCGCGCACGGTCACCGGTTTTCCGGATGCGTCGAGCACCTTGGCGTAGCGGGTGTATGCCGCCATGCCGGGGCCGATGGCGGCTTGGGCGAGGTCGACGGGGGCGATGTTGCCGGATTGGAGAAGCCGAAGCGCACTAGGCAAGCTCCTACGCAGATCCCCAGTGAACTGGCGACGAGTGGCTAGAGGTGCATCATTAGGCTTCCGTCTGCCGACCAAGACAATCGACGATGCGAGAGCATTCGTGCCGATGCTGGTTGACCGTGCACTTCGCTCGGTCCGCATCGGCAAGGTACCGGTGACGGCAATGCCAGATTGTATAACGGCTTCAAGAAAAGTCTCCCATCCAGTACTGGCTGGGCCTGACTCGCCCTTCTTCGTTTCAGACTGCTTGAATGCGTAGTAGATTGTGACCGGTAGGCTGGGGTGGGCCTTCGATGCGATAGTCCTGATCGCCTTCCGCATGCCGGCGAGAAAAAAATGCTCTGCTTCCTCCTTGCTTCCGTGACGGTAGGGTGTGGCAACCAACTCTTCTGACTTCGGTACTGCAACAGTTGCGAACAGGTCGGAGTAAGTGGCCCTTAGCGTACGCCGGAGCCAGACGTAGAAGAAGTCCGACAAGTCGGCATACCCGATGTTGTCGTAGTAGGGTGGATCAGTGGAAAACGCGAGACCACTCTGTCCATCCAACTCACAAGCGTTCACTTGCTGCGAGAACGATGCACGGCCATTAGCTGGCAAGAAATCCAAGACCTTAGGTATCCAACCAAGTCCGGTATTGGTCCAGTTGCCGCTACTCGAACTGAACGGGTTGCTCTCCGCGGAATCCCACACCATTGGAATGGCTTGGCGGGTGAACGCGTGGACAACGCTGTGTACGTTCGGCACCCACGTGGCGTTGCCGTTCCAGAAGTCCGCTGCACGTCCGACTCCCAGACCGAGATACACCCCGACCGCCTCGGCGTAGGCGCGGGTGCCCGTACCGTCGTCGGCGA
>CAYGBI010000135.1:0-2174 GCA_964348085.1 uncultured Pseudomonadales bacterium | reverse complement strand
CCCGGGTCCTGAACACCAGCCGCGAATTCGCCGGGATGACGCCCATCGCCAGCTCTTCGCTCGCCTCTACGCTAGTCACCGAGCCGTCGTCTTCCCACTGGAACTCCGGGCAACGGTACTCGGCATCTTGTTCGCTCCGGTTCACCAATGCCAAGCGCTGGTTGTAGCCGTCAAAGGTCGTCAGAAAAGCGATATGCACCGTCGTCCCGTTGCGCACGATCGAGCCCGCGGCCAACGTGCCCGGCTCGGGCTGGACGCTCTCCGGCGCGTTCTCGTTCGCCAGCGTCACTCGGTGCGTCATCCGGTAGCCGTTCAACGGCGCCGTCCGCTCGCCCACCGCCGGAATCGGCACTTCGTTGCCCGCCACGTTGACGCAGAAGAGCCCGGTGCCGACCGACGAGCCGAATTCACCTGTCACGGCCACGGCGAGCGACGCGTCGTCCGGCATCTCGCCCGTCGTCTCGAGCGGCGCCAGACCGTCTTCGCCGTCCTCCTTCTGCTTGGCCAAGTTGGCCGTGGGACCGCAGTCCCCGACGCTGAAGCTCCCGAACGAGAACGCCCCTTCGGTGTCCGACTCGAACGTCATGCTCATGCCTCCGTACACGTCCCTTTCCGTCACGGGCGTGCCGTCTCGGGCGTCCCGAATCGCAACCGGGGGAACGGCGGCGGTCGTCCTCATCACCGCGACGGTGATCTCCGCCAGCGGACCCTGCTCCTCCGTGAATTCCAGAACCGAGAAGACGGAACTGTCGTAGCTGCTCGGCACGAAGCGGCGGAACACCCCGCCGTTCTCCTCCCCCGCCGCCACGTTCGCGGTGGGCAGCGGCTCGCCGTCGTCGTCGCCCAAGGGGTTGGACTCCACGCTCAACGTCCGGACAACCGAGATCACGCCCGCCACGGTCGCTGTCATCAAAGCCCGCTCGTTGGCTTTGTTCCTAGCGTCCTGGTCGGTGCTGTAGATGCCGATTTCGAAGTCGAACGAGCCCGGCCCGGGAACTGCGAAGGAGTCGAGGATATAAAGCTCGATGATGCTGTTGATCGCGTATTCCAACTGGGGAAAGCGGTATATCGCGAAACCCGATGCAGCCCCCCCTTGGACCAGCATAAAGCCGGCACCATCGCCGTTGATGGCGAAACTAATCGGCTTTCGCAGCACCGCGCCGCCGAAGTCGAACCGGAGAAAGTACCGCTGGTCGTCGAGCAACGCGATGTCGGTCTCCAGATAGACCCTCTGCGCGCCCGCCGGCCCCGTAGTCACGTTGTAGTACGGATCCGAGCCGACCATCGTCGTATTCGCGGTGGAAAGCGTCTCCGCGGCGAACACCGCCGGCACCGTATTCTGCGCTCCGGCGGGACTCGCCCCGAGCAGCGCCGCCGTCCCGAGCAGCGCGACGACCACACCGCCTATCCTAGTTTTCCTGGACATTTTTCCTCCCCATGTCAGCGACGCTTCTCACTTCTCGTTGCTTGGATACATCCGCGATTCCGACGCACATCGTGCACGATGTCGGCCACCGCCAGTCGTCAACTGTCGCGGCAAGTCGAAACGGCTCACTGCGTCCAACTCCGCCGGCGGCGGTAGGCTGCACTTTGTCGAGGTGGTCGAGGTGAAAGGACCGTGTCGAGGGCGCCGAACCGTGACCGTCACACGCAACGAGATACTGACCGCGCTCAACGCGCCGGACAGGTTCATACTTGTGGTCGCCGAGATGTCGGACGGCTCAGCGTAACGGACTTCGGACCGACCGCCAAGGCAAGATCGACCTTCGTTCGATAACGGTGTTCGTTGGAGATCGACCGCGCCGCCAAAGGCGCTCATGGCGTTGGGCATCGCTCGGGGCGACCACGTTGCGCTGTGGTTGAACAACCGCCCCGAGTGGCTGTTCTTCCTGTTTGCGTTGGCGAAGATCGGCGCCGTCCAAGTGCCGGTGAACACTCGATTTCGCACCAACGACCTGTCTTACGTTCTGCGTCAATCCGACAGCGCGGCGCTGATTACCCACGATGTCTCGGGGCCGATCGACTATCTCGGCATGGTTGGCGAGGTCGTGCGTTTGCCCACCGGAGGACTGGAAACCGCGTGCCGGTTAAGCCGTGCGTTGCGCTCTCCCGGCCCGCCGGTCTAGTTCGGCTCGTAAACCGTGGTGTCGAGACGGCCGGGGCCGGTCTGCACT
>CAYGBI010000134.1:0-2265 GCA_964348085.1 uncultured Pseudomonadales bacterium | reverse complement strand
CGGGCGACCACTGCGCCCTCTACGAGGAGTTGCTGCGCCTGAACGGCACCGACCTGCTGCATGGCGCCTACGCACTGGAAGGAAACTCCGTCGTGTTGATGAACACGCTGCTGAGCGAGACCATCGACATCGAGGAGTTTCAGGCAACGCTCGACGCGATCAGCCTGTCGGTCGCCGAGCACTATGAGCGGCTCGTGCCGCTGGTGAAAACGGAGGGCGGCTGATATGGGTCTGTTCGATCGGTTCCGCAGGGTCGTCAAGTCGAACATCAACGACATGATCAGCAAGGCGGAGAATCCCGAAAAGATGCTCACGCAGTTGATCGAGGACATGAACGGCCAACTCATCGAATCCAAGAAGGCGGTAGCCTCAGCCATCGCCGACGAAAAGCAGCTCGAGCGCCAGCTCCTGCAGCAACGCACCCAGGCCGAGGACTGGGAGAAGCGGGCCGTGCTCGCGGTGCAGGACGGAAAGGACGATCTGGCCAAGCGCGCCCTGGTCCGCAAGCAGGAGCTCGACGAGTATGTCTCCAGCTACCAGGACCAGTGGCAGGCGCAGCGCGATTCGGTCGAGCAACTCAAGGGATCGCTGCGCGACCTGACCCAGAAGATCGAGGAAGCGCAACGCAAGAAGAACATCCTGATCGCCCGCGCCAAGCGGGCGGAGGCGCAGCAGCGCATCCAGGCGACCCTGAGCACCTCTCGAGACACGTCGGCGTTCGAGGCGTTCGACCGCATGGCCAAGAAAGTCGACCAGATCGAAGCGCAGGCGGACGCCGAACAGGAAATCAACCAGATCGACGCCGGCGACAAGGCGCTCGAACGGGAGTTCCGGCAGCTCGAAGGCCGTGACACCTCCGGGGACAGGCTGCTGGAAGACCTGAAGCGGAAGATGGGGCAAATCGAGGACAAGTCCCAGGAGAGCACGAGCCAGGGTACGTCGCCGGGCGGCTGACGGACCGCCGGGCTCCGCTTCCGCATGGTCGCTGACGATCGGGATTGATCACGCGGATCGCACGCAAACGGTTTTCTCGCGGGGGTCGGAAACAGCGAACCGTTCAAACCGGTGGCGATTCAGCTCAGCAGGCAATTCGATCAAAACACCCGTATCACGCGAGGCATTGGCCCAATCCAGGAGCAAGTCGTATTGCCACTGTTCCTGGATGCCTCCAAGCCACTGCATCCCCTTAGGCGAAATGACACAGAAGACATTGGCCAGATCGCACGGCCCAAGGCATCCGGAGATCGTCAGTTGCACCGACTTGTTGAGTTTCTCATCTTTCCACCGATGCTTGATCCAGTCGCGAGGAAACGGCTTGAACCCATTGTCTGTCCGACCGCAGCAACAGCCTTCGCAGAACACGATCTGCCCAAGAATGCGGCCTCGGGCCGTAGTCAATGTTTCGTGTCTGCTGAGCGTTTCGCGGATGCGTCGAGTCTGAGCATTCATGTGCGGGCCTTCCTTGTCCGCTGAATGCCGGATCGGACCTGGTTGGCAGAGAGTACGAACGCGAAGGCCGCGAAGGCTCTGCCAACCATGCTGATGCGGCCCTGCTTCACCTGTTGCTCACTCGCCAAGCCGTCGCGCCACCCTGAGCGTCGAGCGCAGCAAGCGCGCGTCCATCTGGCCGCCAGTACAAGGCGCCGACAACATCCGCCACGGGCGCAGCTCCTATCGGATCGCCTCGTCCATCGCGCCCAAGTGACCACACAACTACACCGCCATCCCGAGCTCCCGAGGCCAAGCGCATCCCGCGACGAGCGAAAGCGATCGCTGTAACAGTTTGAACATGATGTTCCAGAACGCCGGGCCGCGTGCCTTCGGGACCACCTCCCCGAAAGCTCCAGACCGTCACCGCCTCGTCTCCGCCGGTGGCCAAGAGGGTGCCGGTGTCATCGAAGGCCAAGGCCGACGGCTTGGCCGGATATCCTGACATCATCGAGTCCTGCTCCGTGGAGCGACGCCAGAAGTGCACGGAGTTGTCCTGGCTGCCGCAGGCCACGATATCCCCGTCCGGGCTCAGTACCATCGACACCAAGGAGCCCATCCACTCCAGCTTCTGGCGAAGCTCCCCAGTGGACGCCTCGAAGAACGTCACCCGACCGTAACAGGCCGTCGCCAACTCCTCTGCGCTGGACCAGGCGATCGCGCTGACCGTGCTGGGATGATCATCAGATCGCCAGGCTTCTCCACCGTCCGCACCATACGCGCGAACCTGCCGGGAGCAGGAGGCCGCCAACCATTGGCCGTCCGGCGACCACGCCA
>CAYGBI010000133.1:0-2594 GCA_964348085.1 uncultured Pseudomonadales bacterium | reverse complement strand
GCTTGGGCTGGGGCGAAAGGCGGCGCCGAACGGCGACGGCTTTCGTGGCGCTAGCCCTAAGCCAACGGAGCGGACGTGAACACCGACGGCGAGAGCAAAGGCCGGCGCTACTTTCTGATCGCCGCCACCTCAGCGGTCTCCACCGTGGGGGTGATGGGCGCGGCGGTGCCGTTCGTCAAGTCTTGGACGCCGAGCGCCAAGGCGCGGGCCGCCGGCGCACCCATCCGCATCGACATCTCCCGCCTTCGCCCCGGAGAGATGCTGGGGCCGATTCCCGCTTGGCGCGGGCAGCCGGTTTTCGTGGTTGCGCGTACCGCGGCGGACATCGAGAACTTGGCGGCCGTAAACGACGAACTGGCGGACCCGGCCTCCGACAACTTGGCGAAGCAACCGCCCTACGCCCGCGACGCTTGGCGCTCGCGCAAACCCGAGGTGGGCGTCTATCTCGGCATTTGCACGCATTTGGGCTGCTCGCCGAAATACTACGGCGAGGTGCAGCCGGAAGCCTTCGACGCGGGCTGGAAGGGCGGCTTCTATTGTCCATGCCACGGCTCCCGCTTCGACTTGGCCGGGCGGGTGGTGAAAGGTGTGCCGGCGCCGGACAATCTGGACGTGCCGCCGTATTCCTATCTCTCCGATACGGAGATCATCGTCGGCGTCGACGAGGAGACGGCCTGATGGCGGAG
The DNA here is from genome assembly GCA_964348085.1 of uncultured Pseudomonadales bacterium. Taxonomy (GTDB): domain Bacteria; phylum Pseudomonadota; class Gammaproteobacteria; order Pseudomonadales; family Azotimanducaceae; genus VXYL01. The sequence goes on along the minus strand of CAYGBI010000133.1, from coordinate 1,908 downwards.
AACTCGCCGGTGCGGGAACCCCGGCCCTTGCTGCGTCTGCTCGCGTGGGTGGACGAGCGCTTTCCGCTGACCAAAACGGTCGAGGAGCACGCCACCAAATACTACGCGCCGAAGAACTTCAACTTCTGGTACTACTTCGGCGTGTTGGCCTCCGTCGTGCTGGTGATGCAGTTGCTCACCGGCATCTGGCTGACCATGTCCTATGTGCCAAGCGGCGAAAGCGCTTTCGCCTCCGTGGAATACATCATGCGCGATGTGGCCTACGGCGACATCATTCGCTATCTGCACTCCACCGGCGCGTCGGCGTTCTTCGTGGTCGTCTACCTGCACATGTTCCGCGGCCTTGCTTACGGCTCATACCGGGAACCCCGCGAGTTGATCTGGTTGATCGGCATCGCGATCTTCTTGGTCTTGATGGCGGAGGGCTTCTTCGGCTACCTGCTGCCGTGGGGGAATATGTCCTTTTGGGGTGCGCAAGTGATCGTCTCCCTAGTGGGCGCGGTGCCGGTCGTCGGCCCAGACCTGATGGAGTGGGTGAGGGGCGACTACTTGATGTCCGGGATTACGCTGAACCGCTTCTTCGCGCTGCACGTGGTGGCGTTGCCGTTGGCGTTGGTTGGTCTGGTGTTCATCCACATCGTGGCGCTGCACAAAGTGGGCTCCAACAACCCCGACGGCGTGGAGATCAAGGCCAACAAAGACGAACACGGCGTTCCGGTGGACGGCATACCGTTCCATCCCTACTACACCGTTCACGACTTCCAAGCCACGGTGGCGTTTTTGTTCGTGTTCTGCGCGGTGGTGTTCTTCGCGCCGGAGATGTTCGGCTACTTCATAGAGAAGCCGAACTTCGAGCAGGCCGATCCCTTGAAGACGCCTGATCTGATCGCGCCGGTGTGGTACTTCACGCCCTACTACTCGATGTTGCGCGCCTCGACGTTCCCGCTGTTCGGTTTGACCGCCAAGTTCTGGGGCTTCGTGGTAATGGTAGGGGCGATCATCCTGCCGGCCGTGCTGCCGTGGCTGGATCGCAGCCCGGTGAAATCGATCCGCTACAAGGGATTGGCCTCGAAAGTGATGCTGGCGCTGCTGGTGATCAGCTTCTTCGTGCTGGGTTATCTCGGCACCATCCACACCACGCCGTTGACCACCGGTATCGCGCAGTTTTGCACGGTGCTCTACTTTGCCTACTTCCTCTTGATGCCTTGGTATACCCGAGTGGAGAAGACCAAACCGCCACCGGAGCGGCTCACTTGAACCGCGGTGTCCTCGTGCTCGTGGCGCTGGTGTTGGCAGCGTCGACGGCGGCTGGTGCGGAATCCACCGTCGAACTCGAGCCGATGCAGCCGAATCTCGAGGACTTGCCGTCCTTGCAGCGTGGCATGAGGCTGTACATGAACTATTGCATCGGCTGCCACTCGCTGAAGTTCCAACGCTACGAGCGCACCGTCGACGATTTGGGCATTTCCCACCAAATAGCTCTCGACAACCTCGTATTCACCGGCCAAGCCATCGGCAGCCTGATGGAAACGGCGATGCCGGCGGAGGGCGCCAAGAACTGGTTTGGCGCGCCGCCGCCGGACCTCACGATGGTGGACCGCGTGCGCGGCACCGCTTGGGTGTACAACATGCTGAAGAACTTCTATGTGGACCCGGAGCGGCCCTTCGGGGTCAACAACCGCGTATTCGAGAACATCGGCATGCCGCATGTATTGATGGACCGGCAAGGCACTCCGGAACTCGTGGCCAAAGGCTATAAGCCTGTGGATATTCTCGACGGCGAGAAGTCCGTGATCGATGAGACCGCGCAAGACAGTTCGACTCAGGTGCGTCGGCAGGTTAATGAGGTCCTGCAGGTGGTGCCGGGCAGCGGCACGAGGACGGCGGCCCAGTTCGATCAAGACGCAT
>CAYGBI010000132.1:0-2894 GCA_964348085.1 uncultured Pseudomonadales bacterium | reverse complement strand
ACCGTTACATGAGAAGGGCCGGGCTGCTTGCGCTGTCTTCGCGCTGGGAGGGCCTGCCGACGGTGATCCTGGAGGCGCTGGCGTGCGGCACGCCGGGCGTGAGCACGGACACTCCCTACGGCCCGCGGGAGATCCTGGGGTGCTGGGGCGAGCTGCCGCCGGTCGGCGACGCCGCGGCCTTGGGGCGGGCGCTGGTCGCGGCGTTGCGGGGCGAGAGGCCGTCGGAGGCGGCGCTGCGGGCGCGCGCCGCCGACTTCTCCGACGAGAAGGCCGTTGACGCCTATATCGCCCTGTTCGAGAAGCTGGTGCGGAAGCATCGGGATACGGAACGCGAGTGACTAAGAAACGGAACTGAGCAAAATTCGCTGGTCGTGGCGGCGACCAAACTGATCGAATTCAGCGTCTTACAAATTTGTTGGAGCGGCAAGGCGGGAGATTTGGTTCTGTGGCCGTTTGGATCCGCCTGAGTTTCGTTGTCGCGCAAGCGCAAGAGCAAGTTGCCAAGAGAACAAAGCAGACCGCCAAGTCTGGATAGCGGAGGTCGAGATGCCGCTACCGTGTTCGCCACCCAAGTGGCGAAGATCGTCTTTGCGCTCGCGACGCAAGCCATCCTAGCCTATGCGCTGCTTCCGCAGGGGCGGGGAAAGCTATGCCCCATGTCTCGCGTTCGCGACTACGCTCGGCGCAATTTTCACGCCAGGCGCCTAAGCGGGCGCTCAGCAATTCGTCATGACGAGGCAGGCGACCGTTTTCGGAAGCGGTCAACGCCGCCTTGGCGATTTGTCTCATCGGCGGTGGCGTTGCCATCGCCTTGGTGGTCCCGCTGATTGGCAGTGAGATCGCCTTCTTCGAGAAGGCGGAGACACACGCACTCTACCTAGCGCATTAGTTCCCCTTGTGGCTTTCTCGGTCGCCATCGAGCGCCAACTCGCTGCGGTCCGACGCTTCCGACAGCTCGCGTTGTTTACCGTGCTGCATGCCGCGGCGAATGCCCTTCTTCTCGCCCTCGTCTGGGTTTGGCGGCTTGGGGTCGCCGGCGCCCTCGTCGCTTACGCGGTCGGGTACTGTTTGATGGTCGTCTTGTGTATCCGCCACCTGCGTCGGCGACACGGATTGGTGCTGGCCAATCCCCTCCGTCCCGTCTCTGCCGTTATCTTGGGCTTTGGCCTGCGGTTCCACGCCGCTGAACGTCAAAGTGGTGCGTCAAGAGCGGCACGTTAAAATACGAGAAATCAACCAGACGGGGCACTAGCGTGAAAGAGCGTACGGGCTATTGCGAGCGTACGGGCTATTGCGCTGGAGTGTCCGGCCTGCCCTCGGTGTCGGTCATCATGCCGGCCCGCAACGCCGAGGCGACCATCGTTGCTGCCCTCGACTCCGTGCTGGCCCAAGATTACGCGGGTCCGGTGGAGGTGATTGTCGCCGACGGGTCGGACTCCCCGGCGATGGGCGAGTTGGTTCGCCGAAAATACCCGACAGTGAAGTTGCTTCCCAACCCTGCCAAGGCGCTCCTTCCCGGCATCATCGCTTGTCTACAGATGGCGACCGGGCGCGTAATCGTACGTTGCGACAGCCACACGTTCTTCGCACCCGGTTATCTGCGTCGGGCAGTCGGGTTGCTTCGCGAGACCGGCGCCGCGAATGTCGGGGGCCGGCAACGACCGGTTGGCACTACCTTCTTCGGGCGGGCCGTGGCGATGGCGATGACCACGCCGCTCGGGGCGGGCGACGCCCGTTACCGACTTGGCGGCCCGGCGGGGCCGGTCGATACCGTTTTTCTGGGTGTGTTCCGACGCGAAGCGCTCGATGCGGTGGGTGGATACGACGCTTCATTGCTAGGCAACGAAGACTACGAGGTCAACTACCGACTAAGGCAACGTGGGGAGATAGTGTGGTTCGATCCCAGCCTAGTGGTCGACTATCGACCCCGGGGTACGCTTCGCTCCCTCGTCAAACAGTACTTTCGATATGGCCGGATGAAGGGAAGGGTTGCCCGGATGCACCCGGCCTCGCTAAAAGCACGGCACTTCGCGGCGCCGTTGCTAGTTCTGGCCCTGCTCGCCTCGGGACTTCTTGCCTTAACGGCTACCTCGGGAGTGTTGGCGGCGGCATTGCCACTCGCCTACCTTCTATTCTTGATTGCCGGGTCTTTGGTAGTGGGGCTCCGCCGCCGTTCGTACGCCGCGCTGCTTCTGCCGGTGGTCCTCCCGGCCATGCACTTGGCTTGGGGACTTGGTTTCTTTCTTCCGTTTGCTCCTAGAGCCGGGGCGGTCGAGCGCACCGAGGTGCGGTCATCGATGGAAGACAGGTGATATTGAAGCGTCCCTTGTAGTCGAATCGAGTGGCCGAAATCCTGCTTATCGCGCCGTTGCCGGGCACAGAATCCGCCACCAGCGTGATCGGGGGCACCAAAGTCCTAGCCGCGGAAAAGGTTCGACAGTTGCAAATGCGGGGGTTGGCGTTGGATGTCGTCGATTCGTTGGCAAGCGTGACCAATTTGCCCCGGTGGCAAACCCAATTCACTCGGCTCGGGAGGTTGTTGCGGGTGCTCTGGAAGACCGCGGCGAGGATCCGACACTCCCGGGTCGTCTTTCTCGTCATCGCGCCGTATTCCGCGGCCATCCTAGCTTCGTCCGTTTGGATCATTTGCAAGCTTGCGCAAAGGCCCATGGTGTTGCGGTTTAGCGGAGGCGACGCCGGCTTGGTGTATCGGAACTACAGCGCTCCGGCACGGTGGATCGCTGACCGGACGTGGCTGCGTTGCGCATTGTTATATGTCCAATCGCAGCAGTTGTGCAGCGAGTTCGGACACCTGAGCAATGTTCGCTGGCACCCCACTACGCGGGACCTCGAAGCCCCGGCCGCGGCCGGGCGCGGAACGCTCCGCAAGCTGA
>CAYGBI010000131.1:0-2964 GCA_964348085.1 uncultured Pseudomonadales bacterium | reverse complement strand
CCTTCGGCCTGTGGCTTGACGAGGTGAACAAACGACTGGGCGCGGACCTGTCGTTCGAGAGCGCCGAGGAGGCGGGCACCATGATTGCGGAAAGACTGGCGGAGTTCGAGGCGGAGATCCGCGCCGAGAGCGAGAAGAGGGGCCGTGAGGCAGGCTTCGGAGAAGGCATCGCGCTGGAGAAGGCGCACCTTTGCCGGATGGCCGGGCGGCGGTTCGGCGCCGCGGCCGCGGAGAGTTTGGCGGTGGCGCTGGCCGAGGTGTCGGATGCGGATCGCCTGGCGCGGGCCGGCGACTGCATAGTCGACAGCGGGAGCGCCGGGGAGTTCGTCGCCGGCGTCCGCGCGACCATCGGCAACGCTGATCCGCCCGCCACCGTGTAGGCGGTCGCGCTCGGGTCGGCCGGCCGTGCCGACGCTGCCGTCCTCGCAAGTGGCAATCTCGCCTTCAACGGCAGTGAACGCGAACTCCGTCACACGTCCGCCACGAATGCCCGCGTCCAGCACGCCTTGTTCGACAGGGTTGAGCATCTCCTGCGCACTAGGAGGCGGTCGAATTCCAGATCGTAGGAACGGTTAGGAAAACGTCACCCGGTAGCCGGCGTGCTCGAAGAGGTCTGCGCAGGCGTTCTGCAACTGGCCGACGGAATGCCCGAGTTGAGGACGTTCGTCATGCGCGCTCGCCGCCGTAGATGTCCTTGGAACTGAATACCCGCTCTGCGACGACCCAGGCTTGCCCCGTGTTCGGGTCGATCTCGCGGAGCGTAAAAGGCGCATTTCATAGCAGCCGCCCGTGGCGGCACGTTGACCGTCCCGTGAAAGCGCCGCAAGTTCCGTGGAGCGGGGGACATCGCCACGGGCGTGGCGCAGTCATCTCTCACGAAGATGCGTGCTCTTTTCGCACGGCAAGAGCAGCCTTTGGCTCGCAGACGCGGGGACTTGGCGGCGTTAGGTTGGTTCGCCACGAGACCTGCCGACGCCCGACGACGTGTCCGATGCCGTATACAAGGCCATGCTGGCCGAGCCCCGCGTCGCCCGCGACCTGATCGAGGGCTTCGTCGCGCCTTGGTGCGGCGACGGCTGGCTCGAGGGTCTTGACTTGGACTCGCTCGCCTTGCAGCCCACGGAGAGTATCACCGACGACCGCCGGCGGCGGCTCGCCGATATGATTTGGTCTGTGCGCCTTCGCGACCTCGACGCCCAACCGAGCCGGCCACGCTCGGTGCATTTCCTCGTCGAGCACCAATCGACCGTCGACCATGGCATGGCGCTGCGTTTCGAGGAATACCGCGTGCTCCTCAGGCAGCGTCTGCTGAGGCTGCGTCTTCGTGGCGGCCGCCGACTGCGCAAGGGCGAGCAAGTGGACGCCGTGCTGTGCGTGCTGGTGTACGACGGCGACACGACCTGGGATGCGCCAAGAGACTCCGCAGACTTGGCTGCCACGGTGCCCCGCTGGATCGCCAACAGCCGTTATCTCGTGATTGACCTACGCCGTGATCCCGTGGAGCATCTGGCGATGTCCAACGCCTTGCGGTGGCTTGCGGAGCTGGCGCGGGGTGACCCGCGCATGTGGCCGCGACTGGTGCGGCGCTTGGGCGAGTGGCTGGACGGCGAGGACGACGCCGGGCTTAGGCGCGCCTTCGGCCTCTGGCTTAGCGAGATAAACGAACGTTGGCAAACCGACCTGTCGTTCGAGAGCAACGAGGAGGCAAGTACGATGATTGCGGAGAGACTGGCGAAATTCGAGGCGGAGATTCGCGCCGAAAGCGAAGAGAGAGGAAGGGCGGTGGGCCGGTCAGAAGGAAGGGCGGTCGGCCGGGCGGAAGGAAAGGCGGTGGGCCGGGCCGAAGGGCAGAAGGAAGGGCGCGAGGCGGGTCTCGAAGAGGGCATCGCGCTGGAGAAGGCCCACCTCTGCCGCATGGCGGGCAGGCGCTTCGGCGCCGCGGCGGCCGAGCGTTTGGCGGCGTCGCTGACAGGCGTGTCGGACGCGAACCGCCTGGCCCGTGTCGGCGACTGGATAATCGACAGCGGGACCGCAGGGGAGTTCATCGACCGCGTAAGTTCATAAGCCCGCGGCGTCACATTCGTCCGTCCGACGCCGGCTGCACAAGGGCAAGCAGGCGGACGGCAGGCCGTATGTGCTGGTCTAGCAACCCGTGGTGGAAGTACGCGTCGCACCGAGAACGGTCAGGCACCGCCCGGCAAGGCCCGAAAAAAGGAGCGTATCGGGCAATATTTCGACCGAGGAGCGACGAGTCGGGCGAGATGCATGGCAGTTCGAATGCCGCGTGACTTTCGCCACGAGCTACTGGGGTGCCGACGCTACCGGGGCATCCGGCAACTCTGCGGACTTGGATGTCGCTATGCCGAGGTCGCGATGTCGTAATGAGCTACGTTCCCGTGGAGCGTGGCGGCGTCCAACGCCTTGCGGCGGCTTGCGGAGCTGGCACGGGGCCGCCGGACGGAGCAACGAGGAAGCAAGCACGATGATTGCGGAGAAACTGGCGAAATTCGCGGCGGAGATTCGCGCCGAAAGTGAGGAGAGAGGACGGGCGGCTGGCCGACTGGAAGGCTGGGCGGCTGGCTGGGCGGAAGGCTGGGCGGAAGAACTGGCGGCCGGCCGGGCGGAAAGGCGCGAGGCGGGTCTCGAAGAGGGCATCGCGCTGGAGAAGGCCCACCTCTGCCGCATGGCGGGCAGGCGCTTCGGCACCGCGGCGGCCGAGCGTTTGGCGGCGTCGTTGGCGGGCGTGTCGGACGCGAACCGCTTGGCCCGCGTCGGCGACTGGATAATCGACAGCGGGAGCGCCGCGGAGTTCATCGACCGCGTAAGTTCATAAGCGCCAGCGGCGTCACATTTCGTCCGATGCCGGCTGTGCAAGGGCGAGCAAGCGGATGCCGGGCTGTACGTGCTGGTCTAGCCCGGTTTATTCACGAAGTTCGATCATAGAGGTTCAACAAGCGAATCGAA
>CAYGBI010000130.1:0-3104 GCA_964348085.1 uncultured Pseudomonadales bacterium | reverse complement strand
AGCTCCTGCTGGTCCAGGTTCCTCGCGAAGCGCTCCGTCGCCGCCGGCCCGCGCATCCCGGCGAGCCGCGCCAGCGCGCAGATCGACAGCACCGTCTCCAGGCGGTGCTTGCGGCCTTGGCCGCGACGCGCGTCCGGCGTCTCCCGGAACAGGTTCCGCAGCGAGCGTAGCTCGGTGCGCGGGTAGCGCACCGGCATCGCCGGGCACGCCCACTCCGGCCGCTCCGCCGGGTCCGCCAGCCGCGCCCGCGCGTCCCGGCGCAGCGCCCGCACGAACATCTCCTTCGGCGACCCGTGCGGGTCCGTGTACGCGCCGTTGTGGCGCGCGAAGCCCTTCGTGCGCCCCACCCGCGTCCAGCCCGAGGCGGCGTAGCACGTGCCCCGGAACCGCGACGGGTCCACGAACGTCTCCGCCAGCTCCAGCGGGTGCCCGTGCCGCGCCGCCCAGTCCGCGCCCAGCCGCCGCAGGCTCCGCGACAGCGTCCGCGACGCCAGGTTCGGGATGCCCGACGCCTCCGGCAGCACCAGGAACCGCGTGTTGTTCGCGATTAGGTGTCGTCTGTTCCATGGCCGAGTGAACCGCTGCGTTCCGATCTCGCAATTGTGCCATGAGCCGACTTGATCAGACCTTCCCTAGGGCTAAGGACGTCCTCAGGGCTGCGCCAGCCCCAACCGCTGATACTGCTCCGGCGGCGCCAAGTGCTCTTCGAGCGCGCGCTCCAAGCGGGCTGTCATCCGCGCTTCAACGGTGGCGTTCTCGATGGCGTTGGTTTGGCCGGGGTCGGTCGCCAAGTCGAACAACTGCGTTTTGAACGTTTCGGCGAAGCGCCCCAAGCCGGCAGAGGGAATGCGCATCACGGGGCAGCCCTTGGTGAACGACAGCGGCTCGTGCCAGCGCATGTTGGCGAGTTCACGGGTGGAGAACGGGCTGCGCATATGCGTCGGCATCAGCGTGTAGTGGTTCAGCGGCGCGTTGTCCGCGCTTGGCCCGCGCATGTACACGTAGCGACCGTCGGTGATGTTCACATGCGCGCCGAACATGCCGTAGATGGCGGCGTCGCGCACTGGCGTGTCGTCTTCGAGGGTGGCGCGCAGGGGCTGGCCGTCCATGTCGGGCGGCGGCGTCAGGCCGAAGTAGTCGAGAACCGTGGGCCCGATGTCCATCGTTGTGGTGAGGCTGCGACGGCGCACATCGGCCGCGCCAACACGCGGATCCCAAACGAAGAACGGGATGTGCGCCGTCTCGTTGTACCACGGCATGCGCGCCTTGCCCCACCAGTCGTGCTCGCCCAACAGAAAACCGTGGTCGGTAACCACTAGCAGCATGGTGTCGCGCCACATGTCGTGCGCGTCCATGAAGTCGATCACGGTGCCGAGATAGTGGTCGCACTGGGTGAGCAATGCCGCGTATTGATAGCGCAGATACTCGACGGCGTCCGGGTCTTCGCTGACCCGCTCGTACTTCGGCCAATCGAAATGCGGCCCGTCCCAATCGTAGTTGTAGCGGTCCTTCCACTGTTTGAGCGTGAAGAACGGCTCGTGGGGATCGAAGGTTTCGATTTGCAGATACCAGTTGTCCTGCTCCCGGTTGGTGGCCATGAACTCCAAGCCAGCGGCGAAGGTTTGCGCCTGCGGCGTGAGTTTCTCCTCCTGCATGTACTTGCGGTTCACCCAGTCTTGGCGATTGATGCGACCCAGATGCTCCGGGATCTCTGGATCCGCCACTTCGCCCTTCCACGCGTCGCCCTCCTGACCGCGCACGTTTACCCAGCTCGAGTAGCGATGGTGGTAGGTCGCGCCCCCATCCTCCCAATAGTGGTAGTGATCGGACACCAAGTGTGTGTAGATGCCGTTCTCTCTGAGAATCGAGAAGGTGGAGTCGTCGAACGGCTCGAACGGCCCCCACGAGCGATGCAGAAAGTTGTGCCGACCGGTATGCAGTTCGCGACGCGCCGGCATGCACGGCATCGAGCCGACATAGTGATTGTCGAAGGTGGCGGCGCGTTCGCCCAAGCGACGAAAGTTGGGTGCCCGCGTCCAGTCGCAGCCGTAATTCGGCAGCATGTGGCGGTTGAGCGAGTCGTACATGACCATGATGGCTTTCATTCTTGGGCCTCCGCGGGTGCGGCGTTCTCGGTCGCCCGCCTTGGGACGTCCAACTCGCGGAGTTTGGCGGCGATGTCTTCTGCCGCGCTGGCGGGGTTCACGTTGCGGTCGATGGCCAAGATGGTGCCGTCCGAGCCGATGTAGAAGTTGTGCCGAAGCGAGAAACCTCGCTCATGCAACACGCCATAGGCTTCCGCGGTTGTCTTGGTCGGGTCGGAGAGCATCGGGAAGTCCGCGTTGTTGGCGGCTGCGAAGCTCTTGTTGTCTTCGATCGGATCGACGCTGACCATGAAGTAGTCCACGTCGAACTCCCGGATCAGGTGGCCGTTTTCCGCCAAGGATTTGCACTCTATCGTGCAGCCTCTTGTGAAAGCCTTCGGGAACCAAGCCAACACCACGGCTCGGTCGCTGGGCTGGTAGTAGCCGCCGGCGGTGGATTCAAGGTTGAAGTGCGGTGCCTTGTCGCCGACTTCGAGTTCGGAGGCGTGGCTGGCGAAGGCGAGCATGGCGGCGAATGCGAGCGTGGTCGCGCGGGTCATGGCGAGGATCTCCACGAGTTTCGTGTGTGCCCAGTCTAGCAGTATCTATGTTTCAACCTTGCTGTATGGGTACGTTCGTTCGCGTCCGAGATCAGTGGATTGCTGGCGGTCGACGCCGTTCCGGTCGGGAACGCATGAGCGGCGCTCATCCGGCCGCGCTGCCCCCATTCCGGCGGCCAGAGCCGGTCCTGCGCGAGCAGAGCGTTGGGTCAGCACCTCGGCCCTGTGCAACAACTCCTCGTCCGCGGCAATCAACTCGGCGACCGCAGTATCCAAGGCCCTAATCGGCCACTTACCAGCGCCTGCCGAGGCACTTCATGCACCGGCCGACGACAGTCTTGCACGCCTCCTTGAGCTGATCGGCAGGCCGCGCGAGATACTCGCCGTAGCGCATCTGGCCGCGACGCGCGGCGACCCGGTGGTGTCGGTGGACACGAAGAAGAAGGAGCTGGTGGGCGAC
>CAYGBI010000129.1:0-3155 GCA_964348085.1 uncultured Pseudomonadales bacterium | reverse complement strand
AGGGACCGTTCAATGGCGGCGACGGGCTTACCCTCCTTCGCGTAACATGTTCGGGTCGGCGGAATTGCGTGTTGGCCTCTCGACTCTCGACAAATGCGGACACGGACGAGACCAGCATCCTGGTCGTCGTTCCGGCGTGGAACGAAGAGCGGTCCATCGCGGAAGTGCTGGAATGCCTGCGGGCGTGCGCGGATCCGCTCGCCGGGCAAGGCGTCCGTCTGTCGATTTGCGTCGTCGACGACGGTTCCATCGACTGCACGCCCGAAGTCGCGCACCGCGCCGGCGCCGACCACGTCCTGAGCCACGGGTCGAATCGAGGGCTTGCGGTGCCGTACCCCGTCGCGGCCGCGCTCGCAATTCTCACCACCAACTTGGCGAAGTTCCTAGTCTACCGCGGCCTCGTCTTCAAGCGCGTCCAAGTGGACGGCGCACTGTGACGAAGCCCCGGGCGGCGCCCTCTTGAACGCGGCTGCGACCCCAAGGCTGCGGCGGTGGGACGTGGCGTTGCTGGTCGGCCTGTGCTTGGCCACGCTGGTTTACGGCGTCGGCAATCTATCGTTAAGACCTGCGGCTCGCGACGGGTATCAAAACCTCAAAATGGGGGTGTGGCTGGCTCAGCAGCCAAGTCGCGTCGGATACATACGCGAGCCGTTCCTCCCGGCTGTCATCGCGACCGTCATCCTCGTGCAACGGTCGCTCGGGTACGAGCCGGTGCCGCCTAGTTGCGTAGTCTCCGAAGAACGCGCGGAAACACTTCAATGCCGATCAGCCTATGCTCCGTACAAGGTTCTGAACGTGGTGTTCGTGCTCGTCGCCGGGGTCGGCGTGTTCTTTCTTTGCCGGTGGCATGCCGGGGCGAGATGGCTTCCCCACGTCGCGTTCCTCCTTGTCACGCAAAGTCTCTTCGGCATAGGGAATCTGGATCACTTTTATACGGAAGTTCCGGCCGCCGCCTTGATCGTAGCGGTGTCCTGTCTGAGCGTCCTGACGCTGGTTCGCCGCCATGTGCTCCACGCTGCGCTGCTGGGCTTGACGCTCGCCGCCCTGGTGCTGACCAAGATCGCATTCCTCTACTTCTGGCCATTCTTCGTTGCCGGGCTGGTTGTGGCGGACCTGCTTCAAGGAACCTTCGGACGGCGCACCGCGCTCTTGGTTGGCGGGTTCCTCATCGCCTACTTCCTTCCGACAGGCAGTTGGATGGCGCGCAATTTCGTCCTGCACGACGATTTCTCGGTGGTGAACATGGACCATTGGCGGGCGAAGAGGGTCTTGCTCATTCGCGAGGCGTACAACACGATGCGGAACGACGAGTTCGCCGCCGGCTTCTGGTACTACACGCCCTACAAGCCCGACCTCGGTGTTCCGGAACGTTCCTATGAGCGTCTCGATACGCGTAACGCAAACGGATTCCGGGAGCAGGGATTCCGAATGTCAGTCGCACCAGAAAGAGAGATGTTGTGGGCGAGGGTCTTCGCCGAGCCTTGGCGGCATCTCAAGATATCGATGCTCATGGCGTACCGGGGCCTGTTCATTCACGACCGGTTGGGGTTTGCAGTGCCTTCCGGGATATGGCCGCTTAGGGCTAGATCCCTGCCTCGGGAACTAACGCTGCCAGCGTTTAATACGCAAGGGGCCCACAACTGGAACCGCGAACAGGTCTATGTGGCTTGGTTTAGGGAGCGCGGGACGGTCAATGGTTACGACGAGGCGGAGCTGAAGGAATTTCTGAACTTGGAGACCGTGGCGGAGCTGTCCGACGCCACGCTGTATCGAGTGCCTCTACCCGGTGATTTGGTGAAGCGGACCCAGCTAGCGCCACGAAAGCCGTCGCCGTTCGGCGCCGCCTTTCGCCTTAAGCCCAGCCACCCTATCACCCCGTCGGACTTCGCCGCTGACGCCACCAAGTCCGACGAGCTGCTAAATCGATCCCCCTTCCAAGCGAAGCCGAAGGTAACGGGAGACTGCGAGGATTGGGCCACCGAGCAATTCTTCAGGAGCGCCACCGTCGAGGAGGTCGTCGCCTGCTTGAACGCCGGCGCCCACCCCAACGCGAGGAACGATGCTGGTGGCACCGCCCTGCATCTGGCGGCGCAGTTCAACCCCAGTGGCGAGGTGATCAGGGCGTTGATCGATGCCGGCGCCGAACCGAACGCGCCAAACGACAAAGGCTTGACGCCCCTGAACTTAGCAGATCAAGGCAACTCCATGGCGGCGATTGAAGCGTTGCTTGATGCCGGGGCCTACCCTGACATGCGGCCGCACTTGTACTTGGCAGCACGTCTTCGGGAGTCGTCGCCTGACAGCTTGGTGTTGAAGGACTTCCTTGAGGACTGGGCCCAGAAACTTCAGCATCTTCAGGAGTGGCCGCCTGATACCTTAATGTTGAGCAATCGTGCTGGCTCTCTCCCGTCGCCGATGGTTGCCATGCCGCGCTTTGCCGACGTCTGGGGCTTGGACTCTTGGCCACGGTGGGAATGGTATTTCGATCCCTTGTTGAGAACCTTGGTTGGCCTTGTTGGATTTCTTGCGCTCCTTGTCGTGCCGCTGTGGTTCTGGTTCGGTCGCCGTCGCATCGAAGTCGTGTTCGTCGTGTTGCCGGCGCTCTATCTGCACGCCGTCTACGCCGTGGCCTCCCACTTCATTCCTCGCTACGCCCAGCCGGAGGTGCCGCTGCAGATATGGGCGACCGCGTTGGTCGTCTACCTGACCGCCTCCTTCGCACGCCGGTTGGTGGGAACGCTAGGCCGGAGCCGAGTATCCAAGACATAGCCCCAGATCCCTACGCGTTCCGATCACTCGATCCGACTTGGACGCCAGCTCATTAACCGCCCGTGGCTAGTATCGGCACAAAGTGCGCAGATCCGAGGCCATCTGATCGTACCAATGTCCGCTGCGAAAGTACTCCCCACGACGCTTGGCGCCTTCGCACAGCCGCCGGTACAGCCCAGGATCGTCAAGCAACCGCATGATCGCGGACCTCACCGCTACGGCAGAACGGGGCTCCACCAGCAACCCGTTCTCTTCGTGCTCGACGAGTTCGGGAACGCTGCCCCACCGGGCAGCGACGACAGGCACACCGCACTGGAAGGCTTCGAGGATGGCGTTGGGATAGCCCTCGCCTCTGAAATAGCTGGGATACAGCAGCAGGTCGTGTT
>CAYGBI010000128.1:0-3277 GCA_964348085.1 uncultured Pseudomonadales bacterium | reverse complement strand
TCGATTCGCTTGTTGAACCTCTATGATCGAACTTCGTGAATAAACCGGGCTAGAGGGGGCATGTTGGCAATCGTCCGCGAGTTGAACTCGAAACCTTCCAACCTGGTTAGCTTCATCCGAGGGAATTGCCCCAGAGAAATCATGGCCTCCCCTATGCCAGCCGCCAACGAGAAAGGATCCTGCAAGTAGTAGGAATCCCCATCCCTAAGTTCCATTTCGAGGGCTAGGGACTTGCTGGCGCCGTTCTTCGACAGCTCCACCAGAAGCGTAGTGGTAGGTGGCCACTTGATGCGGTGCCACGGAGACAGTAGCTGAATGTTGAACTTGTGATGAAGGTCTCGCCCGGCGCTCACGTAATCGTTGTAAGGGCTTACGGTCAGTTCCTCGTGGAATGTGGAAACCGGCAAGTCAAAGATTGGCTCGTACCGAACCCCAAGCGCGTCGTATGTCATCGGAGGATGCGTTGGAATCCCACCCTCGTGGGCATCTAGTCGTCTTCGTTCCTCCGCGGAAAGCTTGGAGATGTCGAAGTCCTCCAGCTCCCACCTTGCATGTTTTTCATCTCGGCACGCAGCTAAGCAATCGGCGAAGTCAAAATCATCGATCTCCGCTCCTGCCGCAGCAGAATCTTCGGCGGCGGTCGGCCGCTCTTCCGCGCCCGCGCTCGCTGCGACCAACGCCAACAGCAGCACACTCAGGTGCTTCATCTTGGACTTCCCTAGGGTTGTTTGCGGGGCGCAGGCGCCACAAAAGCCGTTGCCTACGGCACCGCCTTTTGCGCCCAGCCCAAGCCGCCCTAGCACCCCGTGGGACTTCGCGGCTAACGTCGCCAAGTCCGACAGACTGTTACTAGCGTCCTGCGACATAGCGCGTCCGCAGGTGGTCGAGAAACGCCTCGACGCCAAGTTCCGCCCCCGTCGCCTCTCGGACGAGTCGCATGCTCGGCACCTCGCGGCCGCGGGCGTGGACGTTGTCGCGCAGCCAGCCGAGAAGCACGCCCAAATCGCCATCGCGGATGGCGTCGTCCAAGCCGGCGATGCGCTGTCGGGCGGTCCGGTAGAGTTGTGCGGCGATGACCGCGCCTAGCGTGTAGGTGGGGAAGTAGCCGATCAAGCCGGCGAACCAATGCACGTCTTGCATGACGCCGTTGGCGAAGTCGCCAGCGGTGGAGAGGCCGAGATAGCGAGACATCCGTTCGTGCCAAGCGTCCGGCAAGTCGGCGACGGTTAGGCTGCCGTCGAGCAGTGCGGTCTCCAACTCGTAGCGCAAGATGACGTGCAAAGGGTAGGTGAGTTCATCGGCCTCGACGCGGATAAAGCCGCGTTCCACCTTGGTGGCAAGCTTGATCAGGTTGTCCGCCTGCCACTCCGCCGCGGTGGTTTCCGCACCGAGTAGCGCACGCTGCACGATGGGCGCTGCGAAGGTCAAGAACGGCTCGCCGCGGCAAACCTGCATTTCCATGGTCAGCGATTGGCTTTCGTGCAGCGCCATGCCGCCGGCGTCGCCCACCGGCTGGCCGCGCCACGCCGCCGGCAGACCTTGCTGATACAGTGCGTGGCCGGTCTCGTGCAGCACCGCGAACATGGACTCCAAGAAGTCGTCTTCGTTGTAGCGGGTGGTGATCCGCGCATCGTCCGGGTCGCCGCCGCAGAAGGGGTGGTGACTCACGTCCAGCCGGCCGCGCTCGAAATCGAACCCGAGCGCCGCCATCAACGCCCGGCCCAGTTCGGCTTGGTGGCCAACGGGAAACGGCCCGGCCGGCGCAACGGGCTGCGGCTGCGTGTCGATCGCCCGCTCGATGAGCGGCGGCAGCGCATCAAGCAGCGTCGCGAAAGCCGGATCGATGTCCGCGCGCTTGAGGCCCGGTTCGTAGTCGTCGAGCAAAGCGTCGTAGGGCGACAGCGCCAATGCATCGGCGAGTGCGGCGGCCTTCTCCCGGGTCAGCGCGATGACGGTTTCGAGTTTTCCGACCACGGCTTGCCAATCGTTGGCGCCCCGCGCCGGACGCCAAGCCTGTTCGCATTCGGAGGTAGCGATCGACAGCGCCATCTCCAGCTCGGTGGGCACCGCCCGAGCCCTTCGCCACTCCCGACGAACCTGCTCCACGTTGGCCGCTTGCCAAGGGTCGAGGCTGTCGGCGGCCGCGGCTTCCACCAGTTCACCCGTCGCCGGCGCCCCGGTGAGGTCATGCACCATGCCGGTCAAAGTCGCCAACGACTCGGCGCGGGCTTTGCCACCGCCGACCGGCATCATCGCCGCTTCGTCCCACGCCAACATCGCCAGCGCGTGGTTGAGATCGCCGATGCGCTTGAAGCGGTCATGCAGGGCTTGGTAGCTCATCGTATAGTTGCTCCCTCAAGTGCTGAGCGACAAGGATAGGGGAGAGACTGCATGAGCGCCGCCCAAGGACTCAAGTATGTCGGCACCCGGCCCATACGGCCGGATGGCGTGGAGAAAGTGACAGGGCGCGCCGACTTCGGAGCGGATCGCATTCTGCCCGGCATGCTCTACGGCAAGGTGGTTCGCAGCCCGCACGCCCACGCTCGCATCCGCAGCATCGACACGGCGACGGCCGCGGCGATGCCGGGTGTCTTGGCGGTCATCACCGCCGCCGACTTTCCAGACCGCTCGAAGTTCAGTTGGCGGCGCAAGGCGTTCAACGAGAATCTGCTGGCCAGCGACAAAGTGCTCTATCACGGCCATCCGGTGGCCGCGGTGGCGGCCACTTCCAACGCCGCCGCCGAAGCAGCCGCGGCGGCCGTGGTGGTGGACTACGAGGTGCTCGACGCCGTCACCGACGCCTTGCGGGCGATGGCGCCGGACGCGCCGGTGTTGCACGACGATCTCTTCACCGAGGGCTTGGCGGAAACGCCGAAGCAGCCTTCCAACTTGGTTAAGAAGCAAGTAATTTCCAAGGGAGACGCGGAAGCCGCGTTCGCCGATGCAGACGTGATCGTCGAGCGCACCTTCGTCACGCCGATGGTGCATCAAGGCTACATCGAGCCGCACGCTTGCGTAGGCAGCCACAACGAGGACGGCCAAGCCACGGTGTGGTGCAGTTCCCAAGGCCACTTCGACGTGCGCAGCATGACCGCTATGGCGCTCGGCATGGATTTGGGCGACATCCGCGTCATTCCAGCGGAAATCGGCGGCGGCTTTGGCGGCAAGACGACCGTTTATTTGGAGCCGCTGGCGGTCAAGCTGTCCGAGAAGAGTGGCCGACCGGTGAAGATGGTGATGAGCCGAGAAAATTTGTTTGCCAATATTTGGAGAGGTG
>CAYGBI010000127.1:0-3481 GCA_964348085.1 uncultured Pseudomonadales bacterium | reverse complement strand
GGGACGGCGCCGTCGTAGACCAGCACGCACAGCACCGCGTCCACCTTCTCGCCCCTGCGCAGCCGGCGGCCGTCGCCGAGCCGACGCCGCACAATCCGCTGCCGGAGGAGTCCGCGGTACTCCTCGAAGCGCAGCGCCATGCCGTGGTCCACGGTCGACTGGTGCTCGACCACGAAATGCACCGACGACGGCTCGTCCGGGCCGCCGGCCCCGCGAAGCCGCGCGGACCAGGCCACGTCGACCAGCCGCCGGCGGCGGTCGTCGGCGACGATCTCGGTGGGCGCCGGAGCGAGCGAGTCGAGGTCGACGCCGTCCAGCCAGCCGTCGCCGCACCAAGGCGCGACGAAGCCCTCGATCAGGTCGCGGGCGACGCGGGGCTCGGCCAGCATGGCCTTGTATACGGCATCGGACATGTCGTTCGGGTCGGTCGCTTCCTGACGCGAACGACACTAGCCCCCCGAAGTCCCCGCGTCTGCGGGCCAAAGGCCGCTCTTGCCGTGCGAAAGGAACCCGTCGTTTCGTGAGCGAAAAGCCCGAACCCGCGCGCGAAATGTCGGCCAGACGTGCGGTGGGCGTGTCGACGACGACGGTGAGCAAATGGGCAAGCTGATCCAGCGTCTCGAGGCCAAACACACGCACGTCGAATGGCTGCGCTTCCTCGAGCGGATCGACCAAGAGACGCCGGACGAGGTGACCATCCACGTCGTCGCCGACGACTACGCCACGCACAAGCACGCCAAGGTCCGGGCGTAGCTCGCCCGTCACCCGCGGTTCGAGATGCACTTCACGCCGACGTCGGGGTCGTGGCTCAACCCGGTGGAACGCTTCTTCGCCGGCCTGACCGCCGCGATCCGCGGCCCTACCGTTGGACCGCCAAGGGCGAAGACGTCCTGGCGAAGATCAAGCGCGCCCGGGCACGGCTGGCGGAGGTCCAGGAGCCCAATCAAACCATTTCTGGTGCGGGACACTAGTAGCGTTTCAGGCCCCGCCGGCGTTCACCGCCAAATAGCCATCGGCGCCGCTCTGCTGAAGCAGATGCTCGGCCCTCTCGGCCAGATAGTCCACGAACAAGCGGGTGCGCTTGGTCATGTGATCCCGATCCGGGAAGACCGCGCAGATCGTCGCGCTTTCGAGATGCCACTCGGGTAGCACGTTGACGAGGGATCCCGCGGCCAGCTCGGCCTGTATCGCGTACGCCGGCAGCACGCCGATGCCCCCGCACCGGGAAATGAACTCCCGGGCGGCGAGCCCCGAGTTGGTTTCGATCTTGGTGCGGACTTTCACTTGCACCCGCCGCCCGCGGCCATTGGTCAAGGCGATGGCGTTGCCGAACCCGAGCTGCTTGATGGATATCCAGTCGTGGTGCAACAGGTCTTCCGGGGCTCGGATGCGGTCGTGGCCGTTGAGGTATTCGTCGCTCGCGCAGATCAGCATTTCGAAATTGCACAACTTGCGCGCGTAGAGCGACGAATTGCGGGGCCAGCCGACGCGGATGGCGACGTCGAATCCTTCTTCGATCATCGCCACGATGGTGTCGTCGAGCACTACGTCGAACTCCACCTTCGGATACAGCTCGCGGAATTCGACGACGCACTTGTCGAGAAAAGTCACGCCCAAGTTGTGGGGAGCGGTCAGCCGGATGCGTCCGACGGGCGCCTCGTGGAGCGAGAGAACATCACTGAACGCTTGGTTGGCGATGTCGAGCATGGAGCGCCCGGCGCCGTAGAGCCTAGCGCCCTCTTCGGTCAGGTGCAGGGAGCGGGTGCTGCGGTTGAGTAGCTGTACGTCCAGCTCGTCTTCGAGCCTCTTCAGTTGCTGGCTGATGGTGGACTTGGTGAGCCCCAATGCCTCGGCGGCACGGGTGAACGAACCCTTCTCCACCACGCTGGTGAATATCGCCATGCGGTTCAGGTGGTGGATGCAATTGTTCGTATTTTTTGAACTCACTGTCCTTCATTTGCCTGTTTTTCTCTTGAAATGAATCCTATGAGATCGAGCTTCGGCCTACAACAAGTCGTCATATGGGCAATTGTCGGTCAATCGAGAACAAACCGCGGCGCGGTAGCGGAACCAACGGCGTGGCGGGCCCGCTGGCGGGTTACCGGATTTTGGACTTGACGACCATGCTGTCCGGCCCTTGGGCCACCATGTTGCTCGGCGACCAAGGCGCGGATGTGATCAAGGTTGAGATCCCGGAGAAGGGCGACCACACGCGCTCCTTGGGCAACCAGAGCGGGGGCATGTCGTCGATGTACCTCAACATCAATCGCAGCAAGCGCTCCGTCACCATCGACCTGAAGAAAGCGCCTGGCCGGGAACTCTTGCGGAAGTTGGCCGGGTCGGCGGATGTATTCGTGCAGAACTTTCGTCCCGGTGTCGTCGAGCGGCTTGGCATCGGCGAGGACGACATCCGTTCGGTGAAACCCGACATCGTCTACGTGTCGATCAGCGGCTTCGGCGATCACGGTCCTTATTCTGGCAAACCGGTCTACGACCCGATCATTCAAGCCCTCTCCGGCTTGACCACGGTGCAGGCCGGCTCGGACGAGGAGCGGCCGAGGCTGATTCGAACGGTGCTGCCGGACAAGCTGTCCGCCGTGGTCGCTTCGCAGTCCATCACCGCGGCCTTGCTGGCGCGGGAGCGGTCCGGCGAGGGCCAGCATGTGAAGCTGGCCATGATCGACGCCATGATGGCGTTCCTGTGGGCGTCCGATATGGGGGCGCAGACCTTCATAGACAAACCGGTGCCCAACCAGCGCGCCGCCAGCTTCATCGACCTGATCTACCAAACCAAGGATGGGCACATCACGGTCTCGGTAATGACCGACAAGGAGTGGGCGGCGCTTACCCGGGCGCTGAACAAGCCCGAATGGCTGCGGGATTCGCGGTTCGGCACGGCTGCCGGGCGGGACGCCCACGTCAATGAGCGGTTGGCGCTCACCCAACGCGAACTGCGGAACTACCAGACCGCCGAGATCATGGCGCGTCTAGAGGCCGAAGGTGTGCCGTGCGCCAAGGCGCTGACGCGCAATGAAGTCATCGACGACCCGCAGATTCTCGCCAACGAGGTGCTGTTGGAGTTCGACCATCCGGCGGCGGGCCGGCTGCGGCAAACCCGGACCGCGGCGAGGTTCTTGGGGACACCCACCGAGGTCCGGCGTGGCGCGCCGCGACTCGGCGAACACACCGACGAAGTGCTGGCCGAACATGGGCTGGCGGCGGAGCGCATCGCGCAACTGCGCGATGCCGAAGTGATTGGGCCGGAACGCTACAGCGAGGCGTGCCAACCTTGCTGGTCCTCGCGAGCCACCGCGCCATGAACGCGGCGACCCGGAGCGTGCTCGTCGTCGGCGCGGATCGCGGCATCGCCAAAGCGCTGGCCGAGCGTTATTTGGCGCGGGGTGATCAAGTGATCGCCGCCTGTCTGTGTGGCTGC
Source organism: uncultured Pseudomonadales bacterium (assembly GCA_964348085.1). GTDB lineage: Bacteria > Pseudomonadota > Gammaproteobacteria > Pseudomonadales > Azotimanducaceae > VXYL01. The sequence continues at coordinate 45 of CAYGBI010000127.1, read as the reverse complement.
GACGAGTTGGCGGCGCTGGGCGCGCGCGTCGAAGGCGGCGTGGAC
>CAYGBI010000126.1:0-3712 GCA_964348085.1 uncultured Pseudomonadales bacterium | reverse complement strand
TCACTGGCACGGGGTGGCACCTATTCTGATGCGCATTTCAGGGACTGGACACTAGAGTGGCCGGACGAAATCGGCCCGTGTGTTGGTGTGAGAGGGGCGAAATGATACTCCGTGACGACGAGATCCAAGGCCGCTTCAGAGACCTTCTGAACGCTCACACCCGGGTGGACATCGCCACGGCATGGGCCACCTCCGGCGAGCACTTGCGCACGTTGGCGGACGCCACGAAGCGGGAGCAGGAACCTGTAGAGGTCCGCGCCATCGTCGGTATAGCGGGGAACGCAACGCGCCCGGATGCCTTGGAGGAGCTGTACCGAATCACGAATGGCGACCTCAGGATCATCTCGGACGGGAAGCCCCTGTTCCATCCCAAGCTGTACCTGTTCGGCCAGCACAGGGACGGACGCGTAGGGTGTCACGCGTGGGTCGGGAGCGCCAACTTTACGAACGCGGGGTTCGGAGGTCATGCTGAGGCGAACGAAGAGATAGTCGTCGAAATCGGTCCGGGGAAGACAGCCGATGCCCTCGCCGCCTGGTTCCGAGACCGCTGGAATCGCTGTCCGACGGATCGTCCCATTGGAGAAGTGATTCGTCGGTACACGGAAGCCTGGAAACAGAATCCACCTGATCGAGGTTTCCACCAGCTCGTTTCCGGGGATGTTTCGCGCCGATCCGACCTTCTCGACGCCGCCCATTGTCCTTTGACGCTCCAGGGGTATCGACAAGCTCTGAAGAAGTGTGAAGAGATGTTGCAGGACGAAGAACTGGATTGGGAAGTCCTCAACCCTCAAGGTCGAAGCTACATGAAGGCGATAGCCGCGCGTCGGGAGCTGCTGCTTGGCAATGCGAGATGGTCGCAGCTTGATAGGTCCCGGTTCCTCGAACTGAAAGGCGGTGTGTCTCGTGGGGATTCGGGTTGGTGGGGGCTGCTGGGACGTATGGCCTGGGGCCATGAGAAGGCAGTGCGGGACCACGAGGTCACGATCCGACCTGTTCTCGACCGCGTTGTCTCGGCTGCCGATACCGAGTTTCCAGAGGTCGCCGTTGAGGCGATGCAGGAGCTAACGAGCATCGACGGTGTGGCCCATGGGATGGCGACCCTGCTGCTGGCGCTAGCGCGACCGGACCGACTGCTGAGTCTAAACAGCGCGTCCCAGAAGGCGTATGGCAAGCTATCCGGGATGAGCCCTTCAACTCTCGGAGAGCCTCGAAACTACCGCAAACTGCTTGAATGGCTCTACGGCCAGCCTTGGTATGCCGACTCGCCGCGGACGGATGGAGACTTGGAGGGAATCTGGCGGTTCCGCGCGGCTCTCGTGGATGCGTTCGTTTACGAACCGAAGTAGCGTCTTGTTCGGCGTCGGCTCTGGGTGTGCCGCGGTTCGGTCGCTCTGCTGCCTCATCGACACGAGGTCGCTTCGGCCTCTTGGGCGCGCCCCGCAGTCCGGATCGGTCCGCGGGCGGCGTCTGTGGCGCTAAGCGGTCTCGTTCGTCTTGTGGGGTACGGCATGGGGAACAGGGCTAGCCAGAGCCGCATAACGTATTGCACATAATGGCTTTGTGGTGTTTCTGGGGCGGTCGCACGGCTTCCGCTCGAGCTTCCGCGACTGGGCCGCCGAGGAGACGAACCACCCGCGCGAGGTCGTGGAGGCTGCGCTCGCGCACGCCGTCAAGGACAGGGTGGAAGCCGCGTACGCCCGCTCGGACGCTCTTTGACCGGCGCCAGCGGTTGATGGACGAATGGGCAAGCTACCTCGCCCGAACTGATCCCGAGACCGACTCGCCACCGTCCCCGCCTCGTCGCGACGCAGCGTGAGCCCATCAGGCAGTCGCTCCCTCACCTACGCCAACGCCTCCCGTGCCGCAACGAAACTCCAGTCCATCCTCCCCCGCCACCCGAGCGCATCACCATCACTTGTGTACGCGCCGTCCGCCGCCGAGAGCCGCGTCCGGCCGCACTGTTGCCCCAAGCGCCCAACGACCAAACCCGTCCCGCAGGTCTCACTGCGGATCGACTTCCGCTCCGAGCGCATGACCGCAGCGGAGGTAGAGGCCGCCCGGCACGTTCTATCGGAGCAGGCATTTCAGGCTGCGCTTGTCGAAACCGCGTCCCAGGTGTTCACGGGCGCTGTCGCCGCCGCCGCGGTCGCCTGCGTGCTCTCCGCACTTGAACACGGTTCGAGTATCGGCGCCGTGAGATCACCCGCGACGAGATGTATCAGCGCATCGGCGCCGCGGTGGCCAAGTCCGCCGCTGTCGGCGGCGCGGTGGCGGGCGTCATGGCCGTCGTGACCTTGGCGTTTCCGGCCCTCATTCCCCTCGCGGCGCCTCTCATGATGCCGCTGGCGGTCCTGGGTCTCTGCGCGGTCGTCGGCAAGGTCGTCCGCCTCGGGAAGGAGTGGTACGAGTTCTCCCAGGGTCTCCACATTCGTCAGCTCCCGGCTGGTCTCCCGTCGAGCTTCTGCCGACTCCCGAGGGGGCCGCTTCGAGCCGGTGACCGAGCCGTGATTGCAACGCAATCGTCTTGTGAGTTAAGCTCCTCGGACGAACGGAGGGCGTGGCGGATGGCGAGCATCACGATTCGCAACCTCGACGACGACGTCAAGACTCGCCTGCGCGTGCGGGCTGCGGACAACGGTCGCTCCATGGAAGAGGAGGTGCGGCTGATCCTGCGAGATGTCGTGGGACGCAAGCCGAGTTCCCGCAATCTCACGAGCATCATCCGCTCGCACTTCGGGCCCGCCAACGGCGTGGACCTGGAGCTGCCGCCCCGCGAGCCCGGGCGCGAGCCGCCGTGCTTCGACTCGGACCCGCAGCCATGACCGTGCTGCTGGACACAAACGTCGTGTCCGAGCTGATGCGCGAGGCGCCAGATCCGGCGGTGGCGGTGTGGGCCGCCGGCCACCCCCTCGAAGACCTGTTCTTCTCTGCCGTCGGCGAAGCGGAGCTGCGCTACGGCGCCGCCATTCTGCCGACTGGCCGCCGCCGGGAGACTCTGGTCTCGGATATCGAGAGGATGCTCGACGAGGCTTTCGAGAACCGGGTGCTGCCGTTCGACAGCGGCGCGGCGCGCGCGTACGCGGACATCGCCGCCATGCGCCGTTCCGCCGGCCGCCCCGTCGGAATGGCGGACGGCCAGATCGCAGCAATCGCCCGCTCCCGCCACATGGCGCTCGCGACGCGCAATGTTCGGGACTTCGAGGACATGGACGTCGAGGTCGTCGATCCTTGGACGGCGACAGGGTCGTGACGCTACCCCCATGGGGAGCGGTCGACCGCCGAGCGCACACGATAGCCAGCCGCCAAGTGACCAAATGCTGAACTTCCCTGGCGCCTGGCGCTTTAGATCACCCCCTGGCCACGAGCCGATTCCTCCCGGCGCCGTTTCGGACATCTTCGACCTGATCCAGCGTATAGCCGCGCAGGACCAGCGGCACCAACACACTGTTGAGCGCTTCAAGGCGCATTTTGCGCCGGTCGCTGGCGCCGTTCACAGCTGGAGTTCCAGCGATAGTTGGGCGGAGACGGACCTACTCGGCTACATGGACGCCGCGAGGGCAAACGCCCCGTTGTTCATCGAGGCCTTCTACGATGGCTGTGAAGCGTCGCGCAATCAGAGTTTAGCCGTTCCAGGCACGGACGTCATCAACGACGTGCCACTACTGTCCCACACACCTTCAAATAAAGGCGGCTTGAACCTTCCAAGTCTGGT
>CAYGBI010000125.1:0-3853 GCA_964348085.1 uncultured Pseudomonadales bacterium | reverse complement strand
TCATGTCTCCCCGTAGCTCGAAGATCTGCTGGTTCATGTCCCCGCGTAGCTGGTTCATGTCGGAACGCACACCCGAGAACCCAACTTGGATGAAGGCGGCGAACGCGATCACCACGCCCGCCATCGCGATCCTCTGGCCATCCAGCCAAGCCGGCCAAGTTACTTTTCGTCGTCGTACTTCGTTCATCGCTCCCACCGACCACGTTGACGCAACGCCGCTAGTTTCGCGCATTCGCGGGGGCATACGGTAGAGATTATCACCATGGCCCGTGTAGGAAATCCGCCCGTTGACGCGGTGTGGGAAGGCTGCAAGCGCACCCCGGCCCGAAGCCGCGCCCAGTACCGCCTAGTCCACTCGCCGTGGAAATTCCACAAACCGCGCGCTGAATCGTCGAAACCCCGGCGCTTTCTTGATCCAAGCGAACATCGTCTCCGACAGTCACTCGCGCTGGACGTATGGCGCCGTCCCGCCGCCGAAAAGCAAAGGTTGAAACATGGATACTGCTAGTGCCACGAAGCCGGCGCCGCCTTTCGCCCCAGCCCAAGACGGCTTAAAGGTGCGCCCGCAGAAACCGCCCGGTATGCGACCGCGCGCTAGCGGCGATGTCCTCCGGCGTTCCGGCGGCGACCACTTCGCCGCCACCCCGTCCCCCCTCGGGCCCCAAGTCGATCACATGGTCGGCGGTCTTGATGACGTCCAAGTGATGCTCGATGACGAGCACGGTGTGGCCGGCGTCCACTAGTCGATGCAAGCAGTCCAGCAACTTGGAGACATCCGCCAAGTGCAAGCCGGTGGTCGGCTCGTCCAAGATGTAGAGGATGTGTCCCCGACGCTGCAACTTGGCGAGTTCGCTCGCAAGCTTGATCCGTTGCGCCTCGCCGCCGGAGAGCGTGGTGGCGGACTGGCCCAACGTCAGATAGCCAAGGCCCAAGTCGTCCAGCACGCGCACCTTGCGCCCGACGGCGGGCAAGTCCGCGAAGAAACCAACGCCCTCTTCGATCGACATGTCGAGCACGTCGGCGATGGTTTTGCCCTTGTGGGTGATCTCCAAGGTCTCGGCGTTGAAACGCTGACCCTTGCAGGCGCCGCAGACTACTTCCACATCGGGCATGAAGTAGAGCTTCGTGGCGATCACGCCTTCGCCTTGGCACTCCTCGCAACGTCCACCCTTGACGTTGAAACTGAACCGCCCCGGCTTGTAGCCGCGCGCACGGGCGAGTTCGGTGTTGGCGAACAGCGTGCGAATCCGATCATAGAAGCCGACGTAGGTGGATGGATTCGAGCGGCTGTTGCGGCCGATGGGCGATTGGTCGATGTTGATGACGCGGGTGACGTGCTCGACGCCCTCGAGCGCGTCGTGGGCACCGGAGAGCGAGCGCGAATCCACAAGGCGCTTCCACAACTCCTTGTACACGATCTCGTTGATGAGCGTCGATTTGCCGGAACCCGACGCGCCGCTAACGCAGACGAATTGCCCCAACGGTATGCGCACGTCGACGTCCTTCAGGTTGTTTTCCTTGGCGCCCCGCACCGTCAGAAACGCGCCATTGGCCTGCCGCCGAGAGGCCGGCATATCGATACTGCGCTTGCCGGAAAGATATTGGCCGGTGGGCGACGCCGGGCATTGCAGAATGTCGTTCAACGAGCCGTTGGCCACCACTTCGCCGCCGTGGATGCCCGGCCCCGGACCGAGTTCCAATACGTGGTCAGCGGCGCGAATGGTCTCTTCGTCGTGTTCGACCACGAGTACCGTGTTGCCCAAGTCCCGCAACGACCGCAAGGTCTCGATCATCTTCACGTTGTCTTTCGGGTGCAGCCCGATGGACGGCTCGTCGAGCACGTAGAGCATGCCCATAAGACCGGAGCCGATCTGCGTGGAGAGTCGAATGCGTTGCGCTTCGCCGCCCGATAGCGTCGCCGAGGCGCGATTGAAGTTCAGATAGTCGAGGCCGATGCCGAGCAGCAGATCAACGCGGCGGCCGATCTCCCGGATAACCTGCGCACCCGCCTCGGCGTGAGGCCCCTTCGGCTTGATGCTCGCGAGAAACGGCCGCAGCTCGTCGAAGTTCATGCGCCCGAAGTCGTCGATGGTGCGGCCCGCGACTTGGAACTTCAGGCGGGTGGCGCGCAAGCGGGAACCGTTACAGTCCGGGCAGATGTGCTCCACCATTACTCGGTCCAGCCACGCTTCCATGCCCGAGTTGGCGACATCGCGCTGCCGATACCAGCGATAGTGGCGCTCGATCGCCCCGGCGATGCCTTGAAAGACGAACGGCCGCCGCAGCCAGCGTTCCTTCGCTTCCTTGGCGTCCGGGGGCACGCGCAATTGCAGGGGTTCGCCGCGAGTGCCGTATAGCACGGCTTGTCGCGCTTCCTCGGGCAGGGACCGCCACGGCGTGTCGAGGTCGAAGCCGTATTCCTGCGCCAAGGAGTAGACCGTGTAGCCGCGGTGGTTGTCGGGGCGGTAATCGAAGGCGTCGCGCAGAAAGCAGCCGTCCCGGATGCTGCGCTCCGGGTTGGTGATGAGCAGGTCCTGATGCGTGCGCTTGTCCGTGCCGATGCCGCCGCAAGTGCGGCAGGCGCTCTCCGGATTGTTGAACATGAAGAAGTCCGGCACGATGTCGCCGTACACCAGCGCTCGGCGGCGGCTGCCGAAAGTCTTGGCGAAGCGCTGCGCCACCGCCTTGGTAGTGCCACCCACCACCGCCGCCGACATCAGCGAATCGCCCACCCGCAGGGCGTGTTCGATGGCGGCCTTGAGTTGCTTCTCCACGTCGCGGGCGATGGTCAGCCGGTCCACCACCGCCGAGAGCGCCGGCTCGCCCGGCAGCGCGTCCGGTACGGCGTCCGCCAAATCGACGCGCCGGTCGTCGATGTCCACGTAGCGGCAGCCGAGCTTGCGCACCTCGTTGAAGATGAACTCCGGCGCTTCGCCGTAGACTTGGAAGATCGGTGCCCGCAACTCCACTTCGGCACCGTCCGGCAGAGCGAGCAACGACTCAAGAATCTGCCCTCCCGTCTTCACCGGGGTCGGTTCGTCGGTGTACGGACAGTGACCTTCGCCGATGGTGGCGAACAGCAGATTGAGATAGCTCGATATGTCGGTCAGCGTGCCCACCGTCGAGCGAGGATTCCGGGCGACGGTCTTCTGCTCGATGGATACCACCGGCGAGAGCCCGTAGACGAAGTCCACATCCGGCTTTTCCACTTGCGCGATAAAGCGCTTGGCGTAGGTGGAGAGCGACTCCATGTAACGCCGCTGTCCTTCCGCGTACACGGTGTCGAACGCGAGCGACGACTTGCCGGAGCCCGAGAGACCGGTGACCACCGTGAGTTTGTCGCGGGGGATCTCGACCGATACGTTCTTGAGGTTGTGGACGCGGGCGCCGTGTACCGCGATGGTCGTGCGAATCGACGGCCGGACGGCGCCGTGTGAAGTCGAAGAAGCCCTACTCACTGCTCGCATTCCTTTGCAAGACATCCGTGCCGTGACTTGTACCAAGCGGCGAACACGTCAACGACACGCTACCCACCCCGAAAAGCCGGGAGTTCCGCTTGGCGCAAGTTCATTAGTACCACGTTCAACTTGTGCGTGCGTACCGTAGCACAGGCAGCGGTTAATCCGCCCAAGCGGTAGGGCTACAAGCCTAGGGCCGAAATCGACGCAATGTGCGACCTAGACGACCGGTTGACCCGCCCACGCTATGGCGCCACAAGCCGGCGCCTTCCCCAGCCAAGTCGCCCCAGCGTCACGAAAGCTGTGGCCTACGGCACCGCCTTTTGCCCCAGCCCAAGCCCTAGCCCGGATAATTCACGAACAGAAAAGACAAAAGCCCTTGGTCGTGAGAAAAT
>CAYGBI010000124.1:1089-4339 GCA_964348085.1 uncultured Pseudomonadales bacterium | reverse complement strand
GAATCGACAAGGTGGAGGGCGAGTGGGCCCTGGTCATGCTGGCGTACAACTGCCGCCGCCTGAACAAGCTGACGGCGGCCTGAAGAACCCGCCGGCGGCCCGGATCCGCTCGTCGAGCGGCCCTCGGGGAGTCCGCGGGGGAGGAAACCGCGGTCGGCTCGGCAAAGCGGTCCCGGACGGCGTCGGAGCCGAACGAAGGCGAAAGGCGGCGACGCGGGGAACTTGACGGTGTCGGGCCGACCGCGAACCCGATCGCCCATGGAGCGTCTCCAAGTCCGACAGACTGCTAGGCAACTGCTGGGTGGGAAGGTTGGTCGGCCCGGCAAGCAGACCACGACGGTCTGTCCGCTAACGTCTCAAGAAGATCGTGACCGCGCGACCGAATGGGTTCGGCGTGCAATCACGAGAGGCCAGTACAAGTTCTCGCAAGCAGACAAGGACTACCCCACGAAGATTTGGTACGCAGACGACGGTCAGATCTGGTTTGGCCGTTGTATCAACTCCCAAGCTGGTCAATACAAGGGTTGGCCGATTGAGGAAGAGGAACGTCGTGCGATTTTCGATTGACTGGGTAGACGATGCGCAAAACGCGGTCGCCCAAGAGCGTGCGACCCTATGCGACCTGCGCATCTTGGTGGACGGCAAGAACGTGTCCGCCTTCTATGACCCCAACGAGAACACGGGCTACGACGGGATTTTGGTGCCGGCGGTGCTGTTTGCGGAAGGGATCGCCACGGATTGGTGGAAGATGTTCGGCGCGCGTGACGTCGAGCATCGGGTCTTGGCATGGCGCCAAGGTTTCGTATTGCCGGACCTGCACTTCGAGTTCGACGGCTCCAAGCTGGCGGTTACATGCAAGCCCCTTGAGACAACAAACCCCCAAAGGTTGTTTTGGCAGGGCGCCCAAGAGTACCTGACCCGCGGTCAAGCCGAGTCCGTGCTCTCGGAATTCGTCGAACAAGTGCTTGACAGGCTGCATGCCAGCGGCGTGAGTAACAGCGACGTCGAGCTCGCATGGACTAAGGTTCGTGAGTCCCGCGGCGACGAAGAAGAGCAGAGCTTTTGCGAAGCGGCGGGGGCGCTCGGCGTTGACCCTTACGCCGTCAACGATGCCGATGCCAGCTTTATCGAACAGACCGGCGCCTTGTTTGAGGGTGAAGCACTTATCGAGTTCTTGGCCGGTATACGGCAGGCGTTCGACTCTCGCACGAAGCTCATCGAATGGATCGAGGATTTGCAACCCCGCGAGTGTTCCCGTCTGCCCGAACTCGCGGTCGTAGCGGAGGAAGTCGGCGATGGGCGCGCCATCAACACTGACAACACTGAGCGCCCTTGGGAGTGGGGCTATCGAGCCGCAAGAGCGTTCCGCGAGAAAGTCGGTGTTGACACGGATACGGCGCTCTCCATCGAGGCGGTTGCCAAGAAACTCGGAGGCACCCGATTTTCACACCTAGACGCGCCTAGAGATTTGTACGCGGTTGTCGCACGAGAAGGCGACGACGTACACGTTCACCTTCGCAACCGCGGACCCATGCCGTGGGCGAGCAGCGCGGAGACATTCGCCTTCGCACGAGCTATTGGGGACGCTGTCTGCTTTCCGGCGACCCGTCGATCAGTGATAAATGGTCTTCACAGGGCCGAACGCCAAGCAGTGGGCCGTGCGTTCGCTGCGGAGTTTTTGGCACCGGTAAAGACCGTGCTGGCCATGGCGGCCGACGGTCGCGACATGGACGAGATAGCCGGGTCGCTAGGGGTCAATGCAAAGGTCGTAGAGCATCAAATTGAAAACTCGGAGGCGTTGCAGGCGTAGCGACGACTGTTCGGGGCGCTGCCTCCGGGTGAACACGAACCACTGAGCCCACCCAAAGTCACCAAACAGTCACCTTGAGGCCCTACACTTCGGCGTTTGTACCACCGCCAGCCCCCTGATGCTCGCCCCAACACGAACGCGCGAATTGGTCGCCGAGGGGCTCGGCACGCTGTTGCTGTTAGCCACCGTGGTCGGCTCCGGCATCATGGCCGAGAACCTCGCCGGCGGCAACGATGCGATCGCCCTGCTTGGCAACACGCTCGCCACCGGTGCCATTCTCGCCGTGCTCATCACCATGCTCGGTCCCCTCTCCGGTGCGCATTTCAATCCGGCGGTGACGGTTGCGTTCCTCGTCCGTCGGGACATCGGCGGCAAGCAGGCAATCCAATACATCTTGGCGCAAGTTATCGGCGGGCTCGTCGGCGTCGCCTTGGCGCATCTGATGTTCGATCTGGATGTCGTGCAAGTCTCCGCAAAGGCGCGAACCGGTTTCGGCCAGTGGCTTGCCGAAGCGGTGGCGACCTTCGGCCTAGTTGCGACGATTATGGCGACGCTGAAAGCGCGGCCTGCGGCCGTCCCGGCCATGGTTGGCTTGTATATCAGCGCGGGCTATTGGTTTACCGCATCGACCTCGTTCGCCAATCCCGCCGTGACCGTGGCACGCTCGTTCACGGATACTTTTAGCGGTATCGCGCCGGTGGATGCGCCAGCGTTCATCGTCGCGCAGTTCGCGGGCGCTCTCTCGGCGACGTTCTTGTTCGGTTGGCTGTTGCGCGACTAATCACAGAAACTCTTCCTGCAACCTTCGCCATTCGAGCTTCAACCAAGGGGTGAAGCATTGCGGCGAACGCTCGATTTCATCAGCCAACCGCGCCGGCTGGATCCAGCGCCACGCCGCCACCTCTGTGGTGTTGACGCGAGGCGTCCCCGCGTCGCCCACGTGGGCGAGAAACACCGAGCACAGTTCGAACTCCGAACCGACGTCGGCAAACGCCGCCCGGTACTCGAACTTGTATACGAACTCCGGACACACGGCGAGGCCGAGTTCGTCCCATGCGCGGCGACGCACCGCCGCCGACATGTCCTCGCCAAGACGGGGGTGCGAGCAGCAGCTATTGGACCAATACCCCGGCCACAGCCTCTTGCTCGCGTGGCGGCGCTGCAACAGCGTTTCGCCGGCCGCATTGAAGACGAACAGCGAGAAGGCGCGATGCAGAACCCCCGAGCCGTCGTGACAAGCGGACTTGGCAAGCGAGCCTAGCTCCTCGTCCGCGGAGTTGACGAGGATCAGCCGCTCCTTCTCACTGGAGACGATCTCCGAGCGCGTCGCCGAGTCCATGCGCGAGCAGTCTAGCACCCCGCCTGCACCCGCGGCGTGTGGCGGCCGCTCCTGGCGGGCGCGCACGTCCCCATCGGCGTCTTGCCCGGAGGCCACGCTCG
>CAYGBI010000124.1:0-1079 GCA_964348085.1 uncultured Pseudomonadales bacterium | reverse complement strand
GCCCCCCTGGCCCCCACCCCGGCGCGCGCCCCCGCGCCCAGCCCCGCGCCGGCTCCCCCCCCCCCGGCCCCCGGGGGGGGGGCCCGCGGGGGCCGGCGGGGTGCTAGAGCGGCCCGGCTGGGGCGAAAGGCGGCGCCGCAGGCGACGGCTTTCGTGGCGCTAACACCCCGCCTGGGGCGAAAGGCGGTGGCTACCTCTCCTCGAGTTCGCGCAGGTACCGTTCGGCTTCTTCCCCGTAGGACTCGCTCATGCCATCGCGCGGGCGCCCGTCGTCATAGGCCATGACGTGCCGGTAGACCGCCTTGGCCTCGTCGAAGCGGTCAGCTCGTTCAAGGGCACGGGCCAGCCGCAGGCCCACCTGCCCGTCGCCCGGATCGAGTTCCACCGCCTTGCGCAGCTCGGCGACTTCCCGCAGTTGGGCGACTTCTCGTTGTGCGCCAACGACTCTCGAGTACGCCACATGGTAGGCGGGCGTCCGCCGTGCTTCCGGCTCCGCGTCGAGCAGGTCCCGAACCGCGATCAAATAGTCGACGCCGTCGGCGCCGAAACGCTTGTCGTGGACGGCGGCGACGAGTCCGTAGTAAAGCTCGTCGTCCAACGCCATCACATCGCCGAAGCTGAAACGCATGTCATGGACGACGGCGTAGCCTACTCTGCCGATCGCCTCCAAGGCGTCTTCTCCGAGCGGAACGCCGCCGCGTCGGTCGCGTCTCGCGAGCAGGCGCAAGGCGTTCAGGCAATGCGCCTCGAACCCCATCGCGAACGCGTACTGGTGGCAGATCAACCCTAGGCTCGCGGCGCGGTCGCCGGCGTCGAACGGAAGCGACGCCAGAGCCATGTCGTCGAGCACCCGAGAGCGGAACCCGCGCGCCACCTCGGGGTTCCCGTGGTAGAGGCTGCGACGGTAGATTATGGCCGCGAGATGGAGCTTCCACGACGGGTCCGTCGCATGAACGTAACCCTGCATCCGAACCTCGCCCGCCTCCTCCCGCCCGGCGTCCGTATCGCCGGATCCCAACGCCCGCGCGAGGAAGTACGCCGCGGAAGTGCAGCCCGGATCGAGCGCCAAGGTGCGTCGA
>CAYGBI010000123.1:0-4380 GCA_964348085.1 uncultured Pseudomonadales bacterium | reverse complement strand
AGCGCCACGAAAGCCGTCGCCGTTCGGCGCCGCCTTTCGCCCCAGCCCAAGCCGATCTATCACTCCGTCGGACTTCGCGGCTGACGCCGCCAAGTCCGACAGACTGCTAGCCTTGGCAAGGTCTACCATGGTGGCTTCGCCGACACCGCGCCGGCAACGTCTCCCCACAAGCAAACCTAGCGCTTCGAGTATTGCGGACGTTTGCGCGCTTTGCGCAAACCCACCTTCTTGCGTTCCACTTCGCGCGCGTCACGGGTGAGGAACCCGGCTTCGCGCATCGGCACGCGGAGACTCTCGTCGTATTCCACCAACGCGCGGGCGATGCCGTGGCGAATGGCGCCGGCTTGACCAGCGCCCCCGCCACCTTTGACGGTAACGGCGATGTCGAAGCTGTTCCTCGCCCCGGCGACATCGAGCGGCTGTCGAACGACCATCCGTGCCGTCTCGCGGCCGAAATAGTCGTCCAGCGAGCGGCGATTGACGAGAATGCGCCCCACGCCGGGCTTGATGAACACTCGAGCGCTAGCGGTTTTGCGACGGCCGGTTCCGTAGTTCGTTTCGGGCATCAGCGCTTTCGATCCTTCTGTCCTTTGTGCCAGTTGTCTGTGTCAGTTGTCGCCTCGGTTGCCGTGCGCCGCCTTCAACTCCGCCGTTCCTTCTCAGCCCGTCTCAGCCCGCCTAGAGAGTAAGCGTATGTGGTTGCTGTGCGGTGTGGGGATGCGCGGGCCCAGCGTAGACCTTGAGTTTGCGCAGCATCGCCCGCCCAAGCGGATTGCGCGGCATCATCCCCTTCACGGCGTTGGCGATGATGCGTTCGGGCCGCGTGGCACGCAATTTGCCGAGCGGCGTCGCCTTGATGCCGCCGGGGTAGCCCGAGTGCCGGTAGTACACCTTGTCCGTCTCTTTCGCGCCGGTCACGCGCACCTTCTCGGCGTTGACGACAATGATGTAGTCGCCCGTGTCCACATGAGGCGTATACGCGGCCTTGTGCTTGCCCCGCAGACGACGAGCGACTTCCGTCGCCAAGCGGCCGAGCGTCTTGCCTTCGGCGTCCACAACGTACCAATCGTGTTGCGCGTCTTCACGGCGCGTGCTCACGGTCTTCATCAGCGAGTTCGGGGGAGTGCGATACCAAGGCGCATAGTAAGCGCAAGGGGGTGTGCGAAACAAGCCCTAGTGCGAGGGCGACGGGACCACCCTAATAGTCGCCCTCAACCCGTTGACGCCACGCAGAAGTTCGCCGGTCCGGACAAGCGCTTCGAGCGCTAGGGCCGGTGCGTAGCGCGCAGATACGCGTCGCCTTGCATTTCCACCAAGCGGCTCTTCGTGCGCTCGAACTCCGTCGCCAAACGCTCGCCCCGGTACAAGCCGTCGATCGACGCCTCGGCGCCGATCAACACCTTCACATTGCGGTCGTAGAACTCATCGATCAAGCCGATAAAGCGCCGCGCCCGATCCTCCGTGCCATCGGCGTCGAACACAGGCACGCCATGCACCACCACCGTGGAGAACAAACGCGCCAGCTCGATGTAGTCGTCGTTGGCACGGGGGCCGTCGCAGACCGCGTCGAAATCGAACCACACCACGTCCTCTGCGCAATAGCGCGCCCGTATCGGCCGGTCATTGACGGTCAGGACGACGTCCTCCTTGGGCGGCGTGTGGCATAGCGCGGCGAAGCTCGCCCGCAACGCCTTCTCGTCGCCATCCGTGCGGTAGATGCCGTCGCGCCGCAGCACCCGCAGGCGGTAGTCCGCTTCGCCGTCGAGGCGAATCGCCTCCGTGTGTCGTTCGATGAGCTCGATCGCCGGCAAGAACCGACGCCGCTGCAGGCCATCCTCGTAGAGATCCGCCGGCGCTACGTTGGACGTCGCCACCAGCGTCACGCCGCGGTTGAAGAGCCCGGCCAACAGGCCCGCCAAAATCATCGCGTCGCCGATGTCCGACACGTGAAACTCGTCGAAACAAAGCACCCGCGCTTCGTTCGCCAAGCGTTCCGCGACCGCTTCGAGGGGATCGGCCCGGCCGGCGAAAACGCGCATATCCGCATGGACGCGCTGCATGAAGCGGTGGAAGTGCAAGCGCTGCTTGTCCGCCAACGGCAACGTCTCGTGGAACAGATCCAATAGGTACGTCTTGCCGCGCCCTACGCTGCCCCACAGATAGATGCCGCGCACCGGGGCTGTCCGCCGGCGAAGCCACCGACGCCAGCCAGTACGGCCAGACTCCGAGAGCAGCAATCGTCGCTGCAACTCGGTGAGCCGCGTGGCGACGGCGGTCTGCGCGGGGTCGGCGGTGAGGCCGCGTCGGATATTGCGCCGGTGGGCCTCTTCAGGCGTGGTCGTGGCAGGCATGGGCGCGAACTATGCGGCGCTTGCCCAAGGTCCGGCAAGCGGCCACTTCGCGGCTCTGCGCCAACCGTTGGCGGGCGGCCGCCGACGATGCCCGTGACGCCTATAATGAGGAATGAATGTTCCGCCAGCCGGGTCACACCGATGGCCCACTTGGTTTGATCGCCTGCTGCGCTATGTGACGGTGCCCGTGGCCGCAGGTGCGGCTCTCGGTTTCGCGCTGCTTTGGTTCAACAACGACCAGCCGTCACAGCTCGGTGGCAGCCAACCCGTCGGCGGATACGCGGACGCCGTAGCTCGCGCCGCGCCGGCGGTGGTGAACATCTTCACCCGCCGCGCACCCAAATACCCGCTGTGCGAACTGCCGCAGTATCGCGCCTTCTGCCAGCGCTTTCTCGAACGCGGGCAGCGCATGCAGGGTTCTTTGGGATCCGGAGTGATGGTGCGTGAGGACGGCTACATCCTCACCAACCACCACGTTGTGGTCGACAGCGACGACATCGTGGTGGCGTTCAACGACGGCGAGGAAGCGCGGGGAGAGGTGGTGGGTTCCGACCCCATCACCGACTTGGCGGTCGTGAGAGTCGCCGGTAGCGGTTTCCCGGCGATGGCGCGCGCTTCGTCCCAAGACGCTCGCGTCGGCGACATCGTGCTGGCCATCGGCAACCCGTTCGGCATCGGCCAAGCCGTATCCCTTGGCATCGTCAGCGCCAAGGGCCGCTACGGCACCAGCCGAATGCCCTACGACGACCTCATCCAAACGGACGCCGCAGTCAACCCCGGCAACAGCGGCGGCGCCTTGGTGGACCAAGAAGGGCGGCTGCTCGGCATCAACACCTTGATCTACAGCCAAAGCGGCGGCTCCGATGGGGTCGGCTTCGCCATCCCCGTCGAGCGAGCGATCCATGTGCTAGAGGAGATCATCGAGCACGGCCGCGCCTTGCACGGCCAGCTCGGCGTGTCGCTCGCGGCGGCGCCGGACAACGCGGCGAAGGGATTGCACGTGCTCGGCGTGTGGCGCGGCACGCCGGCGCACGCCGCCGGGCTCCGGCCCGGCGACATCCTGCTCGCGATCAACGGCCAGCCGGCAACCGACGGCCACACGGTCTATCGGCAAATCCGCAACACCGAACCCGGCGAACGCCTGTCGTTGCGCATCCTCCGCAACGGCGCCGTCCGCGCCGTGGAAGCAACCGCAAGGGAGTTGCCGGCGCAGAACTGACAACGCGGGCGAGCAGTGCGGCAGCTATGGGGTCGGCGTCGAGACGGTGCGCGCAGGCTCTCTCTCCGTCGCGAGGGTGCGCCTTGCGCATGGCTGAGCAGGAGTTGCAAAACCTCCCGCCCGACGACCAGCACGAAGCCCATGAGGTGGCAGACCGAACCGGCAGCCACAAGGCGCATCTCCTAGAGCAGGGCACCGGGAGCCAAGAGATACTGGCAGCGCGGGGCGGACGTCCTAGGCGTAGCGGCTCGCTATCCTTTTCGACGACCCCTTCGCCCAGTACCTGACCTTCAAGGGTACTTCGTTATCGAGGGTATGGCGTGCGTTGTGGCGTTTCTCCGAAGATGTTGACATCACCTACGACATCCGTGCCTTCGCCGGAGTTGGTTTTTCGGCGTTTACGACCGTTGATCAGCGCCGATCCGTCCTCAGGCGACAGACGATCTTGGAGTGATCGCGCTAGTAGCCCGTCGGACTTGGCGGCGTGAGTCGCGAAGTCCGACGGGGTAATAGGGAGGCTTGGGTTGGGGCGAAAGGCGGTGCCGATAGGCGACGGCTTTCGTGGCGCTAATTCCAGCACTTGGTCGAGCGGCGTGGTTCTCGAATGACTGTCGGAGAGTTTCTTGAGAACGAGATGATGATCTCGCCGATCTGCGGGCATTGTTCAAGAAGCAGAAGAATGATGTGTTTCAGGCTGTACGCTCGTTCCCAGTTGAGGCCAACCGCCGAAATCATGCTCGATTCCCGTATTGGTCCCGGCCCGCGGCGCGGGCGGGGGGGGGGCGGGGCGGGGGGGGGCCCCGGGGGGGG
>CAYGBI010000122.1:0-4508 GCA_964348085.1 uncultured Pseudomonadales bacterium | reverse complement strand
TGACTTTAAGGCGGTATTCTATAATGCCTGTAACTTCAGTTCCAGTATACTAGCAACAGGTCGTACAGATCGTCGCTGTGCCGCTCCCGACGCGCCCGGTCGCCCGTCAAGCGGTCCAGCAGGCTTTCGTTCAGGCTTTGTCGCGCCTCACGGTTCGGGTAGCCCAGCCGGTATTGCGTCCTGCCGCGGTGGTACTCCGTGCCGCGAATGGTCAGGTAGCCGGTCTGGAACAGCAGCGCTTCGGCGGCGCTGTCATCCACGTCGAAGGCCGACAGCATCGCGTCGCTTGCGACCACGCCGTCCAGCGGCGGAGCACCGAACCCGCGCGACAGTAGCGTGTCGATCAGGAACGCCGGCGTGCCGGTCTCGAACCAGTGCGCCCTGAACTCGCGCGTGTCGAACAGTAGCAGCACGTCGAAGGGGTTGTAGACCCGCTCGTCTCCCCGCCAGTTGTAGCCGTCGTACCAGTCGCGGATGGCGTCCCGGTCCAACCCCGGCAGTTCGGGCGCGAACACCGCCTCCAGGTCCGCCTCGGTGTACCCGCAGATGGCGGAGTAGCGCGGGTCCAGGGTGATGTCGATGAGGTTGTTGAGGCCCGAAAACAGATTGACCTTGGAAAACTTGCTCACCCCCGTGAGCAGCGTGAACTCGACGTCGGCGTCGCAGTCCTTGATGGTCCCGTACAGGCCGCGCAGGTAGTCGCGGTTGGCGCGGGCCACCTCCGGCTTCTCCAGCGCATCCAGGACGGGCTTGTCGTACTCGTCCACCAGCACCACGACGCGCCGCCCCGCGCCCTCGCGCAACGTCTGGACCAGATGGGCGAAGCGCTCGGGCGCGCCGTCGTGCTCCCCGGTCACGGACGCCCGGCGCTCGAGCGTGCCGAGTTGCGCCATCGTGTTCCGGTGCAGGTTTTCGGGCCGGGTAAAGTCGCCGCCGCCGAAGCTCAGGCGCACGACGGGGTGGCCGGCCGACAAGGCCCGGTGGTCCTTCGGCGGCGAGTCCCCGGAACAGCTCCGCGCTGCCCTCGAACAGTTCCTTGATGGTGTCCAGCAACAGGCTCTTGCCGAAGCGCCGGGGACGCGACAGGAAGTAGTGCTTGCCGCCCTCCACCAGGCGCCGGACGTAGCCGGTCTTGTCGACGTAGTAGTAGCCTTCTGCACGGATCTGGCGGAAGGTCTGGATGCCGATCGGCAGCTTGCGCTTCGCCACCGGCGGTTGGGGGTTCGAGCCAGGCTCGGTGGGCTTCATCGCTGTGGCTCGCCGTGGTCGAGTACGTGGGTTATCAGCGACAGGGGAGGTCGCGACCCGTGCCGCCGTCGCCGGCATGGCGGCCGGTGCATACCAGCGCTCCAAGGTCGGCAACACGATACGTCGGACCGCAGCGTCGCGCAGCCGGAAGTTGGCTGGCACCGACGTTGCACGCTTTCTTCCGATCCACGCTGTCCGCACTCAGCAGGCATTCGCTCTGCGGGTTGAGCGGCAAGGAAACCAGGGTCGCGCTCACCACCTGGCGTCTCCGCAGATCACGGCGAATAGCCGAAGAGCTCGAAGTCGTCCGCGTAACGTTTCGCCAACAGCGCCCTGTTCCGCTCGGTGAGTTGCGCGGCCAGCTGCGGCCTCGCCGCTCGCCACGCTTCTGGCGTTGTCGTCCAGCCGGACGCCGTGTTGAGCATCGGCAACTGCAGCGCCGGCATGCCGAGATACGCTGCGACCCGGTTCAGATCCGCGTCCAGGTCCTCAAAGCGGCCGATGAAGTCGGGCAAGCGCCCGTCCTCAAGGCGAATCTGCATGTGTTGAGACAGAAAGTGCCGGTCTGCAAAGACATCCGAGCCGTACGGCGTGTTCAGCCACTCGCAGACGTCGTCGAAGTTGCGCGTTTCCGCCAGTCCATAGAACTGGCGGAAGAAGCTCTGGCGTTTCTCCGCCTTGTGAAGGCGTTGTTCTCCGGTGTAAATCCTGTGGGCAACATGCAGCTCCCGATAGAACGAGAGCGTCCGGTCGAAAGGATGCCTGACGAACGCGAAGCTGTGGTAGCCCCTCGCTTCCGGACGTATCGCGTACAGGTCGCTGATGCGCGCCCCGTGAACGACCTCGGCGTCAGGGTCCGTGCTGCACAACGCCCTCATGATGCTGCGCGACGCCACCTTGGGGACGCATAGCCAGAGATATCGGTACTTGCGGGAGACGACTTTCTCCGCGCGGAGATCGGGCGCCCGCGTGGCAGTGTACGCCATGCGCCGTACGTCGAACCTCCCGTGCGACAAAGCGCCCACCATCGCCGCGGCGACGGACGGGTTCGTTGCTATCGCGCTCAGCACCCTCAACGCCCGCTTGATCGTGTTCATTGGCGGCGTCATGCTTCCGTAACGCCGGCATGCCGCGTCACCGCGGCCAAGGCAGTGAACACCGTCCCCCCCATATCAAAGAGACGAGGCGGAGAGGGGGAGCGAGGTCACGGCGGCGACGGTGGCGCCCCCACCGCCAGAGCGGACGACATGGGGTTCCGGAGTAACCAGAAACCGACCCAGTAGGACAATCAGACCAGAGGAAAGAGGAACGGCCACGGCAGGATCCCGCGGCCGTTGAAATCCTGCGAGCCCTCTCCCTCGGCGAGGTTCGAAGCGATGGACAGGTAGCCTGCCGAGTCGGGGGACAGGCCGGAGCCATAGGTGGACGTGCGGATCAGTATGTGCAGCGGGCCAAGGATGGCGAGAACAATCAGGAATCACGTGTGTGATCCCAGACCAAAAGGCGTAGCGTGGCAGAACCGCATTCATGACAGATTTCAAGTCTGCTGTTTCCCTGTTGATTCCGTGCCCGACACCGGATGCGGCAGGTTCAGGTCCCCGAGGTCGGCGAGCGCCGGGTTCCAGCCGGGGCTGCTACTGTCGGCCTGCTTGAGGAACCAGTCGTCGGACGCCTCCCACGTATGGCAGTCGCCGTGTCGAACCAGCATGAAGCCGGCGCCGTGGGTGCGGTAGACGCAGCCGCGCGCCCGAACGACGGCGTCGATCAGCCCCTGATCGACGCCTCGCGACACTCGCGGCCAGCCGCCCACCCGCGCGAGCTCGTCGCGGGTAATCAACTGAGCGCCCCCGGCCAGGGTCGACGTCTGATAACTTTCGCCGCTCCCGCAGTGCCAGTGAACGGTTCGATCCGACGCGGCCAGGTAGACGAACTCAACCCCCTTGCCCACAAGCGGCGCTTGGGAGTACTCCTGCGCAAGCACGAGGTCCCACACGTGGTCGCCGCCGTACAGGTCGTCGTCGTCCATCTTGGCCAGCAGCGTCCCGCTCGCCACCGCCGCCGCGGCGCCGAGCACGGCGCCGAACGGCTCGCGTGCGGGCACGGGCACCACCTTCGCCGGGTGCGGCAATTCGGCGACGCGCTGCTCGACTTCCGCGAAGGGTCCGCCGTGCAACGCCAGCACCAGCTCCAGCCGGGGGTAGGTCTGTCTCGCCACCGCGGCGAGCGCCCGCGGTAGCCGTTCGGGGCGCCGGGTCGGCAGCAGGATCGACACCAAGGGTGGCGCCTCCCCGCCGAGTTGCCGGGCGCGCGCTTGGAGCGAATGGTCCCGCAGAGCCGCGCGGCGCATCCTGATGCTGAGCAGTTCGCGCGCGTTGGCGTCGATGCCGCTCACGCCGCCGGTCATCAGGTCATGAAGGTCGGCGCCGAGCAGCGGCCGAAGCCGTTTATCGCCATCCGCCAGATGCACCACCACGCCGGTGGCGGCCGTGCGAGCCAAGTCACCGGCCCGCGTGACGACGTCGGCGTGGTACGCCTGCATGTCCTCCACGTGATGATACCGGCGCAGGCGGCGCAGATCGTCCCGGTGCACGACGCGGTGCGCCTCGACGTCGAGTGGCAACCACGCGATCGGCCCCAGCGCCGCCACCTCGTCCCCGGCGGCAAGCGGCCATCGGAACGGGTTGTATCTCCGCGGATCAAAGGCGGGTACGACAGCTTGGCACGGCGCCTTCGGCGATTTCGATGCGCTTGGCATCGGCGGGTTCCGAGCCGGTCCCCTCTGTAGCAGCTTGCCCGGTTTCCAGACGACCCGCAGCCACCGACTCCGTATCCAGTGCCGGAGATACGCCCAGGCCATCCGTCGCTTTCTGACCGCCCGCCATCGAACCACGTATTTCAGGAACGACGATCTCATGTTCTCCGTATTCGGCGCCGGATGCTAGGGGCCACATGCAGCCGCTTGACTGCTCGCCGCCACACCGCGCCGACGAACCACTTCAGGAACAACCATGCATCCCGATAGCCGTGGAGGTCCCTCACTCGGTCCCGCAAGCGCTCCCAATCGGTAGGAAATCCGACTGCCTTCTTGGATGCGGTGCGGTTCACACCGCCCGGCGGCGCGCCGACCCGGAGCTTCAGGGAACGCGCAGATAGCGTCCGCGCATCGCCGAAGTCGGCCGGACTGCCCCCCGCACGGCGCGCTCGATGGAGCGCCCACGCACGGGTGATCGACACCTGGCTTCCGTCCGGGAGAGTCGAGG
>CAYGBI010000121.1:0-4642 GCA_964348085.1 uncultured Pseudomonadales bacterium | reverse complement strand
TCGACGCGACCGGCGGTCGTCCGCCGCCGCTGCGGGGCTTCGCGCTGTCGGGCGGTGCATACCGGCCGATTCGGGAGGAGCGGCTGCCGAACGGCGCAGCGGGGCTGGCGAGCAGAGTGCTGGGTCTGTGCGCATATTGCCGCCCGCGAGCGCCGCGCTCCCCGGGAGAGGCGGAATCGTTGGAGTTTCGTTGGTTCAATCCAGACACCGGGAGGGACATCCTGACGCACGCGGAGGAGGCCGCCGGGCGACGAGCGGAAGCCGCCGCCAGGCAAGCCGAGGCCGCTGGGCGACGACGAGAGGCCGCTGGGCGACGACGAGAAGCTGCTGGCCGACGAGCAGAGGCCGCCGCCAGACGAGCGGCGGAGAAGAGGATCTTGGAGTTGGAGGCGTTGCTGGCGGACAGATCGCTTTGAGCGGGCCACTTGGACGAATGTTTCGGAAGATCGCAGCTTTGACCTTCGCCGTCGCATTGCTCGGTGCCGGTGGTTGCCGCTCCACTGCGCCACCCGTACGCGAGTCGCCACCGCAGCACGAGGGACTGCGCGCCATCGCTGAAGCCGAATCGAAGACTCAAGCAGCGGAGCGCGCCAACCTCTATCTGCAAGCGTTGGCGGTACTTCGAGACCGCGGAGAATTCGAGGACGCCGCTGACATCATCGACCGCTTGGCAACGCCGCAAACGGTGAACGGCGAGCCGCTGGCCGGGACGCTCACCGCCTCGTCGCGGTTCCGTTTTCACGCCATCGTCTTGGAGATGGCGCTGGCCACCGGCGACGACGAGACCGAGTTGGAACGACTTCTGGAAGCGCTGCGGCCGGTAGACGCCGGCCAACACCTCGTTGCGGAGCGGTTGCGGGCTAAGGTGCTCATCCGCACCGGCGGTCTCGACGCGACCTTCGCGCTCATGGCGACCGCGGAACGCTGGCTTGGCGACGACGGATTCGCGGCCTTGGCAGCCGATGTACCGGAGATCAGCGCCGCGATTTGGCGGCAACTGTCCGAGCTATCCATCCCCGCGCTCGCGACGCTGGCCAAGTCGGCCCCATCCGCCGCAGTTCAGGAGTGGCTGCGCTTGGCTGAAAGTTTCAACGCCGCCTTCACGGGCCGCGAGCAGGCGCGAGTTTGGCGACGGTGGCAGGCGACGCATCCGCAACACATGGCTGCCCGCTTCCCGCCGCCGAGTGTCGCGCAATCGCCCACGGAACCGCGCCGGTTGGCTCTACTGCTCCCGTTGACCGGCGCTCTCGCCACTGCCGCGGAAGCCGTGCGGGATGGTTTCGCAGCGGCCTATCTATTCACCGAACCTAGGCCCGGTGCGGGTGATTCCCCGATCATGCGCATCTACGACACTGGCGCGATGTCCGTCGCCGAGGCCTATCGCCGAGCGCACTCGGATGGCGCCGAGATCATAGTCGGCCCGCTGGAGAAATCCTCGGTGGCGGAACTCGTCGCCCTGTCGCCGACGCTGCCTGTGGTCGCGCTCAACGAAGTCGACCAAGGCATGAGCGTGGGCGCCGACATCCTACAGTTAGCCTTGGCTGTCGAAGACGACGCCTCGGCGGTCGCCGCCGCGCTTGCCAAAGACGGTGTCGAGCGCGTCGTTTTGTTCGACAACCCCCAACGCTGGGCGGCGCGAGCGCGCGAGCGCTTCGAGGAGGAGTTGGGGACGGTCGAGGTCGTCGCCTCGGGCACGTTGCGCGGCGTCGCGGACGCTACCGAAGTGGCCGCCGACGTGTTGAGGGTGACGGCCAGCAACGCCCGTCATGCGGCACTGTCGCAGCTCACCGGCCTTGAATTGGCCTTCACACCGCGCCGCCGCGACGATGTCGACGCCGTAGTGGCATTCGTCGAGGGGGGGCAATTGATGGCGCTCAAGCCCGCGCTCGACTTCCACTTCGCCGCCGACCTACCGGTCTACACGCCGTCCCGCGCGGTGCGCGGTGTCTCTTGGCGCCGTCTCGATGGCGTGCGCGTGTGCGACATTCCTTGGCGGCTGCACCCCCACCCGTTACGCGCCGCGGCGACTTCGTTAAGCACCAATAGCGGCACATTGGCGTCGTTCTTCGCGCTCGGCGTGGACGGCTTTCGCATCGCCAACCAAAGATCCCGGTTGCTTACGTACGGCGAAGCCATCGCCGGCAGCACGGGCGTGCTTACCTTGGCGGACAACGGGCGCATTCGCCGGCGCTTGGCCCGGGGCGAGGTGGTGAACGGCCGATTGCTGGCGACGCCAATACGCTGACGCCACAAGCGCCGCGGCGGCCATGTTGCGTTTTCGATTGTCGTCCCGAGCGATGCTCGGCGCCCGCGCCGAACGCCGAGCCGAGCGCTTCCTCAAGCGTCGGGGCCTGCGCACCGTCGCCCGAAACTACGCCCGGCGCACCGGCGAAATCGACCTAGTGATGTTGCACGGCGATGTGCTGGTGTTCGTCGAAGTGCGCTATCGGGGCGAGGGCGCGTGGAGCGGAGGACTGGAATCGGTAGACCGCAACAAGCAGCGCCGGTTGTGGCGCACGGCGGAGCTCTATATGCAGGACCACCCGGAGCACCGCTTGCGCACAACGCGATTTGACGTGGTAGCGGCATCGCGGCGAAACTACGGCATCGCTTGCGAATGGACTCCCGATGCGTTCGAGGCAATGGACTGCTAGCACTCAGTTGGACTTGACGGCGTCAGCCGCGAAGTCCGACAGAGTGACAGGGCGGCTGGGGCGAAAGGCTGCGCCGAATGGCAACGGCCTTCGTGGCGCTAGCGTCTTGCGTCCCGAATACGTCGAACGAATCCGAGAGCGATCAGGCCGCCCAGACTGTCCCCCGAAGCTCGGTTTGCGGCACGAGTTTTTGCCACCACTTGGATTCTCATGATGCGACACGCTGGCGCCTTCATCCTGCTAACCGCGGCCTGCGCCGGCTGCGTCAGCGTCACCGGCAGAGACCCCAGCCTGCGCACGCCGGGCGAGTTAGTCAACGACATAAAGATCGAGCGCCAAGCCATACGCGAGATCAGAGCCACGGACGAACGGCTAGCGACTAGCCACATCGACGTCGAGAGCTACGAGGGCATCGTGCTGATCACCGGCGAGGTCGAAGCGGATGAACTGCGCAGCCGCGCCGCGCAGGCGGTCGCGGGCCTGCCCAATGTGCGCAAGGTACACAACGAATTGCGCCTTAGCGGTCCATCGAACCTCGTCTCCCGCGCCAACGACAGTTGGCTGACCACGAAGGTCGTCTCGCGCTTCGCAGCCAGCAAGGAGGTGGACGCCACCCGCATCAAAGTGGTCGCGGAAGACGGCGTGGTCTACTTACTTGGCGTGGTGTCGCGCGCGCACGGGGACGCGGCCGCGGAGGAGGCGCGCAAGGTGTTCGGCGTCAACAAAGTGGTAAAGGTCTTCGACTACCTTTGACGGCTGACGGCGCACTCACTTTACCCGCGTGAGCTTCGGGGCGCCGCGTTTCGCTTTCGGCTCGGGCGCTTCCTCCCCCACAGGTTTCTCCGCCACGGGTTTCTCCGCCACGGGTTCCGCCGCCGTTTGCGCCTTGAACGACATGCCCATGCCGTTTTCGTTCGCATAAACGGCGACGACTGCGCCGACCGGCACGCTGACGTGCCTCGACGCACCCTGAAAGCGGCAATCGACGCTGACGGCGCCATCTTCGACGACAAGATTGCGCGTGGCGGCGGCAGACACATTCAGCACCAGCTTGCCGTCGCGGGCAGCACCGGCCGGCGCCCGCACTCCCGGCACGCCGCAGTCAATGACCATGTAGGGCGTACAGTCGTTGTCGACAATCCAGTCGATCAGCGCTCGGATTAGATAGGGCCGAACGGACCTCATTCGCGCATCTCGACTTCGATCTCCGTGAGACTGTCGCGAAACGACCGGCGGGCGAAGAGCTTCTGCATGTAGCGTTCCATGGGGCGTGCAAGCCGCTCCGGCAATTCGACATCCACATGTTCCAAGCGCCATAGGACGGGGGCCACGCAGCAATCCACCAACGTGAACTCGTCGTTCAAGAAGTACGGCTTTTCCCCGAACACCGGCGCCGTCGCGACGATGTTCTCGCGCAATGCCTTGTGGGCTTTGTTCAACACCCGGGCACCGCCCTTGCCGCGCATGAGGACGTCCAAATGGCCGCTCCAATCTATCTCGATGCGGTGCATGAGCAACCGACTTTGCGCCCGCGCTACTGGATATACCGGCAGCAGCGGCGGATGCGGGAAGCGTTCGTCCAAGTACTCGATGATGACGGTGCTGTTGTATAGCGCTAGATCGCGATCCACCAGCGTCGGCACCGAGCCATAAGGATTGACGTCGAGCATCTTCTGCGGCAGCCGACTAGGATTCACGTTGACGATGTCCACGAACACGTCCTTCTCCGCGAGCACCATGCGCACGCGATGGCTGTAGTGATCGCGCGGATCGGAATACAACGTCATCGAGGACCGCCGGATCGGATTCAAGTCCATACGCCGCTTGCCTCCGAACGGCTAATGCACATCTTTCCAATATTCGCGGTTGAGCAACGTCGCCAACACAAACAACAGGGCTAGGAAAGCGAGCACCCAAACGCCAATTTGCTGTCGCTTGGCACGGCCGGGTTCGCCCACGTAGTGGAGAAAGTTGGCGATATCGTATGC
>CAYGBI010000120.1:0-5644 GCA_964348085.1 uncultured Pseudomonadales bacterium | reverse complement strand
TCCTCGCCCTGTTCGAGGCGGGTGCCGACGTGAACGCGGAGGACGAGGCCGGTTGGACGCTCCTGCACCACGCGGCGCGATACAACGACGCGGCGGTGGTCGTCGCCCTGTTCGAAGCGGGCGCCGACGTGAACGCGGAGGACGAGGACGGTTGGACGCCTCTACACCACGCGGCAGGGTTCAACGACGCTTCGGTCGTGGCCGCCCTCGTGGAGGCAGGTGCCGACGTGAACGCCGAGGATCGGCGCGGTCGGACGCCCTCCCGCCTTGCGATAACTAGATCTAACGCTTCGGACATCTTCGTCTTCCTCGCAGAGGCAGAGCGACGACGTGAATGACAGCCTCTATGCCTTCGTCGAGGCGGCGACGACGCCTAGTGCTGTATGAGGTGGCTGGCTCACGTCGAAGCGAACGAGGAGTACACGGCGGCAGGCTGCTTTTGTTGGTGGTGAGGTGTGGGCATGAGGAGGGTGCATCCGGAAGGGATTCGGGGGCGTTCCGAGTCCCGCTTGGTTTGGGTCGATAAAGACTGCCGAGCGGCGTTTTCGGGTTGGTCGCGCGTGACCGCCCGGCACCGGCAGGCTGCGGCGCACGGGACTTCGGGGTGACACCGGCGGGATCAAGCGGCCGGCTTTGTTCAGAGTGATGGCGAGAGCGTCCTGTGCGCGGGTGGCGTACTGGCGCTGGCCTCGGGGCAGGTGGGGGGAGGGGGGAAAGCTGCGCCCCGCTGCGCGAGATGGCGATGGCGGCGCGGCCGGTTTTTCGACGTGCCCAGTGGTTGCGGACGAGAACCAGCAGATCCTCTGGCGCAGCGCGGTCGGCGCCGAGGGGGTGGGGACGCAGGCCACTTCGCCGCGTTTGCTGTTTTGACGGCTCCACGCTCTCGTTCGACGCGCACAGGTTTGTCGGCAACCATGAGGTTGGCGTAGCCGTTCCACTTTTGCCGGAGAGGTCTAGGGTTGCGCAGCGTCGGTGCTCGTCGCCACCTTCAGCCAGCGTCTCGGTACACGAAAAGCTCCGCTAAACGGTTGCAGGCGCTGTTCCGGGTACGCGGAAGCCGCCGGTGGAACAGGTGCGTGAGTCGGTGCGCTCGCAGTTTGTACATTATCTGCGAACAGTGCGACACTCCGTCCCGTCGCCAATCCGAGTGCCCGTGCTTGAAGGTGAGGATGCTCGGCTGATTGAGCAACTTTCCAACGGGAGGTGTGCCGGTGCTGAACCTGAAAAATAAACGGATCGGCGCTGCCGTGGTCGTGCCGGCGTTTGTCGCTACGGCGGCTAGCTGCACGGTCGTCGATCCGGCGTGCAAGGACTGGAATACAGACGCGTTCTTCGAACGCGCCAACGCGACCGATATCTCCTACTGCGTAAACGCAGGTGCCAACGTGAACGCGGAGGACAAGTACGGTTGGACGCCCCTGCACGGCGCGGCAGTCTACAGTGACCCAGCGGTCGTCGCCGCCTTGGTCGAGGCAGGCGCCGACGTGAACGCGGAGGGCGAGGACGGTTGGACGCCCCTGCTTGTCGCGGCAGTCTACAGTGATCCAGCAGGCGTCGCCGCCTTGGTTGAGGCGGGCGCCGACGTGAACGCGAAGGACAAGGACGGTATTACGCCCCTACACTTCGTGGCAGGCAACAACGTAGTAGCGTTCTTCGTCTACCTGATCACTAGTCCTCTCCTCGGCGGGGCGGGCGGAGGCACGAGTGCGGAGTACAAGAGCGGTATGACACCCCTGCAAGCCGCCAACGACGCAGCGATCGTTGCGGCCTTAGTCGAGGCGGGCGCCGACGTGAACGCAGAGGAGGGCGAGATCGGTTTGACGCCCCTGCACGTCGCGGTAGGGGCACGTCGCGATGACGCGCTCGTCGTCGCCCTAGTCGAGGCGGGCGCAGACGTGAACGCGAAGGACAAGAACGGTATGACGCCCCTGCACCACGCGGCAGAGGCAGGCTACAGTGACCCAGCGGTCGTCGCCGCCCTGGTCGAGGCGGGCGCTGACGTGAGTGCCAAGGACAAGCGCGGTCGGACGCCCCAGCAACTTGCGACAATGTCCGACGCCGCCTCAGCCGTCATCGTCGCGCTCGTCGAGGCGGAGCACCGGCTTGAGTGACATCCTCGAAGCAGTCGTCGTCCCCTAGTGCAGTTCGGTCGGGCCGCCGTCGGAGGCGAAGTCGCGGACGTAGCGCTGCCGGTTTTCGATGTGCCAAGTGGTTGCGGATTACGGCCCAGTAGCTCCTCGGGCTCGGAGCGTTCGGCGCGGAACGAGGTAGCCCGTAGGCCACTTCGTCGCTGCGTTTGCTGGTTTTAAGCATCCCATGTGTTCGAGGCGCACAGGCATGTCGGCGGTCCTTAGGAATTAGCGCTGCCGTTTCCACTTTGCGCCAGGAAGATCGACGATTGCACGGCGTCGTGGCCCACCGCACGTTCAGCCCAGCGTCTCGGCACACGTGAAGGTCTCCGCCAACGGTTTGCGTGCGCTGTTCCGGGCGGTCAAAACCGCCGTTGAAATAAGTGCGTGAATTTGTGCTCAAAGTTGTGCATTAGCCTGCGAACAGTGCGATACTCAGACCAATCGATAGCCAAGCGCCGGTGCTTAAAGGCTAAGGTGCTCGGTTGATCGAGCAACTTTCCAACAGGAGATGTCTCAATGCTAAACCTGAAAATGAAACCCATCGCCGCTGCCATCGGCACTGCCATGGCTGTGTCGGTCTCCGTCGCTGCGGCGGCTAGCGACACGCCCGTCGATCCGTTCGAAGCGGAAGTGGTCGAAGAAGGCACGTTGCTCGCCACGAGCCACAAGGACGGCGATTGCGGCGAAGACGGCGATTGCGGCGAAGGTGGGGAAAAGTCGGACGACGATTCCTCGGATGACGCCGAAGGGGACGGGGAGGAAGAATCCGACGGCGGAGAGGAAGCCGAGGAGTAAGGACACTCCAACCGAACTCGGCGCGTAACCGAGGCGGTGGTAGTCGCGGCTGAATCCTGAGCGCTTGCGCGAGGAATTTGGCTAGCAGTCTGTCGGACTTGGCGGCGTCAGCCGCGAAGTCCGGCGGAGTGATAGGGCGGCTTGGGCTGGGACGAAAGGCGGGGCCGAACGGCGACGGCTTTCGTGGTGCTAGCAGGGCAAGGTCGGACTTAGCGGCGTACATCGCGCAAGGCCGACCTTTCCAGCCAAGGCGGCTTGGGCTTTAGGGTCCAAAGGCGGTGTCGCTAGACAACGGCTTTGTATCGCAGGGGACCACTCGTTCTCATGTACCGAGGTCGGCATCCTGCCGGGGAACATCAAACGATGCGCCCCGGTAGCGATTCTCCCGCACAGTCTTGGTGTAAGTAGTAGCAAGCCTTTGGAAGCAAAGCAGGCGCTTTCTGGTGCTGGCTTGGGGTTGCGCCGGGGCTTGATGGCGGAGCTCGACGAGCACAGCGACCTAGTCGACGCAAACGTCGACTTCATGGAAGTGGCGCCGGAGAATTGGATCGGCGTCGGCGGCCGATCGGCGCGACGTTTTCGCAACTTCACCGAGCGCTTTCCTTTTGTTAGCCACGGTCTATCTCTTTCGTTAGGCGGGCCAACACCGCTTGACATGGATTTCTTAGCGGATGTAAAGCGGTTTCTCGACGCCAACGATATTCGTTTCTACACCGAACACCTTTCGGCGTGCAGCGACGCCGGTCAGCTCTACAACCTGATGCCGATTCCCTTCACCGGCGACGCGGTTACCCATGTGGCGGCACGCATCCGGCGCGTTCAGGATGTGCTCGAACGACGCATTGGCGTGGAGAACGTGTCCTATTACGCGGCGCCGGGGCAAGAGCTTAGCGAGTTGGCGTTCCTCAACGCCGTGATCGAAGAAGCCGATTGCTCGCTGCTGCTCGACGTCAACAATGTTTATGTCAACAGCGTCAACTTCGGCTACGACCCGTTGGCCTTTCTGCGCGGCCTGCCCGGCGAGCGCATCGTTTACATCCACATCGCCGGTCACTATCGAGAAGCCGACGATCTGTGCATCGACACCCACGGCGCACGGGTGATCGCGCCGGTCTGGCGACTTTTGGCCGAAGCCTACGCGCTCTACGGCCCGTTGCCGACAGTGCTTGAGCGCGATTACAACTTTCCGCCGGTACCGGAACTGCTTGGCGAAGTGGCGAAAGTGCGCGATGCGCTTGCCGAAGCGCCGGTTGGCGACGCAGAGGCCGCTGCCTCGCAACACGGCATTTCGCGTCAGCCCAATTCGCCCTAGGAGCCGCGCCCTGTCAACGACGCACGCCGTTTCCGCGACGCAGGTGCCAAGCGCCACGAAAACGGCGCCCCACGGCGAGTCGCTTCCCTTTCAACGTGTACAGCACGACTTCGCGGCCTATATTCGAGACCCCGAACACGCACCGCTGCCGGACGGGGTCGAAGAACGCCGTATGAAGGTGTATGCCCGGCTGTTCTACAACAACATCGAGTCGTTCCTGCGCGACGCCTTCCCCGTCTTCCGCAAGCTTACCGAGGATACCCGTTGGCACGCTCTGGTGCGCGACTTCATGCAGCGCCACCGTGCGGCTTCGCCGTACTTCTCGCGCATCGCGGAAGAGTTCCTAGAGTACTTGAGCAAGGCGGACCAACGTGCGCCGGCGGTGCCGCCCTTCGCGTTGGAGTTGTGTCATTTCGAGTGGGTGCGACTGGTGCTGGCTCGGGCGCCGGATGCGGACTGCGACTTTGGCGACACGCCGATCGGCATTGATGACGACATCGCGCTGTCGCCGCTGGCTTGGCCGCTGTCCTATGCTTACCCGGTGCGCCGCCTAAGCGTCGACTATCAGCCGGCGACGGCGCCGAGGGAACCCACCTGTCTGATCGCCTATCGCGACCGGCACGACGAGGTGCGCTTCATGACCACGAACGCGGTCACGATTCGCCTCTTGGCGCTCGTCGCCGAAGGCCGGAACACCCGCGATTGCCTAGCGACCGTCGCCCAAGAACTTGGCTCGCCGGTCGAGAACATCGAAAGCCACGGCCTCGCCACGCTCAACCGTCTGCGCCGACGCGACATCGTGGTGCCGGCGAAACCCGCCCGGTAAATCGGACCAGTCGAGGGACGGCGGGCCGCTAGCCGTACGGGACGCCTTGGGTTTCCACATAAATGGCGTACAGCGACTGCGACGCCGTGATGAACAGCCGATTGCGTTTTACGCCGCCGAAACAGACGTTGGCGACCGCCTCCGGAAGATGGATTTCGCCGATCTTGGTGCCGTCCGGGGCGAACACGTGTACGCCGTCGAATCCCTCGCCGCCCCAGCCGGCGGCGCTCCAGACGTTGCCGTCCATGTCCACGCGGATGCCGTCCGAACCGCCTTGGCCCATATCGCAGAAGATGCGCGGGTTGGCGAGCGTCTTGCCGTCTACGACGTCGAAGGCGCTGATGGTGCGTGGATGGCCGCGCTTGTGGGAGGCGCCGGTGTCGACGATGTAGAGGATCTTGTGGTCCGGCGAGAACGCGAGGCCGTTGGGTTTCACCAGCGTCTCGTCCACCACCGTGGCCTCGAGGGTGTCGGGGTCTAGCCGGTAGGTGCGCTCCGGCAGTTCGAAGGGGGCCTTGTGGCCCTCGTAGTTGACGTGGATGCCGTAGCCCGGGTCCGTGAACCAGATGCCGCCGTCGG
>CAYGBI010000119.1:0-6282 GCA_964348085.1 uncultured Pseudomonadales bacterium | reverse complement strand
CCAAGGGCCTCACCGTCGTGCCGCGCATCTTCGACTGGTACATTGACGTCAAAATCAACATCGACGACCTGATCAACCACACCATGCCGCTCCAAGACATCAACGTCGCCTTCGACCTGATGCACGCCGGGGAGTCCATCCGCTCCGTGGTCGTCTACTAAGCGCGTGGCGAGAACACCGGGGTTCGTGGCTATGGACAGAACGGAATGGCTGGCGCAGGTCGCCGAAGACGTGCTCGAACCGGAGTTGCCGATTTGCGACCCGCACCACCACCTGTGGGATCACCCAAGCAACCGCTACTTGCTGGACGAACTGCTTGCCGACATCAGCAGCGGTCACAACGTCGTGTCCACCGTGTTCATGGAGTGCGGGTCCATGTACCGGGCGGCCGGGCCGGATGCGCTGAAACCGGTGGGCGAGACCGAGTTCGTCAACGGCATCGCCGCGATGAGCGCGAGTGGCGGCTACGGCGACGCGCGAGCATGCGCCGCCATCGTCGGCTACGCTGATCTGAACTTGGGTGCCCCGGTGGGCGACGTATTGGACGCCCATGCCGCCGCCAGCCCGCGCTTTCGCGGCATCCGCCACGCCGCCGGCTGGGACGCCAGCGCCGAGGTGCGCAACTCGCATACGAGTCCCAGCGCAGGAATGCTCGCCGACTCGACCTTCCGGCAGGGTTTCGCCGAACTCGGCAAGCGCGACATGACCTTCGACGCTTGGCTGTACCACCCGCAGATCCCCGAACTCACCGACTTGGCGCGAGCGTTCCCGGAGCAGCCCATCGTCTTCGATCACTTCGGCGGGCCGCTCGGCATCGGCCCCTACGCCGGCAAACGCGCCGAGATATTCGCCTATTGGCAAGATGCCGTTCGCGAACTCTCACGGTGCGAGAACGTGGTCGCCAAACTCGGCGGGTTGGTGATGGCGATCAACGGCTTCGGCTTTCACAAGAACGACCGCCCGGCGACCTCAGAGGAACTCGTCGCCGCCACCCGCGACTACTATGCGCACATGATCGACTGCTTCGGCCCCGACCGCTGCATGTTCGAGAGCAACTTTCCGGTGGACAAGGTGAGTTGCTCGTACCGCGTGCTGTGGAACTCGTTCAAGCGGCTTGCCCAAGGCTTCTCGGCGAGCGACAAGGCGGCGCTCTTCCACGACACGGCCGTGCGCGTCTACAACGTGTAACGAATGGCGCGCCGCCACGGTCTTCAGAGGACGTACGCCATTTGGCCACGTCTTACGGAGTGTCGACCGCCAAACTGAAGGCAATCACATAGTCGCCCCGACCCCCGCCGGCGGTGAGGTTTCCGCCGGCCGTCACCACGACGTAGTCCACGCCACCGTGCCGATAGCCCATGGGGGTTGAATGCACATTGGCGGGCAGCCTCCCAGTCCATAGCTCGTCGCCGCCGGCGCCGTCATAGGCGCGTAGCGTTGAAGAAGTCGCCAGAAACACGACCCCGCCCTCGGTGACCATCGGCCCCCGCTTCTGATATATCCCCAGTTCGAGGCGCGCTCGCCCAAGTCGAACCCGATCGTGCCCACCGGCCGTTCCCAAAGCACCTCGCCCGCATTCAGGTCGAGGGCCACGAGCGTCGACCAAGGGCCTTCGAGGCATGGCAGATGGTTGTGAACCAGTTCCGTGCGCGCCATCCCGTAGGGCGTGCCTTCCTGTGCGGTGTGCTGCGCGGCTTTCCCGTTCAGAGTACCTTGGCGCCGAGCGGCGTTGAACTGCCGCCGCGGGATCAGCTTGACGATGGTGGGCCAACGGGTCATGGCCAGGTAGCCGATGCGCGAACCCCGGTCATAGGCCATCGAACCCCAATTGGTGCCGCCGGCGTTGCCCGGATAGAGCATGGTGCCCGCTAGGCTGGGCGGCGTGAAAATGCCCTCGTAGCGCACGCCGGCCATGAGTCTCCGGCACGCCGTACCGTGTTCCTCGGTGAAGTCCCAGAACCGAAGCGGTCGCGCATCGGTGACGTGCAACCGCAGCTTCGGGAACGGTTGCGTCCGGGCGGCTTCTTCCCCGGGCACATCGCTGCGCGGCACAACCCGCTCCTCCACCGGGTGAAGCGGCTCGCCGCTCGCTCGGTCCAGCACGAACACGAAGCCCGTTTTGGTCGCTTGGGCGACGGCAGGGCGTTTCGTGCCCTCGGGCGACGCATACTCGAACAGGAGTGGCTGGGAGGCGAGGTCGTAGTCCCAAAGGTCGTGCCGGACGGTCTGGTAGCCCCACAGGAACTCGCCAGTCGACGCCCTGAGGGCAACGACCGAGTTGGCGAAGGCATTGTCGCCCATCCGCTTGCCGCCGAAGAAATCCGGCGAGGGCGACGTAGTAGGCAGGAATACCATGTCCCGCTCGGGGTCGGCGGACATGACGCTCCACACGTTCGCCCCACCGGTACGGTTGTCCCGGACCTTCTCCCAGCCGTCGGCACCGGGGTGGTCGTCCGAGCGAGGCAACGGATCCCACGCCCAAACGAGCGTGCCGTCACGCACGTCGTAGGCACGGACAACGCCGGGCTCGACCTCCGCCGCGCCGTTATCGCCGATGGCGGAACCCACGATGACGAGATCCCCGACCACCGTGGGTGGCGACGTCACGGAATAGTCGCGCTTGCGGAACCGAGGGATGCCCGCCGAAAGATCGACTTCACCGTCCTTTCCGAAGTCCTCGCAGGGAACACCCGTGTCGGCATCGATGGCAAAGAGTCGGGCGTCGAGGGTGCCGAGAAAAACCCGAGCGCGACACGGTCCCGGGCCCGCCGCCGCGCCCTGCCAAGCCGCCACGCCACGCGAGGTGAACGGCTCGCTATACGACTTTGAGAAGTCCACCTTCGGGTCGAACGTCCAAGCCTCCCGGCCCGTGACTGCATCCAAGGCAAACACCCGGTTGAAGCCCGTGGAAGCGATCAGCTTGCCGCCAACGAGAATCGGCGTCGCCCGGAATCTCGATGGGCTTCCGCCGAAGCCATCGCCGTCGGTGGTGTCGCCGGTTCGGTAGACCCACGCGCGAGCGAGACCTTCGACGCGCTCCGGCGTAATCCCGGAAGGCGCAGCATAACGGTCGCCGCCGAGCGAACCGCCGTAATGGGGCCAGCTATCGGCCGTTTCGGCTAAGCAGTTTTCCGCGCCGATCAATGCCGCCAACGCGACCGAGGCAGCGAGTCGATTTGACCGATCAAGGAGTGAGCGTCGCAATGGAACCCTCCTGCTGGCAACCCGTCGGACGTCGCGGCAACGCCGTCGAGAACCGTACCACGCTGGGTGTCCCGAACAGATGTGGGTGATACGCTTCCTAGCAACGAACGGAGTCAATATGGAAACGCGCTCCGAGCAGGCGGGAAGCACCCCTAGTCCGTACTTTCCGAATCAGCCCAACCTTCGGTTCGATGCTTCGGTACTCCGCCTTGCCATGCCTGTCGAAGCCTACGACTGCATGATGGACCACGGCACGCTCCCGCAGGAGTGCTGCTACCACGCCGACATGATGGAGGTGGGCAGGCCGAACGGCATCGAACACGACGCTCGTGCGGCGGCGATTCACGAACTGTTCGTGCGGGCGAGCGTCCACTCGGGAGCGAGAATCCGGTCGGGAACGACCATCCCCGTGAAGTCGCTGCCCGGAGCAGCGCCGGAACGCCGCCATCCAGACGCCCACCTTTATCTCGACCCTACAAAGATCGAACGTTTGCGGCTCGACAGAAGCGATCCTGTGCCGCCACCGGACATCGTAGTCGAGATCGACTGGACTCCCATCGCGCCGGACCTTGCCGCACAGCGGCTGAACGTCTACGCCACGGTCGGCGTTCCCGAGGTGTGGACGTGGGAACGGGACGGCGACGGCGGCCACGCCCGAATTCACGTTCTTGCCGATAGCGACTACCAAGAACGGACCCGATCCGCGATGATTCCCGCCGTCCGGGTTGCGGACCTAAACGTCGTCCTGAACGAGGCCGACGAAGAACGTCGAATGGCGTTGACCAGCGATTTGGCGCACAGGATCGCGGAACACTGGCGCGACCCGTCCTAACCCGCACGCGGAGGCAAGCCGGGCGCGAATGACGCAAAGCCTTATCGCCGGCTGATTTGACGGGAGCTTCAGCGAGGCGCCCGCGCCGCGTAAGTACGCCGGATTTGAAGCCAACCCCACCGCCCCAAGAAGCCTGCGCATAGGCAATCGCTAACGAGGTCTGGGGCATAATGGGGCGGCATGGCTTTCGACGCCGACCAAGCACTACGACTCACCCGACGGCGGGACCGGGACACCGCACGGTTCTTTGCCGGCCGGTTGGCTGAAATCCAGCGGTTCGACGATGCGCTTGCCGACTTGGCGTACCGCGACGAGTACGACAACGCAGCCGAGTTCATCGTCTACCGGGGAGCCCCCGGTTGCGGCAAAACCTCGTTGGTAAACCACTTGAAACACGAGCGAGCCGAGGAAGCGCTGTTCGTCGACATCGACCTTGAGCACTTGGCCAGCGCGGATAGGTTGATTGGACGGGTTCTCCAACAAGCGTCCGAGGCGGGTTCGCTGGGCAGCAAGATCGGCGCCAAAGTCGTGGGAGCCCTTGGTACTAGGCTGCGGCTGCGGAATGCTGCCGAGGACGCTTCCGATTTCGTCGCGACGCGAGTAGCGAAGGGCACGAAGGTCGTGCTCCATTTGGACGAGGCGCAAGAAATCAGCCGTTCCGAACGACCGGGTTTGCTGAAACTCCACACCACCGGACTGGTCGTTCCGTCGGTGTTTGTAATGACGGGCCTCGACCACACGGTCCATAGCCTCGGAAGCCTCGGGGGCATTTCTAGGCTATCTAGCAACGCCGTCGTGAAGATGGGGGCAATGGCTGAAGATGAGTGTGTCGAGTCCACGCTCATGATGCTCGATGAATTGGATGTGCCTGGAGCTCACTGTCAGAAATCGGAGACCGCCGGGATGATCGCGGCCCTCTCGTTTGGGTGGCCGCATCATCTCTTTGGGGCGCAGAGAGCGTTGTGCGGAGAGTTGCTACGCACAAACGGGGTGTTGGAAGAAGTGGACGCCGGGCGAATCCGACGAGCGTCGCAACGGAATCGCCACGACTACTACTTTGGCCGATTGGACCATCCGGTCCTGTCCAAACACCGCCCCGTTTCCTTAGCCGTCATCACCAAGGTGGCCGAACGTCGCCCGGAGAGCATCGGGGAGTTGGGGAGGCTTTGCCGCGAACAGATGATTAGCGCCGGCTGGCCCGATTTGGCAGATCCCGAGCAGTTCGCCTACGCGCTGGTCGAGAAGGGGGCGGTGTCGACAGGCCCCGACGGGGAATGCGAGATCCCGATCCCGTCAATGTCGGATTGGGCCATTCACCTAGCGTTGATAGGGCGAGCGACCAAGCAGACAACCGAGTAGCCGACTGCTCGCGCGATGGGTCAGAGATGGCGATGAAACGGCGGCGAAAAAAGGTTCTTCCAACGCTCGGTTCGTGCCACCATCGCAGGAGACGGGCGGTAGACCATGGTAGGTACGCGCCGTGGTTCGCGTGGTCGCCCTAGAGACCCGGAGGAACAACCATGAAGCGACCGCTCGTTCTCGCGCCCACCCTTCTGCTGGCCACCGCCACCGCCTTCGCGGACGACCACGGCGACCGGCGCAGCTCGGCGACGCAGGTAGCCCCGACATCCACCACCCAAGGCCATCTTGAACGGTCCGACAAGGACTTCTTCCGCATCGATCTGCCCGCCGCCGGCGCCCTGAGGCTGGAAAGCGCCGGCGACATCGACACCTTGGGCCGGCTGGAGGACAGCGGCGGCGCCCGCATCGCCACCGACAACAACGGCGGCAACGGGAAGAACTTCCGCATCGCCCAAGACCTCAAGCCGGGCACCTACTATCTGCTGGTGCGGGGCCGGCGCGGGGCCACCGGCGCCTACGTTCTGACCGCGGAGTTCACCCCTTCGGACGACCACGGCGACTCGCGCAACGAGGCGACGCCGGTGTCCACGACGTCGACCACCGCGGGCCACTTGGAGCGCCTCGGCGACGTGGACTACTTCCGCATCGACGTCGGAGAGGCGGGGCAACTGGTGGTGGCGAGCGGCGGCGACACGGACACATCCGGACGCTTGGAGGACGGTCGCGGCACGGAGTTGGCGTCGGACGACGACAATGGCGACGGCGACAACTTCCGCATCGTACACGACGTGGCGACCGGCGCCCACTACATCGCGGTGCGCGGCTTCGACGACGCCCGCACCGGCGAATACAGCTTGGCGGTGAGCTTCACGCCCGCGCCCGCC
>CAYGBI010000118.1:0-6291 GCA_964348085.1 uncultured Pseudomonadales bacterium | reverse complement strand
AGAACAAGCCGCCGGCATCGAGGAACTCGTCGAGATCCAAGGTCGCGTAGACCCGCTCCCGGGGGTGACCGGGGTTCAGTGTCACGATTCGGGTGGTCAACTTGGCGATGTTGTCCGCATCGAATCGGTACAGGAACCAAGGATCCCGGATGTCGCCGCTCGTCTGACTCGCCAAGTGGTTGAGCGTATCCGGCAGGAGTTGCTGGATGTCCACCTTGACGGCCGAAACGCCGCGCCCGGAAAACGTCAGCAGGCGGTTGCCGGTCAGAGGCAGCAAGGCGCCCTCCTGCGCGATGGCGGCCTCCTTCGGGTAGTCTGGCGCTTCCAGCACTTCGTCGTACGCCGATGCCATCACGAAATCACCGGCGGAGGTCAGGCCGGGGTCGATGCGGAGGTAAACGTAGCGGTTCGGCGGCGCATCGAAGGTGACGCTCTGCAACATGGCCGCATCGCGCTCGGTGGGGTTCACGGTCAACGCCAACGGCTCGGATCGCGCCAGCACCTCCGTCGTCACCTCACGGGGAGAACGCCAGCGGTAATTCCCATATGTGAAGTTGCCGATGCGGTGGTCCCTAGGCAGCAGCCATGCCTTCACTCGTGAACTGAATTGCTCGGTGTCGACGTGATCGGTGAACGACACCGCGGCCGTCTGCACGGGATCCCCTTGGGCATCGTCGACGAGCGTCGCGTTGACCCGTTCGACGCGAAAGTAGCTCTCGCGGTCCGGCACCCGTACCAGCGCGAACAACGCCTTCTCGAACACCCCGTCGCCGTTCGCCGGCTTGAGACGCTCGGCCACCGTGACGGTGGCGAATTGCTCTCGCTCGGGAATGGCGACGATGTCCGAATGCACATGGGCAGTCCGGTCGTAGGGACCGTACTCCACCCGGAATCCGAGTTCGCGCGCGGGGGCTTGCGACGCCCTCGGTTCCTCTTGCAGTTCGAGGCCAAGGCGTTGTTCGAAGTCGTCCCGTGCGACCGGATGCGAGAAACCGAAACTGGCGGTCACCCGCCGTTCGGTCACGTTCTCGGGATGCTGGTAGAAGGTCGCTTCAAGTATCGTCACGACGAACGCGGGCGTTCGAAACTCGATGGTCGAATCCGCCAATTCAACGTCCGGTGCGAACAATTCGGGGGACAGCCGCACCCGATATTCGCGGTCCGCCGGCCAATCCTCCGACGATTCGAACGTGAGTCGGTTCTCCGTCTCGAAGCGCCACTCCCCCGGCATCGGCGGATCGAGTTCGATGCCTTCCTCAAGGACTTCGCCGACCAGATCCAAGCGCGCTGCCGACAACGTCGGCGGCGCTTCGGTTTCCGCGCCGGTCAGCGCGTAGCGGAGGTCGAGATGGAGCGAATCCCAGACCAACTCGTCGCGCTCGATGCGAGAGACTTCGGGCGGGTCGGCGTTAGCCGCCACGCGCAGTGGCTGCAGGGTCTGGTAGTAGAGGTAGCCGCCCACCGCCAACGCGAGCAGGCCCGCGAGTGCCAATGCGCCGTAACCGACGCGACGCATGCCGACTCGCAGCAGCCACGCCGGCGGCCGCCAAGAGAACTCGCCAAGCGCCGCCGCGACGAAGGCCTTGGGTTTCATGGCGCCTTCCCCGGGAGTGAACCCTTAGTAGCGTACCATCCCGTCGGCTTGGGCTGGGGCGAAAGGCGGCGCTGGGAGGCGACGGCCTTCGTGGCGGTACCATTCCGTTGGACTTGGCGGAGTCAGCCGCGCAGTCAAACGGGGCGGTAGGGCGGCTTGGGCTGGGGCGGAAGGCGGTGCCGGGAGGCGACGGCTTTCGTGGCGGCTATCAGAGGCATCCCGCGAAACACCAACTCGCTGCTCGCTCACCAAAGGCGCGCAAGCCCCATTGCGACCCGCCGCAAACGATAGGAGGATGCATCCCTATCCACGATGTGGAACATTTGGCCAATGGGCGCGACAGCAGCACGAAGCCAAGAGTGGCCGGAATCCATCCTGCCGCATTGCGAGCGAGAGACCAGCTCCCTCGGTTCGGACGTCCTTGCGTTGAGCGGGGGCGATCCGCACATGCTGCAGGCGGTGATCGAAGTTCTCTCGAAGCAGTTCCGCAAGAGCTGGTTCGATCTCGCCAGACGTCTGGCGGTCTTCGTGGCGCCGAGCAGGTCCCACGAATTCACGACGGGCAAGATTCAGGAACTGGTGGCCGCCCTGTGCCTCGCCAGCGGGATTGCGGTCGTCTCGATGCGCGCCACGACGGTGCGCACGGAAGATCGGAAACGCAGTCTGGAGCCCGACGAGTCGTTCCTGATCGGCGAGCGGGCGGCGCGCTTCCTGCGGATCGAATCCCGCGACGGGGAGGAGACGGCCTTGGCGTCCTTGGGCGACTCCCCGCCGGACCTCGCCGTTGAGGTCGAGTACACCCACTACGATGCTGAAAAAGTGGACATCTACCGGGCGGTTGGGGTTGGGGAGCTCTGGGAACTGGCGACCGACGAAACGCGGTGCATCCCGCGCATTCTGGATCTGCGAGCGCCGGAGGGCGCCCGCGCCTTGGATTCCTCCCGGCTCCTGCCCGGAGTGCGCGCCGACTGCCTGCCCGCCGCTCTCGCTGAATTGAGAAGGATCGGTGGCCTCGCCGCCTTCAGCACCGCAAAAGCGCTTGGCGAACCCGTCGTCGAAAGCCTGTTCACGGCGGTCGGAAAGGAGCCTCTCCCAAGCGTCGGGAAGAAAGCGCAGAGTCCAAGGCCGGAGACGGACTGAGGATCGCTGACAGGCCAACACCCGGCACAAGTCCGGGTCTTGTGCGGTCGGCATCACCACCGAGCCCGCACGGGTTTAATCCCGCGCGGGCTCGACCGCCCTCAGCCGCCGCTGGTGGTGCCCGTGACGCAGACGGTGGGCGAGAACTCGTTCCCGCGTCGGGCCAGGACGCACATCCGGTAGGTGGTTCCGGGGGTCAGCCCGTCGGCGCCGACGCGACGGCTGCCGAACAAGTGAGAGGTCCAAGTTTCGTCGCCCCGCCGCTGGAAGGGCCGCGCATACTCGCGGGCAGCGGGCGTGCAGTCAGCCGTGCCCGCTTGGATGCAGACGTCGTAGATGAGGCTGCGAGTCGCGGTGCCAGCGGGGGCATCCCAATTGAAGCGCAGGTGGGTGCGTGAAGTCCGGTCCACCACCGCATCGGTCGGCGGGTCGAGGGTCGCGTTCGGGTCGGGTTCAGACACCCCTCCGTCGTTGTCGGCCACGGTCAGACTGGCGACGCCGCGACCGGCGCCGACGGAGTAGCCTTCGCCCTCGACGACGGTGACGGTGACGGTGCTGTCGGCCTCGCCCGTCGCATCGTCCTCGGTCGGCAGCGACAGTCGCGCGGTGGTGGCGCCCGCCTCGAACCCGACGCTGGCCGGCGGCGGCGCGGAGAGGACATCGCCGTCCTCGGAGACCAGAACCGCAACGGTCGTGGTGGCGGCAAGCGATGCGGCCCCGCCATCCCGGGACAGCGTGAAGACCGCGGCCTGCCCCTCCGTAATCCGTGCGTCGTCCGCGGAGATGCCTACGGTCACTTCTTTGCTGCAGCTTATCCACACGTCCTCATGGTGGGTGCAATCGTGGGGGCTGGTGTACGGGCACTCGTCCAAGCGGGCCTCGTCTCCTTGGCAGCGCAGGTCGTCGAGCCAGATGGGGCCGGTGCCGACGGGCCTGCTACCGCTGGTGCCCCAGTTGTGGTTGCCGGGTAAAAAGCCCAACTGGCGACAGGCGACTTCGGCGTCCTTTCTGTCCCACAGGTCGTCGCAGACAGTGCCCCATTGGCCGTTGAGCCATATCTCCAGCCGCCCCGCAACCTGCTCCTCGCTCTCCGGGCCGTCGGCCAGCCGCAGCTCGCCTTCTTCGCCGGTCGGGGCGGGCGTGAAGCTCACCGCCAAGCTGTATTCGCCGGTGCGGGCGTCGTCGAAGCCGCGCACCGCGATGTAGTAGTCGCCGGCCGCCACATGGTGCGCGATGCGGAAATTGTCGCCGTCGCCGCCGTCGTCGTCCGCCGCCAGTTCCGTGCCGTCACCGTTCTCCAGACGCCCGGTCGTGTCCGTATCGCCGCCGCTCGCCACCACCAGTTGCCCCGCCTGCCCGACGCCGACGCGGAAGTAGTCCACGTCGCCCGCCCGCTCCAAGTCGCCCGCGGTGGACGACGTGGTGGACACCGGCGTCGCCTGGTCGCGCGAGTCGCCGTGGTCGTCCGTCACCGTCGGCGGCCCGTCGTCGTCCAGAACCGTGAACGTCATTTCTTGGACCGTGGGCTTGTAGTCGTTGATCACGTTGTAGGCGACGAACATCATCCCGAACTGGCGGTTTGGCTCGTCCACGTCGTTGTCTTGGAAGACAAGCCTCACCGGCGGGCTCACCGTATCGCCGGGCTCGACATACACGTGGTAGGCGCTTATCCAGACGCTCGCA
Organism: uncultured Pseudomonadales bacterium; assembly: GCA_964348085.1. Taxonomy (GTDB): domain Bacteria; phylum Pseudomonadota; class Gammaproteobacteria; order Pseudomonadales; family Azotimanducaceae; genus VXYL01. The sequence continues at coordinate 1,874 of CAYGBI010000118.1, read as the reverse complement.
AACGGCACGCCAGGCGGAGCGTACTGCCTGAACAGCACAATCTGCCTTGCCTCCGATGGGTGGCTGAGGTGCGCTCGATACGTGCTCTCCCCGCCTTCCGTGAACGTCTCCGGCGTAAAGACCTGCGTCACCGTCGGCTCCGCGTCGTCGTTCGTGATGGTCAGCGCTGCGTCTCGCGGGTTGTTGATCCCCTGCGTGTTCGTGGCCGTGGCCGATACCCGCACCGTCCGATCGTACGCGTGGACGTTGTTGTCCACCGCGGTGAGCGTCACCGACCCGACGCTGGCCGTCTGCCCGGCCGGGATCGTCAACTCGGCGTTCGCGCCCAGCTTGTAGCGGATGCCGTCTCGGACCGTGACGGTCGTATCCGCGCTCGACGCGCGATCCAAGCGCGCCGTCACCGTGCTCGTGCCGCCGGCCTCGGAGATCGTGTTCGGCGTCAGAATCAGCATCGCCGTCGCGTGCTGGGCTGCCGCGGATTGTGACGAAAGCAGAAACGACAAAGACAACAGCGGTAGAAGGATCGATGCGACGGCACGTCTCGGAGAGAACGGTTGGGCCGCGAAGGGACTAGGTAGGGAGAGTACTGACATTTCTATGTTCTCTGCATGTTGTTGCTTATTGCGGTGTTGGATCGGCTGCCGTGGGGGCAGTTCCACTGCTCGTTAGCACCACGAAAGCCGTCGCCGTTCGGCGCCGCCTTTCGCCCCAGCCCAAGCCGCCCTATCACTCCGTCGGACTTCGCGGCTGGCGCCGCCAAGTCCGGCAGACTGTTAACGTAACACGAACGCACCATCTCGGTGCGGCCCGCAGAGCGTTCGCTTTTGAAAAGGGTCATTCAAGTCTCCGCATCGTCCGCACGATGTCGAGCAGGAAGTCGTCGCTGCATGACGCGCGGATGAACTTGCGACGGGCGGAAATGTCGCTGGGATGCAGCCGGGCGATGTTGAGCGGCAAGCGCCGCACGACCGCGAGGCAATGGGCGCCGTTGCCCTTGTGAACTCTTGATGGGTAAGGAAATCCCCCTGCCAGGCCGGCTCGTCCAAGGCCGGAGACGGACTGAGGACTGCCGACTGGCCAACGCCCGGCACAAAGTCCAGGTCTTGGGCGGCCGGCATCACTACCGAGCCCGCACGGGTTTGACCCCGTGCGGGCTCGACCGCCCTCAGCCGCCGCTGGTGGCGCCCGTGACGCAGACGGTGGGCGAGAACTCGTCCCCGCGTCGGGCCAGGACGCACATCCGGTAGGTGGTTCCGGGGGTCAGGCCGTCGGTGCCGCCGGTCGGGTTGCCGAACAGGTGGAAGTGCCAGCGGTCGTCGCCCTGCCGGTGGTAAGGCCGCGCGTACCGGCGGGCCACGGGTACGCAGTCGGCGGTGCCCGCCGCGATGCAGACGTCGTAGATGAGGCTGCGAGTCGCGGTGCCGGCGGGAGGATCCCAGTTGAAGCGCAGGTGGGTGCGTGAAGTCCGGTCCACCACCGCATTGGTCGGCGAGTCGAGGGTCGCGATCGGGTCGGGTTCAGACACACCCTCGTCATTGTCGGCAACGCTGCAGACAAGCGCCACATCCTCAGCGTGGTGGCAGTTGTGTTCCTTGGTGTGCGGGCACTCGTCCAAGCGAGCCTCATCCCCGGTGCAGTGCAGGTCGTCGAGCACAATATGGCCGGTGCCGGGGCCGAAGGAGTGTCGGAAAGCTCCTAGGAACGCGCTGGCCGAGGCGTAGCCGAGCTGGCGGCAGGCGACGTCGGCGTCCCGGGCGTCGAAGCTATCGTCGCAGACGGTTCCCCATTCGTTTTCATGCAGAATCTCGAGCCGCCCCTCGCTGGGCACCGAGCCGCCGACCAGCCGCAAATCGCCCTCCTCGCTGTCGGCGAGG
>CAYGBI010000117.1:0-6591 GCA_964348085.1 uncultured Pseudomonadales bacterium | reverse complement strand
GCCGATAGTCGACAGTGCGCCAGTTACGGCAAATCGGTGAGCGATCCGGGCTAGCCGTGGCTGAGTCAAGCATCCCCGTCGACCTGCTGAACCCGGGCCAAGTCTTTGCCTGCATCGGCTTCGTAGAGGCAGCGGACATCCTGCTCGGCGATGCGGCCGGCGTCTTCGACTGGCAGTCCGGCAGAACGAAGTTCCTAGTTTCAGCGGCCGGCGCCAAGGATCCCATAACGCGCGTACTGCGGTTCTTGGAGGAAGCAGACGTCGTCACGCAGGCGCCAACACAATCGACCAACCGCCAAAACTGGTTGACGAGTTGGGGCAACGCACCGGTTTCGCTGGCGCCGGGCAGCCCGTTCCCGTTTCCCGATCCAAGTTCGCCAGCCACCTTGCCCGCGGTTTTGCGCGACCCGCATGGCACCGAGGTCGCTGTCGACTACTGGGGAGATGCCACAAGACGAGATAACGTGAAGTTCTGGGCGGGATCACGCGGCTATCCGGGGGCGACCCTGCTTGGCGATGCCATTGCTCTTGTTCGGGGGAAGACAGAGCAACACAGCGGCGATCCATTTGCTCTGTCCTGCGAGCAGTCGAGCAGCTTTCGTTTCGATTGGCGACGCGACTACATCCCCAACGACGTGGGCTACTCCTTCAACCGGCACAAGGCTGTTTTTTCAATGGCCGGCTATCCGGTAGTGGAAATCTTGGCAGCCATCGGCGTAACCAACGCACGTCCCAAGCGCGTAAGCAAACTCGAGTATCGCTACGGCGTCATGGGCGGGGAAGCGCCGTTGGACCCCACTTTTCTGCGCGCCGCGCTCGGCGCTCGAACATCCCCAGTCGCCGGGGCGCCCTTTCGCCGTTTCGTTATGCGGCTGGGTTGGCCGGGGAAAGAAGGCCAAGCCCGTTGCATAACGCAAGTCACAGAGGAGAACAATAGTGAATGACTCGATTTCGAACGACCAAATCAATGCGTGGGCGGACGACCGCGACGGACCGGTCGCCCTTCATCTCCGACAGGGGCTTTTGCCCGTGGAGGGACGTGGGAGCGTGATCTTCCCGCCGACATACGCATTCCCCGACGGCCAGCGGATCCGATACAACATCGACGAACTGTCCGATGGCACCAAGACCGCGACCATCGACAGCGTTGGCGCGCAAGCCAACCGCATGGAGCCGACCTTCGCACAGGCGCGTCACGGTGAACCGGAGAATCCTCGCGCCGCGCTTGTGCCGCAGATCGACATCACTTACGGCAACGAGAAGTCCGTGTCGATCCTTGACGCCGGACACCGATTAGGCGACGCCATCGTGCGATCCACGGAGCTCAAAGATGACGTTCATCAAGCGTTCTTGGATTTCCTAGACCGAGGCGACGCGTCCCCCCTAGCCAAGATCGGTCCGACCTCCCTAGTTTTCGGTGTATGGGACTCCCGCGATACGCTTGCGAAGTTGCCCCGCGTCGTGCAGTCGATTATTCGAGCGGAAGATGTCGACGACCTCAGACGTTCAGCTCAATACAATCCGCCACTCGACTACGCCGCACTTGACGTCTTCTCCGAGAGCGAGCGCGAGAAGTCCGAAGGCAACCCTAAGAGTCCCCTCGCCCAGCGTGGCTTCGTTCACGTTCCTGCCGTAAATGCACATGGCGGAGTAATTGCGAACGGCTGTATCCGCCGAGACGTTACCGTCAACTTGGTCGCCCTAAGGCGTCTGGATGGCGCGAACGGCCAAGCCCTGCGCCGCTACATCCTCGGGTTGTCGTTGGTCGCCGCCACCGCGCCGCTAGACGGCTTCCTTCGCGCAGGTTGCCTCTTGACGCTCGATCCGAACGACCAAGGCGCTTGGGAAGCCGTTGCACGGAGTGGTTCACGCAGCCATGTGCCGTTGGCGGACGAAGTCGCGCTGGCGTATGCGCGGGTCGCCGCAAGTGCATTCGGAGTTGGCGAGAACCGCCGCGTAGCCTTCAACAAGGACTTTGCGAAGGTAGACGCCAAGAAAAAGTCGAAAACCAAACCATGACGCAAGTTCTCCTAGTCGTCGTCCGGTTTCACGACGGGCGCTACCACGGCGAAGCGGATGGCTTCGACGGACTTGACGGTTGGCCGCCCTCGCCTGCCCGCTTGTTTCAAGCACTTGTCGCCGCGGCAGCCAGCGGAAGCCGAATCGCTGTGGAAGACCAAGCCGCATTGCGTTGGTTGGAAGGGCTTGCGCCGCCTCGTCTGACTGCGCCGCCGGCGAGACGCGGTTCAAGAGTGCCCAACTTCGTGCCGAACAACGACTTGGACTCGGTTGGTGGGGACGTCGGTCGACTAGGCGAGATTCGGGTAGGCAAGGCGTGGCGCCCCTACCTGTTCGACGCCCGATATCCGGTTGTCTATGCGTGGCACTTCGACCCGCCAACGGCGCACGCCGAACGAATATGCGAAATTGCGGCCCAGTTGTATCAACTGGGGCGGGGAGTGGACATAGCTTCGGCGACGGGCGCCGTCGTGGCAACGGCCGAGGCCGAAGAGACCCTTGCGAAGCACCCAGGCGCGTTGCGGGAGCCCACCGGACAGGGCACGGTGGCGGTAGTCCGCAACGGCACTCTCGACAGCCTAATCCTACGTCACCAACGCCTTCGAGCACGCCTCTCTCGATCCGAAGGAAAGCGCTTTCTCTTTACCCAGCCACCGAAGGGCGTCTTTCGTCACGTTAGCTACAGCGCACCCCCGGAACGGTTGGTGTTTGATTTGCGCCGTCCGCTGGAGAGTCAGTTCGCACCCCAGCCGCTGAGGTCGGCGGCAGCCTTGGTCACCACCGTCCGCGACGCGGCTGCGCAGCGGTTGCGGGACGCCTTGCCCGAAAGATCTCAGGAGATCGAGAGATTGATCGTCGGCCGGGGCGCCGGACCGAACGATCTTGCGCAACGCCCTCGACTCGTGCCCATCCCATCCATCGGCATGGAACACACCGACCCGTCGATTCGACGGATTCTCGTCGAAGTACCGACAGAGAGCCCGTTTCGCAGCGACGACCTGACTTGGGCTTTCGCTGGATTGAAGCTCCCTTCTTCCGGCGCCATTGACGACTTGTCGCGGGGGCAATTGGTGTCGACCGGCAACGTCACTATGGCAGACCGCTACGCGAGGCCGGCTCGGTGTTTCAGGAGCGTCACGGCAGTAGCGTTGTCATGTGCCCAGCGTAGCGCTGGCGGTGAAAAGAGCACCGCCGATCGCCGGCGGCAAGAGGCGCGCGCTACCACCGCAATCGTGCAAGCGCTGCGCCATGTGAAGGTGGACGTCGAACCGTCAAGCATCCTGGTGCAACGAGAACCCTTCCATCGTCGGGGCGCACGAGCCGAGTCGTTCGCTGCGGGATCAAGGTTTCCTCGCTCTGCGATGTGGCACATCGAGCTCCGCTTCCCCAAGGAGGTGGAAGGCCCGTTAGTGATCGGCGATGGTCGGTTCTGCGGCCTCGGTTTGATGCAGCCATTCCCCAGCACGAGCGACGATGTATTCAGCGTCCAGCTCGACCGACCGGCGACCCGCGCCGACGCCCCGATACTGATCCATTCGTTGCGTCGCGCCTTGATGTCCCTCGCTCGCGATACCCAAGGCAAGCTCGACATTCTGTTCTCTGGTCATCGTGCAGACGGTAGCCCTGATCGGTCTCAGCATCACGCGCATGTCTTTCTGGCCGCTGACTGCTCTCTCGACGGCGAACACATCATTCGCCTGATCGTTGCGGCACCTTGGGCGGTCGATAGAGCCGCCAGCCGAAGCGGGCGAAGGCAGTTTGGCGAAGTAATCCGCCAGCTTGAGGACTTGCGCGCCGGCAAGGCCGGGCGTTTCAGATTAGCGACCTCCCCGCTTGAAGCCGGAGACCCGCTGATCGGCCCAGCAAAGACTTGGTTTGGCGTCACGCCCTACTTGGCGACCCGAAACTTGAAGAAGAGGGACGACCCTCATTCGGCAATCAAGGAAGACGTAATTGCCGAGTGCCACCGTCGCGGCCTTCCAGCGCCGGCGGAAGTCGAGGTGCTGGACGTCTCGTCGGGGCCACGGGGCGGAAGGCCGACTGCGGCGCTTACGATTTACTTTGCAGCGGCCACACGCGGCCCCATCCTGTTGGGTCGAGACAGCCACAGCGGCGGAGGACTGTTTTCGTGCCGCAGCCAACTCCGCGCACACTCCCATAACGACGACGCCAAAACATAGCGACCTTTGGTTGCGTTTTCGAAAGCGTCTTGAGACGCTAGAACATGACGATGCATTCTTGATTCAAGTGCGATTGCGTACATGGCAACGGGTGCAAGAAGAACCACCGAGAAACCTGCGGAACTCAAGCGGGCTCAACCGCGACGTGCGGGACGCCACTATCGCGACACCGAACCGCCGCCGCTTATCCCCGCTCGCATCCTTAACGAGTATGTGTACTGTCCCCGCCTAGCCTATCTGGAGTGGGTTCAGAAGGAATGGGCAGACAGCTCCGACACCGTCGAGGGACGACAAGTCCATCGTCGTGTCGACAAGCGCAGCGGGACGGTTCCGTCGCTTGGTGACGACGACGACCAAGAATTGCAGATCGCACGGTCGGTCGAATTGTCGTCGCAACGGCTTGACCTCGTTGCCAAAATCGACTTGCTCGAAAGCGAGGGAGGCAAGGTCGTCCCGGTTGATTACAAGCGCGGCAAGCGGCCACACGTAGCGCGTCACGCTTACGATCCGGAGCGGGTACAGCTATGTGCCCAAGGTCTGCTGCTCGAAGAAAACGGCTACCAGTGCTCCGAGGGTGCCCTCTATTTCGCCGCGTCCCGAGAGCGCGTGCGCGTACCTTTCGACGAAGAGTTGCGGGCACTCACGCACGAGTCGCTGAAGGGCTTACGTTCCGTTGTAAATCAAGGCGAGATTCCGCCTCCCCTTGAAGACAGTCCGAAGTGTCCGCGTTGCTCGCTTGTCGGCATCTGCCTGCCCGACGAGGTCAACTTCCTGCGCACCGCCGGCGAGAGCATCCGCCCCCTGAGCGTCGCGCAGACACGCGCCCTACCCGTCTACGTACAGACCTATCGCGGCAAAGTAGCCAAGAAGGGGGAACGCCTAGAGATCACCAATGGCGACGCCGACCCAGTGTACGCACGCTTTGCGGACACTTCGCAACTCGTATTGATGGGCAACGTCTACGTAACCACCCCGACATTGCACGAGCTGATGCGGCGCGGCATTCCGATCACTTGGCAGTCCTACGGCGGCTGGTTCCTAGGCCACACGATTGGGTCCGGACACGCGAACGTCGAACTGCGAACCGCCCAATACAAGCGTTCTTTTGACGACGCGTTCTGCCTCCGTCTAGCTCGCGGCTGGGTTCAAGCGAAGATACGCAACTCCCGAACGCTGTTGCGACGTAACTGGCGCCAAAGCGAATCAGTTGAACCGATCCTTACGGACTTGGCACGTTTGGCGGACCGAGCAGGTCGCACGAAAGACATCAGCACGTTGCTTGGAATCGAAGGTGCCGCAGCCGCCCGATATTTTCAGCATTTCCCCGCCTTGTTCACCGCAAGCGACGACACCGCCTCATTCGAAATGGCCAGCCGCAATCGCCGTCCCCCGACCGACCCCGTCAACGCGATGCTCTCCTTCGGCTACTCAATGCTCACACGCACGTTCCTCGTAGTACTTTCAGCCGTTGGCCTCGATCCCTACCGCGGCTTCTTCCACCAACCCCGCTACGGACGCCCAGCACTCGCTCTGGACATGATGGAGCCTTTCCGCCCACTTATCGTCGACTCGGTGGTGATCACCGCCGTCAACAACGGTGAGATTCGCCCCATCGATTTCATACATACCCCGTTGGGCGTGAATCTCACGCCCGCTGGACGCAAGCGCCTGATCGCCACTTTCGAACGTAGGCTCGGCCAAGAGATCACCCACCCTGTGTTCGGTTACCAAGTGGAGTACCGTCGCCTTCTCGAAATACAGGCACGACTACTTGGTCGCTTCCTCACCGGCGAGATTCCAGACTACCTAAACGTGGTCACGCGATGACTGCACTACGAAAACGGAGCCATGAATGACAACCGACGAGCGCCTCTACTTCGTCGTATACGACATCGCCGACACAAAGCGTTGGCGCGGCGTATTCAGAACCATGCACGGCTACGGCGATTGGGTTCAGCTCTCCGTTTTCCAGTGCCGCCTCACTCAAGTACGCCACGCGGAGCTCTTGGCAGACCTCGACCGCCTCATCCACCATGAGGAAGACCACATCGTCGTCATCGACATCGGCCTAGCAGACCAAGTCGCCCCGAGGGTCGTCTCTCTGGGCAAAAGGACCTATACCCCCGTCGAGCGCAAGTCTATTATCGTCTAGTCGCCGCCGAGCGAGCGAGCAGCGAGGTAGTCGCCGCCGACTCGCAACCGCTCGCACGTGCGATTGCTCTTTGACAATCAGCTAAATGGACACTATGGTCAACGGCACCGTCGCCACTGCGACTCTTGGTAGAGAGGCCACCCCATGCGACTGCTCGCGTTGCTCGCTGGTGAGCCAAGCCCATCAAGGGTCGCCAAGGGTGCTGATTTCCCGCGCTGAATGCGCGGGCCTCATTGAAGC
>CAYGBI010000116.1:0-6597 GCA_964348085.1 uncultured Pseudomonadales bacterium | reverse complement strand
TCTGACGCATCGCCGCCGTCATCGAAACCGCCGGAATCCAAAAGCGATTGCCCTGGGCGTTCAGGCATTCGCGTCCCCCTCGTTGGCGTCAGCGACTATGCTTACATGTTTGCTCACAGACAGCCAAAAGGTAGGAGTTAATGCTCGAACGGTTCAAAGTTCCCGAGGACATCGCGGTGCGAGTGCCGCCGGCGACCATGCGCAAGGCAGTGGAAGGAATATTCACCGCGCTCGGTATGTCCGAGGCATTCGCCGCCGATTGCGCCGATGTTCTGCTCTATTCGGATGTGCGGGGTATCGACTCGCACGGCGTAAGCAACATGATGCGCCCGTACGTCGCCGGCCTAAAGTCCGGCTACATCAATCCCACGCCGACCATGCGCCGCGTCCGCGACTTGCCGGCCGCAGTGTCGGTGGACGGCGACCGGGGCTTGGGCTTGGGCCAAGGCAAGGAACTGATGGAACTCGCCTGCGAGCGGGCACGGACCAACGGAGTCGCCGTGGTGACGGCCTTCAACAGCGGACACTACGGTCCTTCCGCCTACTTCGCGCACCTCGCCCTGAGTCACGACATGATCGGTGTTTCGATGACCGCTGGCGGCTTGCAGGTCGCACCCACCCACGGCGCAGAGCCGCTCTTGGGCTTGAATCCCATCGGCATCGCCGCTCCAGCCGAGAACGAGCCGCCGTTCATCTTCGACGCTTCCATGAGCTCGGTGGCCGGCAACAAGATTCAGCTTCTACGACGGGTCGGCGGCAAGGTTTTGCCGGCGTGGATCGCCGCCGACGATGGCGAGCCGATCATGGCGGAGGCGGAGGTGCCGCCACGTTTCTTGATGCTGCCCTTGGGCGGTACGCGGGAGATCGGCTCGCACAAGGGCTTCGGCCTGTCGATGCTCGTGGAAGTATTGTGCGGTGCCCTCACCGGCACCGGCGCCGGTCCGCACCGACGGCAAGGCACGGCGCACTACTTCATGGCGTACAACGTCCAAGCGTTCACCGAAATCGACACGTTCAAGGCCGACATGGACGCCTATCTGCGCTCCATCTTGGACTGCAAGCCAGCCCCCGGCGAAAGCCGTGTCGTATATCCCGGCATCCCGGAACACGAAGCGGAACTCGATCGGCGCGCCCACGGCATTCCCTACCACCCCGAGGTGATCGAGTGGTTCGAAGGCGTGCTGGCCGAACTCGGCGTCGCTTCGCCCTTCTAGCAGCCCATGGCGGAACTGGACCTCGCACGCAAGGTCGCCGCGCGCAACCATGATCGCGTCGGCGGCGTCTTGCGCACGCTGAGGGAAATCGTCAGCGAACAAGGGTACGTCAGTCGCGCCCAAGAACACGCGGTTGCCGACGTGTTCAACTTGAGCCGCGCGGAGGTCCGCGGCATCGTCTCCTTCTACCACGACTTGCGTACCGCGCCGCCGCCACCCGTGGAGGTGCGGGTGTGCCAAGCGGAGGCGTGCCAAGCCGTGGGCGGGAGAGCGCTGACGGCCAAAGTCGAGGCGTTCCTGGGCGTGAAGATCGGCAGCGCCAATGAGGCGGTGGCCTTGACGCCGGTGTATTGCTTGGGCCTTTGCGCCCAAGGCCCGTCCATGTCGGTGAACGGCGAGCCGATCGCCCGCGCCGACCGCTGCGACCTGAACGAGCGCATCCCGTCTTGACCCTTGCCGACGAGTCCTTTGGGGCCGCACGCTCCCCGGTTGCGCCCCTTCCCCGCCCACACGGATCGCCGCCAGCCGATCCTCCCCCGACTCGACTCCCCGTGTAACTGATTGGAACGTGCCATGAGAAGCGGACAGGACAAAGTAGTCCATTTTGTGATTCTTATTCTGCTGATCGTCGTCGTGGTCGCCGTTTCCTTCTTGTTGAAGGTGCTCTTCTCCACGCAGATCAGCGAACTGACTGTGGAGATTCTGGCAGCCGTGCTCGGCGTTGTGCTGGTGGTCGCATCGGTGGGCGTGACGATTCACTTCCAAAGCCAGTCGGAAACCGAGCGCGGATTCCGCATTGAGCTGTTCCAAACCAAGGTGGAGACGTATCAGAAGCTATTGAAGTGCATCGCAAAGATCGACGATGACGACCATATAGACGACAAAGAGGTCGAGGCCGTGCGGAACCGTGCGCGAGCCGTGGCGCTGATCGCCAGCCCGGAACTGGTCGAGAAGCTCGCCGACCTTGTCAAGCGGCTGGACGAGGAGCGCCAACTGGGCAATAGCGTCGCAGACAAGGGCTCGTTCCGCGCGGTAGTGCAAGCCATGCGCGAAGACCTCAACGTGGTTGAGGGCGATGTGAAAGCTTATGTCAGACGGTTGGTCGACAAGTAAGTTGCCCGACGGCTGGACCGAGATCGGCAGGAAGAGGCAGTCCCGGCGCACGGCTCCCGCCGAGGCAGCGGTCGGGCGGCCCCCACTCGAAGGCGCCGCCCTGTCAGCCCGCCACGTACTGAGGACTTCGCACCTTGGCGTGTTTGCTCAGGACTATCCCACGCTGGCCAATCATCCCGCACCGGGTTGGCAGGAGCGCCCTCGTTCATGCACTCGGAGTGTCCTACGGGCCCCGTGGATGCAAACCGGGCAGCCCGACGCGTGCCATCGCGGATCTCCTTTCCCTCAGGAAACGGTAGCGTGGGATGACCCTGCGTGTTTGCTCCATACCGGTTGCAATGGGGGGCCGATTGAGTAGAATGTCCGCACTCTCTTGGAGACGCCATGCCTTTCGTCAAAGTTCGGGAAAACGAGCCTTTCGACATCGCCCTGCGGCGCTTCAAGCGCTCGTGCGAGAAGGCCGGCATCCTGTCGGAAGTACGCAAACGCGAGTACTACGAAAAGCCCACCGCGGTTCGCAAGCGCAAGGCCGCCGCCGCCGTCAAGCGGCACCTGAAGAAGCTGCAACGAGAAGCTCGACGTTTCGAGAAGGCGTTCTAACGCCCCTCTCCACCTCTCCGAGCCAAAGCCATGACGGACCTCAAGTCCACAATCGCATCGGCGACGAAGACTGCTATGCGCGAGCGTCGGCGTGAGCGTGTGAAAGCGCTGCGCCTCGTCAGCGCGGCCATCAAACAGGCGGAAATCGATGGTCGGCGAGACTTGTCGGATGCCGACGTGTTGGCCGTGCTCGACAAGATGCGCAAGCAACGCCGCGACTCGCTCGAACAGTTCACCAGCGCCGGCCGGGACGATCTCGCCGCGATCGAGCAGTTCGAAATCGAAGTCATCGAGGAGTTCTTGCCGGCGAGCTTATCGGCGGCGGAGCTCGAAGAAGCCGTTCACGCCGCCATCGCCGCCACCGGCGCCGCCGGTATGAAGGACATGGGCAAGGTGATGCGAACGCTGAAGAGCGAACTCGCCGGCCGGGCGGACATGGGCGTGGCGAGTCGCGTGGTGCGCGCCGCACTGGGATAACCGGGCGCGGGTGGCGGCATGATTCCCCAGTCGTTCATCAACAACTTGATCGAGCGCATCGACATCGCCGATGTGGTCGCATCAAGGGTGCAACTCAGGAACGCCGGCAGCAACCAAATGGGCCTGTGCCCGTTTCACGACGAGAAGACGCCGTCGTTCCATGTCTATCCGGACGGCCACTACCACTGCTTCGGCTGCGGCGCACACGGCACGACGCTTGGGTTCTTGATGGAGATGGACAGCCTGACTTTCCCGCAGGCGGTCGAGGCGTTGGCCGCCATCGCCGGGGTCGAGGTCCCCCGTGATCCAACCGCCGCCCCGAGGCCCGACACCTCCGCGCTCGAAGCGCTCGACGCCGCGGCACGACGCTTCCACGATTGGCTTGTCGACGGGGACGACGGCCGGGCTGCCCGGAACTATCTGCGCGGCCGCGGCCTCGGTTCCTCGGTGGTCGAGAGGTTTGGCGTCGGTCTCGCTCCGGACACTTGGAACCGATTGAAGACCGCCCTCGCCTCCTACGGCGAAGACAAGCTCGTCGCCGCCGGGCTGCTCGCCAAGAACGAACGCGGCCACACCTACGACCGCTTCCGGGCGCGCATCGTATTCCCCATTCGCGGCACGCATGGTCGCGTCATTGGGTTCGGCGGGCGCGTGTTCAACGAGTCGTCCACGGACGGCAACGGGCCGAAGTACCTCAATTCGCCGGACTCCGAGACCTTTCACAAAGGACGCGAGTTGTACGGCTTGTTCGAGGCGCGTCAGGCGAATCGGCGGCTCGACAGCGTGGTCGTGGTGGAGGGGTACATGGACGTCGTGGCGTTGGCGGAACACGGCGTAACCAATGCCGTCGCCACGTTGGGCACGGCGATCGGCAGCGCCCACTTCGAGAAGCTGTTCCGCCATCGCGTCGAAGTGGTGGTGTGCTGCTTCGACGGCGACGAAGCCGGTCGCGCAGCCGCTTGGAAGGCGGTCGATGCGGCGTTCCCCACATTGTCCGAAGGCCGCCAACTCAAGTTCGTCTTCTTACCGGAGGGAGAGGATCCGGACTCTTTGGTGCATAGCCGGGGCGCGGCGCACTTCGAGGCGCTGACCCGCGATGCCGTGCCAGTCGCGGACTACTTCCTCGAGCGCATGCGCACGGGTTTGGATTTGACTCGCGTCGACGCCCGCGCCCTGCTCTGCGATACGGCGCTACCGAGCATTGCTCGGCTGCCGGACGGCGCGTTGCGCACGCTGTTGCTCCGCGACATCGCCCGTTTGGCACGCACGGAACCGGTCACCCTCGAGCGCCGCCTGCGCGAAGAGCGGGTCGCGCCAGCAGCGCCGGCGACCACCCGGGGAAGACGCACGAAACTCGGCGGCCGCTTGCTGCAACTATTGATAAAACGCCCGCAACTGCTCCACGAGTTGGATGCGGCGACGCGACAGAGGTTGCTCGATTTAGCCGACGACGGGCTCTTGGGGGAAGTGCTGCGCTACTTGGAGGACGTGCCCGACGGCGACACGGCGACGCTGCTTGGCCGCTTCGTCGGCTACCCTAGCTACGCCGAACTCGCCGAACTGGCGCAGCGGCCGCTGTTGCTGTCGGACAGCGCCTTGCGCGACGAGTTCGCCGATGGCGCGCGCCGTTACGTCAGCCAACGCGCCCGGCAAGCGCGCCGCGCCTTGCTGCAGAACGTTCGCCAGAGCGGCTCACTTGCGGACCTCGAACGCTTGCGGGACGCTCGCGCTTGAATCTACGACGGCGCATCCCCATATTGCCTTTGCCGTCCCACATTGGCCGCCGGCCAAGAACAGCGACAACCCCTAAAGCCGGGCGTCGGCTCGCGCTGTGAACTCGTGCGCGATTCCCGCGGCGAATCCGCGCCATGCCTCGCATTCGCGCCCCACAACACTTAACATGAGGTGATATGGCCACGGAAGCTGAACAGCAGCAATCGCGTCTCAAGGAGCTCATTGCCAAGGGCAAGGAACAGGGCTTCCTCACCTACGCGGAGGTGAACGACCACCTGCCCGACGACATCAGCGATCCGCAACAGATCGAAGACATCATCTCCATGATCAACGACATGGGGATCACCGTCTACGAATCCGCGGAGGCCGCGCCGGATGCCGATGAACTGCTAAACGCCGGTGACAACACCACCGACGAACTCGCCGCCGAAGAAGCCGCCGCCGCACTGGCCGCGGTGGAGACGGAAACGGGCCGCACCACGGACCCGGTGCGCATGTACATGCGCGAGATGGGTACCGTGGAACTGCTTACCCGCGAGGGCGAAATCGCCATCGCCAAGCGCATCGAGGAAGGCATCCGGGACGTGCTCTCGGCCGCCTCCTACTTCCCCGGTACGGTGGAGTACATCTTGTCGCGCTATGCCGAAGTCAGCAAGGAAGACAAGCTCCCGGACCTGTTGGTGGGCTATTTGGATCCCGCCGAGCACGTGCCCCCCGCTGCCAAGGTCGACCTCACCGCTTCTACGGAGAACAAAGACGACAAGGACGACGACTCCACCGAGCAGCGCAAAGGTCCCGACCCCGTGGAAGCGCAGCGTCGATTCACGGCGTTGAAGCAGGCCTACAACCTCTCGCTTCGAACCATCGCGCAAAACGCCGACGGCGAAGGTATGGCGAACGGCGACCAACTCGTCGCCGAGCATAAAGCCAAGCTCGCCAACGTGTTCTGCTTTTTCAAACTGGTGCCGAAGCATTACGACGCCGTCGTCAATATGCCTCGCCAAGCGATGGAACGCATTCGTCGCCAAGAGCGCATCATCGTCAACGCCTGCGTGACCCAAGCCGGAATGAAGCGCAGCGATTTTCTGCGCGACTATCAAGGCAACGAAGTGTCTTCGGAGTGGTTGGAACGGCGCGCTTCCGCCCGGCACGAGTACAGCCGCCGTTTGGCGCGCGTGAAAGACGACGTGCTATTGGCGCAAAAGAAAATACGCGCGGTACTTTCGGAAACCAGCCTAAGCGTGGCGGCGATCCGAGACATCAACCGCGCCATGTCGCTCGGCGAAGCGAAAATGTCCCGCGCCAAGAAGGACATGGTGGAAGCCAATTTGCGCTTGGTCATCTCCATCGCCAAGAAATACACCAACCGCGGCTTGCAGTTCCTGGCCCTCATTCAGGAAGGAAATATCGGGCTGATGAAGGCGGTGGCCAAGTTCGAGTACCGTCGCGGCTACAAGTT
>CAYGBI010000115.1:0-6975 GCA_964348085.1 uncultured Pseudomonadales bacterium | reverse complement strand
GTTTGACGCACCGCCGCCGTCGTCGGAACGCCGGAATCCAAAAGCGATTGCCCTGCCGACGTGGCTCTTCCACTTGACATCCCGAGGGTGCGTACCCATGCTCGCGCACCCTTCCCCCAATCGGTCTCACGATATGACGAACAGTGGTTTGGTTCGTTTGCTGCCATCGTTTTCCGTTATCGCCTTTTTCCTGCCGCCCGCCTTCGCCGCCCCTGGAGAGCGGTCGATGGCGACAGCGGCGGCGCTTGAGATCAAGCCCACGCTCGACGGTCATGTGGCGACGGATCCCGCGTGGCAGGAGATGACGCCGCTGACCAACTTCAAGCAGTTGCAGCCGGACAACGGCGAGCCGGCCACGCAGCGCACCGAGGTATTCATCGGCTTCACCGAAGACGCGCTGCATATGGGCGTCATCTGCTACGAAGACGATCCGTCGCAGATCGTGGTCTCCAGCGACGGCTTCGCGTCGGACACCTTCGCCGCCGTGTTCGATACTTTCCGTAGCGAGCAGAGCGCTTTCGTGTTCAGCACCAATCCGGTGGGAGCGGAATACGACGGGCAGACCGCAGGCGGTTGGCCGGATTGGAACTGGAGCACGGTTTGGCAGGTGCGCTCGCGGATTCACGAACAGGGCTGGAGCGCGGAGTTCGAGATTCCGTTTTCCTCGCTACGCTATCCATCCGCCGAGGTGCAAAGCTGGGGGGTGAACTTCGCTCGCGTCTTGCAGCGCAACAACGAGTTCGCCTATTGGTCGCCCGTGCCGAAGCAGCTCAGCATGTACCGCTTGGACCTCGCCGGCGTCATCGAAGGCTTCGAGCCGCCGCGTCAGCGGCGCAATCTGAAACTGATGCCCTACGCCCTCGGCAGGTTGACCCGGGCGCAAGGCGCGGACAGCACACGGGACGAAGACTTGGGGTTCGACATCAAGTATTCGCTGACACCGAGCTTGACGTTGGACCTCACCCACAACACCGATTTCGCCCAAGTGGAGTCGGACCAGCAGCAGGTGAACTTCGGACGCTTCAACTTGTTCTTCCCGGAGACCCGGCCGTTCTTCCTAGAGAACGCCGGCGCCTTCGAACTCGGTTCGTTCGGCGCCCAGCTCTTCCATAGCCGTCGCATCGGCATAAGCGACACCGGGCAACGGTTGCCGATTGACGGCGGCGCGCGCGTCTCCGGCAAAATCGGCCGCAGCACCAATGTCGGTTTCCTGCATATGCGCGCCGCGGCGGACTTGGAGTCCTCCGGGAAAACGGACTTCACCGTCCTGCGCGCCAGCCAAGACTTGCCCAACCGCTCCTCCGTCGGGTTGCTGGCCGCCAACCGCAACGACGAAGAACGGGACAATCTGGCCTACGGCGTCGACGGACGCTGGGGCATCGGCGACTACGGCGGGGTCAGCGGATTCGCCGCCCGCACCCGGACACCGGAGCGGCATGGCGACGACCACGCCTATTCGCTGGGGGGCGGCTACGATTCGCCGACTTGGTCCTACAACGCGAACTACCAAGAAGTGGGCGCGAACTTCAACCCCGAGATCGGTTTCGTTTCCCGCACTGACTACCGCAACTTCGAAGCCTTCGCGCAATATACCTTGCAGATGGAAGGCAAGATGAACTTGAGCGAGTGGAAGCCGCACGCCAGTTACTCCGGCTATTGGGATTTCGACGGCTTCTACGAATCGGGTTTCATCCACATCGATAGCTGGTTCCTGTGGCGCAACGGCGCGGACATCTGGACCGCCGTGAACTTCAGCCACGAAGGCGTGAAGCAGGCTTTCAACGTCGCCGGAGCGCCGGTCGCGGCAGGCGAATACGACAACGCGCAGTTCGCCGGCGGCATCAATTCGCCGGCCGGCAAGCCGTGGCGAATTGGCTATTTCATGGATGTCGGCGGCTACTACAACGGGGATCGTGCGACCTTGGCGCCATTCTTGAGTTATCGCCGGGATGAAACGCTAACGGCGCAGTTCTCTTGGAACCACAACAAGATCGACTTACCCGGTACGGGCGAGTTCGACGTGAACCTAGTGCAAGCGCGTCTCAACTACTCGTTTACGCCGAAGATCCGTCTGCAAACGCTGCTGCAATACAACGACGCCAGCGACGTGGTGGCGGCGAACGTGCGTTTCTCTTGGCTGCGCTCGGCAAGCACTGGCCTCTACTTGGTATACAACGAAGTGGATGATCGCAGTGGCATGCCGTTGCGATCACGTCGCGAGTTCGTGTTGAAATACAGCCACATCTTCGATGTATTGTGACGCGCTGAACAACGCCGACAAGGGGGCGCCGAGAACCGCATGACCATCCACAAACGCATCGCCGTGACGCTACCCATGGGCCCGCTCATCGAGGACTCCATCGCACTGGTGAAGTGGGCTGAAGACAACGGCATCAACGACGTGTGGTTCAGCGATGCGATGGCGCCGGACAGCCTGACCATGGTGGCCGTGGTCGCGCCCTACACGCGGCGTATGCGCGTCGGCGTGGCAGTAACGCCGGTGTACACGCGATCCCCGGCGGTGTTGGCCGCCACCGCCAACGTCTTGGCGCAGTTGCTACCGGGGCGCTTCGTGCTCGGCTTGGGTTCGTCAAGCCAAGCGATCATGGAGCGCTTCAACGGCATCAAGCTTGAGAAGCCCCTAACCCGGGTAAAAGAGACCGCGATTATCGTGCGCAGCATGCTCGCCGGCGAGAAGTCGGACTTCGCCCTGACGACGCTGCACAGTCGCGGTTACCGTCAAGAGTCGCTGCCGGCACCGCCACCCATCTACCTCGCGGCGTTGCGCCCGAAGATGATCGAAATGGCCGCCGAAGTCGGCGACGGCGTGGTATTCAACCTGTGGCCGAAACAAGCACTACCGAGCATGATGGCGCATGTGGAGGCCGGTGCGAAACGCGCCGGCAAGCGCGTCGAGGACGTGGAAATCGTCAACCGCTCTTTCGTCATGGTCACCGACGACATCGACGCCGCCCGCAATCAGTTCCGCGCCTACTACGCACCCTATTACGCCAATCCCGTGTACAACAACTTTCTCAAGTGGGCAGGCTACAAAGACGAAGCCGAGGGCGTGTTGGCGGGCTGGGCCGCCCGGGATCGCGAGCTTTCCACTTCTTCGATTACCGATGAGATCATTGACGCCGTCGCCATCATCGGCAGCGCCGAGGAAGTCCGACGCCGGGTGCGGCAACAGACCGACGCCGGCATCGACACCACTATCGTCTCGCCCATCGGAGTCGTGCCGTTGGCGGATGCCATGCCCACGTTCGAGGCGTTCTCAGGGTTTACGTTCGCCTAATACCCTGTCGGACTGGCAGCGTTAGCCGCGAAGTCCAACTCATATGTAGGGAGGCTTGGGCTTAGGGCGAAAGACGGTTCCGAGAGGCGCCGGCTTTCGTGGCGCTAACAGTCCGTCGGACTTGGCGGCGCCAGCCGCGAAGTCCGACGGAGTGGTAGGACGGCTTGGGCTGGGGCGAAAGGCGGCGCCGACCGGCGACGGCTTTCGTGGCGCTGACTCGCGCTCGACGCAAGGTCGTTGCGTCGTCCAAGGAACTCCATTAATGTGCGCCGCCCTTCGCACACGGCGCGGTCGCCATGTTCGCTGGCTTCGACTACGGCACATCGCATTGCTCCATAGGGCTTCCGCAGGCGAGCGGCGTGCGTTTGGTGCCGCTCGAAGACGGCGATCCTTTTATTCCCTCCACGCTGTTCGCGCCTCGGCCCCGGCATCAGCTCGACGGCGAGGAGATCGCCTTCACGCCGGAGACGCTGAACGCGCTGAAGTTCGGTCGCCAAGCGCTGAACGAATACCTCGACGACCCCACGGAAGGCTACTTCGTGAAGAGCCCGAAGAGTTTTCTCGGCGCCGCCGGTCTGTCCGAATCCATCAAGAGCCGCTTCATCATCGTCGTCGCGGCAATGATGGCCAACGTCAAACACCACGCCGAAAGAGTCGCCGGCGAGTCGGTGGACCAAGTCATCATCGGCCGCCCGGTCAATTTCCAGACCGCCGGCGACGGCAGCGACAACCGCGCCTTGGACCAAGCGAATCAACAGGCGCTGACCATGCTCGCCGGCGCCGCCCGCGAGGCCGGGTTCGAGGAGGTCGGCTTTCTCTACGAGCCGTTGGCGGCGGCCTTGGAGTACGAAGACAAGCTTGCCGACGAACGGCGCGTCTTGGTCATCGACATCGGCGGCGGGACGACGGACTGCTCGTTCGTGGTCGTGGGGCCCGAGCGCAAGGCGTCGACTCGCCGGAGCGCGGATCTCTTGGGCCACGCCGGCGAACGTATCGGCGGCAACGATTACGACCAGCAACTGGGCCTGCGCACGCTCATGCCGCACTTCGGTTATGGGGCGGTGATGGGGGATGGCTTACCCGTGCCGAGCAACTATTTCGTGGACGCCATATCCACCAACAACGTCGCCGCCCAACAACGCTTCTACAGCCGTCATATGCAGGAGCGACTCGACGCCTGCCAACGCGCCGGCGTAGACGCGGTGGGGCATTTGCTTCGCGTGCGGGAGTCGCGCCTTACTTATCGACTAGCGCAGAGCGCCGAAGCGTTGAAGATCCGGCTGTCGAACGCGGCAAGCGCCAAGTCGGATCTCTCCTACGTGGCGCCCGGCCTCGTCGCGACCGGCGGGCGCGAAGACTTGGCGCAGTCGTGCGAACGCCTGCTCGACCACTTGCACGCCTTGGTGAGGCGCGTGCTGACGCAAGCCGGCACAAGCCCCGATGTCGCCTACCTGACCGGCGGCATGTCGCGCGCCTCGGTCGTGCGCGCGTTTCTGCGCGAGATGCTGCCGGGTGTCGAACTGGTGGACAGCGACCACTTCGCCAGCGTCACGCAAGGACTGGCGCTGTGGGCAAAGCGGATGTTCGGCGAGCGGGCCGCCAAAGCCTCTTGGGGGATTCCGCACGAAACAGGTTCGGCTCGTCGCCGACAAAGCCAACCCGCTAACGGTACAATCGGCCACTCAGAACAGCCTAGGAGCGGACAACAGTGAAAGTGGATGGCGGCATCGGTTGGGATCTGTCCAAGGCCGGCGCACAGGCACGGGAACTCGAGGAAATGGGCTATCGCGGCATCCAAACCGCGGAAACCGCCCACGACCCGTTTCTGCCGTTGGCGTTCGCCGCGCGCGAAACCAAAGAGGCGGACCTCATCACCGGCATCGCCGTGGCGTTCTCCCGCACACCCATGCTCTTGGCGCAGCTCGGACACGACCTGAACGCGGTATCCGAGGGCCGCTTCGTACTCGGCTCGGGGTCGCAGATTCGCGCCCACATCACCAAGCGCTTCAGCATGCCGTGGTCCTCTCCCGCGGCGCGTATGCGCGAGTTCATCCTTGCGCTGCGCGCGATCTGGGCGACGTGGCACGAAGGCAAACCGCTGCAATTCACCGGCAAGTTCTACCAACATACGCTGATGACCCCGTTCTTCACGCCCGAAAACAACGAGCACGGTGCGCCGCGCGTGTTCTTGGCCGCCGTTGGTCCGTTGATGACCGAGGTCGCCGGGGAAGTCGCGGACGGCATCATCGTGCATGCGTTCACCACCGAGAAATACCTGCGCGAGACAACCCTGCCGGCGTTGGAGCGCGGGTTCGCCAAGGCGGGCAAGAAACGGGAGGATTTCGAGATATCCTATCCCTGCTTCGTAGTCACCGGCAGGGACGAACGAGAGCTTGCCGCGGCAAGGCAAGCCACCTGCCGCCAGATCGCCTTTTACGGCTCCACGCCGGCGTACAAGCCCGTGCTGGAGAGCATCGGCGCCGGCGAGATGCAAGCAGAGCTCAACAAGATGTCCAAGCAGGGACGGTGGGCGGAGATGGGAACGCTCATCGACGACGACATGATGCGTCAGTTCGCCGTCGTCGCAGAGCCGGAGCGTATCGCCAGCGAGTTCAAAGTGCGTTTCGGCGACATCGTGGACCGCACCTCCGCGGCCTATGCGCAACTGCCGAAGGACGACCGCGCTCGCATCGTGCAAGAACTCGCCGCCGCCTGACCACCGGCGACGGTGGCCGAGTAGCGACGGTGGCCGCGTGAGAGTTCACCAAATCGCCATCAACGTTGCCGATTTGGATACCACGCAGTCGTTCTATCAAGATGTGCTTGGCGCCAAGTTCGTTGCTCGCTTCGAGCCGCCCGGGCTTTTGTTTTTCGACTTTGACGGCGTGCGGGTGTTGTTCGAGGCCAGCGACGAACGCCAAGGCAACTCTATTCTCTACCTGTGGGTTGACGACATCGACGCTACGGTCGCCGACCTGCGGGCCAAGGGGGTGAACTTCACCACCGGTCCGCACCCCATTCACAAGGACGACGACGGCACCTTCGGCACCCCGGGCGAAACCGAGTGGATGGCGTTCTTCGAGGACCCCGACGGCAACACCTTGGCGCTCGCGACACGCAAGGTTCACTAAGCGTGTCCACCGTTAACAACGCGAGTTCATGGCCCGGGTGTACGACCAATCCTTGGTGAACGACCTCTGGGTCGTCATGCGGCCGATGCGAGGCGGTCGTTCCAGTAGTCGCCGAACCAGCCGCTCAGATGCGCGCAGCGGACTTGGAGCACGGGGCTGGCCCCGGCCACCGACCAGCGCATGCCGCCGGTCCCGCGCAGCGCGGCGAGCACTGCGCCGCCGCCACCGGTCCCGACAACCCCGCCAGCGCGCAGATCGACAGCACCGTCTCCACGCGGTGCTTGCGCCCCTGCCCGCGGCGGCACGCCTGGCGCGGCCTCGCCGCCGGCAAGGTGACCGCCGAACGGCGGACGAAGGCCGGCGGCGGGCGTCACGCCCGCTACCACGTCCTCAGCCGAAAGCTGTCGGCCGAGCGCTTCGGCCGGGCGGCGCGCTCGCACTGGGCCATCGAGAACGCCGACGCTCCGCATCGGACGCCCGCACTGGGTGCCGACGTGACCATGGACGAGGACCGGGCCCGCAACCGCAAGGGCAACGGCGCCCGTT
>CAYGBI010000114.1:0-7016 GCA_964348085.1 uncultured Pseudomonadales bacterium | reverse complement strand
TACGACACTTGGTGCCATCTGTCGTTGGCCGGGTTTCCGACGTTCGACGACGAGGGGAGCAGTATCTGTTCCGCCAAGTCCTGCACGCCGGCAACACCGCCGCTGAACTGGCGTAATCGGCGTGTTGAGGCGCCTGCCGTCGCGCTTGCGCGGAGCATTTCCCAAAGGCGCGGTTGCCGATCCGGCTGGACGGCGGTTTCTCCGGCTCCGGACGTACGAGTTTTTCGAAGCGGAAAAGCTCGTCTACGTGGTGGGTATGGCGAAGAACCAGATGCTTTTGCGACTCGGCGGAGTCGTTGACAGCCGAGGCGCGGTCGCTTTCGAGGCCGGGGACGAGACACCTCGCCGCTATCGGCAAGAGCACGCTCCTGCGGGAGACCTCCGACACGAGGCGGACACCCCCAACCGCCGGCCGGCGACAGACAATCTTCGTGGCGTTAGCGTCCAAGTCGGATCGAGTGCTGGAACGCGCGCAGGAGACAGTGGGGGCTATGTCGTGAACGCCCGTGTCCGGCCCAGCGTTCCGCCCAACCGGCGCACGGCGCAAGCCATCAGGCAGACGAGCAACGCAGTCGCCCATATCCGTAACGGCACCTCCGGCTGGGCATACCTAGGAATGAAGTGGGAGGCCACGGCGTAGACGGCGTGCAGATAGAGCGCCGGCAACACCACGAACACGACTTCGATGCGACGGCGCCCGAGCCAGAACCACAGCGGCACGACAAGAAGCGCAAGAAATCCAACAAGGCCAACCAAGGTTGTCGACAAGGGGTCGAAGCGCCAGCCCACCCGTGGCCAAGAGTCCAATCCCCAGACATCGGCAAAGCGCGGCACGGCAACCGTCAGCGAAGGGAGGGGGCCAGCATGATTGCTCAACACCAAGGTATCAGGCGGCCACTCCCTAAAATGCTGAAGTTTCCGGGCCCAGTCCTCAAGGAAGTCCTTCAACGTCAAGCCGTCAAGCGGCGACTCCTGAAGATGGGCGAATATATGCAGGCGCGGCCTACCGGTGTAGGCCCCGGCATCAAGCAACGCCTCAATTACCGCTAGGGAGTTGCCTCGGTCCGCTAAATCCAAGGGCGTCCAGCCTCTGTCGTTCGGCGCGTTCGGGTCGGCGCCGGCGTCGATCAACGCCCTGATCACCGTGCCACTGGGGTTGAACCGCGCCGCCAGATGCAGGGCGGTGCCACCGGTATCGTTCCTCGCGTTGGGGTTGGCGCCGGCGTTCAAGCGGGCGACGACCTCCTCGACGGTGGCGCTCCTGAAGAATTGCTCGGAGGCCCAGTCTCCGGTTGCCGCCGGGAGGGGGGGTGATTCGGCAGGGTCCGCTAAATCACCGGGTAGAGGCACGCGATACAGCGTGACGTCGGACAGCTCAGCCACGGTCTCCAAGTTCAGAAATTCCTTCAGCTCCGCCTCGCCGTAACCATCGATCGTCCCGCGCTCCCGAAACCAAGCCACATAGACCTGTAATTCGTTCCAGTTTTGGGACCCGTGCATATTGAATGCTGACAGTGTTAGTTCCCGGGGCAGGGATATAGCCCCGGGCACCAGCTCTCTCTCGGAAACCCATTCAAACCCCAACCGGTCGTGAACGAACAGGGTCCGGTACGCCATGAGCATCGATATCTTGAGATGCCGCCAAGGATCGGCGAACAGCCTCGCCCACAACATCTCTCTTTCCGACGAAATCTCCCTTTCCGGTGAAGCCGACATTCGTAGTACCTTCTCCCGGAATCCGTTGGCGTTGCGCCAGTCGAGACGCTCGTAGGAACGTTCCGGAACACCGAGGTCGAGCTTGTAGGGCGTGTAGTACCAGAAACCGGCGGCGAACTCGTCGTCCCGCATCGTGTTGTACGCCTCGCGAAGGAGCAAGACCCTCTTCGCCCGCCAATCGTCCACATCTACTATCGAGAAATCGTCGTGCAGGACGAAATTGCGCGCCATCCAGCCGCCCGTCGGAAGGAAGTAGGCGATGAGGAACACGCCAACCAAGAGCGCGGTGCGTCGTCCGACGGTTCCCCGCAGCAGGTCCGCCGCAACCAGCCCGGCAACGAGAAACGGCCAGAAATAAAGGAAAACGATCTTGGTGAGCACTAGGGCGGCGAGAGCCAAGCCCAGCAACGCCGCGTGGAGCACACGGCGGCGAACCAGCGCCAGGACGCTCAGACAGGACACCATTACGATCAAGGCGGCGGCCGGAACTTCCGTATAAAAGCTGTCTAGCGTTTCCTTGCCGAAGAGACTCTGCGTGACTAGGAGGAATGCGACATGGGGAAGCCATCTTGCCCCGGCGTGCCACCGGCAAAGAAAGAACACGCCGACCCCGGCGACGAGCACGAACACCACGTTCAGAATCTTGTACGGAGCATAGGCCAACCGGCACTGAAGTGTTTCCATGCGTTCTCTGGAGACTACGCAACTAGGCGGCACCGGCTCGTACCCGAGCGCCCGTTGCGCGAGGATGACGGTCGCGATGACAGCCGGGACGAACGGCTCGCGGCGGTATTCAGCAGCGCTTGGCTGATGAGCCAGCCACACCCCCGTTTCGAGGTTTTGACGCCCGTCATCGTGCGCAGGTTGCCATGAGAGATTGCCGGCGCCGTAAACCAACGTGGCCAAGCACAGGCCAACCAGCAACGCCACGTCCCACCGCCGCAGCCTTGGGGTCGCGGCCGGGTTGAAGAGGGTCGTCGCTCGGGGCTTGGTCACCGTGCGCCTACCCGGACGCGCTTGAAGACGAGGTTGCGGTAGACTAGGAACTTCGCTAGGTTGGTGGTGAGAATGGCGAGCGCGGCCGCGACGGGATACGGCACCGCAAGCCCTTGGAGAACAGCGAACAGCAGAAAATCCGCAAGGCGGAAAACGACGGCCGAAACCGCGTAGCGGAGGAAAGTTCCGCGGTCGACGCGGGAGTCGAACACGAAGAACGCGTTGGCGAAGAACTGGAATGTGAACACCACGCCGAGAGCCACGGCGAATGCCGCTCTGGCGGACAGCCCCGCCCCTTCCCGTAGCAGAACCGTGATCGCTAGGCCCGCGGCGAGCCCCGCCAAGCCGGTCAGGAAATAGCGGGCCATCGCCACGAAAGCCGTCGCCCTTCGGCGCCGCCTTTCGCCCCAGCCCAAGCCGCCTATCAGTCCGTCGGACTTCGCGGCTAACCGCCGCCAAGTCCGACGGACTGCTAGCCGCCCGAACGTCGTCATGGCCGGTGACGGTCTCGGACGAGCAGTTCGGCCAACAGCCCGAAGTAGCCGGTGTTGATGCCGAAGAGCGTCAGGCCCAGCACGAGGTTGACGTGCTCGACCGGCTTTGACGACGAGCCCAGCAGCCACAGGACCAGTTCGAATCCGGACAACCCCAAGGCGACGGCCAGGAACAAGCCTGCCAGCGGCATGAACACTTTCAATGGCCTCACCATGACCAACAGCAGGAGGATCTGCGGCAGCACCTTGAACGGGTATTTGAACGAGACGAACGAGTCGCCGCTCTTTCGCTGGTTGAAGGCGACCGGCACTTGGGCGAACCGCAATCCCCTGAGGTAGGCGTCGAGCAGCACCTGCTGCGTGTAGTTGTAGTCGCCGGGCAGGAAGAACCTGTCCAAGTAGGCGCGGTTCGCGGCGAAGAAGCCGGCTTGCGAGTCGCGGATCCGCCAACCGCTCAACAGCCATCGCATCAGGGAGCGGAACACGGCGTTGCCCCAGCGACGCGCCAAGGGCATGCGGTAGGCCATGCGGGGAAAACGGTCGCCGAAGACCAAGTCGGCCTCGTCCGCTAGGATCGGAGCGATCAGTTCGGGGATGTCGGCCGGGTCGTGCTGGCCGTCGGCGTCGAGTTTGACCACTAGGTCGAAACCGCGGTCGCGCGCATGGGCCAGCCCGCTGCGCACGGCTGCCCCGAGCCCTCGGTTCGACCCGTGGCTCAGGACTTGGTCGGCGCCGGCGCGCCGCGCGACTTCGGCGGTGCCGTCGGTGGAACCGTCGTCAATGACGCAAATCGACAGGCGGACGCCTTGCCTGGCAAGCGGGTCCGCGCACGTCCGCAGGCCTTCGAGCACTTCCGCGAGGGACCGCTCTTCGTTCCACGCCGGAACGACGACCAGGATGCTGGTCTCGCCCATGTCCGCATTTGTCGAGAGTCGAGAGGCCAACACGCAATTCCGCCGCCCCGAACATGTTACGCGAAGGAGGGTAAGCCCGTCGCCGCCATTGAACGGTCCCTACTGGGCCGTCCTTAGCCGGTCGCCTGCGGCTACCCCAACGACAGCGACGCCGGTAATGAAGCTGCTGACGGGCCGCGACCCTACCGCGGGCAGGTCTCTGGCCTCGCAACCGACGCTGTCGCGGTTCGAGAACGCGTTCGGGCCGCGGGAGGTGCCGAGGCTGTCGCAGGCGTTGGCGGAACGGTGATCGTGCGGCACGGGAAGCGCAAGAAGCGGGTGGGTCGGATCACCATCGACTTGGACAACGGTCGATCCGACTCACGGCGGGCGGCAGTTGACGCTCTTCAACGGGTTCTACGACACTTGGTGCCATCTGTCGTTGGCCGGGTTTCCGACGTTCGACGACGAGGAGCGGTATTTGTCCCGTCAAGTCCTGCACGCCGGCAACGCCGCTGCTGAACTAGCGTAATCTGCGTGGCGGGGTGCCTGTCGCCGTGCTTGCGCGGAGCGTTCCCAAAGGCGCGGTTGCAGATCCGGCGGGACGGCGGTTCTCCGGCCCCAAGTCGTACCAGTTTTCGAGGCGGAAAAGCTCGACTACGTGGTGGGCGTGGCGAAGAACCAGACGCCTTCGCGACCCGGCGGTGCTTTCGAGGCCAAGGACGAGACGCCTCGCCGCTACCGGCAAGAGCACGCTGCTGCGGGAGACCTCCGACACGAGGCGGACGCCCCCAACCGCCGGTCGGCGACAGACGATCTTCGTGGCGCTAGCGTCCAAGTCGGATCGAGTGCCGGAACGCGCGTAGGGGACAGGTCGGGGCTATGTCGTGAACGCCCGTGTCTGGACCAGCGTTCCGCCCAACCGGCGCACGGCGGAAGCCAGCAGGCAGACAAGCAACACAGTCGCCCATATCCGCAACGGCACCTCCGGCGTGGCGTAGCGAGGAAGGAAGTGGGAGGCCACGGCGTAGACGGCGTGTAGATAGAGCGCCGGCAGCACGACGAACACGGCTTCGATGCGACGGCGCCCGAACCAGAACCACAGCGGCACGACAAGGAGCGCAAAACCTCCGACAAGGCCAACTAGGGTTTTCGACAAGGGGTCGAAGCGCCATCCCCACCGTGGCCAAGAGTCTAAACCCCACATATCGGCAAAACGCGGCAAGGCAACCGTCGGCGAGGGGAGAGAGCCAGCATGATTGCTCAGCACCAAGCTGTAAGGCGGCGACTCCCGAAGCTGCTGAAGTTTCAGAGCGAATTCCTCAAGGAAGTCCTTCAACATCAAGCTGTCAAGCGGCGACTCCTGAAGATGGGCGAAAAGGTGCAAGTGCGGCCGCATATCGGGGTAGGCCCCGGCATCAAGCAACGCCTCAATCACGGCCAGGTAGTTGCCTTGCCATGCCAAGTTCAGAGGCGTCAAGCCTCTGTCGTTCGGCACGTTCGGGTCCGCGCCGGCATCGGTCAGCGCTTTGATCACCGCCCCACTGGGATTCCGCCAAGCCGCCAAGTGCAGGGGCGCACGGCCCGGATCGTCACGCAGATGCGGGTCGGCGCCGGCGTCGATCAACGCCCCGATCACCGCGCCACTGGGGTTGAACCGCGCCGCCAGATGCAGGGCGGTGCCACCGTCATCGTTCCTCGCGTTGGGGTTGGCGCCGGCGTTCATGCAGGCGACGACCTCCTCGACGGTGGCGCTCCTGAAAAATTGCTCGGAGGCCCAATCCTCGCAACCTCCGGCTAGCAGTCCCTCGGACCTGGCGGCGTCAGCCGTGAGGTCCGACGGAGTGCTAGGGCGGCTTGGGCTGGGGCGAAAGGCGGCGCCTAGAGGCGACGGCCTTCGTGACGCTGCCGCCGGCGTTGCGGGGAAGGGAGATTGATCGAGCAGGGTCCGCTTCGCCAAATCACTGGGTAGAGGCACTCGATACAGCGTGGCGTCGGACAGCTCCGCCACGGTCTCCAAGTTCAGAAACTCCTTCAGCTCCGCCTCGCCGTAACCATTGATCGTCCCGCGCCCCCGAAACCAAGCCACATAGACCTGTCTGCCTCTCAAGCCGCGGACCTCGCGGGTAATCAACGCTGGCAGTGGTGCTAGTTCCGGTGGCAAGGATCTGGGCCTGACCAGCCATTCCCACGTTCCCGTAGACCTTTCAAACCCCAACCAATCGTGAACGAACAGGCCTCGGTATGCCATGAGTATCGACATCTTGAGATGTCGCCAAGGCTCGGCGAACAGCCTCGCCCACAACATCTCTCTTTCCGGCGCGAGTGACATTCGTTGTCCTCCCTTCTGGCGGAATCCGTTTGCGTTAAGCATGTTGAAACGCTCATAGGAACGTTCTGGAACACCGAGGTCGAGCTTGTAGGGCGTGTAGTACCAGAAGCCGGCGGCGAACTCGTCGTCCCGCATCTCGTTGTACGCCTCGCGAAAGAGCAAGACCAGCTTCACCCGCTCGTCGTCCATGTCCACCACCGAGAAGTCGTCGTGCAGGACGAAATTGCGCGCCATCCAACCGCCTGTCGGAAGGAAGTAGGCGACGAGGAGCCCGCCGACCAAGAGCGCGGTGCGCCGTCCGAAGGTTCCTCGCAGCAGGTCCGCCGCAACCAGCCCGGCAATCAAGAACGGCCAGAAATAAAGGAATGCGATCTTGGTCAGCGTCAAGGCGGCGAGCGCTAAGCCCAGCAACGCGGCGTGGAGCACGCGGCGGCGAATCAGCGTCAGGACGCTCAGACAGGATACCGCTACGATCAAAGCGGCGGCTGGAACTTCCGTGCAAAAGCTGTCTAGCGTTTCCATGCCGAAGACAGGGCAATCGCTTTTGGATTCCGGCGGTTTCGATGACGGCGGCGATGCGTCAGA
>CAYGBI010000113.1:0-7327 GCA_964348085.1 uncultured Pseudomonadales bacterium | reverse complement strand
CGCAATGCACTTCAACCCGGCCTCTCTCCGCAGCAACCAGTGCGGCCAGCGAGTGGCGGCTTCCCTTGCTGAGACCAGACCATGTAGCAGGAGCGACGAAAAGGCGAATCGAACGCTCATCGTCCACCCATTGGCGGATGTTTCGATAGAGAGGGAAGTCCTCCACGTCCCAGGAATCGGGGCTGCCGCCCAGCCACAGTCGGACTTCCTCCACGCCGGGTTCGCCCGCGACCTCCGCAAGATGGTGATACAACGGGCGCGTCAGAACACGCGAGTCAGGCCCGAGCAAGCGGTCGCGATCCTTGAGATCGAGACCGGTGAGGCGTTCATCGGTCAGAAAGGCACAAGCCTTGTGTCGGTCGAGCTTGGTCGAATCGTACTGTGTGTCGAAGGTGAGCAGACATCCGTGGCACGCGGCGTCGCACTTCTTCGGGCAGTCGAGAATCTCGACCACCTCGCGCAGTGCAGGGGCCACGTGATCGCGTAGCGCCGCCACGTAGCCATTGCCACCCGTGGCTGCATCGTAGAGGAAGATGGATTGCTGAATCGCGCCGTCGGAAGACCTGCTCGGACGCGCAGTCACACCGACTTCCTCCTCCTCGATTCCAAGACGGCGGCAGAAAGCGCGTCGCAAGGCGATGCCGAGCGACAAGGCCGTCGTTTCCTCATCCAGCCTGGAAAGCTGCAATTCGAAGACATCGGTGTTGCGGCTCCCTCCCAGCCAGAGCCCGCGCTGGATGGTGAATTCGGCGCCGTCGCAGCGGCTGGAGCCGTCCCGCTTCTTGCCGCCACGCAGGCGCGAGTGTTCGCTCCGGAACACTGCTGGCGGCGTGGTTTCCGATGCCGAACCGACTTCGGATGCGGCGCGCCCGCAACGCAGACAGACGGCGTAACCGTGGCGATGAATGCCTCCACTGCCGTGGAAGAGATGACCCGCGTCCGTATAGCGGAACCGTCCGATGCGTGGAACGGCCAATGGCGTCCACTCAGGAGCAGGACAACTGATCCAGGGCGGCTCCACCGGAATGTAGGCTGGGGAAACCACATTGTTATGCGGGGGATGACGGATATCGACCGCGAATCCGGCCGGCTCAAGGTACTTCTTCCACGCTACCGAACCGTCGCACTGCGGGCACTGATCCGGTGGCGAGTGGGTGTCGCCGGTAGCACCGCAATCGCGGCAACGCCAGACGTGGCGGAGTGCCTGTACTTCTCTGACGCTCTCCTCGCCTGGCGGGACGTGCCAGTTGAGCGTTACGCCACCGGACTTGTACACCCGTCCGTCCATGACGACTTCCGCACCCGGCGCATACTCGCGAATCGCCATCTCCATCTGACGAGAGGGGTAGCCGAGCCGCTTGCCGGGCGCTTCCCCTCGCTCATCGCGCTCTGAACTTCTTCGTTTCAACTCTTCCATCGTAAGGGGAACGAAACTGACGATGCCGATGGGGAATCCGTAACTTGGCAGGAACTGCCGATTCGCCAGTTCTCGCAGCAGATACTCGTCTTCCAACCGCCGGAGTTGCCGCTTTATCGCGAGAACCGCCGGGGCGTGCGTTTCCCCTGATCCATCCCTGAACTGGGCGGCATCTTGGCGCAGAGCGCCGACTTCGCGGCCCCATGCATCCATCGATTCCGCCAAGGCATCGGCGCTGGCGTGCAACAAACGGACCCTCTCGACGGCCACCAACGAAGTGCGTTGGACCAGCCGCATCAGACCTCGGACCAACCGCTCGTCCTTCTCCGCTTCGGTACGGCACCATTCGATGTACTGCCTGCCCGGGATCGATCCTGACGCTTCGTCGTTCTGAAAGAACCAGCCCGTCTTCAGCCGCCGAACGTCCCGGCCTTCAAGGAATACGCCAAGGCATAGCGAATTGACATGCCTCTGCACAAGGCGCTCACTGTCGAGCGCGACCCGGGGGATGCTCATCTTCGACTTGAAGGGCCACAACGGATCGTTGAACACCTGTTCGCCGTGCGGGGAGCTCGGACACAGCGTGACCGCGAACGACACGCCTTCGCCCCGGCGTCCGGCGCGGCCCGCCCGCTGCAGATAGTTGGTGGAACTTGGCGGGGTGTTGTTCATGACCACGGCCGAAAGTCCGCCGATATCGACGCCCATCTCCATCGTGGTCGAGCAACTGAGCACGTTCAGCTCGCCGTCCTTGAAGCGTTGTTCGAGTTCGCGCAGACGAGTTCCGTCGAGTTGGGCCGAATGTTCGGCGGTCTCGAAGTAGGGCGTGTCGGCGACGATCCGATCATTCAGGTTCGACCAGACGCCCAGTTTGCGCGCCCGGCGCACATCTGGATCGTGCTCCAACCATTCGACGATCTCCTCGCGGCTCGCCTTGCGGTCGGACGAATCGCGCCAATATGCCTTGGGCACACGAGGCGGATCGAACCGCTGGCATTCGAGCCGCTCTCCGCGTTCCGTCTGGTATGGCGACAGCCCGCTCAACGTCGCATCCAGGACTCGTGTCGTGTAGGGGCAAACGTAGCCGCAAGGCAGTTCGCTCAGCACGGCGACCTCTTCGAGCTTGAGCAGATAGCCATCTCCGACTTGCAGGAGGTAGGCTTCCAGTGCACTCCAGGCGTGGCGCAGCGCTTCGTCGATACGGTCACGGCTCCTTGGCGAGTCATCCAGTCTGGCCGCTTCACGCAGCAGGCGAGGGAGTCGCGACAACCTGCTCGTTGACCGCGTTGAGGGCCAGCGCCGTTGCCGTGACGTCAACCCGTCTTCGTAATCCGGACCCCGAACGTACCGTTTCCGGATGGGTATCCCCATCCACCGCAGGTACTGATCGTCCACGTTTACGGCGCTGGCGTCGCGCACGAAGAAGTCGATGGCCAGCTTCAGGAAGACAGACCAGTCTTCGCGCCGAAGCGGCCAGCCGGGCGGCGGCGTGTTGCCTTCGAGAGCGGGGTAGCGAAGCGAGACCAGCCCCATCGTTTCGGCCGAGTTCATACGTTTCGGGCGGCGAAAGAACTCTCGATACAGGCAGAAGTTGGCGAACGCTTCCGGCGAGTTGGAGATGTACGTTGTATGGCGGAAGTATTGGCGCATTCGATCCGCGCTCGCGTCGTCGGTCAGACGCTCGGCGGCCTCTTTCCAGGACAGTGTGCCGAGGCCACTTCCCGCGCGAGCTTGCACCAACTCCGCTTTCTTCTGCTCCAGAAGCGAACGCAGCGCGGGAATGTCGCGCATGGCATCGATCTGGCGCTCCAGCTCGCTGGTGTCCACAGTCTTCCTTTCGGCCGCCAGCGCGTGACAGAGGATGCTGCGCACCCGGTTCCGCTCGGCCTCCTGCTGCAATCTGACCGCCAGGCGTGCAGAGCCCTGCCGAGAGTCGCTGAAACCCAGGAGTCGCCTGCCTTGGCTCGGAAGTTCGGCACGTGGTTTGCCAGTCATCGAGCGCATCGGCGGCGTGTGCTCCAAGGCTGTGGGCACGATGGTCGACAGCGCAAAAGGAGCGCCGATTCGCAGCTCCCGGAACAGCCGGCTCCGACCGTCCTTGGCGCTACAGCGCGGGCAGGCCATCGGGCCGGTATCGAGCGGAGACAGGCGAACCTGGATACCATCGCCGTGCTCGCGGAGAGTTCGAGATTTGTCGAGGCACCACTCCTCGATGTGTGCCGGACCTAGGTCATGTCCGCAGATCAGCCGTCGCGGTGGACTTGAGGTCGGTCTGTCGTCCGCACTGTCCTCCTCGTCAGGATCGACCTCAAGCTGAAATTCGTCGACACTGGTCTCCTCAAGGTAAGGGTTCAGCTTCTGCTCGCCCGTATCGCCCGAGAATGTTTCCTGGGCGGAAAGGTAGTCCTGCCCACACTCTCCGCATGTCACCAGCTCGAATACGGGATAGCAGCAGTGCTCGCAGTGGACGCGGCGCTGTGGATACAGGGCGCCATAACCCCAGCCGTCGCCGAGGCTCGTGTCACGACCGTCGCATGAGGCATTGACACAAGCCCACAGGCCACTTTGCGTACGATGGAAGAGATGAACGCGCAACGGCAGGAACGACTGGTCGTCGCGCCGCGCCATTGCAGCCTTCTCAAGCAACGCGGTTACTTCATTGATGCCGAGACCGGTCTCCTTCCGCAGCGCTTTCAATGTGGCCGGTTCCTTCGCCAACCGGGCGCGAATCGTTCTCGCGTTGTCGTCTTGGCAGAGAGAGCTATACAACTGGTCGCCTCGCAGATCCGCAAGGTCGTCCGGAGTCGGTCGTGGTTCCAGCGGTGGCAACGACGGCACGAAACGCTCGCCGGTTACGACGTGGACGCGATCAATGGGAGCACCGGATACGTCCGCGAGAAAACGCTGCAAATCACCTTCGGTTTCGGTGCCGCCAATCGTTGCTGAGGTGGCAACAAAGCGGACGTCCTCAGGGTCCACGTCGAAGCGGTGCAAAACCCGCCGGAGCAGTAGCGCCATCTCGGCTGCCCGGGAGCCGATATAGGTATGAGCTTCGTCAAGCACGACCCAGCGCAATCTGCCGCGGGACTGGTCGAGAATCGGACGATCCTCCGTGCGAACGAGCATGTATTCCAACATCGTCGAGTTGGTGACGAGTACCGGCGCGGGCCTGTCACGGAGAGCCCGCCTGGAGACCTGCTCCGCTCCGGCTTTCTTTTGTTCGTGTGCAGGTGCGGTTTCAGGTGTCTCGCCGTTGTATAGGCAGAACCGTATATCGTCGCCAAAGCCGCTGCACCACGCCCGCAGGCGGTCGCGCTGACTATTGATGAGGGCGTTCAGCGGGTAGAGGAACAGCGCTCGGACGCCGATCAGCGGATCGGCGCAGGCTCGTTCTCGGGCCAAGCTCTCAAGGATCGGCACCAGGAAGCACTCGGTCTTCCCGGAGCCGGTGCCGCTTGCCACCAATACCGACCGGGGTACGTCGTCGAGTAGCAGTTTCCAGCAGTCGAGTTGATGCTGAAAGGGTTTGCGGGTGCGGGGAAATGCTTGGTCGTGGAGCTCGCGGCTCCCCTGAGACGGCTTGTGCATCGCCGATACCAGATCGCGTCGAAGCAGGCCGCTTCCGGCCAACCCGTGCATATCCGTGTCGGCGAGCGTCCACCCGAACGCCGCTTCCAGTACCGGTTCGGCCAGCAGTGCGCCCGGCTCGCCGGGCGCCTGTTCATAGAGACTCGCCAGATATTTGCGCAGCGCCGGAGAACGAAGACCCAGTTGCGAGAGGACGGCTCGGCCTGAGCGAGTGTAGAGGTCCTGAATGAGGTTCGAGATCCTAACTGTCTCGGTCATTTTCCGGATTTGTCCTGAATGAGTGCGAGCTTGAACCAAGATGCCGCATACGCCAAATCGAACCACTCCGGGTCGTGCATGCGGATACGTTTGACGAGAAATGTTGTGCGTGGTGTAGATTTGGAAAGAAAACAGCACCAAGCGGCGGCGATCGGCGTGTCGAAAATGGGCTGGCGCGCCCGATGTTCGTCTCGGAATTGCCACAATCCGAACTTGGCAAGCAGCTCCCCGTGTTCGAGTTCCTGCTGCCATTCGTTTCGACCATCGCCAGCGGGCCAATCATCTTGGCTCGCTCGCAACCGGATTTGCTCAGGCGTTTCTTTGTCGCGCGCCCGATGCACCTTCGCGACGAACTCTTCGCTTACCCTGCAGCCTTCCAGTCGCAAGGCGACATCCGCCTCCGCGGTTCTCAATGCGGAAATCCGTTCGGCGCCTTCGGTGAGAATCGAATTCACGTAATCACGGGCGATCTCATCGCAGTCGCCGTCTATCATGCCAGCGAGATCTCGGAGTCGGTCGAATGCCTGCTTGGCCTCAGTCCACCAGATGTCTCGACGGATGAGCAGCCAACTGAACGGCAGCTCGTCTTCGAGTCGCCAGAGCAACCGTCGAGGCGTGCTTTCGAGCCGAAACATGCAGCGAACAAGAAGGTTGGGCTTCGTTACCAATATCCCGAGAAGGTCGAGGGCGGTCGCCGGGAGGCCATCGGAGCGCAGCAGCATATCGGTCAGAAATGCCCAATCTTCTTCGTCGCGTTTCGTGTCCTTCCCCTCCAGCATGACGTCCATTGCCGCAGCGATGTTCTGCATTCGCAACTCGCGGTCACCATGGTGCATCGCCTCGGGAAGGCGCGGCGGCTCGGCGTCTCTCACGCCTGCGTAATCGTTCGTTTGGCTCGATCTCCCACCGATGACAATGGGTTGTGCTCGGACCCTGTCGGCATGGTGTACCGCAACCAACCAGGGCTCCTTCGTGTCGAGGTTCGACGTGACGGCGCCGTGCGGGGCATCGGCAGGGCCGACGACCTCAAGGGCAACGGGTTCAGTGTCTGGCCGAGCGAGCGGAAAGGCGTCAAACGTCACCGCTGGCTCGTCATCCAGGGCCGGTGACACCGATACGAAAGCCATGCCGGGGTCGTATTCAAGCGTGGTGGCGAATCGGCTCACTTGCGCAGTGTCATGCTCGTTTCCGTGCCGGTCCAGGATGCGAAGGGTGACTTGGGCGTCGCTGGAGGACGAGGCGGCGAGCAGCGACTCGATCATGGGGCGTACATCGATGAGCGGAAGCTCGTGGGCTACGCCGGGTTTGCGTAAAGAACGACGAAAGTGAGCGACGCGAAGCAGACTTTCGAGATCGGGTGCCTTGAGTTCGCCTTCGACCCGGAACTTCTGGGAGCTTTCCGGCGACAACGCCGTAGCCCGCACGCCGTAGAGGTCATCTACGGCAAGACAATCTCGGTCCAATGGCCGGCCGTCGCGCAGGAAGCGCCCACCCTGGCCGGGGAAAGGCGCCTGCACGGGCAATGGAGCAGGGCCGCGCCAACGCAGGCGCAGATGCACATTCGCGGGCGGGGCGGCGTCTCGGGCGATCGCATGGACCCGCATGGCGTCGCCTTCCTCTCGTATTTCCACGACGACTTCCTCGCCATGACCCGCAACCATCACGGCTTCGGTCCCGGTGAACACCAAATGCCCTTCGCTCATATCGGAACCGGGCTCGATCGACAGGCTGAATTGATCGGGAAGAATGCCGCATCGGCCAAGGTGTCGGAGCTCGCCGCCTCGTACATGTCGCACTTCCCACAATCCATATGCATCCGGACGTTGCCGCCAACCTCCTCCCGTTTGCCGCCAAGTGACCTCGCCGGCTGGCACTGCACGAGAAGTCCGCTCGGCCTTGGTGATGCGTAGCGTGGGCGTGCCGCGAAACAACGGCCAAGCAGCCTCGAAGTCGTAGAAGCGCTGACCTGACAGCCGATATTCCTCTTCCGTCATCTGCGAAGACGGCCTGATCATGCAACGTCCGCAATCCGTTTCGAGGATGGTTGGTTCGGTGATCCGCCAA
>CAYGBI010000112.1:0-7470 GCA_964348085.1 uncultured Pseudomonadales bacterium | reverse complement strand
AGCGCCATGCCGTGGTCCACGGTCGACTGGTGCTCGACCAGGAAATGCACCGACGAGGGCTCGTCCGGGCCGCCTGCCGAGCGAAGCCGCACGGACCACGCCACGTCGACCAGCCGCCGCCGGCGGTCGTCGGCGACGATCTCGGTGGGCGACGGGACGAGCGAGGCGAGGTCGACGCCGTCCAGCCAGCCGGCGCCGCACCAGGGCGCGACGAAGCCCTCGATCAGGTCGCGGGCGACGCGGGGCTCGGCCAGCATGGCCTTGTATACGGCATCGGACATGTAGTCGGGCGTCGGCAGGTCTCGTGGCGAACCAACCTAACGCCGCCGAGTCTCCGCGTCTGCAAGCCACAGGCTGTTTCTGCCGTGCGAAAGGAGCCAGTCGTTTCGTGAGCGACAAGCCCGAACGCACGCGCGAAATGTCGTCCGGACGTACGGTGGCACGAATCTTCACAGGCTCCGCAGCACCGAAAACGAGGGCTCGCCATCGGACCCGCCGTTCTCGGCGCCGACTCGCGTGGCCTGCGGCGCCCCGGGGCGAACTTGGTCGGAGCGCCGCCGACCCCGACCATCGGCGAAGCGTTCGCCGATCTTCCAGCGGCCAAGAGAGCGGCGCGGGGCGAACCCGAGGATCACTGCTACATCCCGCCGACGGGGACGGGCCTTGAGAGGGCCCGAGCGCTCCGCGGCCCCACCGTTGGACCGCCAAGGGCGAAGGTCCAGGAGCCAATCATTAATTCAAATTATTTCTGGTTCGGGACACTAGCAACCCGTCGGACTTGACGGCGTCGCCGCGAAGCTCGACGGGGTGACAGGGAGGCTTGGCTGGGGCGAAGACGATGCCGACAGGCAACGGCTTTCGTGGCGCGAGTTCGGAGCGGCCGCACGGTGACCGGCCGGTCAGGGGAGAAGAGGTGGGAGAAGGGAGGTTGAGAAGGAACACCCTGTGGATTGGTTTCTTCGGTGAATCTTCGGTTTGAAGGGCTTGACAAGTGATGCTATGCTTCCCAGTGCGTGTCGGAAGTCGCACTAGTCTCCGCTAAACACCGAGCTACCGATCAGCGCCACGCAATCACACCCTAAGAGTTAACACAACGATCAACGCCTCGAAGCGCGGGCACTTCGTCAGATTGGGCACCAGCGGACGCTTTCCGTCCGCAGCCGCAAGAGCGACACCCATCATCCGCCACCTGCACAGCATGAGCAGCCGAACGACGACGTCTTCGTTGGGCACGTATATCCCAAGAGCCCAAGGCAACAAGCTCAAGGGATACCCGTCGTCACCCCATTCAACCGGCTCGCCAGCAGCATCGGCCACCGCATTGCCAACGTGGTCGCCAGTCACTAGGAACTGACAATCGCCGACGAAAACCACCCCGTTTTCGAGCCGTCCACAGCACGGAAACCACCAATATGAAACGCATGCTTGTCAACGCCACCCAGCCGGAGGAGGTCCGGGTGGCGTTGGTCGACGGTCAGAAGCTCTATGACCTCGACATCGAGAACCGCAACTACGAGCAGAAAAAAGGCAACATCTACAAAGCCCGCATCACCCGCGTCGAACCCAGCTTGGAAGCCGCCTTCGTAGACTTCGGCGCCGATCGTCACGGTTTTCTCCCGCTCAAAGAGGTCGCGCCTGCGAACTTCAAGCGGCCCCCGAGGGAGGGCCGGCAGAACATCCGCGAAGTGCTCAGAGAAGGCCAAGAGCTGGTCGTGCAGGTAGACAAGGAGGAACGCGGCAACAAGGGCGCGGCGCTGACGACCTTCCTGAGCATCGCCGCGAGGTATCTGGTGTTGATGCCCAACAACCCGCGCGCCGGCGGCGTGTCGCGGCGGATCGACGGGCAAAATCGCGATTCGGTGCGCGAAACGCTGGCCGACTTGGACATACCCGACGGCATGGGCGTCATCGTGCGCACGGCCGGCGTGGATCGCGCGGCCGCCGATTTGCAGTGGGATCTCGACTATCTCCTGCAGTTGCATCAGTCCATTCAGGCCGCTGCCAGCGAGCTCAAGGCGCCTGCCCTGCTGTACCAAGAAAACAACGTCATCGTACGCACCGTTCGCGACTGCCTTCGGCGCGACATCGGCGAGGTGCTGATCGACGGACGCGAGGCTTACGAACAAGCGCGGGAGTTCATCGACCCGGTCATGCCCGCGTACCAAGGCCGCATCAAGTTCTACGACGACCCGATTCCGCTGTTCAGCCGCTACCAAGTCGAAAGCCAGATCGAAACCGCGTTTCAGCACGAGGTGAAGCTGCAATCGGGCGGCAGCGTGGTCATCGACCCCACCGAGGCGCTGGTTTCCATCGACATCAACTCGGCGCGCGCCACCAAAGGCGCAGACATCGAAGAAACGGCGCTCAATACCAACTTGGAGGCGGCGGAGGAGATTGGCCGTCAGCTTCGCCTGCGCGATGTCGGTGGTCTGATCGTGATCGACTTCATCGACATGGTGGCGGCCAAGAATCAGCGCGCCGTGGAAGCGAAGATGCGCGAGGCGCTGCAAGCGGATCGAGCGCGTGTGCAACTCGGTCGCATCTCGCGTTTCGGCTTGATGGAGTTGTCCCGTCAACGGCTGCGACCTTCGCTCGACGAACTCACCACGGAAATTTGCCCACGCTGCTCGGGCCAAGGACGCATCCGGGACATCAAGTCCTTGGCGCTATCCATCCTCCGCGTAGTGGAGGAGGAATCCCTCAAGCAGCGCAGTTCGATGGTGCGCGCCAGGGTGCCGCTGAGCGTAGCCGCTTACCTGCTGAACGAAAAACGCCGCGAAGTCGCGGACATCGAGCAACGCACCGCCACCCACTTGATCATCGTGCCAGCGCCCGATCTCGAGACCCCGCACTATGAAATCCAGCGTATCCGGGACGACACCATGGAAGCCGAGGGGAGCGTGCCGAGTTACGAATTCACCGAAGCGCGAACCTCGGAGAGCGCCGAAGTGCGCGACGAACGTTCCACCAAGCCACCCCAACAAGCCGCCGTGAAAGCGGTGCCCCCGCCGGCGCCACCACAGCAAGCGAAACGGGGAAACCGGCGCAAACCTCGCCAGGAGGACGAAGCAGGCGACAGCATAATCGGCAAGGTGAAGTCGATATGGCGCGGCTTGTTCGACGACGCCGAAGAGTCGGCGGTTGCGGCGCCGGCGAAGAAGTCGGAGCAACCCGCCGGCGAGCACAACCGAGATGCCGCCCGGGCAAACCGACGCGCCAAGGAGCAGCAGCGCACGCCGGAGCGGCGCCGCCGGGCCGAAGGCCAAGGACGGCGCGACGACCGCGAGCAAAATCGCCGCCGCCGTCGCCGTTCGCCGCGATCCGAGGGCGAGACGGCCGCCGGTGGGCAGAGCCGAGAAAAGCAAGGCGAGCAACGCCCGCAACGCAAACGCGGCCAAGACCAAGAACAATCGCCGAAGCGCCAAACGCAGGCGCAAGATGGCCAAGCAGGTGGCGAGCAACGCCGTCGAAGCAGACGGGACCGGCAACGACAGGCGCAAAACGACCAACCGGCAGCGGCCGCCGAGCGCACGACGCCGAAACCCGAAGCGAAACCAGAGGAAGGCGGCGTGGTGGATGTGAGCGCCAGCAAACGCAAGCCCCGTAGAGATCGCGCGGCGATCGCCGCCGGCGGAACGAGCGGCGACGCCAAACCGTCGCGCCAGCCGCGACAGACCGATCAGCCACGCCCGAATGCGGCGGCTGAAGACACCGCCGAAACAGCAAAGGCGGCGCGAACACCGGCGCAGAAATCGACGCAAGATGCCACGGCGAGCCAGAGCGACCAAAAAGCTGGTTCGGACACGGCGAATCCGGCAGCGAGCGGGCGCCGCGCCAGCAACGACCCTCGCGAATTGCGTCGTCGGAGGAAGCGAAGCCCAGCTAAAGACGAAGCGAAGCAATCGAGCGACGCGACGACCCAATCGAGCGACGCAGCGAAGCGTCAAGAAGCCACAGCCGAGTCGGCCCCTAAGCCAGAACCCGAAACGCCCCCGGCAGCGGCAGCGGCTGAGACAGCGCAAGAAAGCGATGTGCAGCCCGCGGAGACGAAAGCGCCAAGCGCGGAACCAGCGCGGCAACCCGCCGAGGCCGATGCCGAGCAACCCGCGCTTGCGGACGAGCCCAGCGTCGCCCCGCCGGAAGAGCCGGTTGGCCAAGAGCTGCCCTCCCCACCGGCCGAAACGCCGCCGCCTCGGTTGGACGACGAGCCGAAGCTCGTGCAGCAGCCGGAAGCGGTGCCGTTGGCTTCCTTGGGGCGCGCCAGCAACGACCCTCGGGAACTGCGCCGCCGGCAGGCGAACGACTAGCAGCTCTTGGTGGAAGTTCGTATCGCGCCTTGCCGGTCAGGCGCCCGCCGGCAAGGCGCGACGAGGGAGCATATCGGGCGATATTCGACCGAGGAGCAACGCTGCCGAGCGGGACGCGTGGCCGTTCGAATGTCGCACGACTTCACCACGGGCTTGTCTGGCCATTAGTTGGATCCGCCCACGGCACTCTGGCGTGCCGTGGGCGGCGATGGTCAGTCCGTCGACAGGTCGACCTTCGGGCCGACTAGCAGTGTGGGCGCCACCGTCTTTCCCAACGACCCGAATGTATACGCGAGCGTCGAGACTTGCATGACAAGCAAAGGAGACGGGAAAACGACCGTAGGAGTCGCCTAACGGTCAATCTGGCTCATGCGAAGGCGCACCTGAGCGAGCTTCTGGACCAAGTCGAGGCGGGCCAAGAGGTGGTCATCACCCGTCACGGCAAGGCCGTGGCGCACCTATCGGCTGCCGTTCGCCCTTAAGAACCGCTTCCCCTACGAGAGTTGGCGGGGTTTCGTAAGACTATGCCCCGGTTGCGGCACTCCGCCACCGATCTGCTACCCGAGCTGCGAGATGAGGGATTTTGAGACGGCAGTTACCGAGGTCGCTACTCACTCTGAAGCTCCACAAGGTATGAAGAGCCCCAACCCGAAGTGACTGCCGTAGCCGATAGCCAATGGACCTTCAATCGCTTCCGGCAGGGCAATGCTGAGCAGTGCGCCGCCCGTATCGGGCTGTGCCTCGCGCCCACGCGAACGGAAACGGTGGAAGTGGATCGCACGCCGAGGGGCACCACCGACGGAGATTTCACCGAGCTCGCTCACCTCGACATCGCTCGCATCGACGCCACGGCGTTTCAACAGTCGTCGCACCTCGCCGGGGTAGCCAGCCCTTTTCAGGTGTCCGGCTGCTAGGAACGGCGTCACACTCCGCCATCGACTGGATATGTCGAAAATGCGTGCGCCACCGGCGAAGTCGGCCGGCTTGCCGAAGCCTTCTAGCGCGAGACGCCATTCCACCGAGTCGCCCAGTTCGGCCGGGTCGTCCTTCGGCCGCTGCTTCGGCGGGAGCCAGAGACGGGTGATGCGATCGAGCGCCGTTTGGATCTCGGCGTTCATACCGCCGGCGATGAACACCGATATATGGTCGATCCACCCGTCGTCGTCGGCATCTTCCGGCAGCCAGAACGCGTGCGCATGAAACGGATCCTTGAGTGGTTTACCGTCCTCGTCGCGTCCGGTTATTTCTCGTGGTGCCTTCGGTGTCGAGCGGCCGGTTGCCGCGTCGACCCGCCAGCCGAACTTTGCGAGCGCGGCCCGGCGCATGAGCTCGCCGATTCGGATGGCATCTTCGATACGAGGGCGCGGCCTGCCAGCTAGCAAGAAACGCGCTACCGTCGGTTCGTCTCGCTTTGCCTGCAAGCGGCGACGCGGTCCAAAACGACGGGCAACCACACCCGGCGCGGCTTCCGACTTTCGTATGTAGACCACCTCTCGGGCCGCTGGCGGGTGATGCCAACCTCGGTCCTGATAGTCCGCCGTGTCGAGTGCGAGCGCATCCACGAGGCGTTCGGGCAGGGTGTGCGCTTGGCGCCCCTTGCTCTGCAATTCCTTGTCGATTTTTCGTGCCAGCGCTCTTTCCGTCGGAGTTCGCTTGGCTGTCGCGAGTATCCGGCTCTTCATGTCGTTCATGATTCGTCGGCGTTCCGTCGCATAGGCATCCGCGCTGAGCGGCGCAAGCAGCCGCAAGTGGTCTCCGTCGTCGGCCGTGTCAAGGGGCCGGCAATTCACCGTCCCGTCCCACTCCGACAACGCTTCGCACTCCGCCCAGCTCTCGGCGCGACCGAGGTAGCCGATTGCGTGCGCAATATGAGCGGCGAATGCGAACGATTCGGGTTCGAGCGCCACGCGCGGCCACGCGACAACCAGCGTCGCGCCGACGGGCAGTCGAAGAAAGGCGTCGAAGACGAGCGTCGTCGTCGGTCCGCCCCTCTCGATCTTTCCAGCCGGCATGTAATGGCGCGTGTGGGCGTGGATCGCACCGGTCGGCAGGCTGTATTCCGGCAGTGTCGCCGCGAGCGCGTCTACCAAGCGTGCGAGGTCGTCTTCGGACCAACGCTCACGGTCGCCTTTGCGCCACCACGCAGCGACGAGCGCACGCAGCAGGCGCCACGGCTCCGGCGGCCACGCGACGTCGGCTTCGTTGACGTTGCGGCCCCAAGGCGTCGCGTGATAACGGTTGGCGGGAAAGCGAAAGGCGAGCGCAAACATGCGCTCACTTCTCGTACTTGACGGTTAGAACCCGGCGCTCGCCGAAGAGCCCGTTTGCGCCGACGGCTTCGATCAGCCGAGGCAGCTCCGCTTCTATGTCCTTGAGGTCCGGTAGGTCGAAGCCTTCCGGCCGGGTGGCCGTGACTCCAGTCACATCAAGATCGCACGCGGTGCGAAACCGCAACCCTTCCGCGAGAAACTTCCGAATCTTGAAGAGCGCCAGCACGATCAGCAACCGCACCGCATCATCGCCGAGGCCAAAGGCCCGGATCTGTCGCAGATCGATATTGAAATAGGCGGTGATGTTCTCAGCGGTCCATTCATCCCGTGCGAACGGCACGTTGCCGAAACCCTTGGCCGTGTCCCCGGACGGATTCACACTGTCGTTCTTCACGCCCCCGCTCGCCGCCACCTTTGCGTTACTGGCTTCGACAAACGCAGACAGGGATCTGGGCAGACGCAACCGGCCGCCGGCCAGCTCCTTCTTGGCAAGAAAGACCCCGTGGAGGAGTGCGTTCGTGTCGAACTCCAAGAGCACTCGCGCAAGCTGGCGCAAATCTACCCGTCCGATCTCCATGGCGGCGAGCCGCGTCTTCAGCAGATTTAAGACCGACTTGTCCTTGCCCTCCAAGATGTAGGGCGAGTTGAGACGATGCGCTTCGATCAGAGAGTTGGTGAGCGGTTTACCTTCCCCGTTCACCACCTTGACGACCGGCAAGCCTTGGAGCGGAGCAACCCAATCGTCGTCCACATCGTCCCAGCAGACCGCTTCCAAGCGATTCGCCATCGACTGCGCGCTTTCCACAAGCACCATTCGTCCGTGTCCGTCGGGCGAGTCGTAGACGGCGTGCCCGAGATTGGGAAACCCCGTCGGCTGGAATCTCGCGCCTTGA
>CAYGBI010000111.1:0-7656 GCA_964348085.1 uncultured Pseudomonadales bacterium | reverse complement strand
ACCGCCTGAGTTCGCTCCGACGGGCGACGCGCGCGCCCGTCGCTTCCCCCGCCCGCGCCCCGCCGCACGGCGTCGCGCGGGCGCCCCCGCTCCGCCGGCCACGGCCGGACTCACGGCAGGTCGGTTCGCGGAGATCACGCTGAGAGCAAGGACCGCAGCGGATTGCCAAATGTGGCCGTGGGCGTCCCTCGCATCGGTCTCTTATGTCGGTCTGCGTCGGTTGCGGTGGGTGTCCTCTCGCTACTCTGGCGGTGGGTGTCCTTATCTCGTCTGCGGTGGGTGTCCTCGTCGCGAAGCGGCTTGCCTTCGCGCCCGAGAGCGCCGAACATGCTGGGCGGAATCGACTTCAAGGAGAGCCAAGATGCCCGGTAGAGTGTTGGCCATCGCCCGGCGTTCAGCCACGCGTGCGCCGATGGAAGTTCTCAAGACGGCGAAAGTCAGTGTCGCGGCGGGCGTTGAAGGCGACGCCCGTGGCAAGTTGCGCAACCGGCAAGTGACCGTGCTGGCTAAGGAGAGTTGGGATGCGGCGTGCGCGGAGCTTGGCTGCGAATTGCCTTGGACGACACGACGCGCCAATATCCTGATCGAAGGCGTGCGGTTGACGGAGGAAGTGGGCCAAACGCTCCACATTGGCGACTTGGCGCTAGTCATCACCGACGAAACCGACCCGTGCAGTCGCATGGAAGAG
This sequence comes from uncultured Pseudomonadales bacterium, assembly GCA_964348085.1. Classification (GTDB taxonomy): domain Bacteria; phylum Pseudomonadota; class Gammaproteobacteria; order Pseudomonadales; family Azotimanducaceae; genus VXYL01. Next base: position 6,968 of record CAYGBI010000111.1, on the reverse strand, counting down.
CAGGCGACAGGTTTGCGGGAGGCGCTTACTCCCGACTGGCGTGGTGGCGTGACCTGTCGCGTGGCCGCGGACGGCAGCATTGCCGTTGGTGACGTCGTGAAGCTCGGCGACTGACGAGGCGTTACGCCACGAACCCGTTGCCTACGGCACCGACTTTGCTTCAGCCAAATCGGCCTTCGTGGCTCTGCCGCCAAGTCCGACTTGGCCGCTAACGCAACCATTGCCAGCGGACGCTTAAGCGGCGCGCGGCTGGTGCTTCGATGTCGACCTCGTCGCCGTTGGTGAGTGCGAGCCGGAGCGACCGTCTCGTTTCGCGCCCCACTGCCGCCGCCAACCGGTGCTCCCGCGCTTCGAGCGCAACGCCGAAGTCCACTCGCCAGCCGCGGTACGAGAACCGGCTGCGCGTGGCGAGCGCGTCGTCGTAGACGTGCCAGTGGCCGCCGCTTGGTCGCACCTCCGCCCACAACTGCCAGCGCTTACGCAGGCGCAACGCCATCCGGGTGTCCGGCCAAGCCAAAGTCAACATCAACCGTTCCTTGACTTGCCAATGGACGCCGACCATGGGGTTCAGTCGGGGCGCACCGAAGCGATCGTCGCGACACACGCCGAAAAACGCGGCTGCGGTCGGCGAGTAAATGTAGCGGCGACGAATCGCGGCGTGCCAAGCCACCATCTCGCCGTCGATCATCCGCGGTTGCCTGCCGACGTTCGAGGATGCCGCCAACACGGGTGCCAAGATCCATTCCCACCGCGGCGTGCCGAATCTGTAGCCCACGCCGAGGCGATGCACATGGCCGTTCGCTTGCGGCGTGTGCGTCTTTGCTCCGACCAAGCGACCAGACCTATAGTCGTCAACGCCGATAGCGGTTAAGTCGTAGGCGCGATAGTCGTGGTAAAGCCTCAGTTCGCGTCGGTGTTGCTCGTCGCCTATTCGCCAGAGCCGCGCGCGGAACACCGACTCGGTGGTCGATAGCGCAGGAGCATCGACGGCCGTCGCCTCGATGCTGTCGCGTTGAACGTAGAGCAGCTCCACCTCGTTCGGTGGCGAGCAAACCGTCTCTCCGTGACCGGTTCCGCACGGCAGGGCGGCCAATGCGAATACGGCGGCGTGTTTCGGTATGCGACTGTTCATCACTTGCGCCATGCAGGCCAAGTACCGGTAGGCAACGGCTTTTTCGGCGCGAATGCAATCCGTCTCACAAGCCTCGGGCACTGCTTGGGGGGGCGGCTTCCTACTCGGTGCCGAAGTCGATTGTCGGGCTCATTCCGGCCATTCTGGGTGCAATTCGGCGTCCATTCGACTATTCTTGCGCCGCTCCGTTTAGCGAATCGGTTCCCCAAGGATGCGTATCGCCGTGCCAAGGGAGACGTGGCCCGGTGAATCGCGTGCCGCCCTCGTCCCCGGCAGCGTCAAGAAGCTCGTTGCGCTCGGCTTCGACATCATGGTCGAAGCGGGCGTGGGCGCGGCGTCCGGTTGGGAAGACGGCGCGTACCAAGATGCCGGCGCGGACGTGATTTCCGACATCGACTCCGCAATCGTCGCCTCCGACGTGGTTTTGCGCGTGCGCAAGCCGGCGCTTGACGAGGTCGAGCTGTTGCCGGAACGCGCTTTGCTCGTGAGCTTTCTCGATCCATTCAACAGTAAGCCGCTGATCGACAAGCTCGCTGCCCGAGGCGTCACCGCCGTATGCATGGAGATGATCCCTCGATCCACGCGGGCGCAAAAGATGGACGCGTTGTCCTCGCAGGCCAACTTGGCCGGCTACGCGACGGTGATCGTCGCCGCCGCGCACAGCCCGCGCATCTTCCCGATGATGATGACGCCCGCCGGCACTATTGCGCCGGCGCGGGTGTTCATCATCGGTGCCGGCGTTGCCGGACTGCAAGCCATCGCTACCGCGAAGCGTTTGGGCGCCCGCGTCGAAGCATTCGATACGCGTCCCGTAGTGGCCGAGCAAGTGCATTCCCTAGGGGCGAAGTTCGTGGACATCGATGTCGGCGAGGTCGGGCAAACGGCCGAAGGCTACGCGAAGGAACTCAGCGCCGAGCAGCTCGAACTGCAGCGACAAGGTATGAAGAATGTCGTTGCCCGTTCGGACATCGTCATCACCACTGCGCAAGTGTTTGGTCGCCCGGCGCCGAAAATCGTCAGTCGCGACATGCTGGAGGCCATGCGTCCCGGCAGCGTAGTGGTGGACATGGCGGCGGAGTCCGGCGGCAATGTGAACGGCTCGGCGCTAGACGAAATCGTGGTCGTGGGCAACGCCAAAGTGATCGGCTTCGGGAATTTGCCCTCCGAAGTGGCCTTCAACGCAAGCGAGATGTACGCCGCCAACGTCACTCACTTCCTCGACGAGTTTTGGCAGGTGGAGAGCAAGTGCTTCGAACTCGATCCAAGCGACGAAATCGTCCGGAGCTGCGTACTGACGCGGGACGGTGAAATCGTCAATGACGCCATCAAGCACTTAGCCGCCTAGTACGACGGAACTGAGGTTGACGGAACAAGGTTAAGGAAACCGCTGTGGAACTCGTCCCCGTTTATCTGGCCTTCATCCTCGTACTGTCGATCTTCCTCGGCTTCGAGTTGATCTCCAAAGTACCGGCGACGTTGCACACGCCGTTGATGTCGGGCGCCAACGCCATTTCCGGCATCACTATCGTCGGGGCGTTGCTCGCCGCTGGCGCCGGCGGACCCGACTGGCTCGCCACCTTGCTGGGCGCCTCGGCGGTGTTCTTCGCGACGGTGAACGTGGTCGGCGGCTATCTGGTGACGGATCGCATGCTCGGCATGTTCAGAAAGCGCGACGTGGATTCGCCCAAAGCCGCCAAGTGAAGCCGTAGCCATGACCATCCTGGTCGTAAATCTCGCGTACATCGGTGCGGCGATATTGTTCGTCCTCGGGCTGAAGATGCTCGGCTCGCCGTCTACGGCCAGGCTCGGCAACCTGCTGTCGGCCGGTGGCATGCTCGTTGCGGTCGTGTTCACGCTGCTCTCGAAGGGCATCGTCGAGTGGCATTGGATCGCCATTGCCGCTGCTGCCGGCACATTGGTCGGCGCATTGGCGTCAAGGCTGGTGGCTATGACCGCGATGCCGGAAATGGTGGCGTTGTTCAACGGCTCGGGAGGGATCGCGAGCTTGCTCGTCGGCTGGGCGGCGCTGTTTCGAGACGCCGACCCCGTATCGACGTTCACCGCCGGCACGGTGTTTCTCTCGGTGATGATCGGTGGCATCACGTTTTCCGGCAGCTTGGTCGCGTGGGGCAAGCTGGCCGAGGTGGTGCCTAGCGGGGCCAAGGTCTTCGCCGGTCAGCGCTTTATCAACGGGGCGCTGCTCGTGGCGCTTGTCGTTTGCGGCGTCTTGTTCGCGCTGCATCCGGTGCCCGATTCCCCGTATTTCATCGCCGTCCTCGCGCTCGCCTTCGTACTCGGCGCGATGGCGGTCGTACCCATCGGCGGCGCCGATATGCCGGTGGTGATCTCGCTGTTGAACAGCTATTCGGGCCTCGCGGCCTGCGCCGCCGGCTTCGCCATCAGCAACAACGTGCTGATCGTGTCCGGTTCTTTGGTCGGCGCGGCCGGCATCATCCTCACCAACATCATGTGCAAGGCCATGAATCGGTCGCTGGTCAATGTGCTGTTCAGCGGTTTCGGGGCGGCGAAGTCCGCCGCCAAGGTGGAAGGCGAGGTGAGGCCCATCAATGCCGACGACGCCAGCCTGATCTTGGAGGCCGCGAATGCGGTTACGTTCGTGCCGGGCTACGGCATGGCGGTCGCCCAAGCGCAGCATGTCGTGCAGGAACTCGGCGAACTGCTCGAAGAGAACGGCTGCGAGGTGACCTACGCCATCCATCCGGTCGCCGGCCGTATGCCGGGGCACATGAACGTATTGCTCGCGGAAGCCAATGTGCCTTACGACCAGCTCGTGGAAATGGAGGATATCAACCCTCGCATGGCCAACATCGACGTCGCGGTGGTGATCGGCGCCAACGACGTGGTGAACCCCTCCGCCCGCAACGACGAGACCAGCCCCATCTACGGCATGCCGATCATCAACGTGGACCACGCGCGCACCGTATTCGTGCTCAAACGCTCGATGGCGGCGGGCTTCGCGGGCGTTGACAATCCGCTGTTCTTCGGCGACAACACGCGCATGTTGTTCGGCGACGCCAAGGCCTCTATTTCGGCGCTGATCGCGAGCCTAAAGGGCTGACGGCCATGCGGATTCCAGAACCGCTGTTCCCCATCCTCAACCGCGCGATGCGCATCCTGCTCCGTTCGCCCCTGCACGGCGTGATGAGCGACAACGTCATGGTGATTCACTTCATCGGCAGAAAGACGGGCAGGCGCCGCGCCACGCCTGTGCGCTACCTGCGCGAGTCCGACGACGCGCTGTTTTGCCTCACGGGTCAAGAAACCGGCTGGTGGCACAACTTCAAAGAGCGTTCGACCGTCGAGTTGCGCCTTGCCGGCCGGCGAGTAAGCGCTTCAGCGCTGGCGATAACGGACGACGCGGTGCGCAAGGAGGCGGCGATACGCCGCATGTTGGCCCGTTTCCCGGGGGATGCGGCCTATCACGGGATTGCCGTCAAGCGCGGCCAAGAGCCTTCGCCCGAGCAGATCAATGAAGCCGTGGCGCGGGATGTGCTGGTGACTTTCGCGTTGGTGTGACGGGTGTGGATTTCCGTGCGAAGGGCTCGAAGGAAAAGTAATGAAGAGGCGCTGGGTTTGCTGACCGGACGCCGAGTTTCGTTCAGCGCTGATTCACTACTTGGCGCGGAGGGATCCGCTTACATGACGGCGGTTCGGGGACCGGATGCCGGTGGTCGCCCTTTCTCGCTTTTCAATCCCGCGGAGTAGCTTGCCATCGATTCGAGGTTCGAGTCGGCCCGTGATCAAGCGAACCAAGCGCCGGCTTGACTGATCCTCACGTCAAAGACGTGCAGCGTCCGCTGATTGCGGATGCGAACTTTCTGCGTCTTTGGTTCGCCGGCGCGTTCGCCGCCACCGCTCGCTGGCTAGAGATGTTGGCAGTGGGCATATTTGTCTTCGAGGTTACGGCTTCCGCGCCGCTCGTGGCCGCGACGCTGATGTTGCGAATGCTTCCGATGGGCCTGTTCGGTGTATTCGGCGGCGAGATCGCCAACCGCTTCGATCGCAAGCGGATCCTTCTGGCCACCCTTGCGTTGATGTTCGGGGTCGCTGGCGTCTTGGGGAGCCTCGCCTACTTCGACCGCTTGACGGTCTGGCAGGTGGGGCTCGGCGCATTCATCGCCGGCCTCGCTTGGGTTGTCGACTTTCCCGTCCGGCGCACGCTGCTCGCGGATGCCGTTGGCAGCGGGCGGCTCGGCGCCGCCATGAGCCTCGATACGGTTGCCAGTTCGGGGACACGCATGGTCGGTCCCTTGTTGGGGGGTACGCTGTATGCCGTCGCCGGTATGGACGGGGCGTTCCTGTTGAGTGCGGGGGCCTACACGCTCGCTTTTCTGATTCTTCTCGGCCTACCCAAGATCGCAGGACATGGCGGCGCGGCGAGCGGGGGGAAGGTCGTCCACCGCATCCGGGATGGCCTGCGCGTGCTGCGCCGATTGCCTGTGCTGCAGGGCGTTCTGGCGGTGACCGTGGTGTTCAACGTTTGGGGATTTCCCGTCATCTCGATGGTGCCGGTGATCGGCGCCGACAAGCTGTTCCTCGCACCGTTCGAGGTGGGTGTCCTTGCGAGCATGGAAGGTCTCGGCTCGTTGCTCGGCGCCTTGGCGCTTGCGGCGTTTGCCCGCGGCCCGCAGTACCGATTCCTCTACTTTTTCGGCGTGCTCATTTACCTAGTCGCGGCGACGGTCTTCGCCCAATCGGCGCTCCCGATTCTCTCGGCCGGACTGCTGCTGGTGTTGGGTGTCGCGATGGCGGCCTTCGCGGCCATGCAGAGCGCGCTGGTGTTGATCAACACTCCCCTTGAGAACAGACGGCAGATGATGGGCCTGCTGTCCATGTGCATCGGCAGCGGACCGATCGGGTTGGCGCACTTGGGGTTGCTGGCATCATGGTTCGGCGCCAGTACGGCTTGCGTTATCGTGGCATTGGAGGGACTGGTGGTGTTGACGGTCGTGGCGCTCAAGTGGCCAGGGCTTGTCGCCCGTCAACCGGAGATGTGATGCGCAAAGTGGCGGTCCGATGACCAAGTGCGAGTTCGTGCGTTGCAACCGCGGCGGAAGTAGCTAGCCGATGCCTCAGCCTCAACTACACCGCGTCGAGTCGTCGAGTGTCGAGGCGGTGGGTTACGACCCGGAGACGCGCCGCCTGTTGCTTCGCTTCCGCGGCAGCGGCAAGGCGTATGTCTACTACGATGTCGAAGCGCGGGTATTCGATGAGTTGATGGCGGCGGACTCTATCGGCCGCTATGTGAATAGGGAAATCAAGTCGGTCTATGCGTTTTCGAGGTTGTAGCCGGCCGCGCTACGCATGTTGCGGGTGGCGGCAGCCGGGCGACCGACCGTGATACGCTGACCCTTTCAACCGTTAAGGGGATCTAGTCGGTGTCAGTTTCACTCTATGAGGCAAGTGTCGGGACGTTTCAGCGCGTTCTTGGTGGCGTTGAGGGGTATATGGCGAAGGGCCGCGCCCACTGCGAGGCGAACGGGTTGGACTTGGACGAAGTCGTCGCGATGCGCCTGATCGAAGACATGCTGCCGTTTCGTTTCCAAGTCATCTCGGTCGCGCACCACTCGCTGGGGGCCATCCAAGGCGTCGAAGCCGGGCTTTTCACGCCCCCGCAGATGTCCGAATTGGACTACGGCGGCTTGGAGAAATTGATCGCGGACGCACGCAGTGGCCTTGCGGAGTACAGTCAAGAAACGATTGACGGCTTGGCGGACAACGACTTGACGTTTCGTCTTGGCAGAATGAGCCTGCCGTTCACCGGCAAGGACTTCCTGTTGTCGTTTTCGCTGCCCAACTTCTACTTCCATGCCAC
>CAYGBI010000110.1:0-8120 GCA_964348085.1 uncultured Pseudomonadales bacterium | reverse complement strand
CGGGCGGCGCCTACCGGCCGATGCGGGAGGAGCGGCTGGCGAACGGCGCAACGGGGCTGGCGAGCCGGGTTCTGGGCCTGTGCGCGTACTGCCGCCCGCGGGCGGCGGGCTCCCCGGGAGAGGTGGAGTCGCTGGAGTTTCGTTGGTTCGATCCCGCAACCGGGAGGAACATCCCGACGCGCGAGGAGCTCGAAGAGCGGGTCGCCGAGGAGGCCGCTGGCCGGCGAGCGGAAGCCGCTGCCAAACAGGCCGAGGCCGCTGGCCGACGACGAGCAGAGGCCGCTGCACGACGAGCAGAAGCCGTCGCGCGACAAGAAGAGGCTGCCGCCCGTGCGGCCGAGAAGAGGATCTTGGAGTTGGAGGCGTTGCTGGCGAACCGGCCGCGTTGAGCGCGGCGCATTGGCGCACATAGGCGAATGTCGCACGAGAAAAACAGCCTTGGCTCGCGAAAGGACGGGGCGATCGCTGCTCGCGGCGAATCCAAGTCCCCGTTAGCCTGTCTTCGTGAGCCGAAACTGTACACTGACGATATCGGGACGCTTCGCGTGGCGCTGCCGCGCCCGAGCGCCGCAGCGGTCGCAGCGAGAGAACGAGGACAACACCAGGCCATGGCCGAAACCGCCCTTTCCCCACTCGACCGGTGCGACCCGCGCCACCGCCGGGAACTCGAGGCCATCCTCGCGCTCCGCGCCGAAGACCTGCCCTTCGTGGAGGGCAAAGTGCCCGCCACCCAGGCGCACCTGACGGCGCTCACCTACAACTTCGACGGCCTCCGGGCGCACTTCCGGGGGCGCGCCGCGCAGGTCTCCGCCGACCTGCCGCTGTGGTACGTGCGCTTCGGCCGGGACCGCCGGCCGCGGCGCCGCCACGTCTCGCCGGACGTGCTGGTCACCTTGGACGTCGAGCCGCGCCACGACCTCGACAAACAGGTCGTCTGGGAGGTCGGCAAGGCGCCGGACTTCGTGCTCGAGGCGCTGTCGCCGTCCGCGTGGCGGCGCGACCTGACCGCGAAGATGCGCATCTACGAGTTGATCGGCGTGCGGGAGTACTTCGTGTTCGACGCGACCGGCGGTCGGCCGCCGCCGCTGCGGGGCTTCGCGCTGTCGGGCGGCGGCTACCGGCCGATGCGGGAGGAGCGGCTGGCGAACGGCGCAACGGGGCTGGCGAGCCGGGTTCTGGGCCTGTGCGCGTACTGCCGCCCGCTGGCGCCGGACACCCCGGGAGGGGCGGAGTCGCTGGAGTTTCGTTGGTTCGATCCCGCAACCGGGAGGGACATCCCGACGCGCGAGGAGCTCGAAGAGCGGGTCGCCGAGGAGGCCGCCGCCCGGCGAGCGGAAGCCACCGCCCGACGACGGGAAGCCGCTGCTCGACGGGCGGCCGAGAAGAGGATCTTGGAGTTGGAGGCGTTGCTGGCGGCCCGACCGCGTTGAGCGCGACGCTTCGGCGCACATAGGCGAATGTCGCACGAGAAAAACAGCCTTGGCTCACGAAGAGACGGGGCGATGTCCGCTCGCGGCGAATCCAAGTCCCCTTTAGCCTGTCTCGGTGAGCCGAAACTGTACACTGACGATATCGAGACGCTTCGCGTGGCGTCGCCGCACCCGAGCGCCGCAGCGAAAGAACGAGGACAACACCAGGCCATGGCCGAAACCGCCCTTGCCCCACTCGACCGGTGCGACCCGCGACACCGCCGGGAGCTCGACGCCATCCTCGCGCTCCGCGCCGAAGACCTGCCCCTCGTGGAGGGCAAAGTGCCTGCCACCCAGGCGCACCTGAGGGCGCTCACCTACAACTTTGACGGCCTCGGAGCGCACTTCCGGGGGCGCGCCGCGCAGGTCTCCGCCGACCTGCCGCTGTGGTACGTGCGCTTCGGCCGGGACCGCCGGCCGCGGCGCCGCCACGTCTCGCCGGACGTGCTGGTCGCCTTGGACGTCGAGCCGCGCCACGACCTCGAGAAGCAGGTCGTCTGGGAGGTGGGCAAGGCGCCGGACTTCGTGCTCGAGGCGCTGTCGCCGTCCACGTGGCGGCGCGACCTGACCGCGAAGAAGCGCATCTACGAGTTGATCGGGGTGCGGGAGTACTTCGTGTTCGACGCGACCGGCGGTCGTCCGCCGCCGCTGCGGGGCTTCGCGCTGTCGGGCGGCGCCTACCGGCCGATGCGGGAGGAGCGGCTGGCGAACGGCGCAACGGGGCTGGCGAGCCGGGTTCTGGGCCTGTGCGCGTACTGCCGCCCGCGAGCGCCGGACACCCCGGGAGAGGCGGAGTCGCTGGAGTTTCGTTGGTTCGATCCCGCAACCGGGAAGGACATTCCGACGCGCGAGGAGCTCGAAGAGCGGGTCGCCGAGGAGGCCGCCGGCCGGCGAGCGGAAGCCGCTGCTCGACGGGCGGCCGAGAAGAGGATCTTGGAGTTGGAGGCGTTGCTGGCGGACCGGGCGCGTTGAGCGGGTCGCCACGGCACGCATGGTGACGACGCGGGAAAAACCGGGACAAAGCGGATCCCACGCCAAAAAGCGCTTGACGCCAAACACAAGACTGTTAATTTCGCCCCATAACACTCGTTCGGGCTAGCAGTCCGACGGGGCTGGGGCGAAAGGCGGCGCCTAGGCAACGGCTTTCGTGGCGCGAACGAAGATACGAACGCCGTCGCCATGGCGGCGGTAGGGAGCGGTAGGGGATGACGTGTTGACAGCGCTCGGCTGTCCATACAGTCGAGGACGGCTAGGTGGCCGCTCGCGGCACTATCGACGTACCAAGGCCCGCGCATGACACCAGCGGTCGCATCTGTAGGCGACCGAGTATTGGCGCACCGTCGCCATAGGCGGCTATGAAGTGATCTTGGTCGGCGCCGCCAATCCTCGCCGGCGCACCCTTGGCAGGTGCGCTATTGCAGCGACTTAAGGGGCGCGAACGATGACCACCCACGCCCAAGCCGATGTCCTAGCCAACCACGCCCGAGCCCGAGCGTTGCCGATGTTCGGCGACGGCCATATTCCGCCGGAACGGGATCGCAACGTCGCCGACGACGACGGCAGCTTCATGGATGTGCTTAGGCTGCTGATGCGGTCGTGGCCGTACATCCGTCCGCAACTGCTCGGGCGCTGGTGGTATCCGGGGCGCGGTATCGAAGGTGGCGTCGCGGAGCTGCGTGGCCACGGCTATCAATCCTATGCGCCCTTCCTCGTCGCCTTGGTCGCCATCGCCGGGCCGCTTACGGGGTGGACGCCGGCGACTTTGGAGTGGCCGCACTACCTGCTTTACGTGCCAGTCGCCGCCATGGTCGTCGGCATGGCGCTTATGACTTGGGCCAGCGGCTGGCGGCAGGCGCTTGGGGTGGTCGCCCTGCTGCTTGGCGGCATCGGCACCAACCTGACAGCGATTTTCCTAGTCGATGTCTACACCGCCGGCCTCTACGGGGTCGCCGTTACGGCGTCTTGCGTGCTTGGTTGGATGGTGCAGATGCGCCTTCGGGGCGGCCGGGTGGAATACCGCGTTCGGCTCGGCGCTCACCTCGTGTACTTCTACGCGATCAACTTCTTTGAACGGTTCCTGAACTTGACCTTGGGCATCGTCCTTGCGGACCTGCTCAACCAAAGCCTGTTGCAGGCGGAACCCTTGGCGCCGGGGCTCGCCACCCTCGTGGGCTATCCCGAATGGGCCACCGGCCAAGTCGAGTCGCTGACCACCGAGCAACGCCACGCACTCAAGTGGTCCTACGTCTACATTGCCCTCGGCACGCACCTGCTGCGTTTGCCGCTGCGCATCTTCAATCCCTACTACAACGTTTGGATCATGCAGCGCATCAACCAAGACCTGCGCGTGGCGTTGGTGGCGCGCTGGCACCGACTGTCGCTTACCTACCACAGCGGCCACCGTACCGGCGATGCGGTCTACCGCGTCTACCAAGACAGCGCCATGGTTACGGCCGTGGTCGGCCATCTGGTGGGCATGACGCTCGCCATGATGAGCTACTACAGTTGCGTCGCCTTGGTCACCTTGCTCCACCCTTGGCTCGGCTTGATCGCCGGCTTGCTGGTGGTGCCGGCGCTGTTGTGGGCGCAGTGGGCGATGCCGAGGATGCGTACCCGGACGTTGGTGTACCGGGCGGCCACGTCCGACGTGACCTCCACCATTCAAGAGAGCTTCTCCGCCATTCGCCTCATCAAGTCCTTCTGCGCGACCGGTCGGGCGCAACGCCGCTTGGAGGAGGACTCGGTGATCGCCTTCAACGCGGCTTTTCGCGTGCGCCACTTGATCGCCGTAGTCACCATCGTCATGTACACCGTGGCGGCCCTGTTCATGGCCGGCGGCACGTCGTTCATGGCTTGGTGGGCGAGCCAAGGCGATCCAGCTTGGGCCGTGAATCTGATCGGCCTGCTCGGCATCAGCTTCGTAGTGTGGAACCTCGCGAGCTATAGCTGGACCCGCGATCAGTTCCACGAGTCGAGCGGCGACATCCGCAAGCTCCTGCGCGACTGGATGACCGCCCAAGACATGGCGATGGGCTTGCGCCGGGCGTTCGATATCTTGGATATCGAACCGCAGGTGCAAGACCGCCCGCACGCGGTACCGCTGACCGAGTTCAGGGAGGAAATCCGCTACCACGATGTGAGTTTCGCTTACGAGGAAGACCGGCCCGTGCTCGACGGGGTGAGCTTCGCGGCCAAACCCGGCACGATCACAGCCATCATCGGGCCGACCGGGTCCGGCAAGAGCACGCTCACGGCACTGCTCTTGCGCATGTTCGATCCTCAGCAGGGCGCCATCATGATCGACGGCAAAGATCTGCGTGACTTCAAAGTAGACAGTTTGCGCCGCAACGTCGCCATCGCCCTGCAGGAGAACGTCTTGTTCGCCATTTCGGTGGCGGACAACATCCGCTACGCCGCCCCCGACGCCAGCGACGAACAGGTGCGCGAGGCCATCCGCGTGTCGGCAATGGAAGACTATGTAGCGGGTCTGCCGAACGGTCTGGATACGCGTCTCTCGGACCGTGGCGGCAAGCTATCGAGCGGCCAACGACAGCGGCTGTCCATCGCCCGGGCGGTGGTCCGCGACACGCCCATTCTCGTACTCGACGAGCCCACCGCCGCTTTGGATGCCGCCACCGAACACACGGTCATGGGCAACTTGGCGACGTGGGGCGAGGGACGGGCGATTTTCCTCATCACGCACCGCATCTCGACTATCCGACGTGCCGACAACATCCTCTATCTGGACCAAGGGCGCATCGTCGAGAGCGGCAATCACGACACTCTAATGCGCCGCGAGGGAGGCCGCTACCGAGCCTTCGTCGAGGCGGAATCCACCCTCACCGCTACGAGACGAGTCGCCGAGGCCAGCTAGCGATGTCCGAAACCACCTACCAGCCGACGACTCGACCCAGCAAGCGCGACCAAGAGCGCGACCTCGACAGCCGCGCCAGCGGCATAGACACGCATACGCAGATCGGCGAGCGAGACTCGCTGCGCATCATCCTGCGCAGCGCCGCCTACATTCGCTTTTTCTTTTGGCGCTACATCGCCAAGTTCGCCATGAAGTTCGGTGCCTACGCGGTCGCCCTCGGTCTCCTGCCGTGGCCGGCGAAAATGCTCGTGGACCACGTCATTCTTGCCAACCCCATCTCGGAGGCCACCGACTACCCACCGTACTGGATGCCGGTGGTAACCGCCATGCAGGACGCTGCGTTGTCGCCGATGGCGATTCTCGTTTGGCTGGTGGTGATCGGCTTGGGGCTGGTGCTCTTGATCGGGCGCTACACCACTGGCTACGACGACGATGTAGAGGCAGGTCTCGCTCAAGGGCACGATTACGCGACGCAGGTGGAGAACACCATCCACGGCGGCCATAGCACCTTCGGCGGGCTATGGGGCTATGTGGAGTTCAAGATCAACGCCCGCCTAAATCAAGCTCTGAACCACACCCTGCGGGCACAGCTCTTCAGCCGCATCGGCGCACTGTCCGTGACGCAGCTCGAGGATCAGCGTATCGGCGACTCGATCTATCGGGTGATGTACGACGCGCCGCAAGTGCAGGAGATCTTCTACGAGATCACGCATACGCCGGTGATGTCGACGGTGTTGTATACCCAAGCATTGATCACCCTGCTCGTCACTTATCCGACCCAGCCTCAGGTGTTTTGGATCACGATGGCGATGGGCCTGACCTACATGATTCTCTCCGGGCTGTTCTCGCGCGTCGTGCGCCGTCGCGGCCAAGCGGCCCGCTCTGCCGGCGCGCTCACCACGGGCACGATCGAAGAGGGCATGGACAATGTCGCCGCGGTACAGAGCCTTGGCGGCAACGTCCACGAACAAGCGCGGTTCGAGGGCGACTCGGCGGAGTCGTTCAAGCGCTTCCGCAAAGTGGCGCTGCTGTGGATGATCATCCCGCAAGTCGGCGACACCATCAACGCGCTGGCACAAACGGCGTTCTTCGTTATGCTGATCGGCCTCATCGTCGACGGGGCGCTGACGCCGGGCGACTTCGGCGCCATGTTCGTGTTCTGGGGCTATTTGCGCGGCCCCGCCATGGCGCTCGGGATTCTGTGGATCCGTTTCCAAGACAACGTCGCCGCCATGCGGCGGGTGTTCGCGATGATGGACCTGCCCGCCGAGACCGACCTCGGCACGATGCGTTTGCCACCGATTAGCGACGGCGTCGCCATGCGCGGCGCGGGCCTCGTCTACCCCGACGGGCGCCGCGCACTCGAAGGAATCGACTTGGACGCCAAGGTCGGTCAGATCGTTGCTTTCGTGGGACCGACCGGCGCCGGCAAAACCAGCCTCGCGTATCTGATTCCCCGCTACCACGTCGCCAGCGAAGGGGAGATTCTGATCGACGGGCACAACATCAACGACGTGACGCTCGACAGCCTGCGGGGACAAATCACCTACGTCTTCCAAGAGACGCAGTTGTTCTCCGACTCCATCCGCGACAACATCCGCTACGGCAAGCCGGAGGCCAGCCAAGAAGAGGTGGAGCAAGTGGCACGAACCGCCGGCATCCACGACTTCATCGCGTCGCTGCCGGAAGGCTACGACACCAAGCTCGGCAGTTCCGCCGCAAGCAAACTTTCCGTCGGGCAGAAGCAACGCATCTCTATCGCCCGGGGCCTGCTCCGGGATTCCCGTGTGCTGATTCTGGACGAACCGACCTCGGCCTTGGATCCGGAAACCGAGCAGTATCTCGTAGCTTCCTTGCACGAAGCCGCGAAAGACCGGCTGGTCATCATCATCGCCCATCGCTTGTCCACCATCGCCCACGCCGACAAGATCGTGTTCTTGCAGGAGGGACGGGTGATGGAGCAAGGCAGCCACGATGAACTGCTAGCGAGAGAAGGCGGCTACTACCGCGCGTTCGTGGAGTTGCAGACCTCGGCGGCGGCTTAAAACTGCGAGCGTCGACCCGAGCCTCTCATCGACTCCGCTAATGTTGTCCGTCGCCACCACGGTGGATTGTGTGTCGGTACAGCGCCTGCTTGACGTGGCGGTTGTCCCTCCCCTATTGCTTGTGACGATTCCTGCGGCCGTCAAGGGCCAGCTACTCGCGTTCTCCGCCTTTCCGTCCTAATCGTCTCGGAGAAGCACTACCGCATGGAGAAGGCATCTGTCCTCGTCGTCGTCCCGGTCTACAACGAGGCGGAGAATCTCGATCACATGTTGGCGCCACTGATGGAGGTCGTCCGGCGGGAACACTACGACCTCGTCGCCATTGACGATGCCTCGACGGACGATTCGCGCGCCATCCTGAAACGGCATGGCGTGCCGGCGATTACCCTAGTCGAAAATCTCGGCGCCGGTGCGGCGGTTCAGACAGGGTACAAATACGCGCTCGCCAAGAAATACGAGCACTTGATCCAAGTGGACGGGGATGGACAACACGACCCCCGCTTTCTGCCGATGTTGCGGCAGAGGTTGGCATGTCATGATTTCGTGATCGGATCGCGGTTCCTAGACGGCGATGTTGCGCCTTTTCCGCCGGAGAGGGGGCTGTACAAGGGAACCGTTCTCCGCAAGATCGGGATTCGTTTGTTCCGCGCGTTGCTGTATGCCATGACCCGCGTTTGGATATCGGACCCGACGTCGGGATACAGAGGGATGAACCGGAAATGCATGCGGTTC
>CAYGBI010000109.1:0-8518 GCA_964348085.1 uncultured Pseudomonadales bacterium | reverse complement strand
GCGTCACCATCCACCCCAGCAGCAGAACCCGCCGCCCAAGTCGATGGCGTCAAGTTAATCGCCCGAGACGCACGCGATGCGGCCATCGTCGTACCCCGGTACGAGCAGGCGGACATCCATATGGACGGGCGTCTCGATGAGCCGATCTGGGCTGAAGTGCCGGGCTACGACGATATGGTGCTCGTCGAGCCGGATACCTTGGCGGCGCCACGCTATCGCACGGTCGCCCGCTACCTGTACACCGATCAAGGCCTCTATATAGGCGTTTGGAACGAACAACCGCCGGAAACGCTCATCAAGCGGCTCTCGTCGCGGGATGACTACATCAACCGCGATGGTTGGGGCATCACCCTCGATACCTCCGGCGAGGGTCTCTACGGCTATTGGTTCAACATCAACTTGGGCGGCTCGGTACTGGACGGCAAAGTCGCGCCGGAGCGCACGTTCACCCGGGAATGGGACGGCGCGTGGCATAGCGCCACCGCCGAACTCGAAGACGGCTGGAGCTTGGAAGCGTTTTTGCCGTGGTCGATGATGACCATGCCGCAAGACCAAGGCGAACGGGTGATGGGCGTATACACCAACCGCAAGGTGGCGCATATCGACGAGCGCTGGGGTTGGCCGGCGTTGCCGTTTACCGCCGCTAGGTTCATGTCTGCGCTGCAGCCGATGAAGCTGCCCGGCGTGGTGCCGAAGCGCCAATTCGCTGTTTTTCCCTATACGTCGACGACGATGGATGCGGGTCGCGGGGAGGAGGGCTATCAAGCCGGGTTGGACGTATTCTGGCGGCCGTCGTCGAACTTCCAAGTCACGGCTACCGCGTACCCGGATTTCGGTGCCGTGGAGTCCGACGACGTGGTGGTGAACCTGACGGCGCAAGAAACTTGGTTTCCCGAAAAGCGCCTGTTTTTCCAAGAAGGCAACGAGATATTCACGACCTCGGTGCGTTCGCGCGTCTATAACGGCGGCGGTGGCAGCGGTGCTAGGAGAAGCCGCTCTACGTTCGGCCGTACGCCGTCGGCCGTGCTCAACACCCGCCGCATCGGCGGCGCCCCTATTGGCATTGACGTTCCCGATCATGTGCAGGTGCCGGGACACGAGCGCGCGTTGCCGTCCGACCTCCTAGCGGCGGCCAAGGTCACGGGACAGAACGGCCCCCTCCGCTACGGCATGTTGACGGCTTTCGAGGACGACCCCGAGTTGCGCGGCGAACTCGACGACGGTACGCCGGTGACCATCCAAGGTGACGGGCGCAACTTCGGCGTAGCCCGGTTCCTGTACGAGCGCACCGGCGGTAGCCGACGCTCCATCGGCTATATCGGCACTCTGCTCGACCACCCCTCGGTGTCCGCCAGAGTACACGGGGTGGATGCCCACCATTTGAGCGGCAACGGCAAGTGGAGTACGGATGTGCAAGGCCTCATGAGCGACGTGGACGGCGAGAGCGGCTACGGCGTGTGGGGCGACATGCAGTACACCCCCCGCCAAGGCGTAACCCACAGGTTGGCGCTTGACTACCAAGACCGCAAGTTGGACATCAACGATCTAGGCTTCCTCAGCCGCAACGATTTGTACGGCGGTCGCTATTCGCTGTGGCTGTCCCGATCCGATCTGCCTTGGCTGCGGCGTTGGTCCGGCGGCGCCACGGTTGGCCGTTCGCTGAACCACGACGGTTTGGACGTCTCCACCGGTGCCTTCGTGTACAACACCTTTACCCTCCACAACCGGAATCAGATTCGCACGACGGTGAATTACTTCACGCCGCAGTGGGACGACTTGGAGAGCCGCGGCAACGGCGTCTACCAAGTACGCTCGCGCCTATTCGTAGACGTGAGCTACGGTACCGACAGCAGCCGACCGTTCAGTTGGAGCGTGCGGCTAGGCCGCATGGAGGAGCAGGTGAAGAGCGCGGCGCACTCGCTCAGCGCTGGCTTCACCTACAAGCCGATCGACCGCTTCTCGTTGGATTTCGACCTCACGCGCCAACAACAGGACGCTTGGCTGCTCTGGCAAGGCGAAAACAACTTCGCGACCTATGCCGCCACGACGTGGGCGCCGCGCATGGCGGTTGATCTCTTTCTAACGGCTCGCCAGCAGTTTCGCATGACCATGCAGTGGGCCGCCATTCGCGCCGAAGAACGAGAGTTCTGGCGTATACCGGAGACGCAAGGACGACTGGTGCAGGTGAACGAGGATCCCACCGAGAATGCCGGTTTCGCCATCAGTCGCCTCGCGGCGCAACTGCGGTATCGTTGGGAGATCGCGCCGCTGTCGGATTTGTTCGTGGTATACACCCGCGGGAGCAATCTGCATGATCGCGTCGACGACGAGTTCGGCGATTTATTGCGTGACGCGCTCAGCGAGCCGTTGGTCGATGTGCTGGTGGTGAAACTGCGTTACCGGTTCGGAGCCTAGGTGCGGTACGAAGTAATGAGTCAAATCCCGGCAGTCCGAAGTTTGCGCCAAGCATCCGACTTTGCCGCTACGACGAGACGACGGACGTAACACCGTGGCGGTCGTCGAAACGAGCTACGGGCGGTTGCGGGGCGCCGAGACGGACGGCGTGTACGTCTACAAGGGCGTGCCTTTCGCCAAGCCGCCGGTGGGCGATTTGCGCTGGCGGAAACCGACGCCGCCCACGCCTTGGTCGGGCGTTCGGGATGCGCTGAACTTCGGCGCCTGTGCGATGCAATCGACGATCGCCGGCGACATCGGCGAGTTGATCGGCATCGCCACGCACGAGACCAGTGAAGATTGCCTGTACCTGAACGTCTGGACGCCGGGCCTTGGAACCGATCGACTGCGCCCGGTCATGGTATGGATTCACGGTGGTGGCAATACGGTCGGCGCCGGCTCGCAACCGCGGGTAAACGGCGAACACTTGGCGCGAGTGGGCGACGTGGTAGTGGTCACGGTGAACTACCGGCTCGGCGCGTTCGGCTTTTTGCACGCGCCCGAGCTCGGCGCCACCGGCAACGAGGCGCTGCTCGATCAGGTCGCCGCCCTCAACTGGGTGCGCTCGGAAATCGGCATGTTCGGCGGCGATCCAGACAACGTCACGGTATTTGGCCAGTCCGCCGGTGGCTTCGACATCGCCCAACTCATGGCTATGCCGGCGGCGCAAGGGTGCTTCGACAAAGCGGTGCCGATGAGCGGCTCGCTAACCCGCCCGGTGGCTGCGAAGGACGCGCACGCCACCGCCACGGTGTTGGCCGCCGAGTTCGGTGGCTTCGACAAGCTGCGCGACGCGCCGGCGTCGGCCATTCTCAGTTCCCAAGCGAAGCTCGCCGGGGCACGTTGGGCGCCGACTTTGGATGGCGAAGTCATCGCCGAAGACGCCGCCACGGTACTTCGCGAGGGCCGCTTCACCACCGATATGCCGCTCTTGATCGGCCACACGCGTGACGAATCCACCTTGTTCACGCTGTATGACGAGCGTTATGCGAACCTGAGCCGAGCGCAACTCGTCACGCTCGCCCGGGAGCCATTCGGCGAGCGCGCGGCCGAGGCGATCACCTGCTACGAACAGGACCGCGCCGCTGCTGGCCTAGCCACGGCGCCATTCGACATCTGGGCCGCGATCGCCACGGACCGCATGTTTCGACTGCCGGCCATCCGCACAGCGGAGTGTCATCGCCACCACACGGAATCGGTATGGATGTACCGCTTCGACCGCCCCTCGCCAGCACACGGCGGCCGGTTGGGCGCGTGTCACTCCTTGGACATCCCCTTCGTCTGGGGCACCTACGGCTTGCCGGCCATGCGCCGTTTCTGTGGCGCGGACCCCGCCGTGGCAACGCTTTCGCAGCGGCTCATGTCGAGCTACGTCGCGTTCGCTCGCCACGGCGATCCTAATACTGAAGCGCTGCCGCATTGGCCGACCTACAACCCCGATAGCCGCACTACGATGCTGCTCGATGACGAGCCGAGTATCGTGGACGCGCCGCTCGACGACATTCGCACCCTTTGGGAATCGGCGTGACGGGCGGTCGCGCCGCCGCGCTTGCCTTAGTATTCGCCAAGGCCGCCTTGGCGAGCGAGGCCGACGATCAATTGGACGATCAAGTAGAAGAGGTCGTCGTCCGTGCCGCGGCCTCTGTCGCGGAGAGTCAAGGAGCTGCCGGCAGCGTAACCCTCGTCGCCGAGGAGAGCATCGACTTGACCCGTGCCAGCCACCCGCACGAATTGCTGGTACGGGTGCCGGGCGTGTGGATTTCGCGGGGGTCCGGCCACGAGCACTTGACCGCAATCCGCTCCGGCGTGCTCACCGGCGCCGGGGCCTGCGGTGAGTTCCTACTGCTGGAGAACGGCATTCCAATTCGCCCCGCCGGCTTCTGCAACGTCAACAACTTGTTCGAGATGAATACCGAGCAGGCGGATGCCATCGAAGTGGTGCGCGGTCCGGCGAGCGCACTGTTCGGCGGCAATGCGCTGCACGGCGTCGTCAACGCCGTCACCGCGACGAGCCACGAGGGTTGGCGCGGAAGCCTCGAAGCCGGCCCGTACGAGTATTCGCAAGCGCGCCTTAGCACCGGTGGCGACGAGTGGCGCGTCGATGCCGTATCCACCACGACCGGAGGCTACCGCGACCAGACCGGCTACGGTCAGCACAAGGTCGTTGCCAGCGAAAGCGACTCGATCGCCGGTTGGGACGTCACCACCACCGCCACCGCCACGCTGTTGAACCAAGAAACCGGTGGTTTTGTGCGTGGTTTCGAGGCCTATGACTCGTCGGCACGGCGCAGCAACCCCAATCCGGAGGCCTACCGCGACGCATGGTCACTGCGTGCGACCAGCCTCTGGCAACGCCCTTGGGGGCCGCACGAGATCACCGTGACGCCCTATCTGCGGCGTTCGTCCATGGCATTCCTGCAGCACTTTTTGCCGGGTCAGCCGTTGGAAGAGAACGCCCAAAGCAGCGGCGGTGCGCAGGTGAAGCTAAGCGGGGTAGGTGGGGTAGGTGCGGTAGGCCGGGAGTGGCGTTGGCAGCTCGGCGGCATGCTCGAAGCCTTCGAGGCGCGCCTTGCCGAGCGCCAAGACGGGCCCACCGTAGGCTCCGCTTTTCTCGTCGGCACGCGCCCGCCCGGTACCCACTACGACTACCGGGTAGACGGCGTGACCGCGGCGGTTTTCTTCGACAGCGGCGTGGCCTTCGGCTCGGCTTGGGAATGGATCGCAAGCGGGCGGTTAGAGCGCAACGGCTACGATTATGACAACCTGCACATCGACGGCAACACCAAGGACGACGGCACCGCCTGCGGTTTCGGCGGCTGCCTCTATACCCGCCCGGCGGATCGCGACGATGCCTTCGTCAATTTCGCCGGCCGCATCGGCCTCAACCGTACGGACGCGAGTGGGCGAACTTACTATGTGGTCGCTGGGCAAGGCTTCCGACCGCCGCAAACGACGGAGCTCTACCGCCTGCAAAGCGGCCAAGCGATCGCCGACTTGGAGAGCGAAACCCTGCGTTCCCTAGAGGCCGGGGTGCGTGGCGCGACACCCCGCTTCCGCTACGACGCAGCACTCTACCGGGAGACGACGCGCAACCTGATCTTTCGCGACGCCAACGGCTTCAACGTCAGCGACGGCGAGACCGAGTCGACCGGCGTCGAAGTCGAACTCGCGTGGCAACTCCGCGCCCACACGCTGCAACTCGCGGCCAGCCACGCCCGTCACCGTTACGCCTTCACGCGCGACGCAAGCCGCGGAGAGCGCATCGTCGACGGCAACGATGTGGACACCGCGCCGCGTTGGCTCGGCAGCGCACATTGGCGCTGGCAGCACGAAGGCTTGGTCTCCGAAGTCGAACTCGTTCATTTGGGCAGCCACTACATCAACGCGGCCAACACGGCCCGCTACGACGGCCACACGCTCCTCAACTGGCGCGGCAGTTGGCGGGCGACACCTCGCTTGAAGTTGTTTGCCCGCTTGCTGAACCTCCAAGACGTCGCATACGCGGATCGGGCGGACTTCGCATTCGGCAGCTACCGCTACTTCCCGGGCTTGCCGCGTCAAGCGTATGTGGGCGTGGAGGTGTCGTCCGAATAGGCTGAGCGCCGCGGGAATTGCGGCAGCCAATCCGCTCTCGTCCGACCGCTCGCTCTCGCGAAACGCCTACCGCGCGGGCGCCTGGCACCGGTCAGACTGGGCGGCGTTCGCAGCGAAAGTCCGACGGGGTGATAGGGAGGCTTGGGCTGGGGCGAAAGGCGGCGCCGACAGGCGACGGCTTTCGTGGCGCTAACTTGGTTCTTGCGCCGTCTCGATCTCCGCCAAGTATCGGCTCAAGAGGCCCGGGTGCAACGCCTGCAACGCCCGCCGGTTGTCGATGTCTTGCCGATCGCTGCCCCCGGCGGCCAAGGCGAGCAATAGGTCGAACGCACGCTCCGCATCGCTGCTCCCCTCGCTCGGTTCGAACTCCCCGGCCACATCCGGTTGCGCGATGGCGAGCCAAGCGGGAAACCAAGGTGGAGAAATAGGTGGCTTCAAGTCTTCCTGCTGCGCGACAAGCCACGCTTCACGCAGGGCCGCATTGGGAAATCTCGTGCTGGCGATGAGCGCCTCGAAGTGTTCTGGCGCCCGCCAACAAAGGTGGAACCACAAGGCGTAGGCGGCATGGCGATTACGCAGCCGCCACTCGGCTTCCGCCAAACGGCCGACCAGTGCGGGGTACGACCGATAGCGCGGAGTGTTCCGCACATGGCGTTCGACGCTGTTCCAGTCCAAGCCATTCAAGTAAGCCCAACTGGCATGGCGGCGCGGACGATTCGGATCGAAGGGCGTGCCTTCGAGAGCGAGTCCGATGTCGCGCCACAATGGCGTCAGGAGGTCCCGGGCACGGGCGTGCAACACCGCGCAGGCGGCGGGAAGCCACTTTCTCTCCATCAGCGCCAAGCGCTTCTGGGCCTGGTCATCCCCTCGTGGCGGTGGCGCCGCAAGCGCCTCGATAAGTGTCGTGGCGTCCGCGATGGCCCAATGCTCGGCGTTGATCTCCGCCAATCGGCGCAAGCGCGCTCGCACGGTGGCAAGATCCCGACTCGCCAGCGCATCGACCACGCCGTTGAAGGCCGCCACCTCGCCGGTGTCGAAGAAGATGTCGAGCTGTTTGCGGTGCGCGGAGGGGCGATACTCGGTATGCAGCAACTCGTCCAAGCGTGAATCGGTGGATGCGGTGAGTTCGGCGCCGGCGTTGCCGTCAATGCCGTAGAGGACGACGGTTTCCGCGTCGAAGTCGAGTGATCGCGCCCATGAGTTCACCCGTTCCACGAGTTTGCGGGCGCTTCGGCCGCCGCCGTGCAGCACGTTGTCCAGCGTCGCTTGTTCGCCCCGCCGCCAAGCGCGGTAGTCCTCGTAGTCCAGTTGATTGGTTTCGAGCAGAAGCTCCAAGGGAGAGTATGCGCCATGCGCCGTGACAAGCTGCTGAGCGACAGCTTGCGGCGTGTCTGGCACCCGAGCGTCGCTCATGCTCGCCCTTTGATGGAAGGGCGCTCGAGCAGCATGCACACACCTTCGAGACCGCAATCGCGCCTGATGTCGTCGAACAAGCCACGCCCCAAAGGAAGCCGCAGTCGCGTGGAATGCTAACAAACTTGCCGTCGACCTATCCGAGTTAGCTGGGTCGTCCGACTTGCCTGCCCACCATTACCGGGTGGCGGGGGTTGGCCAAGGCCCGTGCTGTGCTGACATAATCGCCAAGCCAAGCCGACGATATTTGGAGTTGAGCGTTTCGATGCCCCGTTGCCTTGTTCTCCTTGTGCTCTTCGGCGTCGCCAACGCGATAGGCGCCGCGGAGCGAGACGCGAATATCGCTCGTTGCGCCGCCATCGAGGACGACGCTGCGCGGCTCGCTTGTTTCGACCGGCTGGCGAAGCCCGAACCGCGCATCGTGACGGAGACCATCACCCCTGAGTCGCCAAGCGCGAGCGCTGACTCTCGTGCGCAGCCGCCTTCCCAAGCGGACCGTGGCGAGCAGGCTAGCGCGCCGAGTGCGGAAGAGCCGTTGGCGGACCGGGGATTGCGCCGCTTCATCCCTCGCCTTCTCCGCCGTGACCGCGACAAGAAAGACCAGGGCGAAGCGCCTGAGCCGGAAAAGACCGAACGGGTCACCGTGGTCGGAGAAATCACCCAAGTCACCGAGCTCGCGCGCGGCAACTTTCAAGTCACCTTGGATAACGGCCAAGTGTGGCGCGAGAACGAGTACGAGGTGCATACCACCTACGCTGTGGGTGATCGCGTGTCGATTTCGCCGGGTTTTTTGCGCTCTCACGATTTGCGCAACGAACGCACGCGACAGAGCGCGAAGGCGCGGCGAGTGAAATAAGCCGCGCCAATGGCTGGCTGAGCGCCGGTCGAATCGCGAGTCGGAAGCAGGGCAGGCGCTTCGTTCAACCGTAAGCGGCCATAAGAGGCCGTTGTTCTGATCGCTTGAGCCGTCATCCTTGACCGGTGACCGCCTTCTCGGCGTCGCCTGCTCTATACTCGCCGCCAAATCAACTCACTCCGCCCTCCACCCGTGCCCCCC
>CAYGBI010000108.1:0-8557 GCA_964348085.1 uncultured Pseudomonadales bacterium | reverse complement strand
GGTTGTCCCGGGGAGAGTCGAAATACTCGATGCCCGCGTTGCGGTCGAGTGTGACGACCCAGTCGCAAAGCGCATGGAGCTTCTTCAGGTTTTCCTCTTTCTCGGGAGACACTCCGGTATGCAGCATTGGCCACTTTGTGCGCGAGCCGTCGCCATCGACATGCTTCGCCACGCTGGCCCGAATCGCTCTTTGCAGGCGTTCTAGGCGCTCGGTGTGCCCGCGTTCCGAGGGATGCCTCTCGCCTTCCGTTGCCGCTGGAATACTGCTGCGCCACTCGGGCGTCGGCTTGGCGATGAACTCGCGTTCGTAGAAGGACAGCAGTCCGAAGGCGTGGATCGGACCTTCGGATCGCTTGGACCTGTCGTCGGCCCGCACGTTGGACTCGAACGTATCGAAGGCGACGGCGAGATGGGCCGCAGTGTCCGGCTCCGGCTGGTCCTTCTTCGCCCACCGCAATCGCGGCATCGTCACGCCGCCGGGGAGGCTTAGCGACTCAAGCATCCAATTGTCGTCGGCGGACACGACTCCCGCCCCGCTCCGCCGACGTTCCCGAGCGGCCGCGATGTAGCGCCCCGCGATTCTGCGCTGCTCACGCGACGGATACATATCCAAGGAAAAGGTTGGCGCACTTCGCTTTGCTTCGTGTGCTTCCGCGGTTTCGTCCGAGGCTTCCTCGGAGTCTTCGGAGGTGCGACGACGCGCGTCCACATGACCTAGCGACTTGGCCACGGTCAAACCGTCGCCCGCACGAATGGCGTGGATGTGCAGCAGGTGGGCGGCGTCGTGGCAGTCCAAGTACTTGATGATCTCGTCACCGACCAGTTTTGCGCTTTGTCCCCCGACCGTGGGTGCGTTGTCCGTGGTGTCGCTGTTCCCCAAAGCGCGAGCCAAGATGGCGGTTGCCGCCTTCGGTTCCGGGTCGGTGTCGGGCACCATGCCAACGGCATGGAAGCCCAACGTGTCTGCGAATACGAACGCACCGCCTGCCGTGTTCGGTAGGAACGCCGGGAACATGGCGCCATCGAGACACCTCAATTCATCCCGGATGTCTCTAGGCTTCTGTGCCTGTTCGCAAGCCGCGTGCAACACGAGATTGTCGTAAGCGGCGTGCCACGCCAGTCGCAGCGGATGCATCGGCAACACGATCAAGCCGATGGTGCGGCCCGATAGGGACTGCACTTCAACGGTGTTGCAAAGCGACAGCGCAGGGTCGCCCGTTTCGAGCATGGCGGCCCACGCTAGGATGTACTCGCGGAGGCTGCCGAAGGTTTTCGAGTGGTCGTCGTGTACTTGACCCACGACACCGCCCCCTTTGGCGAAGCGCTCCGAGAGCCTGCGGCTTGCCGTTTCGACTCGGGTCCAAGCCGTTGTTTCGCCGGACTCGAAGGGTGCAAACGCCACACCGCCGACTTGGGTGCCGCTTTCCCGCACCTTGACGCGCCATCGCCCCGGCTTACCAGCAGCGCCGACCCACTGCTTCTCCACTTCTCGGAGCAGTGGCGGGCAAGGCACTTGGAAGCTCAATCGCTTATCGCCTCTCGTCCGCAGCAGCGTTGCGTTTTTCTTGTTGTCGAACGAGAAGGATGAGGGATCGGTCGAGACTGCGGTGATGCGCTTACGGTCCGCGAGTTCGATCAGCCCCTCGCTGAATGCGCGTACCTTCCTGCCTGCACCTCCGGCGTCCTTCTCCGGTGGCTGTCCGTGGCGGATCAGGAACTCTTCGCTCTCTTGGTGTTCTATCTTGTCGCTGCCGACGACCGACACCACGGCCTTGGCGGAAATCAGCGCATGCTCGTCCACAGACTCGAAGTCGTCGTTGTTGAATCGGCATTTCTCGCCGCTAGACCGAGCCGAGTGACTCGATTCGCGTACGGCCAGCTCTTCCTCCATGTTGTTCGTGAGGATGGCAATGCGGTAATCCACCGTACCTTTCGCAATGCCGGCAGGGCGTGGTTGCCATCGGACTTCCAATGTCGAGTCGGCTGCGGCGCGGGCGTCGGAGTTGATGATGAACTGCGGGACGGGTTTGTCGTCCTGTTCAACGAGACCGGACCATCTAGCAACTTTGCCGCTTCTCAGTCGCCACGACGAAAGCTCAATCGCTTGGATCTCTTCGGTGCGAACTTGAATGAAGCCGACCCAAAGGTGCTCCTGATCCGCCAACTTCGCCATGGCAACCAAGAGCGGGAGCGCATCCGCCTCGTGCAGGAATCGTTCGAGATCGGCATGTCCTCCGTCGTCGATCCCTTCGAGCTGCAGCGAGTCGACTCGAGCCGGGATAGACAGTCCGGTAGCGCCCACGCCCAATAGACGATCAACGAGTTGGCGCGATGTCGTCAGGTCCGCGGATGCATCCGAGTCCTCAGACTTCCGAATCGGCCAGAGCCCCAAGCGGTGCAGGTGCGCCCCCGGATGATCTTTGCGTTCCGCGAGTTGAACCAAGAAGTCGAACTCGTGCCACGGTGAAACGCCGTGTCTGCTGCCTGCGCGTCTTGCCATGCGGACAGCTCGCTCGGCGTACTCTCGGTTCTTGCGCGACGTTTGGCGAGTCAACGCCCTACCCGCAAGCCGGCAAGCGACCTCAAAGAGGTCTGCTTCGTTCACTTCGCGGGACGCGCTGTAGATGCCATCCATGCCGGCGCCTGCCCGTTCCGTGTCTACGAGCAACAGCCTGGCGGTGCCTTTGTCCTCCCGCGATTCGACCGCCGCATCCGCTGTGATGGTCCGGTCGTCTGTGTGGTCGGCGACCCGACGCGTATCCCATCCTTGGAGCGCGAACTGGTCGTCCCTCACTAACCGCTCCACGACGTCGGGCGCTAGGCAGCGCGTGAAGGCGATCGCGCCTTCTTCCGGGCGACCGAGCACTTTCTCGAAAGCTCCGGCGAGCAAACGCCCATGCGTTCCAGTCCACTCCATGTCAGTCGTCCTGTCTCGGCTGGAATCGTGGACGGAGCCGCTTCATGGTCTCGGCATCGTTGACGCCGGCGAGCAGTCCCAAGTCACGCAGCCGGCGCTCCAGCGTGGCACGATTCGTCAGCAGCAGCTCGTTCGAGACACTCATACCCGGTGGAGCGACATCGACGCAAAAACCGTAGCGCACTCTCAACGTGTTGACGAACTCTCCAAACGAGAGCTTGCGAACACCCGGCTTGTTGCCGTTGGGGAGTAGGCAGACGTGAGCCAAGTATTCGAGCGCGGGATCGGTCAACACTAGGGAACGTACATCGCGACGTCTTCCGCCCCGGGTTGTTTTCCGTTTGACCGCGATGCCGTTCGGGCGGTCGGTCATTAGGCTGGAGTCGATAAATCCGAAGAACTTGTGATGGACAAGCGCGGGGCCCATCAGCCGTGTCAGCCCGTGCGCGAGCCGCCATGCTGCGTTCGGCTGGATCTCCCGGTTGCGCAGCGCCGAGGCAACTTCCGGATAGTCGTCGTTCAGTTCGTCAGCTAGCCTGCTAGTGTCTCGATCAATTAGGGCGTGGATAAGGGGAGCCTGCAGCTGTTGTTCGTGCCGTTTGTGAAGGAAATCCCCCAAGGTGTTTATCCACTTGGTGGCGATGGGCTTTTTGCGCGAACTTGGGATATTCCCGTCGTGCTGCGCGTGGTAGTCGAGAAGCCGAAGCACCATCAATATCTCCGGGAGTCGTGCCATGCGTCGAGTAAGGTCGTCCATCGACTGCTCGGCGCAATCGCGGATGCGGCGATCTACGCCGTTCGAGCAGTCGACGAGCACTTCGGCCGGCTTTTGCTTTGATTGTTCCGGAATGCGCCCCTCTTCTGCCCATGCCAGAAGCAGGGCGGTGGTGTGCGACAAGACGGTCGTCATCCCAACCGCGACGCAGGACTCCAGCATGTCCACCAGCGCATGACGCGGCACCTCGGTCGCGTAGGCACGAAGAAAACGGCGGATGTCCTCGGAAAAGTGGAGTCCCGCGAGTTCCGCCAAGGGTCGCTGATTGGAAATCTTCGTTGCGCCGCGGCCGCGTGGGGCCAACGGCGCCGACTCCAACTGAGATGCGAGGCGGATCGTCAGCAGTTGGTCCAAGCCTACGTCGGCGTTGCTCTCGTCGAACTGATCCGACGCGAGATCATCAAGAAGACCCGGTCGGATCTTGACGCCTCGGCTGAACGGTCGCAGAAGCATGTTCTCCTCATGCGGTCGGCACACGGGAAACCGAGTCTTGTCGCTCTCTTCGTTGACGGCCACTTCTTCGCCCTTCTGGTTCGCCAGCAAGGCGACGATCATTTCGGGAACGAAACGAAGATAAGTTACTCTTTCCGGGAGATCCGCCCAACTGGCCATGTAGTGCGCGGGGCTGATTCGCTGCACCTGCCGGTCTCTGCCTTCGGCCCGTTTCGCGTTCTCTAGGCAGAAGCAGAGCAGAAGATCGCCGAGAATTGCCTGAGCTACCTCATCCTCATCGGCGAAACCGGTAAGTCCATCGGATTTGCCGAGTCGCTCCGCCACACGTTGGACGGTCACCGACCGTCGGCGTTCGGCTGGCGATCCGTCTTTCTTACCGAATGTTTCTATGAAACCGCCTTGCCCCCTGCGCTGACCGAAACGGAACATATAGAACACGGCAGGTAGCACTGCCGAGAGTTCGTAGTCCTGCAACGTGGCTGGCAGTACCTCTTGGAAGTCGCCAGACCACACTTGGCGGGTCAGGCGGGCCGTCAGCGCGTCTTCAACGTGTTTGCGTGCACTTGTCATCCCCTATTCCTCCAAGCGCTGAAGGTGTAGCTGCTGAAGTGCATCCGGGGTCTCGGCGGCGATGATCCTCGCCGAGATTTCGTAGATCGCCTCGTCCTTCATTGGACTCCATGCCAACACGCGCCGTTCGTCCTCGCGCACTAGACGCTGGACGAAGATGGCAAGTTGCGCGAACGTATCGTCGGTGGAAGCGTCGCCCAACTGGTATCCCGCGGCGAGTTCGAGGAGCACATGAAAGAGGTCGGCCCCCAAGCGCAGACGCTCTTCTTGTCCATCTCTATAGCGGTAAACCAGATGTGCTTCCCGATGCAGCCGCTCCTGGCCATCCGGTCCGGTAGGCGGGTCGGCTGCAAGCCGGAAGTCGCCGAGTTTCTTCTCCACCCAGAATGCGGTTTCGGTGGGCGTTCTCGGCGTAATCCGCAGCGGGACGACGCCCTCACGATCAAGCGCCTGCGGCGGAAGATCTTCAAGCCGAGAGATGCCGCGGCAAAGACGTCTGCACAAGTCCTCGCGGGTATTCGGACGAATCGACAAGTCGCGGAATTGCGCCATATGTTGGCCTCGCGCCATGCCCAACGCATCCGGCTCTGCAACGGTTTCGATGCGCTTCTCCGGCATTTCGAAGTAAGCCCTTCGCCTAGCGGCACCCAAGGTCTCTCCATCTTGAAGATTGCGGGACAAGAACCGGTCCACCTTCGGATGCGCTTCGAGCGCCGGATCGAAGCGGATCAATTCCCCCAACACTTCGCCCTGCCGCGCTACCGAGTCTGGGGCGAAGGCGCGGTCCCAATACGGCTGAGGCCGGTCCTCTTTGTCGTCGTCCGGACTGTGGTAGTCGGTGCAATAGTGCGTGCCGAATAGGATGTATACCAGCGAAGCGCGCAGCTCGCGCACCGTGATATGGGTTTCGCCGCGCAGGTGGACCGCCTGCAGCGCATCGAAGAGTCGCTTGTGCGCGTGACTCCGTTGTTCGGTCGGACGTGAATCGTGCAGTTCGCTTGGGCCGAACCACTTCATGGCCCGCCTGACTTCGCAACGTTCCTCAGCCGAGCAGGTGCGGCAAGGCTCCCACGTCTGCCGAGCATCCTTACCGCCGTAAAGGCTTTCGATCAGCTTGTCGAGGAACTTCGTTTCGATTCGCCCTTCGGTCGTTACGCCGCCCACCAGCGAGCGTCGGTTGAGGTTGATGAATTGGATGTGTGCAGGCGGGTCACCTCCGTCTTCGTCAAGGAGACTTGTTAGGGCTCTCGTGAGCGGTGTGCCTCCGTCGCCTTCACGACGTTCGATCCACTCCAGAAGCCGACCGTCGTTCACTGCCAGAAGGTGGGCGATGTCCTCGGATGGCGGACCGTGCTGAAACGGTGCCAGGAACTCGTCCACCAAATCGTCGGCGGATTGCCCGCGCCAAGAAGCCGAGCCGTCGAGGTTGATGCGCACCGTCAGGCCGTCAACCGTCCGCCCTTCGAGGATGCGCGTTTCGGACTTTTCGTGGCCAAGGCCGAGCCGTCGGGCAAGATGCTGCAATAGGGCCGTCTTCCCATCGCCGGCGTTCCCGCACAGTATGACGAGACTCGCTTTGCGTTCGCGGATCTGTTCGAGCAACGACGCTTCGAGTGGCGTCTCTACGTATGTGCCCTCGGCGAATTCGGTATCCAAGCCCCGGGTTTCACTGTTGCCCCATTGGGAGCCGGGATAGGATTGGAGCAAGGATCGCAGCCAAGGCACCTTATTCGCGGCGCGGGGTGATTCGCTCAGATGCGTGTCGTCTTCAACCCCGACCGCTTGGTCAGAAGAATCCTCGCCGCCATCGGCTCCGGGTGGGATCAACATGGCCCTCGCCTCGTGTACAGAGGCAAACCGGCGGTCGGGGTCCGCATGCGTCGCACGATCCATGAACGCGGCGACGGTAGGGTAGTCCTCGCGTTCGGCCACGTTGGCCCAATTCAAGCCGCGCTCTTTGGCCAAGGTTCCGCTGTATGAAAACGGCTCTCGGTCGAAAAGCACATGGAAAAAGCTGGCGGCCAAGGCGAAAAAGTCGTCGGCTGGTGTCGCCGTCGCGTTTTCGAGGTGCGAGTAGGAACTGTACAACACCGTACCCGGGGCAACGCGCCCTTCACCGACCTTGGTTACGCAGTCGTAATCCGTCAGAACGATGTCGCTACCGGCGACAATCATGTTGCGCGGACTCACGTCACCGTGGACCAAGCCGTTGCGGTGCAATACGTCGAGCGCCTCGCAGAGCGTTCGCAGCCACCGTAGCGCCAACGCTTCACCCGAGTCCTCCTGCAAATCGCCCGCGTGGATTGGCAATACGCCGGCAAGGTCGCTCAAGGGTTCCCCTTCGATCCACGTCATTAGGGCGACGAGGTCGTTTTCGCGCCACTCGTCCGCAGTTTCGAATATCGTGGAAAGCGCGGAGTGGCGCAGATGCGACCGCACCAGGTCGTAGGTTGGGAGTACACGATTGCCCGTTTCTTTGTCGTGGACGACCTTGGCAACGTAGGCGCCAAGATCCTCGCCGGAGTCACGGTCTACGCCCACGACTTTGAACGCCGTCCCGACGCCGCCCGACCCCACGCGGGCTACGATGCGATAATCGCGGCCGCGAAAGTGGATCACTTGGTCTTCGGTCCAGAACCGGGCAGGCGGATCCGGCGGCGGGGGAGGCGACTCTCCCAACTGCTGAGCCAGCATCTCTTCCAGTTCATCCAGCGTGATGCGTTCCGCAGGGGCGTCGTCCATCCCTAGTTCGAGCGCTGTCTTTGCCTCGTTGCTGACGTCGTCAGAGAGTCGGTCGAACATCACGGACAGGCTTGCACACAACGAATAGGTGTCGGATCTCACGTCCGCCGCACCGATTCCCTGCGTGCGGACCTCCGGCGCCATGAAGTCGCTTCCTTCCCGTTGAGATGCAGACACCGCCACGGTCTGATCCGCAGGAATCCGGGCGTACTCGAAGCCGGTCAGAATGGGCGTATTGTCGTGTTTTACGAGGATCGTTGACGGGGTCAGGTTGCGGTGGAGCATGGGTTCTTCCCGCTCCACCGAGCCATGCAGTTCCGCCAGTGCCGATGCCGCTCGGCGAGCGAACGCGAGGCGTCCGTCCGGGTGCCAAGTTTCGTCGACTGCGCGTTCTTCGATCGTCGGCGCCGCTGGATCGGCGACGGTGAAAAACCACATCTCTCCGGAATAGCCGGGCGCCTCTTGAAACGAGTCCTCGACGCGGGGTGCCCAAGCGTGAAGTTGCAGCCGACGCAAGGCGTCGAACTCGCGCCGCGCCTTGACTTCGGGGTTCGGCTCGTCGCTGGCGGACGTGTCGTAGAGATGAAGGGTGACGGCGTTTCGTCGCCTGGCGTGAACCCCTTGGTAGCTCCGATGGAACCGCCTTTCGGGGGGCGATTGCAGGGTCAGCGCGGTGTAGTCTAGGAACGCCCTCAGCGTCCCGTCGAGGGCGACGCTGGCCTTCGGCCACAGCAATTTGCCCAGCCGTCGGACCTGGTGATTCGTTAGCGACAAGGATCGATTCAGGCCAACTACCTGCTGCCAAGACTGGATCGTTCGGAACGGAACGCCGCGCACCTTCCGCCCTTCGATCTGCTTCACCTTCGTTGCGGCTTGAGTGACCAGGAACACGCCGTCCACACCGCCGACACCGGCAGCCGTCTTGCGTAGCGTGGTGCCGACCTTCTTGGCCTTGGCCGTCACCCGGTCGGCTTCTTGGTCGACCAGGTCGGAGTGCTTCCCAACCCAACTCGAGGTCCAGTGCTTGACTTCGACGACACGCACCCCGGGCGGCCCGATGACGATGATGTCGATTTCGTCCGACTGCCGGTGATGGCCCG
>CAYGBI010000107.1:0-8704 GCA_964348085.1 uncultured Pseudomonadales bacterium | reverse complement strand
CTTCCTGCTGGCGAGCATCGCCGGCGTCAGCCTGCTGGTTGGCGGTATCGGCATCATGAACATCATGCTGGTGTCGGTCACCGAACGCACCCGCGAGATCGGCGTGCGCAAGGCGCTCGGTGCGACGCGCTTCAACATCCTCATGCAGTTCGTCATCGAGGCGCTCACCATCGGCGCGCTTGGCGGCGTGCTCGGCATCGCGCTCGGCGCCGGTGGCGCATGGGCGCTCACCGAGTTCGCGCGCTGGAACGTGTTCATCTCCGCCGATGCGGTGATGCTGGCGGTCGCATTCAGTGTCGGCGTGGGGCTGTTCTTCGGCATCTGGCCAGCGCGGCGAGCGGCGCAGCTCGACCCCATCGAGGCGCTGCGCCACGACTAGCGCCCGCGTGTCACTCGCTGCGGTAGCGGGTTCGCACCGTGTATACGCTGTCGCCGGTCAATACGCCGCCGCGACCGAACAGGCGACCGTTTTGCCAGTTGGATAGCCCCAGTTCCGGTTTGCCCAGCGCGTATTGGCCGTCCACCCAACGGGTATGGCCGTCGCCGACGAATGGTGCGTCCAGCGTGGCGTAGAAACGATCATGCTCCGCTGGGTCGTTGGACACGAGGCTACCGACCAAACGGGGGCTCAAGTCGTTGAACAACGCCACTGCTTGCGCTACCGAGTCCACGGCGACCAAGGAGACCTCCGGCGTCTCTTCCCACTCCCACTCCGTGGCCAAGTCGCACTGCGCGATGGTCTCGGCTTGGCTCTCGATTACTGCGCCTTCGGCGCGAACGATCTCCACGGCGTTCGAAAACAGCGCTTCGGGTACTAGGTGTTCGCTGCCGGCTGCCACGTGCAGCTTGAACGCTGTGTCTCGCGCCGCTCCCGCCTCTTGCAGCGCCGACAGCACGATGTTTGTACGGTGCCGGGTTTCTCGGCCAACCACTAGGCAGCAGGTGTTGAGCGTGTTGCAGACCTTGCGATCCAAGGAGCGCAGGATGGCGTGGCGCAAATCGCCTTCGTCGGCATTGTCGGAGACGACGAGCCAAGCACCTCCGGTGCCGTGCAGGCTCACGGGCGTACCGACGCCTTGCGCGAGGGCCCCCAAGGTGGCGACGGCCGGACCGGAACCGCGTGCTACGGCGAGTGCCAAGCGCCGGTCGAGGAACAGCGCCCAGCCGGCGGCGTGCGCGGTGCTATCGACCAACGATACGGCACCTTGGGGTAGCCCGGCTGCCGCCAGCGCCGGCGCAATCGCAAGACGCATGATTTCCCGTGCCGTCGCCAGCGCGTCGCTGCCGATCCGGAACACCACTGCGTTGCCGCCGCGCAACACGCCGCAGGCGTCGGCGAGCACGTTCGGCCGTCCCTCAAAGACGAAGGCGACGACGCCGAGCGCGGCACCCACCAACTCCACCCGAAAGTTCTCGTGCCGAACGGTCTCGAGAACCGCGCCGCGCATGGAAGGCATGGTCGCCCAGCCGCGCAGGCCGGCGATCATGTTGTCGCGCATCGCGGCTGACACGGCAAGGCGAGTAGTGGAGCGGCCGCGTCGGCGAGCGTCTGCCACATCGGCCGCGTTGACGTCGGCGATGCGCTGCCACACGCGGTCGTCTTCGAGCGCCGTCGCGGCGTGGCCGTAGAACGCGACGATGGCATCGTCGGCGACGCCGTGCATGTCATTGAAGGCACCGACGGCCGCATCGACCGCATCGGTCGCGTTCTTCCGTTCAGCGGCGGGGATGTGCAGCAAGCCGGTGGCGGAATCGGCGACGATCCGATCACCGTGACCAAAGGCGCTTGCGAGGGCGTCATCGACGACGAACGGCTGGCCGTCCGTGGCGAGAATCGTGGTACCGGCAGTCAGTTCGTTCATCCCGCGGATTTTACGGCACGGCGCGGTCGATGGCGTGCTCCGTCTGCGTCGCCGGTTCCTCAGTCGTCAGCGTCAGTTGCACGAGCGGCTGAGCGCTCGCTTGCACGGGCGAGGAGACCACCTCGGCGCTCGTGTCGGTCGCCATGCCCGTGGCGGACAGCCGGGCCACGACTTCGACATGGTCGCTCGACGACAACGGTAGCGCCTCGTTCATGCTCGTGGCGTCGTCGAGGACGACTCTCTGTCGCCCTTGCGCCGGGCGTCTGACCACCGCGAGCGGCATACCGCCGCCGACGGCCCGAGCGAACACCACCAACCACGGCTCGGCCTCGCCGTCGAGGGTTACTTCGACTTCGATCAGCGGGCGCTTCGGGTCGAGACGGGCACGTGCGAGGGTCAACGTCTCTTCGAGCAATCGCCGCCTAGCGGCAGACAGCTCTTGCCGCAGCGCTTGGGCGAGGTAGCCAGTGCCGGCGGCGAAATCGCCCCCCTTGAACGCGTCCATGGCCAAGAGCTCCAGCATGTCGGGGTGCCCGGGGGCGCTCGCCAACACGCGATCGACGATGCGCCGGGTGGCTGCGCTCAACTCGCCGGCGTCGGCTAGGTAGCTCGCCCGCGCCCACGCGAGGTCGACATGCAGATTGGCGCCGGTCAGGCCGTGGAGCGCGGCGAAGGCGTCCGCGGCTCCTCGGTAGTTGGACTCATGCAAACGCACATGTCCCAAGTAGAACCAGCTATCCGCGTCCCCCGGCCTTCGCGTCGTGCGAGCGGTCAAGGCCGCCTCGAGTTTGGCGAGTGCGCCGTCGTCGCCGTCGGCTGCGGCGTCGATGAGTTGGCCTGCGTCCGCCAACAACTTCGCGTTCGGCTCGCCCCATAGGGCGTAGAGCCCGAGCGCGAGCCCGGCGAGCGCGAGTGCGCCGCCAACCAAGGGCGCCAACGGCGGCTTGGCCGGCTCGCCTTCGGGGACCGCTGCTTGGCCTTGGGTGGAGGCCGTGGCGTCGGTTTCATCCGAGAATTCGAGCGCCAGTTCCTCCGTCAGCGCTTCGGCTTCGCTTTCGCTTATGCCCACGGCTTGGGCTTCGGCTTCAATCTCCGCGCGGCGATCTCGGAACACCGCCAGTGCGGACCCCGTGACTCGAAGCGGTTGTTTGCCGCGTAGCGCTACCACGGCGATATAGACCGCCGCAGCCACCAGCGCCACGGCGGTGACGCCGAGCCAGGAGGTGTCGGTCAACGGCGTGGCCTCGCCACCCGCACCAGCACCACGACGGCGACCACGGCGAGGACGAGGGGCGCGATCCACAGCAACGCCGTGGCTGGGCGCAGCGGTGGGTCGTATAGAACGAAGTCGCCATATCTTTCCTGTAGATACTTCCGCACCGCGGCGTCCGACTCGCCGGCCTCGAGCAAGCGGCGCACGGTACGCCTGAGATCGACGGCGATCGGGGCGCCGGAGCTCGCCAACGACTCGTTCAAGCATTTCGGACAGCGAAACTCCGTGATCAAGCGTCTATAGCGCGCTTCGGTTTCGGCATCCGCGAAATCGAAGCCGTCGATTGCGGACGCGCAAGAACGGGGCTCGGTGACGGCGGGGCGGTCGGCAAACGCCCAAGTAGCGGCCCCGAGCGCGCCGATCAACAGCAAAGCGAGCCGAGGCATCACGGCTGACGCAACGCCGCCAGCGCGGGCGCTAGCTCCTCGCGCCAGATTGTCGCGTTCACTTCGCCGACTCGCTTGTAGCGAATGACGCCGTCGGCGTCGACGAGAAAGGTCTCGGGGGCGCCGTATACGCCGAGTTCGACGCCTAGGTCCCCGGCCGCGTCGACGATGTTGAAGTCGTAGGGATCGCCATGGCGCGCGAGCCACAGCTCGGCTTCCTCTACGTCGTCCTTGTAGTTGATGCCGACGATGGCCAGCCCGGTTGCGTCGCGGATGCGCATCAGTTCGCCGTGTTCGGCGAGGCAGGTGGGGCACCAAGTCGCCCAGACATTCACCAAGCGCACTTCGCCGGCCAAGTCCGCCTTCGTCGCCCGCCCGCCCGCAAGGCGTGGCAAGTCGAAGTCGGGGAAGGGTTTGTCGAGCAGCGCCGAGGGCAATAGGTTCGGATCGCGCAGGGTGAAACCGAGATAGAGCACGGTGGCGAGTACGGCAAAGGCGGCCAGCGGCAGAAACCGTCCGAATCGCATGTCGATTCCTTCGCTTGAGAGCGGGTTCAGGTGGCCGTGCCTTGGGGGGCGAACGCCGGGGTGACCGACGGTTCGGCCGCTTGTCGCCGGGCGAGGCGAAAGTAGCGCGCATCCGTCGCCGCGAGCACGCCGCCGAGGGCCATCAGAAGCGCCCCCAACCAAACCCAGCGTACTAGTGGCTTGTCGTTCAGACGCACGCCCCACGCGCCGTCCGGCAGCGGTTCGCCCAAGGCGACATACAGGTCGCGGGTGAAGCCGGGCGCGATGCCGGCTTCGGTCATTACTTGGCCGCCAGCAGCGTAACGGCGCTTTTCCGCGATGAGCACGGTGCCGTCGGCGATGAACTCGCCCTGATCGGCGATGTAGTTGGGGCCTTGAACTTGGCGCAAGTCGTTGAAGCGCCATGTGACGCCGTTCAGTTCAGCACTATCGCCGACCGCCATCTTGACGTCCAGTTCATGGGAAAACTGGCTGGTTACGCCAATGCCGATCAAACTGACGGCGAAGCCGAAGTGCGCGGTGACCATGCCGAGGTAGCCGCGCGTCAAAGCCGCGCGGCGCCCTTTGAGATCGGCAGCGAGAACCAGCGTCACCCACAGGCCGAGGGCGATGGCGACCGTCGCACCGGCTTTTACGACGCCGCTTAGCGCCAACGGCAAGACGACGCCAAGCGCCACCGCCGCCACCGACATCAACCCTGCGTTCTTGAACAGCCGAGCCGGGGTGTGCCGCCAACGGGAGATCGGCGCGACGGCGAGCAACGCGGCCAAGACCAACGCCAACGGCACGAAAGCGGCATTGAAGTAGGGCGGCCCGACGGAGAGCTTGTCGCCGCCCGTCGCCGCCTCGAAGGCGACGGGGTACAGCGTGCCGATCAACACCACTGCCAACGCGAGCACCAAGAGCAGGTTGTTCGCCAACAGCATGAACTCGCGCGACACGCCCCGATAACGGGCTCGGGCGGTGACCTTCGGCGCCCGCACGGCGTACAGCGTGAGCGCCCCGCCGACTGCCAACGCCAACAACAACAGGATGAACAGGCCCCGTTCCGGGTCCGAGGCGAATGCGTGGACGGAAGTGATGACGCCGGAGCGGACGATGAAGGCCCCGAGCAACGCCAACGAGAAGGCGGCGATGGCGAGGAACACGGTCCAACTCTTGAACGCGCCGCGTTTCTCCGTTGCCGCCAGAGAATGCACCAGCGCAGTGCCGGCCAGCCATGGCATGAACGAGGCATTCTCGACGGGGTCCCAGAACCACCAGCCGCCCCAGCCGAGTTCGTAATACGCCCACCAACTGCCGAGCGCGATACCGACGGTGAGGAATGCCCACGCGGTATTGGTCCACGGGCGGGTCCAACGCGCCCAAGCGGCGTCCAGACGACCGCTCTGCAAGCCCGCCGTGGCGAAAGCGAACGTCACGGCGAAGCCGACGTAGCCCACGTACAGCATGGGTGGATGCACGACCAAGCCGAAGTCCTGCAGCAGCGGGTTCAAGTCGGCGCCCTCGACCGGCGCACCCACCAACCGCTCGAAGGGATTGCTGGTACTGAGCAAAAACAGCAGGAAGCCGAAGTTCAGCAGGCCCAAGGTGCTCAAAACGCGACCGTGGATGTCGTCCGGCAGGCGCTTGCCGGCGGCGCTCACGGCCGCCGTCCACGCCGCCATCACCAGCGTCCAAAGCAGAAACGACCCTTCGTGTGCGCCCCAAGTGGCACTCAGCCGGTAATGCCACGGCAGTGCGGTGTTGGAGTTGCGGGCAACATAAGCGACCGAGAAGTCGTTGCCGAGGAAAGCGTACAGCAGCACCAAGAAGCCGAGGCCGACGAACACGCATTGGCCGGATGCGAGTGTGGCGACCGCACCCCGCCACGACGGATTCACCGCGCTCCACTGGCCAAGTGCGCCAAGGGCGAGTGCCATCATCAAGGCGGCGATGGTGGCGAAGTGGCCGACTTCGACGATCACGGGCGGCGATGCCTTGGCGCCCCGCTGTACCCAGTGCGCATACGGTGCGTGGCTGCCCTATTGGCTCGTGGTGCAAGTCCCGCGGCATTCGAACGGCCATGCATCCCGCCCGGCATCGTTGTTCCTCGGTCGAAAATGGCCCGATGTGCTCCCTCGTCGCGCCCTGCCGGGTGGACGCCTGACCGTTCTCGGTGCGACGCGGACTTCCATCACGGGCTGCTGGACGTTGAAGATGCGGAGTTCAACGATAGCACAACTGCGAGTATTGATCGTTTGGTGTTTCAAGGTACGTCATGGTTTCCGAAAGACGGCGACGAAACTCGATCCAATCAGACCAACCAAGGGTCCGTCGATGCCATGGAGACGTAGGCGCAATGGCGGGAAGATCGCAAGCATGTCGTCCAGGACGAGGGCCGCTCGTTCCCCGGCCGCCCGCATCTCCGATGGCGCATGACTGATCAGCGTCAACGAGACCCGGCCTCGCGAGGGGTTCAGCAGGCGCAAGGCCGCTGAGGCAATTCGATGCACCAGAGCCGTACGGTTGGCCCATACGACCACGAGCCGTCCGGCCGGACGCAGCACCCGGGCCGCCTCACGCAGCATGCCTTCGACCGCAGGCAAGTCGTACTGCTGCGCGAACTCCACATTCACCACGACACCC
Source organism: uncultured Pseudomonadales bacterium (assembly GCA_964348085.1). GTDB lineage: Bacteria > Pseudomonadota > Gammaproteobacteria > Pseudomonadales > Azotimanducaceae > VXYL01. The sequence goes on along the minus strand of CAYGBI010000107.1, from coordinate 2,028 downwards.
GCCGTCCTGTTCGCCAGTGGCAGGGCGAACGCGTCGCCGCGGACCGCGCCGATGCCGTTCCGCCTCGCCTGCTTGCATGCCGCCGCATTGAAGTCCACGCCAACGACACGCCGTCCGGCCCTCGCCAAGGGCAGAGTGACCAATCCGCCTCCGCAGGCGATGTCCAGCACTGTGCCCGGTTCGTCGCCGATGACGTCGAGAATCAGCTCCCGCTCCCGAAGAAAGGAGTATTCGGAGAGATAGCCGGATGCCTTGGCGCTGGACTCGCCGTAATCGGCTCGTAGTCCGTCGTAGATCGCGTCGGCATCGGTGTTCGCCCGGGTCATGGTCGTCCGTCAGTAGTCCGCCAAGTATCGGCACAATCGCGGGCCGAGTTCATCGGTCAGAACCTTGGGAAGCGTGCGCCACAACCTCTGCACCGGCGCGTAACGGCTATAGAGGTCGGCCTTTCGATCAGAGAGCCAGAGGACGGGGACGGGGACAGCGCCAAAACCCCGCTTGAACCGGTAGACCCCGTCGCCAACCGGGGAGCGGCCGAAGTCCACGATGGCCGCGCCCGCGTCGAGAGCGTGCTCGATCAGTCCCCAGAAGAGCAGATCGCCCGGCTGGTCGGGGCGAAGCCGCGACCCCATCCAAGGCATCCAAGCAAGCGGGCCGTCGCGAAGCCAGAGCAGGCTTGCCAGCGCTTCGCCGCCGGCGTGCTTGCGAACCACCAGTATCCGGGCATCGAGCTGGTCGATCAGTATCTCGAACAGTGCCGTCGGCATCATCGGCGCGCCGTGTCGTGCGAGGGTGACGGACAGCAGACCACGGAACACCTCCGTCGCAGCCGGCCCGGTCTCTTCGGCAACTTCGAGCCCGGCCTTGCGCGCACGCCTGACGGCGTTGCGGGTCGTGCCGTTCAGAGCCTGTTCCCAAACGACACCGTGATCATGGCCGAAGGCTGCAAGATCGAGCCTGAGCACCGCGGGCGCACCGGGTGCGAGCTCTCCTTTTGGCACCGCCAACGCACGGATGTTGAACGAACGGCCGGACATCTCACGCGCAAGCAGCCGCGCTTCGGTGGCGTTCAGGTCGGCGTAGTTGAGGCCGGGCAGATAGGAGCACACGGGCGCTCCGAAGAGTTGCGGAACGACCGCGAACCGACCGTCCTGCCGCCAACGGTAGACATCGCAGAACGCCGATCGCCAAGCGGAGACGAACCCCGGACTATGGCCCACGCTCAGGCGGCTGTCGGCTTCGGCTTGCATTGATCGATTTTCTCTATCTCTGTCGTTCACTCGAAGACAGCTCGCGTCAGCCCCGAGAGCCTCCCATTAGTCGGTGCGTTCGCCGAAACGGTAGCTCCCCTCCCAGAGACGGCCTTCCCCGGGGATATGCTGACCGGTACTGATGGCGGCGATGCCGTAGTCGGGCAACCTGCGCACCGCGATGCATTGCCTATCAGCCGGAGGCCCATACCTAAAATCGTTGAAGTAGAAGTCCAGATTGTCGAAAGCGTACTGCATGCGACGTAGGGGAAGGCTGGCCTTGTCAACCGGGTCCACGTGCAGGAAGAACCTCGGGCCGACATCCGCTTCGCTGCATTCCTCCTTCACGAAAATCAGTCGGTTGTCGCCGATGTATACGTCGAATTCAGAGCGGATAACGGGCCGGCCATTCGCTAGCAGCCGTTCAATCTCGATCATCGACATGGCAGGGGCAGGGGAGAAGAAGTGCAACTGAGCGAACACTAGGCCAATGAGCAGAACTCCAATCAGCGTTGTGAAGAATATCCGCCCCGTTCTTACGACCGCCAGCATCAGGCAAGACAAGCACAGAGCGTGCGGCACGAACATGAATCTGGCGGTTCTGTACGGGATGTCTTCCGTAATGATGAACTGTGGCACGTTGATCAACATCAGTCCGATGATCCACAGAACGCCCCAGAGCGGGTCGAATCGATTTTTGCGTGCTTGATGAATGACGAGCAACACGGAGCCGACCAGTGCGAGCACCGATAGAGCGGTCAGAACTTGCCCCGCAGGT
>CAYGBI010000106.1:0-9100 GCA_964348085.1 uncultured Pseudomonadales bacterium | reverse complement strand
CTCTGCTCTGCTCTGCTCTGCTCTGCTCTGCTCTGAACAGTTGCGCGGTGTTTTCGCTGATGTCAAGTCTTTCCGCAACTTTTTCTTCTAGAACCCAGTATCTCGGAATGGTCACCGCCCTCGGGTCGGATTTCTCGTCCACCGTGATCGGTCGGGCCTTGCCGTTCCGGATATCCCGTTCCGAGACACCCTCGAATGTGGCAAACCGGTGGTCGTACTGGTGGAAGAGCTTGGCCTCGTACAACGGCAGATATCGCTCGCCGTCTCGCACGAATGCGTTGCCGTCGAGTTCCCATCCATCCTTTTCCATTTCCTGTCGATTCCTGAACAGACCCGAGTCGTTGGACATATCGAACATACGCCGGAAACTGACACCCCAAGGGTTGTATTCCGGTTGTGCTCGATTGGCTTCCCTCCAAAGCACGCCCGCGCGTCGGTACATCTTGCGTGCGATTTCCATGTCTCGTTTCGTGCGGAAGGTTGGACAGGTCCGGGTGTTGGGTTTGAACAGCGAGAAGTCGTCAGCACTGAGCGTGAATCGTCGCTCGGGTTCCTTCAGTTGTTCCGCCTGATGCAGGAAGAACGCAAACCCGGCTTCAGGTACGGGGTTGTCCTTGCCGCTCAATGTGAGGAGGCAGAATTTGTATGAGCGATGCACACCGGAGAACACCGCTTCCCTGTTCTCAAAATCATAGAGGCTGGCGAGCTGCCGCTGACTAACGATATGCCCGAAGAACGCCTTGGTGGAGTCGTCCGTGGCGATGCCCGTGGGCACAATCAACCCGGCGCGACCTTGAGGCTTGATGAGCCGCAAGAACGTCTCCGCAAACACGGCGTAGGTGTTCAGGTCGCCAACACCCGTGAGCGGGTATCGGCCTGCGGTCCGGGCAAACAGGGTCGTCGCCTCCGCTTTCCGCTTTGCGGTTTCGAACTCTAGGTAAAGGGATCTTTCCGCCGGGAGTGCGTCATCTCCATTCAGTTGCTGGATGAGGCGGTTCCGCGCAGCCTTATTCGGCGCCGCCGCGATTACCGAAGAACGAGAAGCGAAGAACTCCTGCTCCTGCAGCTTGATGCGCTCCCAAGGCGGATTTCCGAGAACGGCGTCAAAGCCACCGTTCTCCATAATCTCGGCGAATTCCAGATGCCAGTGGAAGAAGTCGTGCGTACCCGCGAGTTCCAGCACATGGTGTTCGACACCACGGCGTTGAGACAGGTCGCTTTCGAGGCGCTGGATATCCGAGGTCTGAGGCACGACCTCAAGGGTATCGTGCGTCTTGGGCGCGAAGTACGCTCCCACGAAGAGATGGGCGCGCAGGGCTTCGCGGGCGCGGGCTGGATCACGTCGTCGAGTCTCGTAGGTGGTGCGCTTGCGATCAACGTCATCGAGCGTGTCCTCGGGCATGGCGTTGAGGTCCACCTTGGTGGCGACTTTACGCACGGCCTCCGAGTCGAAGATATCCCCTTGTTTTGGCTGCCGGTTGCGTTTCTTGAGATCCCGGCACACAGCATTGACGTCGCCCGTCAATGGTTTGTAGGCATCACCCGGAATGCCCTTCTCGATGATCCCAAGATCAAGAATGCCGACCAGACTGTCGCCCTGAAGGATGTGGGGATCGAGGAAGGTGAGCGGTTTACCGGGCTCAACCGTCTCCATCCAGAGCGCGGTCTTGCAGAGTTCTACGGCGAGCGGATTGCGATCAACACCATAGATGCAATGCTGGACCACCTCACGCAGCGCGTGCTGGCGGGCACTCTCGTCCGGCGTGTCTGAGCCGGACTCGATACGCGCGATCTCGGCGGCTAGGCGACGGGCCGCCGCCAGCAGGAAGTGCCCGGAACCGCAGGCCGGGTCGACCACCTTCAGATCGAGAATCGCGGCGCGCGGATCCTTGGGGCGGTATCTGACGGCGTCCGCGATCACGGGGTCGAGCGTCGATTTGATGAGCTCGCTGACCAGCGACGGCGGTGTGTAGTAGGAACCGGTGAGCTTGCGCTCGGAACCCTTCGCACGTTGGCCGTTGCCATCACCGATGAAGGCGAATGTCCAAGGCGAGGCGTCCACGTCGATGGCGGGGCGAAGCTCCAGCAGGCTCTCGTACACGGAACCCAGTTCCTCCGTGTCCATGTCCCGGTAGTTGACTTGGGCTAGGTTGTTGCCGGAACGGAAGAACGCGAGGCTGCGGACGGCTTCGAGAAGATACTCGTTGGCGATGGCGGCATCGTCGAGGTCGGGACACTGGTCGTCCCGGAACAGGCCGCCGAGCGGCGGCAGTCCCAGCCCGGGAGCGCCCTTGGCGAGAGCCCCAAAGGTGATCTGGAGTCCTTGCCAGAGATCCCGGTTCCCGTCGTAATGGCGGCGGCGCCGCGCGAGATCCCGCAGCCGCGAGAGTGCGTAGCCGTTCCTGAACACCGCTCTTTGTTCCTCCGTGGCGTTCGGCTCGTGAAGCAGGTTGCGATCCTCGGCGGTGAACAGAAAGAGCAGGCGGTAGACGAGGCGAAGGAGTTGCTGGAAGTAGCGCTCCGGCGAGAGCGCACCGGTTTCGAGAGCATTGCGCAATTCGACGTTTGCCGCGTGGCAGAGGAATCCGTTGCCGATTTGCCGCAGCGCGTTGGCGACGCCATCGCGGAGATTCTCCCGGACGCGCTCACCGGTCTCGTGCGCCTTGGCTCGCCAAGACTCGATGATGCAGCTCGACGGCTCGTCGTCGACGGGCCTGAGGCGGCTGGAATGGGCGGTGAGCCAGAGGGCGGCGAAGTCGGAATAGAGTTCCTCCGCGAAGACGAGATCGAGGTCGGCCTCGATATAGGAGGGCCGGGTCAGGCTTGAGTTGTCGCGCAGGATGCGGAGCTTGGATCCATTGGAGACCATGCCCCACAGCGCATCGTCCTCGGCGTTGAGGTACTCCTGCATCAGGCCGTGGGGCGCCTGCCGGCGGCCGTCGTGACCAAGACGCGGATCGGCCCGGTCAAGGTCGAAGTCGTCAGTCAGGAGCAGTAGCGGCATGGCGCCGTCGCAGGCACGGTGCGTCAACCTGAAGACGCGGTCCTCACGCACGACACTGTCGGCGACGGCCAAGTCGTCATACCCAAGTAGGGAACGCAGGAACGGGACGAGCCACTCATCGACCCCGACCTGCGACGCACGGAGGTTGCGTCGCGGACGACGCTCTGCATAACGCACATGGAGGTCGTTAGCGATGCGCCAGTACCGAGCGAGTTCTTCCTTGATGGCAAGGGACTTCGACAATCCGTAGTCAGCGACCGTCTGGCGGGGTGCCTTGAGCGCGGCGACTGCTTGGAGAAACTCCGGCAGAAGTATGCCGCCTTCGATCTTCAGGGCCGTGAATCCGCTTGTTCGTGCCCTCGCCATGGTCAGAAGGAGACCATGGGCATGAAGACGTAGATGCCAATCTTGTCGACGGGCAGGGCCGGGACGACGTTATAGCGCAGGCCCCTCGCGTCGCTTGCCTCCCGGACACGGCGATGGTCCGCGAGCAACCTGCGAGCCCGCTCACGGGCGACGCGCTCGAATGCGTTCCCCATCTCCGGCAGTGCGTTGAGAGCCTGCCGAATGAGGTGGGCTTTCTGGCCGTCCGCAATGTTGCGTCCCGGTTCCAGCGAGAGAAGCGACAGCGCTTCGTCTTCAGTCATGATCTCGGAATTGGCCTTACCGCGAACCGAGAAGCCGAGGCATTCCTCCGCGAGAAGGGACTTGAGCGGCGAGAATCGCCCGTCCGGGCCGCGCCGCTCTATCTGGAGTTGGCAGCGCAGACGCAAAAAATAAAGCACGGTGCGAGTTTGGACCGCGCTGGTGAACACGGCGCCGGCGCGGGCACCGATTTCCGCGTCGCCGGCGTCGAGCGACCTTTCGGCGACATAGTCCGCCAGCACTGCTACCAAGGGGTGCGCACGGTGGATGTAGTCGGCGCCCGCCGGCGCGGGTTGTGCAAATGCGATCTTCGCCGATGCGGTAAAGCCGATCGCATCCAAGCGGTCCTGTAGGGGCTTCGGGAAATGAGCGACCGGCATTCGGTAATACCCGTCCCTTCCATCGAGCGCCGCGCCTAGGCGCTCTGCGGACAACCGCACGAAGCGCTCGACATCGCCGGCACCGCCCAATACGGATACGGCCTTGCGCCATTCGGGTAGCACGTCGTCCGGGGTGAGGCGGCGCTGGGCGAAGACCGTGCGCGTCATTCGGGTCGTGGCCGTCTGCCAAGCGTCGTCCACTTCGGTCTCGGTCTCGCCGAAATCCAAGGCCATCTGCTCGGCCCCGGAATGACTCCCGCGGTGAAGCAGAACGGCCTTCATGATGGCATCGATCACCTTGTTGTTGTCTGCGGGCAAGGGCACGGCGACGCCGAGTTCCTTGCGGATCTTCTCGGCCTTGCGAAGGATGACGCGCAGGACAGCGCCGTCGACGGGATTGTTCTCGCCGTAGAGCATGAGTGCGCGAACGGTGCGGGAGGCTTGGCCGAAACGGTCCGCCCTGCCCTCGCGCTGTTCGTGGCGCGTCGGATTCCAAGTGAGGTCGTAGTGGATCACTGCATTGAGGTGGTTCTGCAGGTTGACGCCTTCGGACAGGCAATCGGTCGCAACGAGCACGGGTGAGATGTTCTCGTCGAGTTCCGCGAGCGCCTCAACTCGCTCCTCGCGCTGATCGGAGGTAAGTTCTCCGGTGACCACAGCGATGTGCGTTTTCCCGTTACCCAATGCTTCTTGTAGTTCGATGCCGACATAATGCGCGGTGGCGATATACCGGCAGAAGACGACGGGGCGGAAACCGTCGAGCACGAGTTGGCCGATCTCGTCGATCAGTGCCCTGAGCTTAGGGTCGTTCCTTGAACCGCGCAGCGCATCCGCCCGGTCGATAAGGCGACGCAGCGCTTTGGAATCCTCGGCCTCGACAGTGCCGGCGGGAACGCTCTCGGTGAGGGCGAGTGAGTCGTCGGAGGTCTCGTCCATCACCGTTTCGCCAGCAGTGCGGTCCAAGTGTTCGACCTGCGCGTCCTCGGCGTCGCCCTCGGTGGCTTGGAGTCGGGTTCGCAACGCGAGCAACGCTGCGGCGGGGCTCGAGGAGGCGCAGCGCAGCAGCGCGAGCGCTGCCCACCAAGACATCCGTTGCTGTAGCTTGGTCCCGCTTTCGGCACGCCGGACCATGGTCCTCGCATAGGCGAGCACATCGTCGAAGAGGGCACCCCAATCGCCGGTCAGCCGGTAGGTCGCTTCCCGGCTTTCGCGAACGGGAAAGCCGGCGTCGTCTTTCCATTCGGCGATGTCGCCGCGGCGACGCTGCACGAAGTGCAATGCGAGTTGCTCGCGCAAGCGCCGGCGGCTTTCACCTTCCGGCGTCTCGGCCAGTTCGGCGAACTTCGGCTCCAGCAAGCCAAGCAAGTTATGGAAGGCGGTGTCGTCACCCGAATGCGGCGTCGCGGTGAGGAACACCATGTGTCGCCGCGGTTCGCTGTCGGCGAGGCCCTTGAGAAGCTGGTAACGCTGGTGCCGGGTGTTCGTGTTCGACCGCACGCAGGCGTGTGCCTCGTCGACGATGACGAACTCCGGGCAGGCGCGGAGGAAGTCGCTGCGGCGGCGGTCCGACTTGATGTAGTCGAGGGAGACGACCGTACAGGGATGGACCTCGAACACCGACTCGTCCGGGCGAAGTCCCCGCTCCAGGCGGGTGGCCGTGCCGGTGCGCACGACCTCGGCGTCGATGGCGAACTTCTCCGCGAGTTCCTGCTGCCACTGTTCGCACAGGTGGGGCGGGCAGATGACAGCAAGCCGCTCGATCTCGCCGCGGTCGAGCATCTCGCGCGCGATCAGGCCCGCTTCGATGGTCTTGCCTATGCCGACGTCGTCAGCGACGAGCAGCCGGACGGTATCCAGCTTCATCGCCATGAGCAGCGGCACCAACTGGTAGGCCCGCGGTTCGACATTAAGATTGCCGAAGCTGCGGAAAGGCCCTGCGCCGGCGCGCAACTTAAGGCGAAGCGCGTCACGCAACAGCAGCGCCGCCTGCTGCGAGCCCGGGGCATCGGGGTTCGGGAGATCGAACGTCGCAGGCGTCGGTGCTTCGGGCTCAAGCGGAAGGTAGATGAGCGTCGCATCGTCCTCCGCGCCGCCGAGCGGGCGAAGCCTGAGCAGATCGTCGCGCGTTTCCGGCAGGACCACCCACTCGCGATGCCTCGCCCGGACCAAGTCTCCGGGCTTGAACGCTACGGGAGCTTCCACTTCGGCCATGCGCGCCCTCACCCCTGCGCTTTCGATGACGCGCCCGGTCCGAACACCCATGCGTACTGAGCCGCAATGGTCGGCCAAGATGACTGGTCGGCGGAAAAACGAACCACTGTGTAGCCGGCATCGGCCAAGCGGCGGTTAATATCCTCGTCGGCGCTCTCCCGCACCATGGACTCGTGGTGCGGGCCATCCACATAAACCAAGGTCTGCGACTCAGCGTAGGCGAAATCGGGCCGGGTTGCGTAGATCTTGAGATAGGGTTGAGCCTTATCCGGCAACCGATAGCCACCGTCCTCGATGAACTTCAGCCACTCCCTCTCCAAGGAGGAGGTTGACGCGTTGCGCAATTCGTCTTGGCTGTCGCCGGTGGCCATCTCGTGTTCGAGGCGTTTGTGCTCGCCGCACGTCAACCGGCAGAGCAGGTCGAGCATCTCCGGGTCTCGCCGGTCGATCTTCGGATGGTCGGGCTGGTTGTAGTAGCTGAGCAGGCAGCGGTAGCAACCCGCTTCGCAATCGTCGTCGCGATTGTCGAGGTCATCCCATCCCGTCCAGCGACCAGAGCGCGAATTGTAGTGGCAGACTTCGAGCGCCCTGCGAGCGATACGGCCGAGCGCGCCGGGATCGCTGGCGAGACGCGTAAGGACGCCCGCGCCGCCCTCGGCGGACTCGTAGAACAGGATGGTGGTGCGGTTGTCGCGGTCGGGCAGCGGCTCGGCGGCAAGCTCCGCTTCCTCGAGTTGAAACTCTTGTTCGATGCCGCGCTTGATGGCGTATTGCAGCGAGACCATGGCCGTCTCGCTAAGCTCGACCGCCGGACGGAGCACGAGGACGTTGCGGGTGTCCTCGACGAAGGGCGTGATGCGCTGGACGCTCTTTCCTTCCCGTACGGCATCGTCTTCCGCGTCGGTGGGCGCTTGTGAGTCTTTGCTCCATTCGCCAGTGTTGGCATCTACGCTGAAGCCGTAGACGGATTTCTCCTCGCGACGGCGCCAGCCGAGATTGATGCGCCAGAGCGTCGATGCCGGGCCGTAACGCAGTTCCAACAGGGTCTGGCCGTTTTCCTCGACGGCGATACCCTCAACGCGGGCGCGGCCGTTCTCTTCGCCGTAGCGAAGCGTGGTGACCATCTCGTAACCTTGGCGCTGGCGTTCTTCCTCGTCCGAGGTGATTCGGTTCGCTCGCTGGGTCGACACTTGTTCAATGCGGTGGAGATTGAGGATCGCCCGCCCGCCAGCGAGGGGCGCGTCGCAACTGACGCAGCGTTCGTAGTCCTTCTGATCGCCGAAGTGGCCGTAGCCGCAGACCGGACAGATGCGTGCGGCCTGAACCGGGAGCTTGGCCGACGCGGTCACGCCGGCGTCGTCGCGGATGGACAGGATGGCGCGGCGCACGCGGTAGGTGCTTCCCTCATGATAGATGATGGACCGAGGGCCGAACTCGGTGAGGCCGAGAAAGCGGGGCCGGCTCAGGAACGAATCGCGGGCCACCTTCTCGCGGCGGCCGGGAACGAAGGCCATCAGCGGCAGGCGCGGGAAGTTGTAGCCCGGCAGGAACCCTTCGGCAGCCAGGTAGCGGTAGGTGTAGAAGTCGGAGTTCATTGTCGGCCTGCTGTGCAGAAGCAGGTTTTGCTGGGTGTACGCTTCGTCGTACCGCGCCTTCGCTTCGCGACGCTCCTGTTCGGTCGAGGCGGCGTTGTTCAGAACGTCGTTGGCGAACTTCATCTGGTTTGCCGTTGCGCGAAAGAGGGAACGCCAGCGGCCGAAGGCGTCGTCGAAGCGCCGATCGGCGGAATTCATCGCGCTGGCCAACCAAGTGTCCGTGTACCAAGGAGCGGCCTGCTGCGAGAGGTCCGAGGTGAGTGTCGTGAGAATGCGTTGCGCACGCGCCGTCGCATCGCTGACCGCACGGGGGGAGCGGATCTGTTCGGCAATTTCGTCGTGCAGGGGTAGCGCGTCGGACTTTTCCCGGTCGAGCACGTCGCGAACGGAGGAGCCGAGCATGACACCGGTTTCCGCCAGCCAGACGGCCTGAAGGTGGCTGCGGATCAGATCCTCGTTGGCGAGGTCGATGTTCGGGGGGTTGACGGCGCCGGCCACCATGCGCGTCGGCTCGGCGAAGAAGTACTGGTCGTGCGGCGATTTGGCGGCGCAGTAGGTGACGACCAGCGCGGGCTGGCCGCCGCGCCCGGCCCGGCCGCTGCGCTGGGCGTAGTTGGCCGGGGTCGGCGGCGCGTTGCGCATGTAGACCGCGTTCAGCGTCGAGATGTCGACGCCGAGTTCCATGGTCGGCGAGCAGAACAGTATTGGCAGTCCGTCGGGTTCGATGCCTTTGCGGAAACGGCCCTCGCGCTCCTCGCGGACATCGGTGTCGACTTGGGCGGTGTGTTCGCGCGCTTCAAGCTGGTGGAGAAGGCGATCGCCGCTGTCGAGGAGCGCGGCCACGTTCTGGTAGAGGTTGCGGAAAAAGACATTGGCCACGCCCGGGTTCGTCGCTGCCCCTTCGGCGAGGCGCCATTCAAGCACCGAACCGTCGATGCGGTAGCCGGTGCGTTCACCGTCGAGATCCTCCGGTTCGACATAGCCGTAGGTGGCGAGCACGCTCAGGACGTCGTCGATGAGGGTGTTGTAGACGTCCTCGTCGAACTTCAGCGGATAGCAGGGATTGCCTTGCCCCCAGAATGACTGGGACTTCACCTTGCGGCCAAATGCGGATCGATGGGAGATATGAAGGACTTGGAAATCCCGCCGGGGTCCGCGGCCGCCGGGCCTAGGCACCATGAAGGCATGGGAGAACAAGCGCTCCTCCTCTGACAGTCCCCACGGCTCCTTCAACTGGTTGAAGCTTCGGTTGCGTATCTGTTCCT
>CAYGBI010000105.1:0-9717 GCA_964348085.1 uncultured Pseudomonadales bacterium | reverse complement strand
ACCGCGAACCCGACCGCTCGTGGATCGTCTTCAAGTCCGACAGACTGCTAGCGCCTCGAAAGCCGTCGCCTCCCGGCGCCGCCTTTCGCCCCAGCCCAAGCCTCCCTATCACCCCGTCGGACTTCGCGGCTGACGCCGCCAAGTCCGACGGGCTGCTAGCCGACGTGCCGCGCGTCGATTGCCCCAGCGGCGATATCGACGGGGCATGACCGTCTGCTGCCTTGGTATGCTTGTTGGGGTCCGGCGCATTGGTTGTCCGGCTGCGCGTGAGCCGCCATAGCTCAAACCGGTAGAGCAGCTCACTTGTAATGAGAAGGTTCGGAGTTCGATTCCCCGTGGCGGCACCAGTTCGCGTCCTCGGCAAGGTTGAGCGCGGTTGTATTCGCGTCGGTTGCGGGCAAGATTTCTTTGCCATTCGGCGTTGACACGGCCCGATGTCGTAGGCATAGTGCCGCGTCCATTTGTTGCGAGTCCCGGAGGGGTTCCCGAGCGGCCAAAGGGATCAGACTGTAAATCTGACGGCTACGCCTTCGTAGGTTCGAATCCTACCCCCTCCACCAGCGGTGGAGGCCCGCCGAGCGGCGGGAATTCGTTGGAAATGCATCGAGGGCGATTCGATGCGGGGGCGTTCAGGTTGTGCGGAGCGTTCAGGCGTGCGGAGCGTTCAGGTATAAGCGGCCCGGATCGATGATGGCCTTAGTCGTCGGCGATGCGGGTATGGTTTAGTGGTAAAACCTCAGCCTTCCAAGCTGAAGTCGCGGGTTCGACTCCCGCTACCCGCTCCAATACTTGGCGCCGAGCGGGGCCGCCGAATCGGAACCGGCCACCGCTCACATAGCTCAGTCGGTAGAGCACTTCCTTGGTAAGGAAGAGGTCATCGGTTCAAGTCCGATTGTGAGCACCAACAGAAGACCAAAGTCGCCGGCCTGTCGTCGGCGCAAGTAACCGCGTCCCCTTAAGGCGCATGACGAGTTGTTGAGGAGAATTAAGGAGCTGTGGCGTAATGGCCAAAGAGAGATTCGAACGCACCAAGCCGCATATCAACGTCGGCACTATCGGTCATGTGGATCATGGCAAGACCACGCTGACCGCCGCCCTGACCAAGATTTGCGCCGTGCGTCAGGGCGGTGAGGCGAAGGAATTCGACGAAATCGACAACGCCCCAGAGGAACGCGAGCGGGGCATCACCATCGCCACCACGCACGTCGAGTACGAAAGTGCGAATCGCCACTACGCGCATGTGGATTGCCCCGGCCACGCGGACTACGTGAAGAACATGATCACCGGCGCCGCGCAGATGGACGGCGCCATACTGGTGGTGTCGGCTGTGGACGGGCCTATGCCGCAAACCCGGGAGCATGTCCTGCTCGCAAGGCAGGTCGGCGTACCGCGCATCGTCGTCTACATGAACAAGGTGGATCAGCTCGAGGAGGACGAGCGCGAAGAGTTCGTTGAGCTGGTGACTTTGGACATCCAAGAGATTCTGGCCCAATACGAGTTTCCGGAAGACACGCCCATCGTCGTCGGCAGCGCTCTGCAAGCGCTTGAGGGGGATAGCTCCGAGATTGGCGAAGGCAGCGTATTGCAGTTGCTTGAGACTTTGGACGAGTACATCCCGGAGCCGGAGCGGCCCGTGGATCAGCCCTTCCTAATGCCGATCGAGGACGTGTTCACTATCCAAGGCCGCGGCACCGTGGTTACCGGACGGGTGGACCGCGGGGTGGTGAAGGTTGGCCAAGAGGTCGAAATCGTCGGTATCCGGGAAACCCAACGCACCACCTGCACCGGCGTCGAGATGTTCCGCAAGCTGCTTGACGAAGGGCGCGCCGGCGAAAACATCGGCGTGCTGTTGCGCGGCACCAAACGCGAGGATGTCGAGCGCGGCCAAGTGCTCTCCGTGCCGGGCAGCATCACCCCGCACACCAAGTTCGGCGCGGAAGTCTATGTGCTGTCCAAGGACGAGGGCGGCCGCCATACCCCCTTCTTCAAGGGCTATCGCCCGCAGTTCTACTTCCGCACCACGGACGTGACCGGCAGCGTGGAGTTGCCGCAGGATGTTGAGATGGTGATGCCGGGCGACAATGTGAACATGGAAGTTGGGCTGATCAGCCCCATCGCCATGGACGAGGGGCTGCGCTTCGCCATCCGGGAGGGCAGCCGCACGGTGGGTGCGGGCGTAGTCACCAAGATCGTCGAATAGGCCAGTAGCTCAATCGGTAGAGCAGCGGTCTCCAAAACCGCAGGTTGGGGGTTCGATTCCCTCCTGGCCTGCCAACGATGTGGCTGCCAACGACCAAGCAGTCAGGGGTGCTTGATGCTTGGATGCATAGATGCATGACGCGCGTAGACGGGCGTAGATGGGCGTAAAGGGCGTAAAGGGAGCTTGAGAAAATCGTCGATTGGCTGAAGTGGACATTCGTCTTGGCGCTTGCCGCCGGCGGCGTGGCCGGCAATTGGTACTTCCAAGACGAATCGCTGTTGATGCGGGCGTTGGCGCTGGTGGCGTTGGCCTTGGTGGCCGGGTTCGTCGCCTTGCAGACGGAGCGTGGACGACGGGTGTGGGCATTGGCGCGGGAAGCCCGCGCCGAATTGAACCGCGTGGTGTGGCCCACTCGTCAAGAAGCGACGCAAACCACAGCCATCGTGCTCATCCTGATTTTGTTGTTTTCGCTGATCTTGTGGGGTTTGGATTCGTTGTTGAGTTGGCTCGTGCAAATGGTGATCGGTTAGGCCATGCGTTGGTACGTGGTACACGCATACTCCGGGTTCGAGAAGGCCGTGATGCGTTCGTTGGAGGAGCGCATCAATATGTCGAAGGTGAAGAATCACTTCGGCGAGGTGCTCGTGCCCACCGAGGAAGTGGTGGAGATGCGCGCCGGCAAGAAACGTCGCAGCGAACGCAAGTTTTTCCCCGGCTATGTGCTCGTGAATATGGACCTGAACGACGACACGTGGCACTTGGTCAAGGACACGCCGAAGGTAATGGGGTTCATCGGCGGCAAGGCCGATGCGCCGGCGCCGCTTTCGGAAGCGGAGGCGAACGCGATCTTGGCGCGAGTGCGCGAGGGCAGCGAGAAGGCGACGCCGAAGACCGTGTTCGAGCCCGGCGAACTGGTGCGCGTGATCGACGGGCCGTTCAACGACTTCAACGGCACCGTCGAGGAAGTCAACTACGAAAAGAGCCGCATGGTCGTCGGCGTGACCATATTCGGTCGCTCTACGCCGGTCGAGCTGGATTTCGCGCAGGTCGAGAAGGGCTAGGGCAACCAAGTGCCCTAGCGCCGATAGACAAGGTTAGACAGGGAACAAGGTTAGACAGGAAATAGGCAAGCAGGATCATCGCCATGGCCAAAAAAGTCTCCGCCTACGTGAAGCTGCAGGTGCCCGCCGGGCAGGCCAATCCGAGCCCGCCGGTTGGCCCAGCGCTCGGTCAGCACGGCGTCAACATCATGGAGTTCTGCAAGGCGTTCAACGCCGAGACGCAGGGCCAAGAAGCCGGCCTGCCGTTGCCGGTGGTCATCACCGTCTATGCGGACCGCTCCTTTACCTTCGTCACCAAAACGCCGCCGGCGGCCGTTCTGCTACGCAAGGCCGCGGGCATCGACAAAGGCTCCGGCAAGCCCAATACCGAAAAGCGGGGCCGAGTGGACCGGGCCCAACTCGAAGAAATCGCCAAGCTCAAGTTGCCGGATCTCACCGCCGCCGACTTGGATGCGGCGGTGCGTACCATCGCCGGCAGCGCTCGCAGCGCCGGCATCGAAGTGGAGGGTGTCTGATGGCGAAAGTCGCAAAGCGCGTGCGGGCATTCCGCGAGAAGGTCGAACGCGGCAAGGCGTACCCGGTCGAGGAGGCGGCGACGCTGCTCGCCGAGCTGTCGAAAACCGGTTTCACCGAGTCCGTCGATGTGGCGATCAACTTGGGCATAGATCCGCGCAAATCCGACCAAAACGTGCGCGGGGCGACGACGCTGCCGCACGGCGCCGGGAAGCAAGTGCGCGTAGCGGTGTTCGCCCAAGGCGACAACGCCGACGCCGCCCGTGCCGCCGGGGCGGATGCCGTAGGCTTGGAAGACTTGGCGGAGCGGGTCAAGGGCGGGGAACTGGATTTCGACGTGGTGATCGCGAGTCCCGACGCCATGCGGGTGGTCGGCCCGCTCGGTCGTCTGCTCGGCCCTCGAGGGCTGATGCCCAACCCGAAGACGGGTACCGTCACTGCCGACGTGGCAACGGCCGTGAACAATGCCAAGGCCGGCCAAGTCCGGTTCCGCGCCGACCGAGGCGGCATCGTTCACGGCAGCGTTGGCACCGTCGGCTTCGAGCCAACGCAGATCAAGGAGAACTTGGAAGCGCTGATCGTCGACCTCAAGAAGGCGAAACCGGCGTCTGCGAAGGGCCACTATCTGAAGAGGATCACTTTGTCGACGACTATGGGCCCCGGCATCGCCATCGACGAATCCTCGCTCGCGGTTTAAGCATGGCACTTCGACTGGAACAAAAGCAGCAAATCGTCACCGAGGTGAGCGCCGCGGCGGACACCGCCTTGGCAGCCGTGTTGGCGGATTACCGGGGATTGTCGGTGGGCGACTTGACCGATTTGCGCCGCCGAGCGCGGGGATCGGGCGTCTACTTGCGGGTAGTGCGCAACAGCTTGCTGAAACGCGCCGTGGCCGGCACGCAATACGAGTGTCTTTCGCAAGCCGCCGCGGGTCCTACCTTGCTGGCGTTGTCGACCGAGGATCCGGGCGCGGCAGCGCGGCTGCTGAAGGAAGCCGCGGCCGAGTTCGAGAACTTGGACGTGAAGGCGGTGTCTATCGGCGGTCAAGTCTATACGGCCGAGCATATCGACCGTCTGGCGGCGCTGCCGACACGGGACGAGGCGCTGGCGCAACTGATGGCGGTGATGCAAGCGCCAGTGGCGAAACTCGCCCGTACGTTGCAGGAGGTGCCGGCCAAGCTGGTGCGAGTGCTGGCCGCGATTCGCGACGCCAAATAGCGCGAACGGGCGGGCGGAGAGAGTTTTTGCGCCCGGCTTGCGGCGAAGCGCGCGTTGATCCAACGACGCGCGGCCGAAAGCAAGGGCAAGGTTGAGCAACTGAGCAACAATGAAGGAGACCAACTAGTCATGTCTTTGTCTAAAGACGACATTCTCAACGCCATCGCCGATATGAGCGTCATGGAAGTCGTAGAACTCGTTGAATCCATGGAGGAGAAGTTCGGCGTTAGCGCCGCGGCCCAAGTGGCGGTGGCGCCGGCCGGCGCGCCGGGCGCCGACGAGGGCAACGGCGCCGAAGAGCAAACCGAGTTCACCGTGATGCTCGCCGGCATCGGTCAGAAGAAGGTGAACGTAATCAAAGCCGTGCGTGCCATCACCGGCTTGGGCCTCAAGGAAGCCAAGGGTTTGGTGGACGAGGCGCCCTCGCCGATCAAGGAAGGCGTCGGCAAGGAGGAATCGGAGGAGATCAAGAAGCAGTTGGAAGAAGCGGGCGCGTCGGTCGAGGTCAAGTAGATCTCCCGCGCGAGAACTCCCGCCCACCATGCGCGTCAAACGGCGCCGCGGTCTGGCGTATCGCTCGTACCGGCGCCTGCCTGCCGATGGCAGGGGCGGAAATCGAAGGGGCTTACGCTTCGAGCGTGCTGCGAGTGCGCTTGAAGGGTCGGCCTTTTGCCGCTTAGCGGCGAGTCTGTAACCGACACCACGCGCCGGAAGGCGCCTAACGAGGAATTCGAGTGGCCTACAGCTTCACAGAAAAGAAACGCATTCGCAAGGACTTCGGCCTGCTGTCGGAGGCGATGCAGGTACCCTACTTGCTCTCAATTCAAGTGGATTCCTACGCCAAGTTCCTGCAAAGAAACGTGCGTCCGAGCCGTCGGCTCAAGGATCAAGGCTTGAACGCCGCTTTTCGGTCGGTGTTTCCGATCGTCAGCTACTCCGGCAACGCCGCTTTGGAGTATGTGGACTACAAGCTCGGCGACCCGCCGTTCGATGTCCGGGAATGCGTGCTGCGGGGCTTCACCTACGCAGCGCCGCTGCGGGTCCGGGTAAGACTCATCATCTACGACCGCGAGTCCTCCAACCGGGCAGTCAAGGATGTCCGGGAACAGGACGTGTACATGGGCGAGATTCCGCTCATGACCAACAATGGCACGTTTATCGTCAACGGTACCGAGCGCGTAGTGGTGTCGCAGTTGCACCGCTCGCCGGGGGTTTTCTTCGATCACGACAAGGGTAAGACGCACTCCTCCGGCAAGATCCTCTACAACGCCAGAGTCATCCCGTATCGGGGCTCTTGGCTGGACTTCGAGTTCGACCCGAAGGACGCCGTCTTCGCACGCATCGACCGCCGGCGCAAGTTGCCGGCGACGGTCGTGTTGCGCGCCTTGGACTACTCCTCGGAGGATATCTTGGCCATGTTCTTCGACAAGGACGTGTTTCACGTCAAGAAGGACGGCTTCTCTATGGACCTCATCCCGGAGCGGCTGCGCGGCTCGGTCGCGACCTTCGACATCAAAGGCGCGGGCGGGACGGTGATCGTCGAAACCGGTCGCCGTGTCACGGCGCGCCATGTGCGACAGCTCGAGACATCCGGCCGCAACCGCTTGGACGTGCCGCGAGAGTTCATCTTGGAGCGCGTGACGGCCGTGGACGTGGTCGACAAGGCGACCGGCGAGATCCTCGTGCCCTGCAACACCGCGGTCAGCGACGAGATCCTCGATCAATTGGTCGAAGCGGGCGTGAAGAAGGTGGAGACCATCTACACCAACGATCTCGACTGCGGGCCTTACATCTCGGACACGTTGAACAACGACGCCACGCGCAATCGGCTCGAGGCGCTGGTCGAAATCTACCGCATGATGCGCCCCGGCGAGCCGCCCACCAAAGAGGCGGCGGAGAACCTGTTCAACAACCTGTTCTTTACACCGGAGCGCTACGATCTATCCGCCGTGGGGCGCATGAAGTTCAACCGGCGCTTGGGCCGGGATCGCACTAGGGGCTCTGGCACGTTGTCCAAGGAGGACATCGTCGGCGTGCTGCGGACGCTGATCGACATCCGCAACGGCAAGGGATCGGTGGACGACATCGACCATCTAGGCAACCGGCGCGTCAAGTCGGTTGGCGAGATGGCGGAGAATCAGTTCCGCGTGGGGCTGATCCGGGTCGAGCGGGCGGTGAAGGAACGCTTGTCGTTGGCCGAGGCCGATGGTCTCATGCCGCAGGACATGATCAACGCCAAACCGGTGGCGGCGGCGGTGAAGGAGTTCTTCGGCTCCAGCCAACTGTCGCAGTTCATGGATCAAACCAATCCGCTGTCCGAGGTCACCAATAAGCGCCGAGTATCCGCGTTGGGCCCGGGCGGATTGACCCGGGAGCGCGCCGGTTTCGAGGTGCGCGACGTGCATCCCACCCACTACGGCCGTATCTGCCCGATCGAGACCCCGGAGGGACCGAACATCGGCCTGATCAATTCGTTGGCGGCCTACGCGCGCACCAATCAGTACGGCTTCTTGGAAACGCCGTACCGTAAAGTGACGGACGGCCGGGTTAGCGACGAGATCGAGTATCTCTCGGCCATCGACGAGGCCGAGTACGTCATCGCCCAAGCCAACTCCGCAGTCGACGAGTCCGGCCGGTTGGTTGAAGATTCGGTGGACGTGCGGCACATGAACGAGTTCACCAAGGCGGCGCCGGAGAAGATCGACTACATGGATGTGTCGCCCAAGCAGCTCGTTTCGGTGGCGGCGGCGTTGGTGCCGTTTTTGGAGCACGACGATGCCAACCGGGCGCTGATGGGCACCAACATGCAGCGTCAAGCGGTGCCCACCATTCGCACTGAGACGCCCTTGGTGGGCACCGGTATGGAACGCCATGTGGCGCGCGATTCCGGGGTTTGCGTCATCGCCAAGCGTGGCGGCGTGGTGGATTCCGTGGATGCGGCGCGGGTGGTGGTGCGCGTGGACGATGAGGAGATGACGCTCGGAGAGGCGGGCGTGGACATCTACAATCTCGTCAAGTTCACCCGCTCCAACCAAAACACCTGCATCAACCAGCGGCCGTTGGTGAAGAAAGGCGACAAGATCGCGGTCGGCGACATTCTTGCCGACGGGCCGTCGGTGGACAACGGCGAACTCGCGCTTGGCCAAAACATGCGCATCGCCTTCATGCCTTGGCACGGCTACAACTTCGAGGATTCGATTCTCATTTCCGAGCGCGTGGTGCAGGAAGACCGTTTCACCAGCGTGCATATCCAAGAGCTGACGTGCAGCGCCCGCGACACCAAATTGGGGCCGGAGGAGATCACCTGCGACATCCCCAACGTCGGCGAGTCGGCGCTCAACAAGCTCGACGAGTCGGGCATCGTCTATGTCGGCGCCGAAGTGGCGACGGGGGATATCCTCGTCGGCAAGGTGACGCCGAAAGGCGAGACTCAGCTTACGCCGGAAGAAAAGCTCTTGCGCGCCATCTTCGGCGAAAAGGCGTCCGACGTGAAGGATATGTCGTTGCGCGTGCCTACCGGCGTCCGCGGGACGGTGATCGATGTGCGCATTTTCACTCGCGACGGTTTGGAAAAGGACCAGCGTGCTTTGGACATCGAGCGCGCGGAACTGGCCCAAGTGAAGAAGGATCTCGACGACGAATACCGCATCGTTGAGAACGCCACCTACGCCCGCCTGCGCGAAGCCTTGATCGGCAATGAGGCGGTCGTCGCCCCGGGCTTGGTTGAACGCCGTGATCCCGATGCCGATGCCGAGACCGCCGCGCCAAGCGACGAGACGGATGCTCCCGTCACCGGCACTTATGACGAAGCGGGTGCTCCCGTCACGGGCGCTTATTTGGACAGCTTGAGCAAGGACGATTGGTTCAGTCTGCGCATGGCGGATGCGGCGTTGACCGAGCAGCTTGAGAAGGCGGAGAAGCAGCTCCGCGCCCGTCGCCGGGAATTGGATCGCAAATACGCGGACAAAAAGAAGAAGCTCGAAGGTGGCGACGATCTGCGGCCCGGCGAACTCAAATACGTGAAGGTCTACCTCGCCATCAAGCGGCGTGTGCAACCGGGCGACAAGATGGCCGGACGGCATGGCAACAAGGGCGTCATCTCGGTCATCATGCCGGTCGAGGACATGCCTTTCGACGACAATGGCGAACCGGTGGACATCGTTCTCAACCCGTTGGGCGTTGCGGCGCGCATGAACGTGGGCCAAGTGCTGGAGACCCATCTTGGCTGGGCTGCCAAGGGAATCGGCAAGCGCATCGGCGACTTGGTCGACGAAGGAGCGCGGGCCCACAAAATACGCGCCATGCTGGAGCGGGTCTACAACCGAGAGGCCGAGGAGAACGGCGATACGTCGCTCGCGCGCGAGAAGGTGGACTTGGCGTCGTTGTCCGATGCCGAGGTGTTGGACTTGGCCAGCAACCTCCGTCGCGGCGTGCCGATCGCCACGCCGGTTTTCGACGGTGCCCAAGAGAGCGACATCAAGGGCTTGCTGGAGTTGGCCGGTTTGCCGTCGAGCGGCCAAACCGTGCTCTACGACGGGCGCACGGGCGAGCGCTTCGACCGGCCAGTGACGGTGGGTTATATGTACATGCTGAAGTTGAACCACTTGGTGGACGACAAGATGCACTGTCGCTCCACCGGCTCGTACAGCTTGGTTACCCAGCAGCCGCTCGGCGGCAAGGCGCAGTTCGGCGGCCAGCGTTTCGGGGAGATGGAGGTGTGGGCGC
>CAYGBI010000104.1:0-9835 GCA_964348085.1 uncultured Pseudomonadales bacterium | reverse complement strand
GGGCAAGCGGTCCGAGAAGAGTGGCCGACCGGTGACGAGGGTGATGAGCCGAGAGGACGTGTTCCGCGCCACCGGCCCGGCTTCGGGCACGATCAACACCGTCAAGATCGGCTGCAAAGAAGACGGCGGCATCGTCGCCATGCAGGCCAAGCTCATCTATGAATCCGGCGCTTATCCCGGCAGCCCGTTGGGTGCCGGCGCCATGTGCATCTTCGCTCCCTACGACGTGGCCGATATGCTCATCGAGGGCTACGAAGTGGTGGTAAACCGGCCTCGCGTCGCCGCGTATCGGGCGCCCGGGGCGCCGCAATCGATGTTCGCCGGCGAATCCGTGCTCGATGAACTGGCGGGCAAACTCGGCATGGACCCCATCGACCTACGGCTCAAAAACGCAGCCAAGCAAGGCACCCGCGCCGCTTACGGACCGACCTTCGGGGCCATCGGACTCACCGCCTGCCTAGAGGCCGCGAAAGCGCATCCCAACTACAACCAGCCGCTCGGCGAAGACGAAGGCAGGGGCTTGGCGGTGGGCTTTTGGTTCAACGGCGCCAACCAATCGAGCGCCGAGGTACACGTTACCGATTCCGGCATGGTGAAGGTGGTGGAAGGCAGCCCGGACATCGGCGGCAGCCGCGCGTCCATGGCGCTGATGGCGGCGGAAACCCTCGGCGTGCCCTACGAGCGCATCCGCGTTCGCGTCGCCGACACCGACAGCACCGGCTATTGCGCGACCACCGGCGGCAGCCGGGTCACCTTCGCCACCGGCATGGCGGTGATTCGCGCCTGCGAAGATGTCATCGGCGAACTGAAGCGGCGCGCCGCCGCGACTTGGGATATAGACGCCGAGCAAGTCGATTGGTCGGATGGCGAAGCACGGCCCGCCGCTGGCGTCAACGTCGATGTCAAGCCGTTGACGCTCGCCGAACTGGCGCGCAACGCCGCCCGCACGGGCGGGCCGGTCTCCGGCCGCGCTTCGTTGAACGCGCAAGGGCCCGGCCCGTCGTTCTCGGTGAATATGACCGACGTCCACGTCGACAAGGAGACCGGGCGAGCGACAGTGCTCAGCTTTACCGCCATTCAAGACGCTGGCAAGGCCATCCACCCGGACTACGTGGAAGGCCAAATGCAGGGCGGCGCCGCACAGGGCATCGGCTGGGCGCTGAACGAAGAGTACATCTACGATGCCGAAGGGGTGCTTGAGAATCCGGGCTTCTTGGATTACCGGGTACCCGTCACCTCCGACCTGCCGATGATCGAGACGCAAATTGTCGAAGTGCCAAACGTCAATCACCCGTACGGCGTGCGTGGCGTGGGCGAGACGCCGATCGTGGCGCCCCTGGCGGCGGTGGCCAACGCCGTCAGCGACGCGATCGGCGTGCGCATGACGGACTTGCCGCTGTCGCCGCCCAAGGTTCTCGCCGCGATCGACAACGGCGGCGGCTAAGCGCCTCGAACGAGAGACAAAACGACATCCGCGGCCTTGCCCGCGCCGCCTTGGCGAAGCGCCTCGTGCCAGTGCGCGCAGGCGCGGAAGTAGCTGTCGTCGGCTTGGCAGCGCCGATACTGGCCGACGAGCGCCTCGCTCAAGCGCCTAGGCGTCGCATCCTCTTGCAGCAGTTCGGGCACCAGTTCGCGACCCGCGAGGATGTTCGGCAAGGCGACATGGGCCGACGTCTTCAACCGGCGGATTAGCCAAGCAGTCATCGCGCCCAAGCGATAGGCGACGACCATGGGCCGGCGCAACAGCATCGTCTCCAAGGTGGCGGTGCCGGACTTCGTCAACACCAAGTCGGCGGCGGCGATGACGGTCCGCGATTGGCCGGGAATCAGCCGCACATCCAAACCATCGGCCTTCCGCTCGGCGAAAATCGCCGCCAAGGCTTCGTGGACGCTTGCCGTCGCAGTGGGGACGAGGAACACGGCATCGGCGAACTCCTCCCGCAGCAACGCCGCGGCATCCAGAAAGCACCGGCCCATGAAGTGGATCTCCGAGCGGCGGCTACCGGGAAGCAACGCGATCACATCCCGCTCGGCGGGAACATCCAGCACCGTCCGCGCACGCCGTCTGGCCGCGTCGTCGCCGTCCGCTGCACCGATTTCGTCCGCCAACGGATGGCCGACGAAGACGGCGCGCGCGCCCCGTTCTTCATACAACGCCGGCTCGAAGGGAAACAACGCCAACACCACATCGGCCGCCTTGGCGATCTTGTCGATCCGCCCTGACCGCCAGAAATACACCGACGGACTAACGTAGTGGGCCGTGGGCACGCCGCGCGATTTGACGGCTCGTTCCAGCAACAGGTTGAACACGTTGAAGTCCACACCCACGACTACGTCCACCGGCGCATCGACGAAGTGCCGGCGCAGGCGGCGGAGCAGGCGATACAAACTGGGCAACCGCAGCAAGGGGTCTTTGAAGCCGTTGACGGAGAGGGCGTCCAACGGCGCCAAGGCATCCAGACCCTGCGCCAACATGGCCTCGCCGCCGACGCCGGAGAACCGCACATCCGCCACGCGCTCGCGTATGGCGGCCATAAGGCGTCCGCCGAGAATGTCGCCGGAGGCCTCGCCGGCAACGATGCCGATGCGCAGCCCCGCCATCGCCCCCAACCCTTGCGGTGCAACTGCCGGCAGAGGTTGCCAGATGAGGCGACCGATGCAAAGTCGCCCGTAGTGCGTCCGCACAACGTCCCGCCCATGAAAGTGCGAGAATCGAACCCATGACGCACATTGACCTCAGCGGCGCGAACCGGATAGACAATTAGCCGTCTGCCCACAGCCGCGGCCACGGCGGACGCGCTCGCGGCCAAGCATCTGCGCCGCAATGTCGCCGTGCAAATGCTGCATGGACTGTTCGGGCAGACCGGGTTCCGCTTGGTTTCGGCGCCGACCTTTCTGCCCGCGTACCTGTTCATGCTCTCGGGTTCCGACGTGGCGGTCGGCTTGGCGCGCTCCCTGCAAGCCGCCGGCACGGTAGCGTCGCCGATGGTCGGCGCCTCGCTGATCGGCCACCGCAAGAAAATACTCGGCATCACCCTCGCCGCCAGCGCCGCGATGCGCCTACAGATTCTCGGCCTGGCGGCGGCCGGCCTACTGCTTGGCGCCCATGCGGCGGTGTATCTGGTGGTCGCCTTTCTGGCGCTGATGGGCGTCTTTCAAGGCATCGCGCAAGTCACGATGAACTCGCTTCGAGCGAAGGTCATTCCCATCCATCGGCGCGGCATCGTCAGCGGCGCCCGGAACTTCCTCGCGGGACTCGCCTCGGCGGCGCTCGCCTATGTCGCCGGGGCCTACGTCATCGACGCCGACCTCCTTGGCAACGGCTATTCGTCGGTGTTTTTGATCGCCTTCGGCATTACCACCATTGGCTGGTTCGCCTTGGCGCTTACCCGAGAGCCTCGGGCGGAAAGCGTCCGGCGCCGGGAGTCCGTCGTCGAGACGTTCCAAGCGGTCGTGCCCATCCTGCGCCGACAGAAGGCGTTTCGGCGCTTCTTCATCGCCCGCGCGGTCGGCTCGTTCGGGCGCATGGCGTTACCGTTCTACATACTTTTCGTCGGCACGCGCATGGAGTTGACGGGGGCGACGCTAGGCCTCCTGACCACAGCGTGGATGCTCACGTCCAGCACCGCCAATCTGGTTTGGGGGCTGCTCGCGGACCGACGCGGCTACAAGATCGTCATGCTGGTCACGTTGGCTGGTTGGATCGCTTCCCACTTGCAGTTGCTGTTCGTGGAGAACCTACTCGGCGTATTCGTGTTCTTCATTATTATGGGCGCGGCCTCGGGCGGCTTCCATCAAGCCGGGCAGAACATGGTGCTGGAGTTCGGCCGCGTACGGGACATCCCCATTCGCTTAGCCGCATCCAGCTCGGCGGTGAACCTGATTGGCGCCGTGGGGCCGTTGGCCGGCGGCGTCATCGTCGCGTTGACGGGATACATCGAGCTGTTCGTCATCACCACCGCGCTGCAAGTCGTCGCGCTCGCGATCATCGCCGTTGCCGTGCCGGAGCCACGCCGCCGCCGATCCCGCAGGTAAATCGGGCCGGGTCGAGTCGGCGGCTCTTGGCGGCGTGGCGTATGATTGTGGCAGTCCGAGGAGGGACAACGGAGGGGGGCAACAATGAACGAGATCATGGCTGGCGCGGAGGCGGCGTTCGTAATCAACACCTTCGCATTCCTAGCGTGGGGCGCGTTGGTGATGTGGATGTGCGCCGGCTTCACCATGCTGGAAGCAGGTTCGGTGCGCACCAAAAACGCATCCGTGATCTGCCTGAAGAACATCGGCCTGTACTCGATCGCCGGACTCGCCTACTACATCGTCGGCTACAACCTGATGTACGTGGATGTCGGCGAGGTTATCGGCTCGCTGAAGCTGTTCGTCTCTTCTTCGCCAGCGGAAGTCGCCCTGCTGAGCGCCGAAGAGGACGCTCGCCAAGCCGCGACCGCGGCAACGGTCGGCAACGGACACTCCGTTATGTCCAATTGGTTCTTTCAGATGGTGTTCGTGGCGACAGCCGCGTCCATCGTTTCCGGTACGCTGGCGGAACGGGTGAGGTTGTGGGCCTTCTTCGCCTTTGTCGCCTTTCTGACCGCCTTCATCTACCCCGTCGTGGGCGCTTGGACGTGGGGAGGGGGCTGGCTCTCCGGAGAAGACGGCTTGCTCGCCGACCTTTTCGGCGTTGGCTTCAGTGACTTCGCAGGATCCACCATCGTGCATTCCACCGGCGGCTGGGCAGCGCTCGCCGGGGCGTTGGTGGTGGGGCCGCGGCTTGGCAAGTTTCGCCCCGACGGGAGTGTCAAGTCCACGCCTCCCTCCAACATTCCGGCGGTGACCCTAGGCGTCTTCATCCTCTGGCTTGGCTGGTTCGGCTTCAATGGCGGCTCCCAACTTGCGCTGTCAAGCGCACTCGACGCGGTGGCGATGAGCAATGTGCTGGTGAACACCAACTTGGCCGCCGCAGCCGGCGTGATCGCCGCAGTGAGCATTTCCCGTCCCATACTCGGTCGAGTCGACCTGCTCGCGGTGTTGAACGGCGCGATCGCCGGCTTGGTGTCGATTACCGCCGGGCCGGATTTCGTCGACCACTATTGGGCGATCCTAATCGGCGCCGTCGGCGGCATCATCTGCGTCCTCGGCATGAAGTTCTTGGAACGGGTCAAGCTCGACGACGTGGTCGGCGCGGTACCCGCGCACTTGTTCGCCGGGGTTTGGGGGACAATCGCGGTATGCATTACGGCTGACGGCGACTTCTGGCCCCAGTTGGGCGCCCAGCTAGTCGGTGTGCTGGCGGTGGGCGCGTTCGTGTTCAGCGTCTCGTATCTGCTTTGGTTCGCGATCAACAAGACGATGCGCGCGCGCGTTTCGGCCACGGTGGAAGAACTTGGCCAAGACGTATCGGAGCTCGGCATCGAGGCATACCCCGAGTTCGTAGTGATCGCGGACGAAGACGACATCAAGTATTCGCAAGCCAATAACGCCCAAGCAACTAAGGAGTAAACGATGACAGACGAGCGCCCGGTATTCGCCCACGGCCACCTGCGCCTGCCGGTGGCCGATGTGGCGGCGGCCTATGGGTTCTTTGTCCGCCACGGAATGCGCGGCGTCCTCGAGCGCGACGACTTCGCCATTCTCGAACTGCGCGGCGGCACGCACCTGATCCTGTCCGAAGCGGACGAGCCCATCGTTGCCGGCACTCGGCTGCCCTTCGATCTGATGGTCGACGATGTGGATGCCGTCCATGCGGACTTCGTCGCCCACGGCGTGGCGGCCAGCGACATCGAACGAGGCAGGATTCACGACTCGTTCACGGTGGCTGGCCCATCGGGCTATTCCATACCCGTCAACTCGTCCCACGTCGTCGGCACGGTGTAGTTTGTCCTTGGACGCTTCTTCGCCGGCCCTATTCTCGGGCCTTAAGGTGATCGACGCCGCGTCCGTCATCGCCGCGCCGGCCGCCGCCATGATGCTCGCCGACTTCGGCGCGGACGTGATCAAGATCGAGCCGCTCGGCGAGGGCGACATGCTGCGCATGATTTCGCGCACGCCGGGTGTGCCGGAGGCGAACAACGATTGGTTCTGGCATCAAGACAGCCGCAACAAGCGCAGCCTGACGCTGAACACGAAGAGCGAGCGCGGCCTCGAAGTGTTGCGCAAACTCGCCGCCGAATGCGACGTGTTCATCACCAACCAGCCCTACGCCGCCCGCGAGGCCATGGGGTTGACCTACGAGGTCTTGAAGCGCACGAACCCGCGGATGATCTACGCCTCGCTCACCGCCTATGGCGAACAAGGCCCGGAGCGCTACCGCAAGGCGTTCGATCAGCTTGCCTATTGGGCGCGCAGCGGGTTGATGGACCTCATGCGTGAGCCGGGAACCA
The DNA here is from genome assembly GCA_964348085.1 of uncultured Pseudomonadales bacterium. Taxonomy (GTDB): domain Bacteria; phylum Pseudomonadota; class Gammaproteobacteria; order Pseudomonadales; family Azotimanducaceae; genus VXYL01. The sequence goes on along the minus strand of CAYGBI010000104.1, from coordinate 3,458 downwards.
CCCCCACGCAAGGTCTCGCCGGCATGGGCGACCACCCCACCGGCGTCGCCCTCTACGCCGGCATCGTCACCGCGCTCCTAGAGCGGGAGCGCACCGGCGCAGGGGGCATGGTGCAGACATCCTTGCTGGCGAACGGTCTTTGGTCCGTATCCGGCGTCGCAGGCGGCGTAATGGCCGGTGCCAACATGGCCGCCCACCGCTCCCGCAAGAACGCGCCGTCCGCGTTTATGCGCGTCTACAAGGCGAGCGACGACCGCTGGCTGCAACTGAACATGGTGCGCAACGAGGAGATGCTGTCGCTGCTATTCACCGCCTTGGATGCGCTGCACCTCTTGGCCGACGAGCGTTTCGCCACGCCGCTGGACATGTGGCAACACCGGGGCGAACTTGGCGAAGCGCTCGCCGAGATCATCGCCACCAAGACTTCGGACGAGTGGCTCGCCGAGTTCGACGCCCTTGGCGTGCCGGTGAACCGCATTGCCGTCGTTGAAGAAACCGTGACGGACGAACAGATCCTCGTAAACGAGATGGCGGCCAAGCCCCAAGCCGAAGGCATCAGCGTGCCGTTGCTGATCAACCACCCCATAAAGGTCACCAGCGTTCAGCCCGTGACGACAAAACGCGGGCCGAACTTGGGCGAGCACTCAGCGGAGATCCTCGCCGAACTCGGCTACGACGAAGACGCCATAAAGTCGATGAGCGAGGATGGGGTGATTTGATTCTGGGATCGCTCGATCATCCCCAACCGATAGCGCCGCTCAGAGCCTCCCGCCGGCGACGCCCAGACCCACCTTCGCCCCGAAGATACAGACATTCCTTCGCTGGCTTGGCGGCGTTGCTCGCCGTTCGACGAGGGCGACCTGCCGTGCATCGACGGTCGGCACGACGAATCAGTGATGGACCATGCTCACCGCGCTAGCGGCCAACCAACCCGGAGTGCCGTCCGCTAGCGCCACCCGCAGCCACGAGTCGCGGGCTTCCACAACGGTCAATTCGGTCCCCGCCGGCAGAGGATTGGCGAAAGCGGGCGAAGCGCCGGCGCTGTCGGCGGAGCGCAGCGTGGCACCGTCGACGAGCACGACAGCGGCGTTGGCTTGGTCGTCGGCGAGCAGGGCCGACGCGCTAGCGGCAATCCAAACCACCATTGCCGGCGCGGCTGCGGCACGCAGCCAACGCGGCGCCCGGCGCGACCACGGCGCCAACAGCAAGACACCGATGGCGAAGGCGACGGCACCGACCAGATACAACTGCGCCGGCGTCGTTCGCGACCGCCAGAACAGGAGCGAGTCCAGCGCGCCTTGCGCGGCCGGCCGGGGCAACCAAACCGGCATGAGACCCCGTAGCCACGCCAAGTTAGCGCGGGCGCGGGGGTTGTTGGGGGCGTGCCGCAAGGCGCGCCGGTAGGCCAACACCGCTCGGCCGGTGTCTTGCGCGCCCAACGCGGCATTGCCCCAATCCACCTGCAATTCGGCAGCGCTCGGGTTGGCGAGCGCCAACGGGCGGAAGGCTTGCTCGGCCGCCGTGAACAGGCGAACGCGACGCAGACGGTCCATTTCGTTGAGCGCGGTCTGATAGAGCACTCGGGCGTCGTCAATGGTTTCTGCGTGCGCGGCAGGACCATCCCAAGTAAAAGCAAGGAGCACCCCGGCTAGGGCGATGGCGGCGACCGGCGAGCGAACGGCGCTCGCGCCACGAAAGCCGTCGCCGTTCGGCGCCGCCTTTCGCCCCGGCCCAAGCCGCCCTATCACTCTGTCGGACTTCGCGGCTAGCGCCGCCAAGTCCGACAGACTGCTAGCCTTTCCCCAGTTCCGGGCCACTTGGCGCAATTCCGCGATGTCCTGATCCGCCACCGCATGGTGTGCGGCCGCCGGATCGAAAGCGCTGGTCTCCAAGCGCTCCAACACCGTCGCCGCCGAGCCCACACCCGCTCCCGTCGTTTGCGCCAATCGACGCATGGCGGCGACGATGGCCGGCGCGGATTCACGCGCCGGAGCGCCGCTATCCAGCGCGGCTTCCACCTCCCGAAGCGCTTGGCGGAGGCGCCGACTGCGGCCGCGTCGTCCTTCGGTACGCCGGCGCCAATAGGCCGCCGCGAACACCAAGCTCGGCAAGGCGTACAGTGCTGGGAGTACCGGCGCGGCGAACTCGCCGCCCCAAGGGCGGGCGAAGGTGCGGGCAGGCGCGCTCAGCGCCATATCCGCGCCAAGCAAAGTAGCCAAGCTGCCGGATGTCGCCGGCGGACCGTCGCCGGCTTGCGCGACGCTTGGCGTTGGCTTGGCGGCAACGACATCGGCCGCGCCGACGAGCTCCGCCGCGCCCACGGACAGCGCAATGGGGCGACTCGTCACCGTGCGGTATTCGCCGGCGAGCGGATCGAAGTAGGCGAACGCAATGGGCGGTACTTCACGCACCTCCGCGCTTTTGACGCGCACCGTGGTGGTAAACGTCTTGGCCTTCGCTTGCTCGTCGACCTCGCCGACAACGCTGCCCTCCGGCACGCTGAAGTGCGCGGTCGGCAACGCCTCCGGGCCGCCGAGCGGCGGCAGGCTCAAGCCGGTGAGCGGGCCGTCCCCACGCAGCCGCACGGTGAGTTCGATGGGGTCGCCGACGGCCACCACGGTGCGACTCGCCTGCACATCGATCGCGAAGCCGCTGCCGATGGCGTTGACGAAGGTGTCCGGCCGGCCCGCTACCGGCAATGATCGCACCACGAGTCGGCGCCGCTGTCCTTCGGCTCGGTACAGCGCATAGCGGGCGCGCCGTAAGCCGAACACGTCGCGTGCGGTGCCGGATTGCAAGCGAGCGACGACACGCACCGGCGCCAAGTCCACGGAACCAACGCGGTTCAGCGTCACGCGCGCGGGGAAGGCGAATCGCGTGTAGCGCCGACCGGCCTCCCGCACCTCCGAACGCTCGAGCGGCAAGGCGACTTCGCCGGCGGCGGCCTCGAAACGCATGGACTGCTGCCCAACCACGACCGGCGCTTCGACATGCGCCCCGTCAACGTCAAATAGCGGAATCGCCATTTGATGGCTCTCGACATCGCGGGCAAGCAGCCACTCCACGGTCACATCGAAGGTCTCGCCCACCCACACCGGACGCTCCGGCAAGCGCAGCCGGATGCTCATGTCGTCTGTCTCCGGCACCTCGGTGACTGTGAAAGACGCCGCCCGCGTCTGCGCCGAAACTTCGCCCTGCTCGACGCGCAACGGTGGCACGGGAAAGCTGCCGGCCTGCGGGGCGACCACCCGCCAGCGGTAGCTGAACGTCACCTCCCGCCATTCGGAGCGGCGGCCGTTGACAATCTGAATATGCGAGGAGACGTTGGGCGCGACCCCTAGGAAGGTCACCTCGCAGTTGTCGATGACAAGCTGCGGCGCAGTCGGCACCGGTTCTTCCTCGAATCCTTCCGCCGTCAACGTGAGGGTGAAGGGCATTGCCGCGTGGATTTCGGTGGA
>CAYGBI010000103.1:0-9961 GCA_964348085.1 uncultured Pseudomonadales bacterium | reverse complement strand
GCCGCCTGCGCACGGACTTCGAGCCCATCGGGCTGCGCGTTGAGCAGTTGACCGCCGCCGTCGAAGTGGACGCATTTGAGGAAGAACTGCTCGCTGAACGGAATGAGGCATTCGACATCCTGGTCGCAACGCCCGAGAAACTATCGCTGGTGGTACGCAACAGGAAGGTGGATCGTCCCCTCGCGCTGGTGGTGATGGACGAAGCCCACAACCTAGAGTCCGAGGGACGAGGCCTGCGGATCGAGCTGTTGTTGGCGACGATCAAGCGCGATTGCCCGCGGGCGAACTTTCTCCTGCTGATGCCCTATGTGGAGGAATCCGAGTCGCTAGCGCGCTGGCTGGCGCACGACATCAACGCGGGAAATGCGATTAGCCTGAGCACGGTGCCGTGGCAGCCCAACGAGCGGATTATCGGCCTCTATCGGGCGGTAGCCGATGACAGCGCACGCGCCGGCTGGCACCTCGCTTTCGAGACACTGACCGTGACCGAGAAGGCGATGCCGCTTCGTGGCACCCACCGCGTGGGGGGCGTTAGGCCGATTGACGTACCGAAGAGCCAAGTGCTTACGCAAGGTACGCAGAAGGGACTCGGGTTGCAGACGGCGGCAATGGGGGCGGTCATGTCCGCAAGGGGCACGAGCATTGCGGTGGCCAACAATATTCGCACGGTCTGGAAAATGGCCGGAGAAGCGGCGCGGCGCCTTCCCGAGATGGATGAAGTGCCGCCGGACATCAGGTTGGTCCAGGACTTCCTACGGACCGAGATCAGCGCCGACTTCAGACTGGTCGACCTGCTCGAGAAGGGCGTCGGCGTGCATCATGCCGGACTGTCCGACGAAGTCCGGGCACTGATGGAGTGGCTTGCCGAGACGGGCAGCCTTCGGATGCTGTGTGCGACGTCGACGATCGCGCAAGGCATCAACTTCCCGGTGTCGTCGGTTTTCCTGTCCTCCCGCTATGTGCCGCAGGGGAGGCAGTCGGTGGAGATAGCCCCGCGGGAGTTCTGGAACCTCGCCGGGCGTGCGGGCCGCATCGGCCATGACAGCGTCGGTATTGTCGGTCTGGCGGAAGGGACTGATCACGATGCGCTAGTCCAGTTCGTGAGCCTGAACACCGGGGCGCTCGTCTCCCGTCTCGTGGTGCTACTTGACGAGCTTGCGGCCCAAGGGTCGTTGGCACGGCTATCGGATGTGCTTTGGCAAGACCAGTGGGAGGACTTTCGCTGCTACATCGCGCACCTGTGGGCGGAGAAGAAAAATTTGGATGCGGTCCTCTCGGATTCGGAGCAACTTCTCAGACAAACCTACGGCTACACCTCGATGCGGAACGATCCAGAGCAGCGGCAAAAGGCGGATGCGCTCTTGGCTGCGACGCAGAGGTATGCCCGTGAACTCGCCGATATGCAGGAGGGGATCGCGGAGCTTGCGGACTCCACCGGTTTTTCGCCCGAAGGCGTCCGGATGGCGATGGGTGGGATTAGGGACCTGAAGGGCAAGCTAACCGTGTCGGACTGGGCGCCGGAGAGCCTGTTCGGCAGCGGCGGCAGAATGGCGGACCTGTTCGGCGTCATGTTGCGGGTGCCGCAACTCAAGCAGGATCTGATTGAGCTGGGAGGCAAGGGGGGCGACGGGAGCCAGCTCTCCGAGATCACCAACGACTGGGTGAATGGAAAGGGACTGGAAGCGATCGCGAGGGAGTACTTCGCCCGCGAGAGGGATGATGAAGCGGGCACCGGCGCACTGACGGATGCATGCAGGGCGATCTATCGCACCATCGTCAATAGCGGAACATGGGGTGTATCGGCTCTCAGCCGGATGTCGGGGATCGATTTCGACACGCTTTCGGAAACCGACAAACGGCGGATAAACGCACTGCCGGCCATGATCTATCACGGGGTGAGTAGCGAAGATGCCGTACTTATGCGGATGAACTCGGCACCGCGAAGCGCGGCCGAGGCGCTGGGCAGCCTATACCGGGAGATCACCGGAGAAGACGAAGGCAGGTATTCGGTAGGAAAGGCTCGGGGCTTCCTGCAGGAACTTGGTGCCGATGACTGGGACGGCGTGAGGCCCAAGGGAGCGGCGCTTTCCGGAATGGGGTACAAACGGGTTTGGGAGATCCTTTCGGGCGAGGGAAATTGAGGCGGCTGCCTGATCCTTAAGTCCCGAATGTGTTGAGCCGCCACCGCCCCTTGACCCGCCAAGCGCATCCACGTTCAATCATCGGCAACTTGAAAGCAGAAGAAGCGGGCGGTGGCGAAACTACGCATGGGCTTGGTCGGCGGCGGCGAGGGTGCGTTCATTGGCGCCGTCCACCGCATGGCGGCGGAACTCGACGGCCGCATCGAGTTGGTCTGCGGCGCGTTTTCAAGCGACCCCGCGAAGAGTCGGCGGGCCGGGGTTGCACTCTACGGAATCGATGCGGCGCGGAGCTACGGCGACTACGAGCAGATGATGCACGGCGAGGCCGAGCGGCCGGCCGGCGAGCGCATGGACTTCGTCGTCATCGCGACACCCAACCATACTCACTTCCCTATCGCCAAGGCCGCCTTGGAAGCCGGTTTTCACGTCATGTCGGACAAGCCCGTGACCTTCGACCTCGCCGAGGCGCGCACCCTTGAGAAGCTGGTCGAAGACACCGGCCTCGTCTTCGGCCTCACCCACAACTACACGGGCTACCCGATGGTGAAGGAAGCGCGCCACCTCGTGCAATCCGGCGCGTTCGGCGAAATCCGTCGCGTGGTCGTGGAATACCTGCAAGGCTGGCTTGCCGAGCGCGAGGAAGCAACCGGCAATAAGCAAGCGGAGTGGCGCACGGACCCGGCGCGTTCCGGCCTGGCCGGGTGCATGGGCGACATCGGTACCCACGGCGAGAACTTGGCCGAGTACGTCACTGGTCTCGAGATCGCCTCGCTGTGCGCCGATCTGACCACGTTCGTGCCGAATCGGCGTCTGGAGGACGATGGCAACGTGCTGTTGCGCTTCGCCAACGGCGCGAAAGGCGTTCTCTTCGCCAGCCAAGTCGCGGTGGGTGAAGAGAACGGACTCAAGCTGCGCGTCTATGGGGAAACCGGCGGCTTGGAATGGTCGCAGATGGCGCCGAACTCGCTCATCGTGCGTTGGCCCGACCGTCCTTACGAGGTGCGGCGCACCGGCGGCCCCGGCGTCGGCGAAGCGGCCACCGCCGGCACACGCCTGCCGGCGGGCCATCCAGAGGGCTTTCTCGAGGCGTTCGCCCTGCTCTATCGCAACTTCGCGGACACGCTCGAAGCGCGCAAGGCCGGCCGCGAACCGAGCGATGCGAACTTGGATTTCCCTACGATTGCGGACGGCGTGCGCGGCATGAGGTTTATCGACGCTGTCGTGGCGAGCGCCCGGGCGGGGGCGACTTGGGTGAACTTGGTTGACGAGAAGTAACGCCAAGGGCGGGCAAACACAAGAGGACGGAATATGAAAACTCTGAAAGGGCCGGCGATTTTCCTCGCCCAATTCATGGCGGACGAGGATCCGTTCGACAACATCGAGTCCATGGCCAAGTGGGCGGCGAACTTGGGATTCGTCGGCATTCAGGTGCCGATCGGCAACCCGGCGTTCATCGACGTGGCCAAAGCTGCCGAAAGCAAGGACTACTGCGACGAGCTAAACGGTCGCGTGCGCGACTGCGGCGTCGTCATCACCGAGCTTTCCACTCATCTCGAAGGCCAGTTGGTGGCGGTACATCCTGCCTACGACCGGCTGTTCGACGGTTTTGCGCCGACCTCCTTGCACGGCAAGCCGGCCGAGCGGACGGCTTGGGCCAGCGAACAGGTGAAACTCGCGGCCAAGGCCAGCCGCAATCTCGGCCTTACCAGCCATGTGACCTTCTCCGGCGCTTTGCTGTGGCCGATGATGTATCCGTGGCCGCAGCGCCCGGCTGGCTTGGTGGAAGCGGGATTCAAGGAACTCGCCGCCCGCTGGCGGCCCATTCTGGATGTCTTCGAGGACAACGGCGTGGATTGCTGTTACGAGATCCACCCCGGGGAAGACCTACACGACGGCGTGACCTTCGAGCGCTTCCTCGCCGAAGTGAACGACCACCCGCGCGCCAACATCCTCTACGACCCAAGCCACTTCATCCTTCAACAGCTCGACTACTTGGCGTTCATCGACATCTACCAAGAGCGCATCAAGATGTTTCACGTCAAGGATGCCGAGTTCAATCCCAGCGGCCGCGCCGGCGTCTACGGCGGCTACGAGGATTGGGTGAACCGACCGGGGCGGTTTCGCAGCCTCGGCGACGGGCAGATCGACTTCCGGTCCATCTTCTCCAAGTTCGCCGCCTGCGACTTCGACGGCTGGGCGGTCTTGGAGTGGGAGTGCTGCTTGAAGCACCAAGAGGACGGCGCCCGGGAAGGCGCGCGGTTCATCAAGGACCACATCATTCGCGTCACGGATCGGGCATTCGACGATTTCGCATCCGCAGGCACGGACGACGCGGCCAACCGTGAGATATTGGGGATCGCCTAACGGTTCGGTTGGCAAGCGCCGGCAAGTGCGGTCGGTTGACTGCTAGGGAAACGCTTTGGGGCCTGGACACAGCGCATGGCTTCGGGTGTGGGTGCGGAACAGTACCGCCGGCAATCGTGCGCACGCCGCCGGCCATCCTCGGCACGGGTGCGGTTGGGCGAGTCGCCTAGCCGAGGATCGCGCCGGCAAACGCGGGTGCTCGCACACACTGGTACTGCTCGCAACCAGTCTCGCCGGCCGGACATAGGAAAGGCGCCGCAAGGACGCCTTCGTTGTCGGTTGAACATGCGCCTACCGTGCCGAAGATCGCGCCTACGGCGCCGTTGCGGGAAGGCGGGTACTAGCGCACTTCACCCGCCGTGATCGCTTGCTAGCCGCGCCGTGCGGCAACCCTATTTTCTCGCCATCGCCGCGCAATTGGGCACGCGATCAATCCAGCAAGCAACATTCCCGTCGCAAACGCAATCGCCATTCCCGCTTCGCCGCCAACCACCCAATAAGTCAAGCCGCCGGATAGCGACATTATCGCCGGCAACACAAAATCACTCGTTGTCATTGGTTTCTTCTCTCGGTCATTGACAAAGTTCGTTGGCCTCACGAGACAGCGGCAAGGCCTGATCGAACGCCAAGCGTAGGCGCCTAACGCCGGCCTGCGGCGCGGAGCCTCAACTCGACAAGCCACGCGACGAGCATCGTTGCGGCCAGCGTCGCGAGCCACCCTAGCGGGCCAATCACGAAGTACGTTCCACCCATACGGCTCGGATGCGCCGCGCCGTAGATGCCGGCTTCCCACTGCAAGGCGATTTGCAAGCCACCGACGAAACGGAGGATTTCATCCTGCGTCAGCTCATCGTCCGGCTCGATCACGATGCCGCCGGAGTTGACCAGTGCGACGGCGACGACGGCGAGTACCGCGTACCCCAAGAGCAGGGCGACCAGCAGCCGTCGAGGGCCGACGGCCGCTAGCCGCTGTCGATCCGGAAAACCGTAATAGACCAACAGACCCGCGAAGACACCTACCTGATTCAGCGCCAGGTCGTTGAAATCGAAGTACTTTTGCTCTTCCATCAGATAGAAGTACTGCAACGACTCGTCCACCGCGCTCAGCACCACCGAGAGCAGCATGACCTCCAACACGAGCCGTCGGTCTCGCCGAGGATCCAATGCCCACGCCAACAAGCCGCCGACCAGCCCGTACTGCGGATAGTGGATGAACTCCACATTGACCGTGGTTAGCGTCCAGTAACAGACGCCGACCACCGCCAGCCACAAAGTCCACAACTGCAACGTCGGGGATCTGGCCGCCCCCGTAGCGCCGTCTCGCCCGCCATTCACCGAACTCCGCCGTCGAGCCTGCCACGCGACCAACAGCACCAACGAGGCCGCGGCCAGAACCATCCCCGCCACCGTATAGTCGACGGCCGTGAAATCACCCCAAGGCATCTGAAACTTGGTCGCGACGAAGTCCGAGACCATGCGGTGCAGGATGGCGCTGGCAAGCCAGAAGCCAAGCGCTATCGATATTCTGACCCAGACCACCAATCCCTACCCTTCACGCCCGGCGCGCGTTCGCTGCAACACACGCCGACCGACAGCCTTGGGCACGCGACCTCGCGACTTGCGGTAGTACCATAACGCAATGGGCAGCCTTGTGAACGGCGGCGACGGAGCGCGAACTCCGCGAATCAAACTGCGCCTGCGCACTCTGCTCGTCCTCGTCAGCCTGTTCGTCCTCTTGCTGCCCCTCGTCGGCGTGTACATGCTGCGCATCCACGAGACGACGCTGCTGCGCCAAACCGAAGCCGACCTCCGAATAGTGGCCACTTTGGTGTCCGCCGCCTATCAAACCATGCTCCTCGAACTGGCGAACGACGTGCCGCGGCAAGGCGCCGAGATCGAGCTGGCCACGCCCAGCAAGCCGCCGCTGCTCGACTTCGGCACCGCCGACATCGCGCCGCCGTTCCCGGCACCCGTCGCCGCCGCACCCGCCGACCGCTTGGCCATGCGCGTCGGCGAGCGCATAGCCCCTTTGCTCGACAACGCGGCTGAGGCCACGAAGGCCCGCATATGGCTGCTCGACGGGCAAGGCGTCGTGGTGGCCACGACGGCAAGCGGCCGCGGCGAGTCGCTGGCGCATGTCGGTGAAGTAGGCGAAGCGCTCGCCGGGCAAGTCGGCCAGCGCCTGCGGCGAGTCGCCAAGGACACTCGCCTGCCCGTGGAAGGCGTCGTGCGCGGCGCGACGGTCGAGGTTTCCCTTGCGTACCCCATTCTCTCCGGCCTCTCCGGCGACAAGCTAGTCGGTGTCGCGGTGGTGTCTCGCCGCCCGTCGAACATATTGGACGCCCTATACGCGAAGCGCGTCTTGTTGATGCAGGGCGCGGCGGTATTCCTTGTCGTAGGGTTCGTGGTGGCGATTATCGCCGCCCGTACGTTGGTGTTGCCGATCAGACGGCTCGCACGAGCAGCCACCCAAGTTTCGCGAGGCGAGGCGACGGGCTTCGAGCGCGGCCGCCCGTATCGCGTCCACGAACTCGCCGAACTCGCCGACAGCATCGAGGCCATGGTGAGCAACTTGCATCGCCGCACCAACTACCTGCGCGACTTCGCGCGCCATGTGAGCCACGCGTTCAAAACGCCCATCGCCGCGATGCGCGGGGCAGCGGAGTTGTTGCGCGACGACGCCACCATGTCTCCCGAGGACGCCAAACACTTCGTCGACAACATCGCCGACGACATCGAGCGTCTCGAGCGACTGACGCAAGGCCTAGTGGCCATGGCGCAAGCGGACATGGCGACGGTGAGCGACGAAACCACCGACGTGCAAGCGGTCGCCCGGTCGGTCGCCAAAGCCGGCGTGCATGTCGCCGACGGCCCGCCGGCTTGGGCGCGCATCCCGCGAACTTCCATTCACGCCGTTCTGCACAACCTCATCGACAACGCCTTCGACTACGGCGCCTCGCGAGTGGACCTGCTGGTGGCGAAGAACGGCGCAGCGGTTGAACTCACGGTGCGCGACGACGGGCCCGGCATCTCCGCCGGCAACCGGGAACATGTGTTCGATCCTTTCTTCACCACCCGGAAAGACCAAGGCGGCACCGGCTTGGGCCTCGCCATCTGCCGAACGCTGATCCACACCGCCGGCGGCCACATCGTGCTCGCGCCGTCGGCGTCGGGCGCGCTGTTCAAAGTGACGCTGCCGGCAGCACCGGAAGTGTCACCAAGCGGTACATCGGCGGCTTCGGCCGCTTAGCGGCGAAGCCAACGATGTGCTACGGGAGCTGAGGCGAAAGGCGACGGCTCTCGTCGCGCTAACGCGTCGCACCGCGGCAGAAGTCCGCGATGCTACGCGCCGTTTCCCGGCTGACGTCGGGGCAGCTCACCGGGAAAATCTCCGTCCCGTGGATGGTGCCCATCACCTGACGACAAGTGGCCGAAACGCCGGCGCGCAACAGCAGGCGGTAGAAGTTCACGCCCTCGTCGCGAAGCGGATCGCATTCGTTGACGCTGACCACCACCGGCGGCAGGCCGCGCACGTCGTCCTCGGTGGCGAGGCCCGGCCACGCCAGCGGATTGCCGTCTTCCAGTTCCTCGATGCCGTAGGCCAAGGCGCCCCGGTTGTTGTGCAGGTCGAGGAGAATGCCGTTGTTCTCGGTCGACGACGGGTTCTCCGGCAGCGGCCAACGGCCGGCGATGTAGGGGCAGAGCGCGTATAGGCCGTGGACCAAGCCGATGTCGCCGTCCTTAAGAAGCCGCAAACCGGTGGCGAGCGTGAGGTTGCCGCCGCCGCTTTCACCGGCCACGATGATGTTGCCGGCATCAACGCCGAGTGCCGCGGCGTTCTCCACCAACCACTTCACGCCGGAAACGCAGTCGTTGAGGCCGGCGGGATACGGCGCGACTTCCGGTGCCGAGGACGGCGTCAGCGCATTGCGGAAGTCCACCATCGCCACTGACACGCCTTGCGCGGCGATGATTCGCCCCCACGCTTTGTAGTTGCCGAAAAAACAGGACATCGACTGCATGCCGCCGCCGTGGATGTAGTAGACGCAGGGCAACGCGTCGTCGTTGTCCGGGCGGATGTATTGCACCTTGATCGTGTTGCCGTCCGGCTGCGACTCGAACGTCTTGGTCTCCACCCGCAGGCCGGCGGACGGCGCGACTTCTTCCGTGTCGCACAGATCGAGGAACGCCTGCATGCCGTTCGCCGCCGCCTTCGCTTGTTCCGAGTCGGCCTCGCGCAGCAGTTGCTCGCGGCTCTCGGCATCCCCCGGGTTGGTCATTTCCGGCATGGCCGAGAAGAGCGCCTTGATGCGCGGGTCGATACGCGGGTCTTCGGAAATTTTCGACATGGTTTCCTCCTAGGAGCGGTCCGTCGAACTTGGCCGCCTCAAGCGGCGAAAGCGGACAGGGTACTAGAGCGGCTTGGGTTGGAGCAAAGGCGGTGCAGGCGTAGGCGACCGCTTTGGCGCTAGCACCCCGTCGGACTTGGCGGCGCCAGCCGTGAAAGTCCGACGGGGTGATAGGGCGGCGTGGGCTGGGGCAAAAGGTGCCGTAGGCGACGGTTCTTGTGGCGCTAGTGTTCTATATCATAAATAGATTGAATTAATGATTGGACTCCCGGACCTCCGCCAGCCGCGTCCGGGCGCGCTTGGTCTTCGCCAAGACGTCTTCGCCCTTGGCGGTCCAACGGCAGGGTCGCGGATCGTCGTCGTACGCAGCCAAGTGGCGCGCGATCCCGCGCCGCAGCGCGGCGACGCCGGCGCGGATCGCGGCGGTCAGGTCGGCGAAGAAGCGTTCGACCAGGTTGAGCCACGACCCCGAGGTCGGCGTGAAGCGCGTCTCGAACCGCGGGCGACGGGCGAGCCACGCCCGGACCTTGGCGTGCTCGTGCGTGGCGTAGTCGTCGGCGACGACGTGGATCGTCAACTCGTCGATCCGCTCGAGGAAGCGCAGCCACTCGACGCGCGTGTGTTTGTCCTCGAGACGCCGGATCAGATTGCCGTCGAGGTGGTTCGGGCCAACGGTCGTACCAATCGGGCGGCAAGAAGCCGGTGTCGCATGGAGGCGACCTTGTTCTTGCCGACCCTAGGAGTGACAGCGGCATCTCCGTCCGTGAAGGCACAGGGGTGTTCACGGAGGGCCTCCAGTCCCTTTGCGATGCACCCGAACCCGAGCGGGAAGGAACCGTGCCGACCGAACGTCGCTTGGCCGGCTGGATGGACATGGCCGGCGGCACTTCCGGCGGATCCGACCGAGGGTCGTCGCCGTTTGGGCGATCGGTGCCGTCGTCGACGTGACGATCCGATTATTGGTGGCGGGGGCGTGACGGAGTTCGCGTTCGCTGCCGTCGAAGGCGAGAACGCCACTTGCGACGGCGGCGGCATCGGCACGGCCAGCCCGCCCCGGGCGCGACCGCCTATGCGGTGGCGGCGTCGGGCGGGTCGGCGTCGCCGACG
>CAYGBI010000102.1:0-10291 GCA_964348085.1 uncultured Pseudomonadales bacterium | reverse complement strand
GGAGGTCCGGGAGCCCAATCATTAATTCAACCCATTTTTGGTACAGGACACTAGCGCGTAGCCCCGAGCTGTCGAAAACGCGCGGAACGCCGACCCTCGTTCACGTCAAGCCAAACGCACGGGCAATGTGTCGATAGCACCAATGCCGAGCGGCGAAATGCGGCAGCGTAGCGCCACCAACTCCAGACCACCGGCTGCCGCGAGTCGCAATGCGCGAGCGTAGTCGGGGTCGACCTCGTGCGCCGGCCGCACCGTGCGAATGCCGGTGTGTAGGACGCAGAACACCAACGCGGTGCGCCGACCCGACCGGGCGAGCCGCGCCAGCGCATTGACGTGGCGGGTAGCCCGAAGGCTCACGGAGTCGGGGAAGGCGCCCGTGCCGGCAAGATTCAGCGTCACCGCTTTCACCTCCACATATACGTCGCCGGCGACGAGGTCGAAGCGCCCGCGTTCGCCCGGGATGGCGACTTCGCGCCGCACCGGCGCGTCCCTTGTCGAGATGCTCGGCAGCAAGCCTTCCGCGAGCGCTTCGGCCACCACCGCGTTGGCCCGAGCGCTGTTGATGGCGATCAAGTGGCCTTCGTCGTCGCGCACGAGCTCCAGAGTGTGTCGATACTTGCGGCGCGGATTGTCGGACGTCGAATACCAGATCGCCCAGCCCGGTTCGGCGCAACGGGTCATGGCGCCGGTATTGGGGCAGTGGATGGTGATGGGCGCATCCTCGTCCTGCCTGCGGATGTCGGCGAGGAAACGCTTGTAGCGGCGGATCAGCACACCGGGGCGAAGCGGCGGAGCGAAGTCGACGGCTACGCTCCCTTGAACTGTTCGAGCGCTTGCGCCAAGCGTTGCAGGCCGAGGCGGATTTGCCGCTCTTCCACGGTAAATGCGAAGCGCACGTGGTCCGTGGCCCGGTGCTGGCCGAAGTCCGTGCCGGGCGTCACCGCGACGCCGAACTCCTCGATCAGGCGGGTGCAGAAGGTTTCGGCATCCAAGCCGGTATGGGAGATGTTCACGTAGGCGTAGAAGGCGCCCGTCGGCCGGTGGGCGGCCGGCAAGCCGAGGTCGGCCAAGCCTTCGAGCAGCACGTCCCGGCGGCGCGCGAAGATGCGGCGGCGCTCCTCGTGAACGGTGATCGCCGACGGTCGCAGCGCTTCGATGGCGGCGTACTGAGCGATCGTGGGCGGCGCGATGTAGAGGTTTTGCGCGAGGCGCTCGATGGCGTCCATTGCCCACGCTGGCGACGCCAGCCAGCCCAGCCGCCAGCCGGTCATGCCGTAATACTTGGAGAAGCTGTTGACGATGAAAAAGCCGTCGTCGACGGCGAGCGCCGTCAATGCCGCGTCGCCGTCGTAAAGCAAACCTTGATAGATCTCGTCGACGATGACGAAGCCCCGTCCGCGAGCGAACTCGCCGATCTTGGCTAGCTCGTCGCCCGGCAGCGAGCTGCCGGTGGGATTCGACGGACTGGCGAGCAAGACGCCGGCGGTGTTTGGCGTCCACGCCGCTTCGATGAGCTCGCGGGTAAGCCGAAATCCGGTGCGCTCATCGACGGCGATTGGCCGGGTGACGCCGCCTGCCGATGCGACGAATACGTTGTTGCAGGGATAGCCCGGGTCCGCCAAGAGCACCTCGTCGCCGGGATTTATCAGCGCTTGCGCGAGCAAGTTGAGGGCGCCGCTCGCACCCGTGGTGACCGCGACGCGTCCGGCGTCCAAGCCATAGTTCGCATAGCGTGCGGCGATGGCTTCCCGTAGTGCCGGCATGCCCAGCGCTTCGCTGTAGCCGGTGTGTCCGGCTTCGAGCGCTCGGATGCCCGCGGCGACGATCGCGGGCGCGGACGGGAAGTCCGGTTCGCCGACCTCGAAATGGACGATTTGGCGACCTTGGCGCTCCAATTCCTTGGCGCGTTGCAGCACTTCAACCACCTTGAAGGGGGCGATGTTGGCGACGCGGTCGGCCAGCGCCGGCCCAGCGACGGTGGCGACGCCATAAACCGGCGCGTTGCCCGGCGCCATGCGCGAACGCCGCTGGGATATGGTCATTCGATGGCTCTTTTGGTAATTTGACGCGCCTTTCGCAACCGCCCATAAGCGGCGCTCTTTGAGCATACGGACAAAGCAAATGCCAGCAAAGCCCATTGCAGAACCTGTCACCGCCGAAGACCGTGCGCACGAGAAAGTCAACCGGGCGAGTGCGGAGTCGCCGTTCAGGAACTTCGACCACTACAACCCGGCCCCGGACGAGCCGTACATGAGCTCGGCGCAGATCGAGTACTTCCGCAACATGCTTCAGGAATGGCGTCGCGAGCTGATGGAACAGGTGGACCGCACGGTCAATCACCTACAGGACGAGGCGTCGAGCTTCCCCGATCCGTTGGATCGCGCCACGCAAGAAGAAGAACTCGGCATCGAACTGCGCACGAGGGATCGCGAACGGCGTTTGATTCGCAAAATCAACGAGACGTTGGACCGCATCGAGCAAGACGACTACGGCTACTGCGACACCTGCGGCGTGGAGATCGGCTTGCGTCGGTTGGAGGCTCGACCCACCGCCACGCAGTGCGTGGACTGCAAAGCCTTGGACGAACTCCGCGAGCGCCAGTTGCGCGGCTAGCAGTCCGGCGTACTTCGCGGCGTTAGCCGGGAAGTACGCCGGAGTGATAGAGCGGCTTGGGCTGGGGCGAAAGGCGGCGCCGTGAGGCGACGGCTTTCGTGGCGCTAGCAGTCCGTCGCACTTGTCGACGTCAGCCGGGAAGTGCGCCGGAGTGATAGAGCGGCTTGGGCTGGGGCGAAAGGCGGCGCCGGAAGGCGATGGCCTTCGTGGCGCTAGCAGTGCGTGGGACTTGGCGGCGTCAGCCGCGAAGTGCGCCGGAGTGATAGGGCGGCTTGGGTTGGGGCGAAAGGCGGCGCCGGAGTGATAGGGTGGCTTGGGCTGGAGCAAAAGGCGGTGCCATAGGCAACGGCTTTTGTGGCGCCAGCGTCCCGTCGCCACGGCCGGTGTCGGGCACGAGAACGTTAGCGCCGGCGACCCATACCGAATCGTCGCACCCGCCCTACACGGGACGTTTCGCGCCGACCCCGTCGGGGCCGTTGCACTTAGGTTCTTTGCTCGCGGCGACCGCCTCTTGGCTGGATGCCCGGGCGAATCGGGGGCGCTGGCTGTTACGCATCGACGATCTCGACCGTCCTCGCGTGGCCGCAAATGCCGAGACGTCCATCCTCGCGAGCTTGGCGGCGCACGGCCTTTGGTGGGACGGTCCGGTTTGGTATCAAAGCGATCATGCGGAGCATTATCGAGCTGCTCTGCGTAAGCTGGAAGACCGCTGCTTCGCCTGCCGCTGCACACGCAAAACCCTGCGCGGCAGCGCTCGTTATCCCGGCACATGCCGCGAACTGCGCCTCCCCCGAGCCGGCAACGCGGTGCGCATCCACGTCTCGAAGCGCACACCGCGCTACGTTTTCGAGGATCGCGTGCAGGGCCGATTCGCGCAGGATGTCGCCGCCGAGGTGGGGGATTTCATCGTCTGGCGGCGTGACGACATGGCCTCCTATCCGCTCGCCGTGGTGGTCGATGATGCGCTCATGGGCGTCACGCATGTCGTTCGGGGCGTTGATTTACTTGACAATACTCCCCGTCAGTTGCACCTCATCGACAGGCTTGGCTTGACGCCGCCAAGCTACGGCCACTTGCCGGTCATAGTCGAGTCTTCCGGGGTCAAGCTTTCGAAGCGCAATGCGGTCACTAGGGTCGACGACCGCACAGCCCGGCACAACATCGCCGCCGTGCTTTCGCTGATCGGTCTTGAACCGCCGCAGGAGAGTGTAGACATCATGCTCGACTGGGCCGTGCGACATTGGCACATGAGCCTCGTGCCGAAGGCGAGGACGCTAGCGGGGTTCGTCGGGCTTACCGTGTAAGCCAATGCCTACACCGTAGGCTAACATGGTGCCCATGGCGCTTGATCTCGCACCGCTTTCGGTTCTCGTTGTCGAGGGCGAGGAGTCTCGTCGGCGCGAGCTGCGAGACGCGCTCGCCGAGTTCAGAGTCTGTCTGGCGGTGGACCTCGCCGCAGCGCGGCGCACCGAATGCGCCGGCTTGGCGGCCATCGTCGTCGACGCCGCATTGCTCGACGCCGGCGACCTGATCGCCCTCGCTGTGGTCGCGCCGGTGGTCGTGGTGGCCGACAACCCGAGCATTCGCGACGCGGTGGAGTGTACTCGCCGCGGCGCGGCCGATTACGTCCCGCGCCCGTTTACCGCCGCTGCGCTGTCCGCTGCCGTCCGGCGCGCCGCCGGCGAGGCGCCGGCCGCCGGGCGCAACAACTTCGCGTCGATGATCGGCGACTGCCGACCGATGCGCGACCTCTTTCGTCGTTTGCGCGCCGTCGCCGCAACCGATACCACGGTGCTGATCCGAGGCGAGTCCGGCACCGGCAAGGAACTGGTCGCCCGGGCGCTGCACGCGGCCAGCAGCCGCCACCGTGCGCGCATGATTGCGGTGAATTGCGCAGCCATTCCCGAGGCGTTGATTGAAGCGGAGTTGTTCGGCGACGAGCGGGCGGGCGCCGGCGGACAGTCGGGCGCGGCCAGCGCCGGCAGGCAAGGGCTGGCCGATGCCGCCAACGGCGGCACCCTGTTCCTCAACGAGATTGGTGATCTGTCGGCACCCGCGCAAGATCGTTTGCTGCACTTTCTCAAGGACGGCGAAGTGGAACTGCCCGGCCGCGCCGGCAAACGACGCTTGGACCTGCGGGTGATCGCCGCCACGCACCAAGACCTAGAGCAACTCGTCGCCAACGGCTGCTTCCGCGAGGAGCTCTACTGTCGCGTAAGCGCCGTCTCGCTCGCGGTGCCGCCGTTGCGCGACCGCAGCGAGGATGTCGTGGCGATCGCCGTTGCCGTTCTGAAAGATGAGTCCGCCAAGCTCAACAAGCGCGACTTGGCCTTCTCGGCGGATGCCTTGGCGGCCATGCGTCGCTACGCGTGGCCGGGCAATGTGCGTGAATTGGCGAATGCGGTGGAACGCGCCGTCATTCTCTGCCGCAGCAGAACCATAGACGCCGGCCTGTTGGCTATTGATGCCGGACGCGGAGCGAAGCCCTTGGTCGAGGCCAAGTCGGAGGCATCCAGCAGCTTGGAAAGCTACTTCGTGCGTTTCGTGCTCGACAATCAAGACCGACTTACGGAGACGGAGCTCGCGAGCGAGTTGGGCATCAGCCGCAAAAGCCTCTGGGAACGTCGCCAACGCCTCGACATTCCCCGCCGCGGCACGCGCAAACGCGGCCCTCGCCGCGCATAAGCCGCCCCTGTGCCGGCCGGGCCATGATCTACCTCGAAGCTCGGAAGCGGCTCGTGGATTGGTTGCGCCGACAACTCGTCGGGCCCGCCCAAGAAGGCTCCCTGTCGATGTCCCCGCTGGAGCGCTATCCGACGGGCGTGCTGCATCCCGTCGAACCCGGCGCGTCCGGGATCGATCCCGCCTCGGTAAGCCAAGAGAGCGGTTCCGAGCCGGATCAGTTCGAAGACGAAGACGAGGAGGCGCTCGCTGGCGACGAACCGGAAGACCGGACATTGGTGCAACCGGCGCGTCGGCGGCGGTACGTCCCGCCCTCTTCGGTTGGATTCTCCTGCTGCGTTCGGGGCGATGTGCGGCTCTCGATCACCGCGTCCGCCGCCATCTATAAGGATGGCGCCGGCGAGCGCGGCGAGACGGGACGGTTTCGGTCGCCCCGTTACGAGAGAACGATGCTTGAGGAGCATGCCCTGACTTGGTCGAGAGGCGACGCGACAAGCGAACCGATCTGGCAAGGCCGCGCCGGCATCGACATTCGCGCTCGGCCGCATCGGGACGGCGTCATTCTCACCGTCACGCTGTTCAATCGGAACCAGCTCGGTGGCAACCTCGCGGGGCGGCAACGAACCGTAGACCGGGTGGAGAAGTCCCTGTTCGAAGCACGGATCGAGTGCGCCATCGAAGCTGGGAATCTGGTCGAATATCCCCGGGTCGATCCGAGCCTGCTCACCGAGGAGGAGCAGGAACTCGAACTCCAGTACCGGGACCGGCGCATCTACGCCGTCGGTCACGGCGCAGCGGTGGACTGGGACGTGGCGCCGGGCTGCACTCGGCGGATCCAATCCGAGTTCATGCCCCAGGCGGAGGCGCCGATGATGACGGTCGACACCGGCGGAGACGACGGGGTTCTTGAACTCCGTTACCTCGCCGATGCCCCCATGCACGACGAGCTGGTGCGCTTTTGCTCGGGGTACGCCGACTGGATCCGCCAGCAGCGCGCTAACGCCTCCGAGTTCTCGGACGCCCGCGAGCGGGGCGCCGCGCAACGCATCTGCAAGAGGATGGACGTCGCCCGCGAACGCATGCGGCGCTGCATCGAGCTGCTCCGCACCAACCGGCTCGCGGCCGAGTCGTTTCGGTTGGCCAACCGGGCGATGTTCGAGCAGATGCGTCAGGCCGACCGCATCAACGGCAAGGAAACCGACGATGGCGACTATCGCTGGCGTCCCTTCCAGCTCGCCTTCCTGCTTACGGTCATGGAATCCGCGATCCGAGAAGGCGACGATTTTCGAGACGTGCTGGACCTGATCTGGTTCCCGACCGGCGGCGGCAAGACGGAAGCGTACCTAGGTCTGATCGCGTTCCTGATCGTCTGGCGCCGATTGAAGTACCCCGACACCGGCGGTGGCACCGCGGCCTTCATGCGCTACACGCTGCGTCTGCTGACCCGGCAGCAATTCGAACGGGCGGCGCGCATGATGTGCGCCTTGGAATTGATTCGCCGAGAGAATCCCGCGAGGCTCGGCGAGGAACCCATCGCTATCGGCATATGGGTGGGCGGCGCGAGCAGCCCCAACCGGTTCGATCAGGCCATGAAGCTCGTGGATGACATCCGGGCGGGGGTGCCGGCGGCGCGGCACGACTTGCTGTTGAGGGGTTGTCCTTGGTGCCAGTCGCCATTCGACGCGACGCACGGCTATCGCGCCACGGAAAGCGACTTCCGTTTCCACTGCGTCAATGGCGATTGCGAATTCGGTGCGGATGACCGCCCGCTGCCCTGCAACGTGGTGGACGAGGCGCTCTACAAGAATCCGCCGTCGCTGCTGATCGGCACCATCGACAAGTTCGCCCGCGTCGCTTGGGAGGAACGGGCCGGGAGGTTCTTCGGGGCGGGCACAAGCTTGCGTCCACCCTCGCGCCCGCCGGAACTGGTCATCCAAGACGAACTGCATCTGGTCACGGGTGCCTTGGGCTCGGTGGCGGGGCTGTACGAAGCGGGCTTCGATACCCTGCTTACCCGGCGCGGGGTTCGCCCCAAGTACATCGCCTCCACCGCGACCATCCGCATGGCGAGTGAACAGGTGCGGCACCTGTATGCGCGGGATCTGGCGGTTTTTCCACCGCCGGGCCTGTCTTGCGACGATTCCTACTTCGCCCGCACCGATACTGAGCGTCCCGGACGCCTCTATGTGGGGTATCTGGCGCCCTTGCTCGATCAACAGCATTGTCTGGCGCCGCTCGCCGCCGCGCTGCTCTTGGCGCCGCCGACGATCTTCGGCGAGGACCGGGATCGGGACGCGCTGCTCGACGCATGGTGGACCCAAGTGGTCTATCACGGCAGCCTTAGGGGCGTGGGCAACAGTCACAACGCCTTCGTCACCGATGTACGCGACTTCGGTGGATGGCTCGTCGAGGAGCATCTGGAAGCCAGAAGGTCCAGCCGCGCCGATGAAGGCAGCACTCCCGCCGACGAACCCCACGACGATGTGAATGCGGCCTTGCGCGGCACTGGTCTCGCCGGTGAACGCGGCGTCGCCGACCGGGAGTCCAACGGCTTTTTCGCACGGCCCGGGAATGCCGAGGTCGTCCAGCTCACGAGCATGCAAACCGCCCAAGAGAACGCCGAGACCTTCCGACGGTTGGCGAACTCCCGGGAGGACAACGATTGTCTCGACGCGGTGCTGGCGACGAACATGGTCTCCGTCGGCTTGGACGTCGCACGCCTCGCGCTGATGATCGTCAACGGCCAGCCGCTGACCACCGCGGAGTACATCCAGGCGACCAGCCGCGTGGGCCGCGCCGAGATCCCGGGCCTGGTGTTCGCCAACTACTACCGGTATCAGGCCCGGAGCCTGTCGCACTACGAGAGCTTCCGCCCGTATCACGAGTCCTTCTATCGCTTCGTGGAGCCGAGCAGCGTCACGCCCCATACCTATCAAGTTCGCTCCCGCGCCTTGCACGCCGCCTTGGTGATCGCGCTGCGACATACCGTCGCCGGTCTGCGGGCGAACCAATCGGCGGGCGAGTTTGATCGACACTCGCCGGAGGTCGAGGCGGTGGTCGCCGAGCTGAAGCGGCGTTGCCGGCGCGCCGTCGTCGAACCCGGGCGAACCCGCGGCATGTATTCGCACCTCGAACCCGAACCAGCCCGCGACATGGATTCCCACCTCGACCGCCTCGTCAGGGAATGGCACGACGAGGCGCAGCGCTGCAAACAGGCGAAGCGCCGACTCAATTACCAATCCCCCGACAACGAAAAAAACGCCGACCGGCTGCTTTGCAGCCACGGCGACTCGCGCCCGGGCCTGTGGCGGACATTGCACTCGATGCGCAATGTGGAAAGCACGGGGAGTTTGAAGCGCATTGACTGAGGACTACCTTTCCGTGCGGCTCTCGCACCTGTTGGGCCACTGCTCTGTCGGCGCGATCGTGCGCGATTCGGACCGCTTGATGGTGGTGCCGGACATTCGGGAATGGGGCCGCGATCCCCGGAGTCGGGAGATCCGCTACGTCGATCAGGTTCGCAGCGCTCTCGGCATCACCCAAACCCTTTGCAAGCCCCCCATCGCTAGGGAGCAGGCCGGGAGGGTGCTTGGCTGGATACCGGCGTACCGGTTCCCGCTTTGGATGCGCTGCCTAGGGTGCGGCCTTATGCATCGTGCGCCTTGGCGAAAGCGGGAAGAGGTTCAACACGGTGGGCCTGAAGCGAACGCGGTCGAGAGCACCCAAGGGAAGTGCGTATGTGGCGGCAAGCTGGAGCAGGCGCCTTGGGTCTTGGTGCATGAAGACGGCTATCTGGCCGATGTTCCTTGGCACGAGTTGGCCCACCCGAACGCTCGCAATCCCAATCAGCGCCAATGCCGCGCCGACTGGACGCCTTACCTGAAACTGGTCGAACGGGCAGGCCGGCGCCAAGTTGAATGCACCCGTTGCGAGTCGAGCGGTGGTTTGCCGTCACGATGGCCATTCCCGCCCCACAGTAGGCAGCAGCCTTGGATTCGCGAGCCTCCGGCCGAGACTTTGGCGACTCCCGCTTGGCTAATGGAGATCAACGACGTGCGGGTTCACTCGGCCGTAAGCCGCACGGCCCTCGTCATCCCGCCGGAGTCGCGGATCCGCCGCGGGACGATTACGGACCGCCTCTACGGCAGTTCCCGGCACCAGCAAAGGATACGGAACGCGAATAACCGCTTGGCGCGAAAGGGCGCGATCAGGCGAATCGCTACCGAATTTGGCTGCGCCCCCGGCGACATCAAGGAGGCCATGGCGGAGATCGATGCGGGCTACCCCCTGTATGGCGAAGCGATCACCGGCGGCGACTTGCTAAGAAGCGAGTACCAAGCATTGACCGAGCCGATTCCCGATCTCAAGGAAGACGAGGACTTTGTTACCGAACACCACACGGCCGCTTGGCAAGCGGTCGGCAGCACGTTGGCGGCCGGGGCCGCACGCCGGACCGTCGCTGCCGTCTCTCGTCTGGTCGCGGTAAACAAGCTCAAGGAGATCATGGTGTTGTTGGGGTTTCGACGCGCCGGCGGTGAGCGCACGACGCCGCCGGACATCGCCCGCGAGAGCGACTGGCTGCCCGCCATGGAGCTGTACGGGGAAGGCATCTTCTTCACTCTCGACGAGCCGCTACTGCAACGCTGGGAGCGAAGCGATGCGCTGCACGAGCGCGCTGACGCCTTTGCGCAACGATACGTCCAGCGAGCCGGCCTGCTCGGTGCCGAGGTGGAAGTCTCGCCGCGCTTCCTGCTCTGCCATGCGTTGGCCCACATCCTGATCCGCCGGCTGGAGGCGGAGGCGGGGTATCCGGCCGCCTCGCTGAAAGAGCGCATCTATTGCGCGACCGGCAAGGAACCCATGGCGGGGATTCTGATCTACGTGGCGGTGGCGGACGAGGAAGGGTCCCTGGGCGGCCTGATGGAATTGGCGAGGCCCGAGCGGTTCCTCCGTCTGCTGACAGGGGCGTTCGAGACGGCGCAATGGTGCTCGCTGG
>CAYGBI010000101.1:0-10379 GCA_964348085.1 uncultured Pseudomonadales bacterium | reverse complement strand
GCCCCTCGCGGCACGCGCATCCGCGTCGCCACCGGCGGAGGCGGCGGCTACGGCGATCCCGCCGAACGCGACCCCGAGCGGCATCATGAAGACCTGCTTGACGGGTACGTGACGATATGACCGACGCTGCCAGAGCCACGACGAATGGCACTGCGAACAAGCCTAGGAGAGACCCTGTGCGCGGTGATCGTGCGATCAGGATCGGGGCCCGCTACCCGAACGCGGGTGTTGCTCCGCTGGAGATCGGGCTTGCTGCAGCCGCGCGGCGCCTTGAGGACGCCGGGTTCGATTCGCTATGGACCAGCGACCATCTGGCCATGCCCGCAAGGCATCGCAGCGCGTATCCGTTCAGCGCCGACAGACGGGTGCCGTGGCCAGCCGAGACGGGCTGGTCCGACGCGATCGTCGCTTTGGGCATCGCCGCGGCGGCGACGAGCCGCATCGAGCTGGGCACGGCTGTGCTGGTGGCGCCGCTGCGCTCGCCGCTGGTCGCCGCCAAGCAGATGGCCAGCGTGTCTGTTGAGGCGGCGGGGCGGTGCGTTCTGGGTGTGGGCGTCGGCTGGCTCGAGGAAGAGTTCGACGCCGTGCAGGTCGCCTACACGCAGCGCGGCAGATTGCTCGACGCGTGGATGGACGCGGCGCGCCAAGTGTGGTCCGGTGTGCTCGGGGTCCGCGATGCGGACGACCCTTACCCTGTTCCCGTCGAGATGACCTGCCGCCCGACGCCGACAGAGCCCATCGGAATCCTCGTCGGCGGTCTCAGCGGCCCGGCGCGACGCCGCGCGGGGCGCCTCGGCGATGGCTGGGTCGCCTTGCAGTCCGTCGACGCGCTCGACCCATCGGCACTGGCCGTGGGAATCGAGTCGGTTCGAAAGCACGCCCGCGCCGTCGGCCGCGACAGTTCGGAGATGCGGGTGGTGCTTCAGATCACGGGCTCCGCAGGCCGCGCCGACGACATCGCGGGTCGGATCAGCGCTCTCGCGGAGGCGGGCGTGGACGACATCATCGTGGACGTCGAGTGGGACCACCCCGACAAGCCCAAACAAGCTTGCAGCGTGTTGCGCGCCGCGGCCCGTCTGTAGCCAAGCTGCCGGAGTCTTCCCGTGTCCGCAATTCGCTTTCGCCGCCCGCACTCTGCCACCCGTGTCATTTGTCGGCAACCGAGATGAACGCACTCTTCGCCACCAATCCACCAAAGCCAAAGGAGCACCCATGACCGAAACGCTTGAAACGCACGTGCACCGATTCGACGAAGCCGACTACGAGGCTCGGCGCCGTGCGCTCGATCCGGTGCTCGAGAACGCCGGAGTGGGGGTAATGTGGCTGCCGATCGGCGCTGATCTAGAGTACTTGACCGGTTTGGAGCGTCGTGTGCCGACCTTCGGCGAGGTCAACTACGCCCACGGCTGGGTGGCCGGCGCGTTCTTGTCACCGCGTCGCGACCCAGTGTTCGTGCTGCCCCGCAACTATGTCGAGTTCGACCTGCCCGAAGGCGTGCCCGGCGAGGTCTACAGCGTGAGCGAACTCGACGACGGCCCTGCGATCTTCGCCCGCGTAGCCGCGGCGCAGCCACGCTCGGGGCGGCTCGCCATAGGCGCCCGCACCTGGGGATCCGCGGTGCTTCGCCTTATGGAAGCCTTCGGCAGCAGACAACTCGTCGACGGCACGCCGCTAGTGAACCGGCTACGGCGCATCAAGAGCCCGCCGGAGCTGGCACTGATGCGTGAGGCCTGCCGCATCGCCGATGAGGCCATGCGCCGCACCGCAGGACGCGTCGACGTCGGCGTGACCGAGATGGACATCGCGGAGGAGGTGAACCACTACATGCTGCGCGAGGGTGCCCGCACATGGTCTTTCGACACCGCCGTGTGGTCAATGGGCCCACTGGACAGGCGCGACGCATCGGTGCGCGTGTCGCACAACCCACTAACCAAGCAGATGGGCGTGTCATTTGACTTCGGAGCGGTCTGGAACAGCTATTGCTCGGACTTCGGGCGCACCATCCACATCGGTCAGCCCAGCGCCGAATACACCGAAGTTTACGAAATCGTCATGGCCGCCCAGCAGGCCGGCATCGACGCCGTGCGGCCTGGAGTCAAGGCATCAGACGTGCACCATGCCACCCGACAGGTGATCGTCGACGCCGGATACGGCGACTGGTTCCGGCATCGCACGGGCCACTGCATCGGCATGGACGTCCACGAGGAGCCCTACATCTCCGAAGAAGACGACACGCCGTTGCAGGCCGGGATGACGTTCACCATCGAACCCTCGGTGTTCTGGCCCGGCCGCGTTGGTGTACGCGTCGAGGACATAATCCTGTGCACCGAAACCGGTGGAGAGAAACTCAACCGATACCCCACGACACTGCAAGCCAACGGCTGACGCAACCCGGCAGCCCAACACCAGCATCCCGACGCGGAAGACCCGTCCCGGCACCGCCCCTGGCGAGAGCCGGCTAGGTCAGCCAGCCACCGTCGACCACCAGCACGTGGCCGGTCACATACGCCGCGTCCCGCGACGACAGAAAATCCACCGCCGCAGCGATCTCAGACGGCTCTCCCAGCCGGCCGAGCGGGATCACTTCTCGGGCCTGGGCATCCAGAGCGTCGGCTCCGCCCGAGAACAGCGCTCTGGTGAGGTCGGTTTCAACGGTGCCGGGCGCCACCGCGTTGACGCGCACTCCGTAGGCCGCAAGTTCTCGCGCAGCGGCAACGGTCAGCATCCGGACCGCGCCCTTAGACGTGTCATAGACGGTCATCGGGGTTGTCGAGGCAGTGAACGCGGACGTGGACGCGAGGTTCACGATCGAGCCAGACCGGCGCGGGATCATCACCCGAGCGGCTGCCTGAAGCACAAAGAAGCAGGCCCTGACGTTGACAGCCATCAACTCGTCGTACAGCGCACGGGTCACCTCGGCAAGCGGCGCGGACCGGGCGATCCCGGCGTTGTTGACGACAGTGCCGAGCGGCGTGCGCTCGTCGATCTCGGCGATCACCTCGCGCACCCGCTCGACATCGGTCACGTCGAGAGCGACGGCGCGGGCGCGCATTCCGCTGTCGGTGATCCGGCGAGCGGCGCGGCGTGCCTCGTCGGCGTCGCGGTCGGCAAGAAGAACAGTGTCGCCGCGGGCGGCGAGGCGAACGGCGACAGCCCGCCCGATGCCACGGGCGGCGCCGGTCACCAAAGCCCCGCGGCCTGTCATGTCGTCGAAGCGGCGGGTCTCGCGGCCGCGGAGACCCCGAAGCCCGGACTCGGCCCAAAAACTGTCATAGCGATGACTTTCCGGGCGTGCCGGGCCAGGCTTACTTCCAGCTGTCTCCCGTCTGGAACAGCTCCAGCACCAGGCCGCCGACCTCCCGAGTGTCGAAGTACGCGAACCGGCCGCCGTCGTCGAACTGAGCGGTAGAGATCACCTCGAACCCCTTGCTCGCCATCAGCTCGATGTCGCGCTCGATGTCGTCGGTGTAAGCACAGATGTGTACCACGCCCTCACCGTGTTTCTCGAGGAACTCGGCTTGGATGCTGCGGCCCCGCACCGGTTGCATCAGCTCCAACTCGATGCGGCCCATCGGCGCGATTCTTCCTATGACTTCCGCGTCGGGTTCGAGCTTGCCGTAGATACGCCTGTCCAGGGCGTGCAACGAAGGGCCCTCGACGAAGGGCCCGATGCCGATGGCCTCATAGAAGGAGACGGCCTTGTTCATGTCGCTCACGACCACGCCGACCTGATAGGCGCGGTCCCACAAGCCGTTGAGTGGATTGGGTTCGTCCGTTTCCATGCCCATTTCCCATGCCTGTCTGTTCTGCTGTCGCACACTAAACTACCGGACGTGGCGATCGGCTTCGATATCGCAGATCGGACGCGTCTTCACCTCTACCGGGCGATGGTCCGGGCCCGCCGCTTCGAGGAGTGTGTCCACCGGCTGTTCTTGGAGGGGCTCGTGAAGGGCACCACTCATCTGGGCATCGGCCAGGAAGCGGTCGCCGCCGGGTTCGCCGTGGCCATGCGGCCCGACGATCTGATGTTCTGTACCTACCGGGGCCATAACCACACCCTGCTGCGCGGCTCCCCCATGGATCGCCTGTTCGGAGAACTGCTCGGGCGAGCCAATGGTGTTTGCGGAGGCAAGGGTGGTTCGATGCATCTCACTGACGTCTCGGTTGGCGCGATGGGGTCCTACGCCATCGTCGGGGCGCACCTTCCGCTGGCATGCGGAGCTGCCTGGGCGGCGCAGGCACGGGAGTCGGGCCAGGTGGCAACCTGCTTTTTTGGTGACGGCGCTACCAATATCGGAGCGTTCCACGAGGCGCTGAACCTGGCAGCCGTGTGGTCGCTGCCCGTTGTGTTCGTGTGCGAGAACAACCTGTACATGGAGTACACTCCCATTGGCGATGTGACGTCCGTGGAGCATCCCGCAGCTGACCGTGCCGCCGCCTACGGGCTGCAGGGGATCATCGTTGACGGCAACGACGCCGATGAGGTGTTCGCGGTAGCCTGTCGTGCTTTCGCCCGGGCTCGGGCCGGTGCCGGCCCCTCGGTGGTGGAAGCGAAGACCTACCGTCACACAGGTCACTCCCGCGCCGATCCCGGCGACTACCGGCCCGACGAAGAAGTCGAAGAATGGCTGGCCCGCGACCCGATCCCGGCGTACCGGGGCCGGCTGGAAGGCTCGGGTGTTGGCGCTGAAGTTCTCGACGGGATCGAAGCCGACGCCGACGCAGAGATCGAAGCAGCGGTCGCTGTGGCGCGGGCCGCTCCGACACCCGCCGCAGATGTGCTCCAGACACAGGTGTGGGCCGATGGAGGCTCCCAGTGGCGCACGTGACTCGGCGCAGATGACAGGGCACGCCTGACATGACGGAGATTACCTATCGCGCCGCGGTTGCCCGCGGCATCGCCCAGGAGATGGAACGCGACCCGAGCGTGTTCTTCATCGGTGAGGATGTGGCGGAGGCCGGTGGCGTGTTCAAGACCACCACCGGTCTGCTGAAGCGTTTCGGGCCTCAGCGGGTTCGCAACACGCCGATCTCCGAAGAGGCGATCACCGGCGCGCTGATGGGGGCGGCCATGAATGGCCTGCGCCCCATTGGCGAGATCATGTTCAGCGACTTTTTTGCAACATGTTGGGACATTGTCGCCAATCAGATCGCCAAAACCCGCTACATGACCGACGGGCAGGTGAAGCTGCCGCTGGTGATCCGCAGCGCGAACGGCGGTGGCGCCCGTTTCGGGAGTCAGCACTCCCAGGCCATCGAGAACTGGGCCATGGCCGTTCCCGGCCTGAAAGTGGCGGCGCCGTCCAACCCCCGCGATGTGGTCGGCTTGCTGGCCGCGGCGGTGCGCTGCGACGATCCGGTGATATTCCTCGAGCAGAAGTCGCTCTATCCCAGCAAGGGGCACGTCCCCGATGGGGAAGTGGTTGCCGAACTCGGCACAGCGGCAGTGGCGCGGGCCGGCTCAGACGCCACCGTTGTCGCTCTAGCGGCGATGGTGCCCCGAGCACTCGCGGCCGCCGAAGAACTCGCAACCGAAAGCATCGACGTCGAGGTGATCGACCTGCGTTCGCTGGTGCCCCTCGACGTGACCACCATTCTGGACAGCGTGGCCAAAACCTCGCATCTGGTGACGGTGGAGGAGACCCCGCGGCTTTGCGGTTGGGGTGCCGAGGTGTGTTCGATCGTCACCGAGGAGGGCTTCTGGAACCTCGACGGCCCGACGCTGCGGATCACCACACCGCACATCCCCCTGCCCGCTTCCGATGGCCTCGAAGACTTGGCGATGCCTTCGGCGGAGCGCATCGCGGCGGCGATCAGAGCCGGTTTGGACTAGCCGGTGGCGGCGGCTGCGATCCACTGATCGGCGGTGCCGGTGCCGTTGCGCTGCCAGAAACGCCGTGAGTGACGATGGCAACGGTGCTGATTTGCGGGATCGGAGAGTTGGGGGGCTGGGCGCTGGAGTTCCTCGCGCGCTCACCGGATATCGACCGGATCGTCACCATGCGACGCTCGCCGCCGTCCGGGCCGAGCCGAGCAGCGCTGGCCGCTGTCGGCGCCGTGTTCCAAGACCGGCTTGTGCGCTGCGACCACAGGACCGGCGACGTGACCGACGTGGCTGCGACAGCCCGGATTCTGAGGGAGATCGAACCCGACGTGATCCTCGCCGCGGCGACGTTGCGCACACCCCGAGCGCTGGCCAACGTCGCCGTCGACGCCGGCATCCGCAACATCCTGGAGCGAGCCGGTTTCGGAATGTGGCTACCGAACCATCTGCTGCCCGCGGCCCGGTTAACCGAGGCCGTCATGGAAGCTGAGCTCAACACCGCGATCGTCAACGCCGCCTTCCCCGACGTCGTCAACCCCGCCGTCTGGAAGCGGTTTGGACACGGCCCAATCGCCGGGGTGGGCAACGGCGAAGTGTCAGCCGCGGTGCTGGCTCATTACCTGGCAACCAGCTGGGCGGTGCCGCTCAGTGACGTGAAGGTGGCACTTGTGGCCTCTCACGCGTTCTTGACCCTCGGCCCGCCGACACCTCACTGGGCAAGGCTCTGGGTGCGAGGCCGTGACGTCACGGCCTCCGTCGACGTCGGCGCGGTCGTCGCCGCCTACCCCGAGCCCGTCGACTGGCGCAGGACACCTACGTTCTCGGTGTTCGCGGCCTCAGCCGTCGACAACATCACCAGCCTGCTGTCGCCACAGCCGCGCTACACGCACGTCACGGCCCCGAACGGCCTGCCGGGGAGCTACCCGGCGCACGTCTCGGCCGCAGGGATCGATCTAGCGCTGCCCGAGGGGATCACTCCCGAGCAGGCGGCACGGGTCGCCGTGGCGGGCAACGCCCACAGCGGCATCGAACGCATCGATGACGACGGCACGGTGGTCTTCACCGAAGGGGCGGCGGCGGCCATGTCCGAACTCGGCTACGACGGCGCGAGAGTCCGCTTCGAAGAACTCGAAGACCGCGTCCAGCAGTTGAACCGCCTGTTCGCCCGAATCACCGCCACAGCCCGTTGAGCATGGCATCGCACCAAACAAGCCCCCACCCCTGCGGGCTGCCGTGGCGTGCCGAATAGACCCCGACGCCATGCCGAATAGACCGCGATGATGCGCCGAAACATGTGAGGTGACCATGCCCGAATTCAATCGCAGGCCACTTGCGGGACTGTTCCCGCTGCTGCCGCTCAGTCTCGACCCCGACGGTGAAGTCGACGTGGCCGCCATTCGCCACAACATCGGCATCCTCGGCGAGTCTGGCGTTCCCGGCATGATCGTCTTCGGTTCAATGGGTCAGATGACGAACGTGTCGGAAGCTGAGTTCGATCGCGTGACCGAACTCACCGTCGCCGAAGGGCATCGCCACGGGCTGGCAGTGGTCGTTGGCAGCACGGCGGCGTATCAGCGCGAAGCGGTGCGCCGAGCCCGTTTCGCCGAACGCGCCGGCGCGGACGGCTCGATGCTGGCGGCACCGTACGTGTTGCCTCTCACCGCGCGCCAAACAGTGGGGTTCTTCCGAGATGTCGCTGCCTCGCTCGACGGCGACATGGCACTGATGCTCTACAATTATTCTCCGCTGAACGGTGTGAACGTCACGTCTGACATGTGGGAGCTTCTACTTGACGAACCCAACATCAAGGCGATCAAAGAGTCCAATTTCGCGCTGCCGCACTTTGATCAAATCCTTCTGACCATCGGCGACCGGGTCAACGTGTTCACCGGCAACGACCCAGCGTTCTTTCACGGCTCCGCGATGGGCGCGGCGGGAGCGACAGGCATCTTCTGCTGGGGCGGTCTGCGGGCCTCCAACCGCTTCGTCGAGGAATGCCTGGAAGGCCGCCACTCCGACGTGTGGGTGCGGCAGACGTTCGAAGCCTTGCAGACTTGCTCGGCCGCCATCCGCACGCCGGATATGCCGCGGATGCTTTCCTTCGAGCACGGCTATTTGAATGCCATCGTCGAAATCGCGGGCGGCCGCGCCGGAGCGCCCCGCAAGCCTTACGGCGTGCTCCCCCCAGAGGCGATCAAACGCATCCGGGCGGCCATGCGTCCTCTCCGGCAAGTCGAACGCCGGACGCGGCGGCGATCCCGATGACGGCGTTCGAGGCCCGTTCTCCGGCGGGCGATATGGCCGCCCCAGCAAGCCCACGCGCCCGATGACCGCTTTCGATCTGGACCCGGGCGAGTTGTTGTTCCTCAACCGGGAGTCGGTGGATCGGTTGCTTGATCCTGGAGCCGTTCTGCAACGCTGCGAGGACGCCTTCCGGTGGGTGGGGCAGGGAAAGGTCGATCAACGAAACCCGGTGAACCTGTACATCCATGACCGGCTCGGACCCGAGCCGGAGTTCGGTCACGGCGTAGTCCAGGCGTTTCCGGCGTTCGTCAAACCCTTGGATGTCGCCGCCGTCAAGTGGCTGGCATCATTCCGCAAGAACCCCCGCCGTGGCCTACCCGCGATTTCGGCCACGGGCGTGTTGAACAGCACATTGACGGGCATGCCGTTGGCGATCTTCGACGCAACCAGCGTCACCAACTTCCGCACCGGAGGACATGCCGGCGTAGGCGCCAAGCACATGGCCCGGCCGGACTCCTCGACGGTGGCGATACTGGGCTGTGGCAACAACGGAGGGTCGCATCTGCGCACCATGGCAGAGATCTTCACCCTTGAGCAGGTGACCGTCTTCGACGTTCGTGCAGAGGCTCAGAGGGCGTTCGCCGCCGAAATGGGCGACATGCTCGATGTGGAGGTGACCGAATCCGACAACGTGGAGGTGGCCGTGCGCGATGCTGACGTCATTTGCGTCACCACGACCGCGCCCGAGCCGGTGCTGTTCGAGCACTGGGTAAAACCGGGCGCGCACGTGTGCGCCACAACGGGATTCCGGGACGTCGACGTGGGATGCGTGCGGCGTTTCGACAAGTTCGCCGTGGGCTGGTACGGACGAGACCTTGAATGGATCGAGGGCCCCGAAACCGGACGCATAGGTGGGTTGACCTCGGGGGCGCTCAGCCGGGCCGATATCTACGCGGACCTGGCCGGCGAGATCATTCCCGGCCACAAGCCCGGCCGCACCGGCGCCGCGGAGCGGACGATCATGAGCCACATGGGAATGCCAGCCCTCGACGCCGCCGTGGCCGAGCTGCTCTACGCCGAAGCGCAAAGGACGGGCACGGGCGACGTCCTGCGCCTCTTCTGACGCTTGACGGCGGTGGCGCAACATATACCGACGTGATGGGAATGGCGCGAAGATGAACAAGCACCGAGCCGACATCGTGGTGATCGGGGCGGGAGTGGCAGGGGCCAGCATCGGCTATCAGCTGGCCCGTCACTCCGACCGGCAGGTGATCATCGTCGACGCCAGAGCGCCGGTGGGGGGCATCTCGGGTCGGACGTTCGGGCAGATCCGCCAGCACTACTCCAACGAGCTGATGGTCCGCATGGCTATGCGGGGCTTCGACTGCATCCGAGGCTGGGCCGCGGAGGTGGGCTACGGCGACCCGGGATATGTGCGCCTGGGCTACCTGCTGCTGGTGACCGAAAACCAGATCGACGGCCTGCAGCGCAACATCGCGCTCGGCGCAGCGGCGGGCGTGGACACCCGCTTCGTGGCCCCCGACACTGTCGCCGGCATCGAGCCTCTGCTACGCACCAACGACCTGGCCGGCGGCGCGTACGAACCCGACGGGGGCTATATCGATGTAACGAAGATGGTGCTGAGCTGGCTGGGCGCCGCAGCCGCCGCGGGCGCCACCGTGATGACCCCGACGACGGTGGAGCGGATCGACACATCTGGCGGTGCCGTGACGGGCGTGACCCTGGCCTCCGGAGACGAGATCCAGGCACCCGTCGTGGTGGCCGCCACCGGAGCATGGGCTCGAGACCTGCTCGACCCGCTGGGCGTGAGCGTGCCCGTCGAACGGCGCCGGCTCGACATGGCCATGCGCAGGCAACGGCCCGGCACGCCGCAGCTCCACTGCTGCGTCACCGACGGCAACTCCAACTTGGTGATCAGGCCCGACATGGGCCGTCACGTGCTGGCCGTGGCCTACCCGTCGGAGATGCCGGTAGTGGACGACCCGCTCGCCGACGCGACGACGGGCGATCACCACCGTCACAGCGAACGCATCGACCGTGCCGTGCGCGAGCGGCTGCCCGGCATGGAGCTGGAAGACGAGCCCGTGGCGTTGATCAGCGGCGCTTACGACATCACGCCCGACTATCACCCAATCCTCGGCTGGGCCGACGAGATCTCCGATGTGAGCGGGCTGTACCTGGCCGTCGGCTTTTCAGGGCATGGTCTGAAGCTTTCGCCCACCGTCGGCGAGATCGCCGCCGCAGCGGTTCTCGGCGTCGACCAAGTCGGCAACGCGCCGCCGCTGGACGC
>CAYGBI010000100.1:0-10427 GCA_964348085.1 uncultured Pseudomonadales bacterium | reverse complement strand
GTCGAGGTCGACGCCGTCCAGCCAGCCGTCGCCGCACCAGGGCGCGACGAAGCCCTCGATCAGGTCGCGGGCGACCCGGGGCTCGGCCAGCATGGCCTTGTATACGGCATCGGACACGTCGTCGGGCGTCGGCAGGTCTCGTGGCGAACCAACCTAACGCCGCCGAGTCCCCGCGTCTGCAAGCCACAGGCTGTTCCTGCCGTGCGAAAGGAGCCAGTCGTTTCGTGAGCGAAAAGCCCGAACCCGCGCGCGAAATGTCGGCCGGACGTACGGTGGCACGAATCTTCACGAGCCCCTCCAATCGTTGTTGGCCCGAGCCGGGCGGGATGCATGGCCGTTCGAATGCCCCGTGACTGCCACCACGGGCTGCTCGGCGAACAGTCGGCGGGTCTCAATAACGCGCCTCGACGACTCGCAACGCAAGGTGCGGCAGTTCCACAAGCGCCGCCAATCCGCCATCGGCCGGCAGCGCCATGTGCGTCGCGTCCAAGCGCGTCTGTCCCCAAGTGGGATCCACACCCCGCCAAGCGTCGCCTATGGCGATTTCGTTCCACGCGTGGGGCGCGAAGGACTGCGAGTCGCCCTCGTAGGCGAGACCGACCACGGTGCGCGCCGGTAAGCCGATGGCGCGCGAGAGCGTGGTGAGCAAGTCCGCGAACTCGGTGCAGTCGCCTTGGCGATCACGAAGGGTGTCGAACACCGTCCGCGCATCTTGACTGTCCCGATAGTCGAGATGGTTATGGACGAATAGCGTCAACGCGTCGGCCTTGTCGGCGTCGGCGTCGAGGCCCGCGACGGCGCGTTGCGCCAACTCCCTCACCCGCGGATCATCCGCGGGATAGGTCACCGTGGCCGCGCTTTCCCGAGCAACAGCCGATGCCCCGGCCGGCCGCTCCCGAGCCGTGGACGTGAGCGTGGGCGGCCAAGCCGCGGCGTCGCCCAAGTCATGGTCCACGGCCAGAACCAGACTTTGCAACGCGTTGGGGTCGACGATGGGCTGGTCCACCGGCACCCGCCGAACGGCTGCGAACAATGGCGCGTCGGTTCGCCACCGGTTCGCCGCGTCCTCGCCGGCGACGCGCTCCAGCGTGAACACCTCCCCGATGGCGATCCGTTGCGGCACAAACTCCGGGCGCAAGCGGACTCGGGTACTTCGGGTTTCGGCCCGTTTGACGATCTCGACCCCTTGCTCGTCCCGGGCGAGAATGCGCCATTCATCGGTGACGACCGCCAACTGATCGAAGTCCACCGACCGAGCGATGCGCACATCGCCCGGCACGCCGGCTTCGTTGGCGAGCCAGGTTTCCACCGCCAAGTACTCCGCAAGCCGAAAATCCGCAGTGAACGGCGTGCGCCACACTTCATCGTCCGCGTCCACCTCCGCCACGCCACGAGCGATGGTGACCTTGGTCCGCGCGCTCCCGGCGGCGACTTGGTGTTCCGCCCGGAGCAACCGGTGTGGCGGGGCTCGTTGGAAGATCAGCCGGTCGTCGATGCGCGTCTCGGCGTCGCCGGCGAGCCGGAAGCGCAGCGTGGTGCGAAACTCGAAGTCGCCGCCGTCCGTGCGACCATTGCGCACGCGATAGTTGCCGATGAGGGTGCGTCGAAAGGCAACGACATACCAATGTTCGCCGGCTAAGCGGTCCGCGATTTCCGCGGCCGGACTACTCGGTTTCGCAAGCCACACGCCAAGGGCGGCCAGCGCCATCGCAACGCAGAGGGCCGCCGCCAACCAAAGGCGGAACTTCGCTGACTCGGCGCGGCCGCCCTCGCTCACGCCCGCCGCCAAGCGAACGCCATCGTCTCGGCAATGGACTCGCAGCCGAGTTTCAGCGCCAACAAGCGGTCTAACCCAACCGCCACGCCGGCGCAATCCGGCAGGCCGTGACGCTGCGCCGCCAAGAGCGCCTCGTCCGCTTCGACATCGGGGAGCTTGCGCTCGCGCCGATGTCGCCGATCCAAGGCCATCCGTGCGGCAAGTTCGTCGGCGTCGGTCAATTCGTGGTAACCGTTGGCGATTTCAACGCCATTCACCACGAGCTCGAAACGCCGAGCCGAGCCCCTCTCCTCGTCGATCCGCGCCAACGCGGCAAGCGTCGCCGGGAATTCCGTGACGAACAAGCGTTGCGTGCCGGCCGAAGCGAGCGCCTCGGCAAGCAGCAGATCCAATGCCTCGTCGACTCCCGCGGCGTCGTGCAAGCCAAGATCGCGGGCGATTCCAATGATCGAAGCCTTCTCAGCGGGCGCGACGTCCAAGTCGAAACGGTCTTCGAGCAAGCCGGCGTAGGTCTTGCGCCGGTAGCGAGCGGGGCCCAACACGACATCCACCAAGGCCGCGACCTCGTCCATCAGCCGCTCGGTGTCGAACCCTAGGCGATACCACTCGATCATCGTGAACTCTGGGTTGTGGCGTCGGCCCGCTTCGCCCCGGCGCACAACCGGACCGATCTGATAGATGGACGGCGCCCCCGCCGCCAACAGCCGTTTCATGTGATATTCCGGCGAGGTCTGCAAGTAACGGCCATCCTCGGTGCGGAGGCTGTCGATGGCCGGATCGGTGACCGTGCAGCGGCCGATCACCGGCGTTTGCACCTCCAACACATCGCGCTCGGCGAAGAAGCGACGTACGGCGGCAAGCACCACCGCCCTCTCCCGCAATGTCTCGACACGGAACGAAGGGCGCCAATCCGCCCTCGCCGACGAGTCTCCCTCGCGAGCGGTTATGCCTTTACCCGATTGACGTACTCGCCGGTGCGCGTGTCGACCTTCAGCACGTCGCCGATCTCCACGAACAAGGGGACTTTGACGGTGGCGCCGGTGGCCAGCTTCGCCGGCTTAGTGCCGCCTTGCGCGGTGTCGCCGCGGATACCGGGGTCGGTTTCAGCGACGCTCAACTCGACGAAGTTCGGCACCGTCACCGAAATGGGGTCGTTGTTCCACAAGGTGACGTGACAGACGGCCTGCTCGAGCAGCCAATCGCGTCCCTCGCCAACCGAAGCGGCGGATGCCGCCACTTGCTCGTAGCTGCCGTCGGTCTTCATGAAGTGCCAGAACTCGCCATCCGTGTAGAGGAACTCCATTTCCGTCTCCAAGACATCGGCGGCTTCTATCGCCTCGCCGCTGCGGAAGGTGCGTTCCCAAACGCGGCCGGTCTTCAAGTTCCGCAACCTCACTCGGGTGAACGCTTGGCCCTTGCCGGGTTTGACGAACTCGTTCTCCATGATGGAGCACGGATCCCCCTCCAAGAGCACCTTCAATCCGGGCCGGAATTCGTTGGTAGAATAGGTTGCCACGCCGTAATTCTCCGCGTGCGCCTGCAAAACAAGGCGTGTGGATGTGGTCGCAAGGAACGCCATGATACCTAGCCAAGCCCCCGCGACCAACCACGCCCCTTGGGCGGCGGACGAATGGCGTCGGGAACTGCGGCACGTAGTGACGAGTGTCGGCGACCTGCTCGGCTTGATCGGCGTGGACCCGACGCAGGTGGACGCACTCCCCGCTAGCCGATTTCCGCTCAAGGTGCCGCGCCCTTATGTCGCCCGCATGAGGCGCGGCGATCCGGACGACCCGCTGCTGCGACAGGTGCTGCCCAACCCGGCCGAGCAAGTCCGAAGCAGCGGTTATTGTGGCGACCCGCTCGAAGAGGCGGCGGCCATGACCGAACACGGCTTGATGCGAAAGTACGCCGGCCGGGCGCTGTTGCTCGCCGCCGGGGCCTGCGCGGTCAATTGCCGCTATTGCTTTCGCCGCCACTTTCCATACGGAGAGCATCGCCAACCGCCCGGCTTTCCCGCCGTTGAAACACTGCGCCGCGATGCCCAAGTGCGGGAAGTGATCCTCTCCGGCGGCGACCCGCTGCTGTTGACGGATGCGCATTTGCGCCGCCTCATCGAGGCGATCGGCGGCATCGACCATGTCGCCCGCATTCGTATTCACACCCGTTTGCCGGTCGTCATCCCACAGCGCGTGACGGCGGCACTCCTCGACACGCTCGCAAGCGTCCGTCAGCGCGTGGTGATGGTGCTGCATTTCAACCATGGCAACGAACTCGACGCCGACTGCGCCCGGGCGCTCGGTGCGCTCGGCCGCGTCACGTTGTTGAATCAAAGCGTGCTGCTCCGAGGCGTCAACGACGACGCCGGCGCGCTCGTCGAACTCTCCGAGAAACTCTTCGCCGCCGGCGTTCTACCGTACTACTTGCACATGCCGGATGCGGTAGCGGGCACGGCCCACTTCGACGTCGACGAACGGACCGCACGCACCATCCACCGCAGCATGGCGGCGCGATTGCCGGGCTATCTTGTGCCGAAGCTGGTGCGTGAGCGGCCGGGCGCCGAGGC
The DNA here is from genome assembly GCA_964348085.1 of uncultured Pseudomonadales bacterium. Lineage (GTDB taxonomy): Bacteria > Pseudomonadota > Gammaproteobacteria > Pseudomonadales > Azotimanducaceae > VXYL01. The sequence goes on along the minus strand of CAYGBI010000100.1, from coordinate 6,087 downwards.
CAAGGAAATGTTGGCCACGCATTGAAGCATGCCGGGAGTTCGGACACGACGGTACTCTGACGCTGTACGCCTCGCCGTCGCCGCAGCCGTCGGCTACGCCTGCGCCTTGATCGTCGCTTCGCTTGCGTATGGGTTCGTCGAGGCGAAGCAGCGCACCCTCGCCATGGATCGCTACGGCGACGCCATGGCGCAAAGTCTGGCGCAACTCGCCGTGGAACCACTGAAGCGCCGAGACCGGGTCGCTTTCGGCCTGCTGGTAAAGCAGATAAGCGAACGCGACGAAGTGTGGCGCGTGGCGGTCCACGCCGCCGACCATCGGCCTTTCATCGTCGCCGGCCGCAGCGCCGGGGCCGGCGGCAGCCCGTATATTCACTCGGTCACCGCGCAAGACACGGTGTTGGGCGATGTGCGGGTGACGCTGGACCGCAACCACTTTGGCCTGCCGCTGCCGCGTCTCTTGGCGAGGTCTTGGTTGGTCTGGTTGGGCGGGCTGTTGCTTACCGGTGCCGGCCTCTACTTTGGCGTGCAATTGCTTACCAAGCGATCCGCCAAGAGGTCGAAGTCCGCGCCCGCCGCACGCGAAACGAGCACCAAGTACGTACTGGTGGCGAATCTCTTTCGACGCACCGGGATGACGGCAGCCAAGCGCGACAACATCCTTCGCCGAGCGAGCGCAGTGGCGCGGGAGATCGCCGAGCTCTATTCCGCCGACGCCGCGGAGCTGCACGACACCGGCATTGCGATGGTCTTGGCGGGCGACGCCGAACACGATCTAGCGCCCGTCCATGCCGCCCTGTTGGCACACCGTCTCTTCGAGAACCGTTCGCTCAAGGTCTTCGACTCGCCCGGCGACGTCAATGCCCAAGAGGAGAGCGAAAGGCGCGACCACGGCGCCTCCGGTCGGCCCCCATCCGGCGACGAAGACGGCGCAGCGACGAAGTCGGGCAACCTCTTCCGCTACGGCTTCGACTTGGTGACCGTTGAAGGCGAACCAAGCCCCGCGGAAACCGCACGCGACGTGGCGTTGCTCTCTTCGCTGGCGCCGAACGGGGAGGTGATCGTTGGCGAAGCGGCCTACGCCGCGCTCGAAGGACGCGAGGATCTGCGCTTCGATCCGTTCGAGAGTCCCGCCGCCCGAGCACTGCCGCCTTCCGTCAGCGCGCCAACCGCCATCGTGCGCGGCATTGACGACGGCGTCGAGGCGCTCTTGCGGCAGCAAGCCGAGCGCATAGACGCGGCGATCAACGACGCGAATCCGTAAGACGAACCGGCCGTCCGCCCGCTACTCGGCGAGCGCGTTGTAGCGGAACAGCCAGTCCAATGTCCTGCCGGCGGCGTACGGCGCCGCTTGATCGCGCAGCCACGCGGCGAGGCCACGCAGGTGAAACAGCGTGCCGTGCTGGCGGGACGCCGCTTGCACCAAGGCCGCGCGTCGGCGGCGGGCGACTTGGTAGCGTCGCAAGCGGGCCCCGTCGACACCCTCGGCGACACAGCGCGCCAGTACCGCCGCGTCTTCTATGGCGAGCGCGGCGCCCTGCGCCAAAAAAGGCAGCGTTGGATGGCAAGCGTCGCCGAGCAACGCCAATCGCCCGTCGTGCCAACGCCGAGCCACCCCTCGGCGCAAGAGCGCCCATTTGAAGCAGGCATTCGGCGGCATCGCGTCGATCAGCCGCCGGACGTCGGGATGCCAGCCATCGAAATGGCGCCGCAAGTCACCCGGGACGCCGGCCACGCGCCAAGACTCCGCCGGCCAAGGCGGTTTCTGTTCCACCACTGCAACGCAGTTGACCACGCTCGCCCGACGCAACGGATACTGCACGAAATGCTCGCCGGGCCCCCACCATACCGTAGCGAACGGCGCGAGCGCGTTGGCCGGCGCACCGCGCACCGGAACCAAGGCGCGCCAAGCGACGCGTCCGGTATAGCGTGGCCGATCAGCAGCGAAACACAGCCTGCGCACCGTGGAGTGGATGCCATCCGCGCCGATTAGCAACTCGCCTCGGCGGTGCTGCCCGGCGAAGGTCGCCGTCACAATCTCCGCTGTCTGGCGGACGCCGCTCAACGCCGTTCCGGTACACAGTTCCACTCCGGCGTCTCTCGCCGCCGTCACGAGCGAACGCAGCAGATCAGCCCGGTGGATGTGGTAGTAGGGAAAACCGTGTTTCGCCTGTAGCGCCGCCCCCAACGGAGTCTCGGCGATCACCTCGCCGCTGCGCCAATGGCGCACCTTGGCCATCTCGGGAACGCTCGCAGCATCGCGCAGTTGCCGAGCCAAGCCCAAACGATGCAGCACCCTCGTGGCGTTGGGGCTGAGTTGAATGCCAGCGCCCACTTCGCCGAACGCCGGCGCTTGCTCGAAGACGGCCACTTGCCAGCCGCGTTCGGCCAGGCACAAGGCCGCCGTCAGGCCACCGATGCCACCGCCGACTACGAGCGCCGAGCGATCAGACATGCTGAGGTCGCCGACGCCAACCACCGCGAGCAGTCCCGCCCCAACGCTTCCGGCGACAACGAAACCAAGTACCCGTTCGGCAATGGGCGACGGCTTGGCCTACACTTGGCGGCATGGACTTGGGACTACGTGGCAAACGCGGGTTGGTCGTCGGCGGCAGCCGCGGCATCGGCAAGGCGATCGCCTTGGCGCTTGCACGCGAGGGCGTGGAGTTGGCGCTCATCGCCCGGGGCGCACCGCAACTCTCGCACTCGGCGCGGGAAATCAACATCACGACCGGTCGCCGGGTTTTGCCTCTGCCTTGCGACGTCACCGACCGCGCCCAAGTAGAGCAGACCGTGAACGACGCCGCGAACGAACTCGGCGGGCTGCATATCCTCGTCAACAGCGGCTCACAACCCGGCGGTTCGCGCACCGCCACCGGCCCGATCGAGACCATTGTCGACGACGACTTTCTCGACGACTTCAACATCAAATACATGGGCGCACTACGCTGTGCGCGAGCGGCGATCCCGCACCTCAAAGCCGCCGGCTGGGGCCGCATCGTCAACATCAGCGGACTGAACGCTCGCATCGCCGGCAACTTGAGTGGCGGCGCGCGCAACGTCTCGCTCGTACACCTCACCCGTACGCTCGCAACGCAACTCGGACGCGACGGCATCACGGTCAACTGCATCCACCCCGGCGCCACCCGCACCGAACGCACCGCGCTCGCCCTCAAGGCTCGGGCAGATAGGGCCGGCCTCACGCCAGCCGAGGTCGAGTCCCGGGACTACGCGGCGGACAGCCCGCGCGGCAACGCTATCGGGCGCATGGTCGACGCCGCGGAAATCGGCCATCTTGCTGCGTTCCTTTGCTCCGACAAAGCTTGGGCAGTCAACGGCGAGGTAATCGCCGCCGATGGCGGGGGCGGCAAGGCCGTGTACTACTAGCGACACCGCCTTTTCGCCCCAGCCCAAGCCGCCCTAGCACCCTCGGACTTCGCGGCTGACGTCGCCAAGTCCGAGGGGTGTTAGCGTCCTGTCCGGCTCGCGGTGTCGAGGTAGCGACGTATCTCCCGGGCGACCAGCCACAGGCGATCTTGCCCCCAAGCGCGGAGCAGCGTCTCCCCGTCCGCAGTGAACAAGTGGAAGCTCGGCACACCCCAAAGGCCCAAGCGGTACATGGCTTGGCGGTTGGCCTCGATCTCCTCTTGCCAATCGGTATTGCCGACCATGCCCTCGGCCTCGCGCCATGACAATCCGGCTGCCTCAACGACACGCCGCAGTCCGCCGGTCGTGCCCGTGTCGACGCCGTCAAAGAAAGCCGCGCGCATGAACTCGGCCAATAGCGCGACGCCCCGGCCTTGACTGGCGGCCCACGGATACAGCGAATAGCACCGCCGGGTCGGTTCGCCAACGGGATCATGCAGATTCCCCCAGCGCAACCCATGCGCCCGGGCTTCTCGCGCCGCGTCGGTGAAAATATAGAGGCCCTTCTGCCGCGGCACAGAAAGCCCACGCATCACCATTGGCAGAACCGGGCGCACGCGAAGCCTCACGCCGGTAGCCCGCGCGAGGTCGACCGCCGCGCCAAACGCGATCGACGTGTAGGGGCTGCGCACCGAGGGATACACCTCGAGCGTCAAAGGAGACTCTTGGTCGTCATCCGGCAGGGGCGCGCTTACCGAGCTGAAGTCCCATGTGGGCGGTGGCGCGAGCAGGTTCTCGCTCGGTGTTTTGGCCGCGCCGAGGGCGATGAGACGCTGTTCCAAGTGGTAGAGGCGGTCGACGCCCCAATACCACTCCTTGCCGTAGTAGAACATGCCGCCGGAATAGTGGCCGAGCTTCTCCCGGCGAGCGCCACCGAGCGCAACGCGACGTTCGGCGGTTGCCGCGTCCACTGGCGGTTGGCGCTCCGCCAACGCCTCCAGCTTAGCCTCGTCATCCGACCAAAGCGCGTCTCCCACCCGGGGCGCGAGCTCGGCGAAGGTAGCGTCGTTCGTGGAGGCGAGTATGCGCGTGGCCAACTCTACGAGCGCTGTGCGCGGCAGCGCTTGGGCCGAAGGGAAGCGCAAGCCGTAGTGCGAGGCGATCATCGCCGAGTCGAAGCGCGAAAGTTCTCGCAGCAACTCCGGCTCCGGCGCGTTGCCGCCACTCGCTGCGGGTGCCAAATGACAGCGCAATTCGACGTCGTAGCGAGCCAGCAAAGGGCCCAAGAGCTGGGCCGCCAAGTGGCTATAGCCGTCGTCGACCTGATGAAAGTACTCGACTACGTGCGGCAAGCCCCGCTTGCGGCGCACCCGTTCAACTCGCCGGCGACGGACGGCGAGGTGTTTCTCATTCACTAGGCGACGCATTACGGCCGACGTCGCCCGGCGCATCAACGCCGAGGGATCGTTCTGACGCTCTAGCAAGACCACTAAACCACTTCAGTTATCCGATAGCCGGTGTTGGGATTATGTCCGTTGATGGGGCTGCGCTCTACCACTACCTACCGCTACGTTCGTCGACTAGCCGGAGGCGGCGCAAGCTTTCCGGAGCGCCTCGGCCGTCTCGGCGTGACCTGCGGCTTGCGCAAGGTCGCCCGGCGTGCGGCCTTGCCTGTCGCGAAGCGTCGCGTCGCCGCCGGCATCGAGCAGCATGGCGGCCACCGCGGCGTCTTCTCGCCACCAAGGTCGTGCCGCGTGATGCAGCGGCGTCGCGCCGTTACTGTCCCGTTCGTTCACGTATGCGCCAGCGCTCAACAATAGCCGCACGGCCTCGCCCTTGCCCTCCCGCGTGGCGATCATCAGCGGCGTGTAGCCGAAGCCCCGAGGCGCCTGCGCCGGAGCGGATATTCGCCACAACGTTTGCGCTACGGGGGCGCTCGGTTGATCGACCGCCGCGCCAGCGGCGAACAAGCGTTCCATAACGCACATCCAGCCATAGGTGGCCGCGATATGCAGCGGCGCCTCGCCAAGCACGCAGAGCGCGTTCACATCCGCACCCTCGGCAATCAGCGCACCGAGAATCGCCGTCGCGTCTTCGTGGTAGCCGTGCGCGCAAACCGCGTGCAACGGCCGCCAGTCGCCAAGTTCCTCGGCGAGCGCGTCCATCTCCCAAACGTAGAAGCCGATTCGACGCAGCGGCCGATTGGCGTCGTCGCCGGCGCGCAACAACGTCCACACGGCTTCGAGTTGCCCGCGGAGCAGGGCGAACCCCATCGGCGTCAAGTCCTCCGCCAGCGTCGCAAAGTTCCCCTCGTGGGCTCGCTGCCCGGGGTCGGGCGCGGCGAGGCGCGCGATGTCGTCGGTACGGCCCAGCGCACACGCACTGTGCAGATCGCATTCGACCCCCGAAGCCAAGAGCGCGCCCGCAACCATCGGCTCGTAGAGGGAGGCCAATTGCAGGGCGCTAAGGTCGGACCGCTCACCCAGCCCGACCGCCGCTCGCGTCCGCGCGGCTTGCGTCAATAACAGCGCTCGGCAGCGGTCTTCGTCGCCGGCTTGGGCGGCGCTCTTTAGCTCCTCGTCCAACTTCGTCCCTCCGTAGCCGTCCGCGACCGCCAAAACATGGTTGCCTGTAGACCACGGGCGAGTAAACTACCGCGTTCCCGACGCTTCCGCCTTAGCTCAGTTGGTAGAGCAGCTGACTGTTAATCAGCGGGTCGCTGGT
>CAYGBI010000099.1:0-10725 GCA_964348085.1 uncultured Pseudomonadales bacterium | reverse complement strand
TCGGAGAGGTGCCAGAGCGGCCGAATGGGCCTGACTCGAAATCAGGTGTGTCTTTGCGGGCACCCAGGGTTCGAATCCCTGCCTCTCCGCCAGATTTCACTGGGTGTCTTCCGGGCCTGTGCGGCCGCCTGAATCCGATCCGCAACGACTCCGACCGAACTTACCTTTACGCCGACAACATCGTGATCGAGGAGGCCGACGGCAGCCGGTACCAATTCGATTCGGCAAGGCCATTCGGCTTACGGACGCCTAAGGGGCCGAATTGTCAGTGACCTTCGTCGACATGACATCGTAGGAAGGTCCGCGTTGTTGGAGTACCGGCCTCGGGAACGCTGACAAACTGAGTTTCGTGCGGGAAGGGTGACTCGTCGCGGAGAGGAACGGCGGCGAAAGTCGCACGGCTCGCGACGGCGATGTCTCACGAGGCGGCGCGGCGATTCCCCTCTCCAGCCCTACCGGTCCGCGCCGGAAGCTGCCGACATCGAGGTCCACATCGCGTCGTTCGAGGGCCGCGTGCTGGCGGAGGACGAGCGCGTGCCGATGATCGGGCCGAACGCGGTCGGGGGCACTACTGCGCCCCGTCGCTGTACTTCGAGGGCCGGCGGGTAGAGGTGGGCGACGACCTGCGGGTGCGCTACCTCGCGGACGTCGGCGGCGGTCTGGACGGAACGGTTCCTGTACCCGGACGTGTTCGCGGCCAAGGGCGTCCGTGGCGGCGGCAGTACGACGTGGAGGCGGAGGGGAAGGCGCCGGACTTCGTGCTGGAGGTGCTGTCGCGGGGCACGCTGCGGAACGACACGGGGCGCAAGGTGTCGGCGTACGCGGCGTTGGGAGTGAGGGAGTATTCCTGTTCGACCCGACGGGGGAACTGCCGGTGCCCGACGCTGCACGGCTACCGACTGTCGCAGGGCTCGGCGCCGCGCCGGCTGGCGGAGACGGAGTTGCCGAACCGCCGCTTGGGCTTTACAGCCGGGAGCTCGGGCTCTACGCCTACGTTTTGGCGGGGCGGCCACCGCGTGGCGGGCCGGGCGACGGGTCGCTGGTGGAGATGCGCTGGCACGACCCCGCGGCCGGGTCGATCCTGCCGTCCGTCCAAGAGTCGATGGCCCGCGAGCGACGCGAGGCCACCCTCCGTCGAGCCGCGGAGCAAAGGATCGCCGAACTAGAGGCGCGTTTGCGGCAGGGCGAGGGCTAGCTACCCGTATTGAAAGCCCGCGCAGCACTGAGAACGGTCAGGCACCCGCCGATTGACATCAGTGGCTCCGATCACCCCAAGGTGAATTAAGCCACACCCACGGCTGGATAGGCGCTTGCGTCAGGAAGCCCTGTTGAGGGTTGCGACGATGTGGCCGACCTCCCGCGCCACGCTGGGGACGCGCCCCGGCTCGGGCTTCCAGTCCCTCTGCTGAAAGGTTCCGCCCGCCGCCTCGTCCATCAGGCGCATTCGGTAAATGCGTGTTGCTGAATGCCACTTGTCGAGCTTCCTTGATCGGGTACGCAACTCCTCGCTCTGGCTGGAAACGATGTGCTTAGCTGCCACGATCTTCGCCTCCAGCACTTGCCGGCGCGTTGACGGGAGCTTGCCTTGATCGTGGTCAACCGACCAATACTCCGCGCAGACTTCAACCAGTTCGTAGAGGCGACGCTTGAGCTCATCCACATCGCGCAGGCGTTGGATCAACCGCCTTTCCCGCCAATGGTGGCCAGCCAGCACCAAAGCTGCCACCACAAGGGAACTAGCCAGCGAAAGCGCCCAGACGGCCAATGAAGGCTCGGTCACCCAGTTGAAACGCCCACGCCTGCCGCACGGTCAATGTACCAGTGCGTCAAGTCGACATCGTCCTTGAGATCCGACTCGGTTGTCTCGACTTGAAGGCGCTCATCCAGAAACTCCTTGGTGAACCCGCTTGACCGAACCAACCCCCCGAAAGCCTCATCCAGAAAGGATGATCCAAGCCCCGCAACCCCGTCAAGCAACACAAACACTTTGGTCGTATCGGGAACATTCAGCGCGGGCACGAGATGTTCCTCCCTGAATGCCTGCCCGCTAAATGGGCCGTCCTCGGGGTAGCGACCCGCCGGGTACCTGGAAAAGTCATCCGCAACCCTAATTCTCTTGCTCACTCCGTTTCTCATCATGGACTATTCTCCACTCAATTAGGGTGCCGCCGAGCGACCGCCGGGATGAGGACGCACCCAAGCCAGACTTGACAGTGTATTCCCCTTTGCCGCTGATTACACGATAGATGCCGTTACCATCCAGCTTTTCGATGTACCGCCGAATGTTCTGCCCAAGCCCAAGCCCCCTGTTCTCTCGGAGCGACCCCGTTCGGGATAGATCGTGTGCGGCCTCGATCAACAGTGCATGGTCCTTGGTCCATCCAGGGGGCAGAGTTTGGCGCAGCCTCTCACTGAACCTGCGCGGCAGGGTTGCAGGGATACCCTCGCCTTGGTCGTATATCAGGATCGCCACCTCTCCGCTTTGGGTGTCGTAGGCAGCGGACATCCACCAGTACTTGGGGGCTTGCGCTCCCCTTTGGTCCGGGTAGGCGTGCTGCTTGACGTTGGTCATGGCCTCGGTGACCGCTGCGAACAGGAGACGCCGGTTGGGCACGCTGACGTGCGGATTCAAGTCGAGCTTCCGAAGCTGCTCAACGGCCTCCCCGTCGACGGCACTGCCGCTTCTGAACTTGACGTACCTAACGACCGGCGGTTCATCGGCTCCGCTAACGTCTCGGGGCACATTGAACAGATCGAAGAAGCCCATGCCCCGCAACAGGCTGCGCACATCCCCCAGCCACATTCCCACGTCCACGGGCGTCAGCTTGCGCCCACCTCGGCGGACGTAGTTCCACCTGTCAAGCTCTGCGGCAAGAACCAGTGCGCCGGACGGCGTCAGTTTCTCAATTGGCCCGAAGTCGATGTATATGCGCTCGTTTCTGTCCCGCGTCCCATGGGATCTCACGTCGCCCAGCAGCTTGGCGACCTCATCGAAATTGTCCTCCAAGGACAAGTTGGTGGGACATGTGATGTAGGCAGGGCTGCGAGCAATCCCAGCCGAAGCCGACCGCTGAGCGCGACGCTTGGCTGACTTTTTATGCTGCTTTTGAACTCATTGCGCACACGAATTGGTGCCGTTTGCGGGTTTTTGGGGTCGGCTTACGCACATTCCGCCCATTTGCTCCAGAGACCTGTCCCTGCGCCATTAGGCCAGCAGTACTGGTGGACGTGATGGGCATGGTCTCGCCCGCCAGACTTGGTCTCTCGGTTGGGGCATCCACTCCCTCCTACACTCCGAGGCTTGGCTCCGGGGTCGAACGCAGCAGCAACCCGCGCTCTTGCGGCGCCGCGCCTCGGGTCCGTTCAGGCTTACTTTGTCCCCCCATTCGCAAGCGCTTTTCCGCCCTTGGGGCTTGCCTGCCGCACACAACCGGCAAGCCACCCAGCATCCTGCGCAATTGGCATCATAGCCGCACCATCGACCAAGTGGACCCCTCGCACTCTTTACCAAGGCACGAGGATCCCGTGCTGCAGGAGCCACCACCGTCCAGACTCCTTGTGAGCCCGAGCTGTTGGCATACCAGCCTCGGCAGCCCTGACGAGCGAGGCCGCTCAACACCTATAGATCACCACATTGACCGCCCCACAGTATGCTTGCAATCTGCGACTGCCAAACGTCCACAGGAGAACCATGTTGCGCCCATTCCCTACCGGGCTAGCGGTCGCGGTAGCGCTCACCGCCTGCACGCCGGCGCCGCCTTCAGTCGAGGATGCCGCCACCGCGATCGGCCCAGAAGCCAGGCCACAGGCGGAAGCCATCCGCGCCGCCACCGCAACGGTGGCCACGCCGCGCATCTTGGCCGCCGACGCCGAACCGCATAACTGGTTGGCCCACGGGCGCACCTACGACGAGCAACGTCATAGCCCGCTGGCCGGTATCAACGCCGACAACGTCGCCGAGCTCGGCCTCGCTTGGTACTGGAACACGGGGGACAGTCGCGGCTTGGAGGCTACGCCCATCGTCGTTGATGGCGTGATGTTCACCACCGGCACTTGGAGCAGGGTCTACGCCAACGACGCTCGAACCGGCCAGCCGCTATGGAGTTACGATCCGCAAGTGCCGCGCAGCCAAGGCAAGAAGGCGTGCTGCGACGTCGTCAACCGGGGAGTGGCCGTGTGGCGGGGACGGGTGTTCGTCGGCACCCTCGACGGGCGTTTGGTGGCGCTCGACGCCGGTACCGGAGACGTACTCTGGGAGACCCTCACCGTCGATCCCGACCAGCCCTATACGATCACCGGCGCCCCACGGGTGGTGAAAGATCTGGTGGTCATCGGCAACGGCGGCGCGGAATACGGCGTGCGCGGCTACGTCAGCGCTTATGACTGGCAGACCGGCGAACAGAAGTGGCGGTTCTGGACCGTGCCGGGTGATCCGTCGCAGCCATTCGAGAGCAATGCCATGCGGCAGGCCGCCCCAACGTGGCACGGCAACTGGTGGCAGTACGGGGGCGGCGGCACGGTTTGGGATTCAATGGCGTTCGACCCCGAACTGAACCTGCTCTATGTCGGCGTCGGCAACGGCTCGCCGTGGAACCGTGATATCCGCAGCCCCGGCGGCGGCGACAATCTCTATCTCGCCTCTATCGTCGCCATCAACCCGGACGACGGCACGCTCGCTTGGCACTACCAAACCACGCCCGGCGAAACTTGGGACTACACGGCCACGCAGCACCTCATCCTCGCCGACTTGGCGATCGACGGCGCGCTGCGCAAGGTCGTCATGCAAGCGCCGAAAAACGGGTTCTTCTATGTGCTGGACCGCACGGACGGCGGGTTCATCTCCGCTGAACCCTATGTGCATGTAACGTGGGCGAGCCATGTCGACCCCGAAACCGGCCGCCCCGTGGAAATCGCCGGCGCCCGCTATCCGGACGCTGCGACGTTGGTCTTTCCATCCGCCCACGGCGGCCACAATTGGCATCCGATGGCCTACAACCCCGATACCGGCCTAGTCTACATCCCGGCCTTGGAGTCGGCCTTTCCCTACGGCCAAGACACCACCTTCGAGTTCCGCCCCGGCGAGTTCAACACCGGCCTCGACCTCGGTGCGCTGTTGCCGCCGAAGACGGACGAAGAGCGCATAAACGTACTCGGCGCTGCTACCGGTCACCTCGCCGCTTGGGACCCTGTTCGCCAAGCCGAGGCTTGGCGCGTTCAACATGCCGCAGCGTGGAACGGCGGCGTGCTGTCGACCGCCGGCAATCTGGTCTTCCAAGGCCGTTCGGATGGGCGTTTCGCCGCTTATCAAGCGGACACCGGCGAACTGGCGTGGGAAGTACCGGTGCATGCGGGCATCGTCGCCGCGCCGAGTTCGTATGCCGTCGATGGCGAGCAGTACATCGCCGTGATGGCCGGCTGGGGCGGGTCCTTCACGCTCTTTTCCGGCGTGCCCCGACACAAGGGCAACGTGCTCTCCCAAGGGCGTATTCTCGCCTTCAAGCTCGGTGGCAAGGCCAAGCTGCCGGCACCGTCGGTCACCTACCTCAACATCCCGACGCCGCCGGACATCGACGCGACTCCCGCCGAACTCGCCTCGGGAGAGAGGCTTTACCACACTTGGTGTAACTCCTGCCACGGCGCCGACCTCACCTCGGGCAGTTCGCTGCCGGACCTCAAATACATGTCGGCGGCGAGCCATTCCCGCTGGGACTTGATCGTCCGCCAAGGCGTCTACGAGTCGGTGGGGATGCCGGGTTTCGCGTACGCAATCGGCGAGGAAGAATCGGAAGCGATACACGCCTATGTCGTCGCTCGCACGAAAGAGGCCATCGCGTTTTGCGAAAGCGATTACCCAGACAAGTACCCGGAGCTGTTGGCCACGGCCTGCACGAAACGCATTGTCACTCCTGACGCGACCATGCCGTGAAACCGTGCTCGCCACATGTGCAGGCAAGTGGTGGAGTTGGGGGCGCCGCGCTTGCTTTGCCAAGTGTGGTTGCTATGCTGCGCCACCGCTTAACGCTAAGGAATACGAAATGCTCCGTCGTTGGACCACAACCACGCTGGCTTTCGCCGCCCTCTGCTGGAATGTCGCCGTCAATGGGCAACCCGGAACGGGGGAGTTCGAGATCCGCGAAGGCTACCTGTCGGCGAGCGTGCGCGAACTGGTGTCCGGCTACGGTTGGTCGTTGGTTTGGGAGGCGGAAGAAGACCGACGAATCGACTTTCCGTTCGCGGTCGCCAATCAATCGCTGGAAGGGGCTTTGACAAGCATCCTTGAAGGCTACAAAGGGCAGTTCGTCGCCGATCTTTACCGGAAGAACCAAGTCGTCGTCATCAACACGCCGCCGCCCCGGGTCGCGGTCGATCTGCCGGGCGCCGAAAGCCAACTCGCCGACCCCGAGCCGGTTGGCTTATCCTCCCTCGGCGAGTTGCCACCGGACCCCGAGGTTGCTAGCGCAGCGAGCCAAGCGCAGGCGTCGCAAGTCGCATCCACCGCAGAGGCGGTGGAGTGACTTCACTGTGCGCTTCTTCGTTCTTCGACATGCGCCGCCAAAAGCGCCAAGGCGTCTAGCAAGTGCGGATGGGCCGGCGGCGCGACCCTCTTGAAGATGGCCAATACTTCGTCGTAGTCCCCTAAGCGAAAGTGCGCGGTCGCCGTGGCGATCGCGACATAGGGCCGTGCTGCCGGCGCTTCCTTTAGCAGGGCGGGGCCGATTTCCGCGACGGTCTCGTAATCCCGCAGCAGTGCGGCACCTACGAAGTCATGGAGCGGCGCGTCGGTGGCGCGAAGTTCCGCCGCGCATTCCAAGTTGTTGAAGGCTGCCCATACGGACTCAAGCTGGCGCTGATCGAGATTCGGCGCCGCCACTCGCACCAGCCAAGCGAGAACTTTGGGCCAAGCCGCAACTGCGAAGTCGTCACATGGCGCCGCATTCGCAAGCTCGAACCATTCATCGAACGGCAGCAAGGTGCCGAAGCTAACGCCGCTGCCTCCCGGCGGTACCACCCCGTCGGACTTCGCGTCAGCCCTCCGCACCAACGCCACGAGTTGGTCGGCGGTGGAAGCCGTGGCGGAGCGCGGATAGAAGCTACGCTCCGTCGGCAATCCACCCTCTCGGGAGAAATCCCGCATCGCCAAGTTGGCCATGAGCGGGAACCCGAAGGCGTCCATCCATACGCCTGCCGCGCTGAATCCCTGCCGCAGGTAGAACGCCCTCAATGCGCGAGTCTCCAAGATCGGTTGGTAGTCGGAGTTGGCCGGCACATTTTGCAGCTTGAGCAACGGCTCGACCTGCGCCCGTCCACCGGCCCAGCGCAGTTCCAAATCGCGGACGTGACGAACGCCGACACGCGTCCACGCGCTTGCGAGCGACGGCCACGCGAAAGCGTCCGCGCGAATCTCCGGGACTTCGCCTTCCTTCGCGGCGACGACAAGCAGGTCGCCTTGGGTCGCGAGGTACAGGCGATAGTCCTCGAAGTTCTCACCGAGCGCGGCGAGAACGGACAACACCATCGCGTTGTCCGCGGCGTAGAGCTGAATCCACTGCACGAACAGGCCATCGCTCGCCAACGCGCCCCGAATACCGGCGTAGAACTCCTTGGTGTATAGACCGGCCACGCCCGGCATCCACGTATTGGATGGTTGCGACAAGATCACGTCGTAGGACGCGGCCTTTGATCCGAAGAACGTCTTGGCGTCGGCTTGGTGGAACCGAACTCGGGTGTCGCTGAAGACGCGCCCGGTCCGCTCCTCGAACAACCGCGCCGCATCGACGGTGGCCGGCTCGAGCTCGACGATGTCCATCGTCGATAGATGCTCCGAACCCAGTAGATAGTGAGCGGTCAAGCCGGTGCCGACGCCAATACACGCCGCCGTCTCCGCCTCGGGTTTGAGCGCGTGCGGCAACAACCCCAACAGACCGAACGACGGCTCGTCGGCGGTCGCCTGCTCGGGTTCCGCGTTGAACAACAAAGAACCGTTGCCTTTGCCATTGGTGGTGAAGCCAACGACCTCTGTGCCGTCCCCGAGTGGATAGCGCATGACACCGATGGTCGCCGTTTTGCCGTGTCGATAGAAGAGCATCTCGCCATCTTCGTTCGAGGTCGGCGAGCGCCCAGCGAATACGCCGGAATCAAGGAGTTTCGCGTCCAGATTCGAACGCAGGCCAACCACCACCAAGACACCGAGCGCGATGGGTACGCCGATCAATCGCGTATACGCCGAGCGCCCGGCAAGGACCAAGAGCCAAGCTCCCAAAGCCAAATCCAAACCGGCGCCAAAGAGCATCGCGCCCTTGATGCCCAATTGTGGTAGGAAAAGATGCGTCGTGCCAAGTACGCCGACAATGGCCCCGACGGTATTCGCCGCATAGGTTCGTCCGATGACGCGCTCGCCGCCGCCCTCGGTCATCTGATAGCGTGTCAGCAGTGGTAGTGTCATGCCCGCGCAGATGGTCGCCGGCAACATCACGGCGAGGGCGAGCGCATGGCTGCCGAGAAGATAGAGCGTATAACCCGGCTCTGTTCGGGCGAAGGCCTGCAACATCCAGTGCATGGCGTCGAACGCTTGGCGATAGAAGACGAGCGTCGCCAAGGCGAGTGCGCCCATCAGCAGTTGAATGACGCCGAGTGCCGCCAAGGGATTGGCGATCGTGTCCGCTCGACGCCTGATCCAAAAGCCGCCGAGTGCAAGGCCGCCTATGAAGGCGCTTAGCATCAACTCGAACGCATGGTTCGAAGAGCCGAGCACCAGACTCAAGAGTCGGATCCAGACCAATTCGTAAACCAAAGACGCGGCACCGGTGATTGCCGCGGCGGCTAGGCACAGGTGCCGTCGGCGGATCGCTCTCGGCTCTGCCGGTTCGTTGGCGCTTCGCTCCAAGTCGAAGAACCGGCCAGCGGCCCAAGCGAGTCCGCCGGCTAGGGCGCTCACCAAACCCGCCAGCACGACCGTGCCGGTCAAGCCCAACGTCGGTACAAAGAGAAATCCGTTCGCCAAGACGCCGATCGCCCCTCCGGCGCTATTCGCGAAATAGAGCCAACCGAGCGCGCGACCTTGGCGGCTCTCGCCTTCGCGAATCACACCCGCCGCCAGCAGCGGAAATGTCGTCCCAAGCAAGACGCATTGGGGCAGGATGAGCAGCGAAGAAAGCACCCACCGCCAAGTTTCCACCGCCCAAGGCGGGAACTCGGCGACCACCATTTGGAAAGTCCAAGCGGTTGTCCCGTCGAAAACCCAGTGAAAAGTCAAGGCGAACAGCGCGAGCAGGAGCTCCATGACGCCGTACGCCAAGAGAGGCCGGCGCAGCCGCACGGTGAACCGGGACGCCATCCACGCCCCGCCCGCCATGCCGCCAAGGAAGAGCGCCAACACCAAAGCTTGCGCGTACGCTTCCGCGCCAAGAAACGTTTGCAGATAGCGCGACCATACCGACTCGTACATCAAACCCGCGAAGCCGGAGATCGCGAATGCGGCGTAGCAAATGCCTACGCGTGGACGAATGCGCACGCTCGGGGCGATGACCGCGCTGGCATCGCCCGCTGGTGACGCGACCACAACTACGTTTGTTTGGCGCAGCGCTGGGTTTGGGAAGCTAGGCACCACACGGTTCTCAACTTGATCTCGCCGGTCACCGAGACGCCGTCTTGGGCCAACATCAGCGACTCGACGAAAGCCGGGCCGTCCGCAAGCCTTTTAGCCAGCCAATCCACGATGTCGCTCCTAGCCCACTCAGCGTCCTGCAACTGCAAGATCAGTTGGTAACTCGTGAAGACCCGATTGGCGTCGGATGCTCCGATTCGCGTAGCACCGAGGTAGCGCAGGTCTTCGATGAGCCGTTGCTGGTGCCAACGGTTCTCTTCTTCGCGCGGAAGCGGCCGTCGATTATGGTCGGCTTCCTCGTCACCTCGCCCCTCGGCCCGCACCGGCAACCAGAATGTGGCCTCGCGTCCAGCCAACTCCACACGCCAACCTCGGCTCTCGGCGTAGGCGCGGATCTCGGCTTGCAGTTCATCCGTCAGTTCCGCCTGAGCCGCCGCGTCGTCGGATGCATCGACCGGCAACGCCGCCTTGATTTCCAATACGTCGCCACGTGGCAGCCATCGTCTTGCATCGGCGTTGTATTCCTGACGCGCCCACTTCAGATTCACCACATTCCAATAGCGGCCAAACAGGCGGTCACCTAAGAACTCGCGATAGGCGCGGTGAATAGCTTGCATCAACACGCCCGGGTCCGGCGTGCGCAGTAGCACGTCGTACTCTGATTCGCTCGGATTCGGCCCGGTCACCGCAACCTCCTGTGGCGTGTCGGGCTCGCGACCCAGAAACCAGAGCGTCGCCGCTATGCCACCGGCCACGAGCACCGTAAGCAGACTGGTCCAAAGCGCTATCCGCACAAGGCGCCACCACTTATTCCACCGCTTGACCGACTCGATTTCGTCGATCGGCACCAGTCTCGGGGCTTTGTCGCGATCCAGACGATCCCGCACGGACACGTCGATGAAATAGGGTTGGATCGCCTCGGCAACAGCCGGATCGCTTCGCGCCAGCGTCGCTCGGGCGCTTTCGTGCAGGATGATGTTGACTTGATCCCCGCCCGGACGCTCGCCCAGACGTCTGATTTCTTGATCGAAGTCGGCGAGACCCACGGCGTCCTTCTCGACCCGGCCGCCGATCACTAGAACGTAAAGCAGGTGGCCTTCAACGACCTCGCACCAAACGAA
>CAYGBI010000098.1:0-11197 GCA_964348085.1 uncultured Pseudomonadales bacterium | reverse complement strand
TTCATGATGCGCCGCGGGGAAGCCCTCGACGCCATCCTGTCGCCGACCTGAGCAAACGCCCGCGCCCGAAAACCGCTGGCGCCGCCTCCGCAGCCGTTCGACGCGCCACAACCAGCACCAGCGACCGCCCGAAACGCCCCTCCCCCGGCTCGCGCCGCTCGCCAACGCCTCGCTCGACATCCCGCCCGACTGCGGCAATCGACCGAATTCCAGCGTGAAATCACCCTGCTCTCTCGACTGCTAGGCATAGCGAACGCGATGCACAGCCATTAGACTGTGGCCAAACACCGACCGGAGTCCAGTCATGGCCGTCGAAGCCCAAGTACGTTACTTGAACGAGGAGTGGCGTGATCGAGACGACATGCCGCGCATTGGCGACCGCCAGTCTCGTCGCGCCAACACCTCCAAACGCACCGTCTCTATTCACGATGCCCGCGCCAAGCTGAAGGCGGGCGAAATCGACTTGGACACCAACGGCTTTACGTTGTTGCGGCATGTGTCCCAGACGGGCGACTTCCATGACGACGCCGAGGTGAAGGCCGTCTACTATCCCGAAATCAAGGCGTTGGTGGCGCGGGTCACCGGTGCGTCCGAAGTGCTCATCACCCAACACTTGCTGCGCACCGAGGACACCTCGGACTTCAACAAGGCCTACGCGCGCTTTCTGCACTGCGACTACAGCCTCGACGATGCCCAGGGCGCCGCGCGGCGAATGCTGACCAAACGCGGCTTGTCGGTCGCGGACTACGAGGACAAGGAGTTTGCTTGGTACAACGCTTGGCAACCCTTCGACCACCGAGTGCAGAAGAACCCGCTCGCCTTGGTGGATGCGGCGTCGTTGCCGGTGGCGGACATCGTGGACTATCAGTACACGGGTTATGTCGGTCGCGCCCGTGATGGCGACATGTCCGAGGGCAAGTCCGCTATGCCAGCCTACAATCCGGCGCACCGCTTCTACTACGTTGCCGACATGGCGACCGACGAGCTCTTGCTGTTCAAGCAGTTGGATTCTCGGCGTCCCGGGGGTGCCTGCCCGCACACTTCGTTCGACGATCCGTCGTCGCCGGCGGATGCGCCGCCGAGGCGCAGCATCGAAACCCGGTTGATGGCGGTGTTCGACCGCTAAGGCGCGACGCAACGCCTAATGGCCGCGGCGCTTGAATCGTTCCGTATCTGTGATTTCACGGGGCAACTCGCTGGTGCCGGCGCCACCAAGTGGCTGGCGTCCTTCGGCGCAGAGGTCATCCGCATCGAGGATCCGGTGCGCGAGGGGCGCTGGGACATCCTGCGCGGCACGCCGCCGTTCGTGGACGAGCGACGCGGCGTTGATATGGGCGGTGCGTTCAACAATCACAACGCGGGCAAGTTCGGTATCACGCTCAACCTGCGTACCGACCGAGCAAAGGAGATACTCACCCGACTGATCGAAATATCCGACGTGGTGAGCGAGAACTTCGCCAAAGGGGTGCTTGAGAAATGGGGCTTCGGCTACGAGCGCCTGCGCGAGATCAAGCCGGACATCATCTACGTCTCCAACTGCGGCTTTGGCCACCACGGGCCGTATAGCGACTTCAAGACGTGGGGCCCGATCGTGCAGGCGGTTTCTGGCCTTACGTTTACCAACGGCTTGCCGGACCGCGAACCTGCGGGGTGGGGCTACTCCTATATGGACCACACCGGCGCCTACTACATGGCTATCGCCATCCTGCTCGCGCTCCGCCATCGTCAACGCACCGGCGAGGGGCAGTGGGTGGATCTCGCCTGTACCGAGTCTGCGCTGTCCCTGCACGGTCCTGCGCTTTTGGATTGGACCGTGAACAACCGCCCGACTCGGCGCAGCGGGCAACCGAACTCGAACCGGTCGGCCTGGCCGCCGATGGCGCCGCACGGCATCTATCCTTGCCGAGGCGACGACGACTGGGTGGCCATCGCTTGTCGCGACCAAGCGGATTGGCTCGCGCTTTGCGATGCGGTGAATGAGGAGTGGTGCTTGGCGCCTGCGTTCGTCGACTGCGATGGCCGCTACCAAGCGCAAGACCGGCTCGATCAGCACTTGAGCGCATGGACCGCCAAGCGGACGAAGTTCGACGTCGAAGCCGGGCTGCGTGAGGCCGGCGTGCCGGTGTCCGCGGTGATGAAGCCCGAGGAACGCATCGACTTAGAACCTAGCACCGGGAACTTCGGGTTGTGGCCGGAGGTGCGTCACCGGAAGATGGGCGATGTGCGCGTGGACGGCCAGCCCGTGCATTTCTCGACGACGGATTGGCACGTCGGCAGCGGCGGCCCTTGCCTCGGCGAACACAACGAAGAAGTGCTCACTCGGCTGTTGGGTTTCACCACCGAACAGGTGGCGATGCTAAGGGACGAAGGCGTCATATGACTGCCCTCAAGGGTTTGCGTGTCGTGGAACTCGCTCGGGAACCGATCGCCCTCGCCGGCAAGCTGCTCGGCGACATGGGGGCAGATGTCATCCTCGTTGAGCCCCCGGGCGGCGATCCATCCCGTAACTATCCGCCGTTCTTGGCCGACAAACCCGGTGCGGATCGCAGCCTCTATTGGTGGCACTACCACACCAGCAAGCGCGGCGTGGTGGTTGACCTCGACACCGAATCGGGCGGGGAACGGTTTCGCGACTTGGTGGCGAACGCCGACGTGCTGTTGGAAGCAGAGCCTCGACAACGCCTCGGCAGGCTTGGTCTCGACTACGGCGACTTGGTCGGCATCAAGCCGGACCTGGTCCATGTCGCCGTTACTCCATACGGCCGTGCGGATGCGAAAAGCGATCTGCCGTTTACCGATCTCACCATCTCGGCGGCGTCCGGCCCGCCGTGGAGCTGCGGTTACGACGATCACTCGCTGCCGCCGATTCGCGGCCCGTTGCAGGCATACCACACGGCCAGCCACTTCGCCGTGTTGTCGACGCTGACCGCGCTGCTGCACCGCGACTTGACCGGCGAAGGCCAGTTCATCGACGTGAGCATGACCGCGGCGTCGAACGTCACTACCGAAGCCGCGTCGTACTCGTGGCTGGTGGCGAAACGTACCGTGCAACGTCAAACCGGACGCCACGCGTCGGTATCGCCGTCCGGCGAGACGCAACAGCGGTGCGCCGACGGCCGCTACGCCAACACCGGCGTGCCGCCGCGCAAGCCCAAAGAGTTCGCTGCCTTGCTTGGGTGGCTGCGGGCGCTTGGCTTGGAGACTGAGTTGCCGGAAGCCGTGTTCTTGGAGATGGGGGCGCAGTGGCAGGGCCCGTTCGACCTCGCCAAAATCGGCCAAGACGATGAGATCACGGCGATTTTCGGTGCTGGTCGGGAAGCGCTGAAACTGATCGCCGCCAAGGTGCCGGCGCAAGACTTCTTCGTCGGCTGCCAACGCGCCGGCCTCGCCGTCGGCGTTGTCAATGCGCCGGAGGAGGCCTTCGAGGACGCGCACTTCAAAGCTCGCGGGTTCCATGTGACGGTGCGCCACCCCGACCTGCAACGAGACATCGTCTATCCCGGGGCGCCGTATGCGCTCACCGGCTCGCCGTGGGCCATTTCCCGGCCGGCCCCGAAGCTCGGCGAGCACAATGACGAGGTTTTCGGCGAGAGCACACGTCCTTAAGGGCGAATTTCGCACGAGAAAATCCGACAAGGCGGACACATCGAGTAGTCGGATACGCACCGCTTGGCCTGCTCCGGCGCGGCACAATCTCGGCCATGCGAGTTGCCTACCCCATTCGATACAAGGAACGAGCCGGCGTGGTCTGGGCGAGCTTCCCCGACTTGCCCGAGGCCCGCGCTAAAGGGTTGAGCCGTGAAGGCGCACGGCGTGCGGCCAGGGAACGCCTGTTGGTTGTGTTCCGGGAATACATCCGTGCGCGTCGGGACATTCCGCCGCCGTCGCCGGCCGGTCGTCGCCGGGACGTCGTCGCGCCGCCCGTGCTGATTGCGGCGAAGGTCGCGTTGTATCAGACCATGCGCGATCAGAACGTCAGCAAGGTCGCGTTGGCGAAGCGGCTCGGGACGGTGGAAGGCACCGTGCGCCGACTAGTGGACCTCGACCACCGATCACACGTCGACTCGGTGGAGGAGGCGCTCGCCCGACTCGGCAAGAGGCTGGTGGTGGACTTGTGGATGGCTTGAATCGGCAGCGTGGGCGAGGGCCTACGTCAGGTAGCCGTCCTTTTCGCCGTCGGCGACCTCCGCTCCCGACATGGACAACCAATCCGCCAGCACCGTGGCGTTGTCTTCGCCGACTCGACGGGCACGTTGATAGGTTTCGCAAGGGGTGCGCGCGAAGCGAATCGGCAGGCGGTCCGCATAGGTGACGCCGGCGGCAGGATGTGGTTCGTCGAGTCGCAGCAGAAATCCCGAGCGGCGCAGTTGCGGGTCGCGCTCCGCCATGTCCGCGCCGGTTTGCACCACGCCCGCCGGAACGCCGGCGGCTTGGCAGCGGTGCATGATGTCGGTCGCCGTGAAGTTTCGCGTCCACGCGCCGATTCTCTCGTCCAAATCGGCGGCGTCGACGCGGCCTTGTGCCGTGGCGAGCGCGGCGTTGCGCGCCCACTCGGGGTCGCCCATCACGTTGCGCAACGACTGCCACTGCGCGTCGGTCATGCAGGCGATGGCTATCCAGCGCTCGTCGGCTACGGCCTCGCTTGCGCCGTCTGCGCAGCGATAGCAGCCGTGCGGCGCCGCCACGTCGTAGGGCAGCCGGTTGCCGGACGGTTCGGCGGCGCGGGCGTTGGCGAAGTAGTCCAGCAATGTTGGTCCGATCAAGTTGACGCCTACCTCGAACTGCGACAAGTCGATGCGCTGGCCGCGCCCGGTGTGCCGGCGTGCCTCGAGGCCGGCGAGGATGGCGAACGCGCCGTGCAAGCCGGCGCAGTGGTCGTTGTAGGAGAAGCCGATGCCGATGTCTTGCCGGCCCGGCACCCCGGTCAGATACGTCAAGCCGGCCAGCGCGTGAATGGTGGGTGCGTAGGTGACGAACTTGGACCAAGGGCCCCGATCGCCCATGCCGGACATCTGCACATAGATTACTTTCGGGTTCTCCGGCGCCACCTCGTCGTAGCCCACTCCCCAGCGCTTGAGCACGCCGACGGAGAAGTTGTCGATGACCACATCCGCGGTGTGGCAAAGGCGCTTGCAGATCGCGCGGCCCTCGTCCCGAGACATGTCCAGCGCCAAGGCGCGCTTGTTGCGGTTCCACATCACGTAGTAGACGCTGTCCGGTCCGTTCGGCCCGATGCGGGTCGCGGAGTTGACTTTTACGACATCTGCGCCGAGATCGGCGAGCACGCGGGTGGCGAACGGCCCGGCGAGAACGTGAGTGAAATCGAGAATGCGCACGCCGGCGAGCGGTCGCGTTGGCGTACGCTCCGCGTTGGGCGCTTGCGCGGGCGTGGGGTGCCGCTCGACGAAGTCGCCTGCGGGTCGTCGAGACTTGCCATCGGCGTCGGCGTGGTCGCTGCGCCAAGGGGTGTCGCTGAAATGATAGGGTGCGCCGGTTCCGCGCACCGTCTCTCCGTCGACGGGATAGGGCTGCCACCAGTCCCGGGCCGCGAGCTGCGGATTCTCCGCCACCTTATCGACGGGCAACACCCAGCCATAGGGCGAATGCCGGCCTTGCGCTTCGAAGAACAACTCTTCGACATCCCGATCACCGACCCATTTGCGCAATACCTCCATCAACCGGCGGATGAACGCGCCCCTGTTCTCAGGCTGTTGGTATTTGGGATCGAGCAGATCCTCCTGCGCTTCCTCCTCGATCAGCCACACCAACTGATCGTCGATCTTCGGCGTTGGCGTCACCATGATGCCGCCGCCCTTGGCTGGCATCACCACATAGGCGTTGGTCCAATGCAGGCTGCCGCGGCGCGCCAAGACGGGGCCGGATGCGTTGGGCATTCGGTCGTGGTACCAGTTCCACATCAACACATGCTCCAAGCACGAGGCGATGCACTCGTGAACGGACACGTGAGCGTTTTGGCCGATACCGGTCTCGCGCCTGTGAAAGAGCGCGGCGAGGGCGGTGATGGCGGTGTAGGCGCCGGAGAGAATGAAGTTCAACTCGCCGAAGTTCTTGAGCGGCGGCGTATCGGCGTCGCCGGTGGTCGCTACGGCGCCGCCCAACGCGCCGGCCACCAAATCCGGCGCGAGATAGCGATGCCACGGGCCCTCCGGGCCGAACGAGGAAGCCTCGACCACCACGAGTTCCGGTCGTCGCCGTTCCGCTTCCGCGAGGCCAGCCTCCGCCACGCCGAAGGCGCCGTCGCACGCCAACACCACATCGGCGCGTTCAACCAACCGTGTCAGTTCCGCTTTGCCGTCCGAGGTGTCGGGGTCCAGCGGCGCGAAGTTGCGATTGGAGGCGAAGAAGGCATGCCACAGCGATGCGGTGCCGGCGGCGCGACCGTGCAGGTGCGGGCCGCGCTGGCGTAAAGGATCTCCGGTCAACGGTTCGGGACGCACCACATCCGCGCCCATGTCGGCCAACAGCTTGCCGCCGTAAATGCCGCGTTCGTCCGTCAGGTCGAGGACCCGAACGGCCTGCAAGGCAGAACGTTTTAGAGGCACGCCAAATCTCCGCCGAACGTGAGTGAAGCTCCAACCGAAGCCGCTACATGTCGGGCTTGGTCACGCCGCCGGCGGCATCGAGCATCAACGGGCTTTCTTCGTCATCGCCCTCAGCCGCCCATCGCGCCCGCGACGGCGTGGCTTTAGCGCTCGTCTCGCCGGTCAACTCCGCCGCCACCTGACTGTCTTGGAATTGCAGCTCGTGCAACGTGTAGTAAATGCCGCGCAGATTGATGAGCTCTTCGTGGGTGCCGAGTTCCTTCACCATACCGTGGTGCAGCACCAGCACCCGATCACACTCTTGGATGGTCTGCAGTCGGTGGGCGATGATGATGGAAGTGCGGCCCTCCGTGAGCTTGTGCAGCGCATCTTGGATGATGAGCTCGGTGCCGGTGTCGATGGACGAGGTAGCCTCGTCCAACACGAGGATCTCCGGGTCGGCCGCGAGGACGCGCGCGAAGGCGAGCAACTGCTGCTGCCCTTGCGAGAGATTGTGTCCGCGTTCGGCCAACTCGGTGTCGTAGCCTTCGGATAGTTCTTGGATGAAGGGGTCGGCGTTCACCACTCGGGCTGCCCAGCGCACCCGGTCGGGGCCGATGTCCGGGTTGTTGAGGGAGATGTTCTCCCCCACGGTGCCAGAGAAGATGTGGAAGTCTTGCAGCACCACGCCGACGCGTTTACGCAAGTCGCTGCTGAGGATGCGGTTCACATCGATACCGTCCAAAAAGATCATGCCGTCGTCGAGATCGTAGAAGCGCGCCAAGAGCCGAATGATGGTGCTCTTGCCTGAGCCGGTGGGACCGACGATTGCGAGCTTCTCGCCCGGCGCGATGCGAAAGGACACATCCTTCAGCACCGCTGCCCCTCCGGGATATGCGAAGTGGGTATGCCGAAACTCCACTTCGCCTCGCAGTCGCTCCGGCAACTGCGCAGACTGCTCGGGCTCGTGTAGCCGCTCCTCCCAATCAAGCGCTTGGAAGATGCGCTCGCCGGACGCCATGGATCGGAACAGCACATTGAAGAAGCGGCCCACCGATTCTATGGGCATCACCATCATGTTGATGTACTGCGTGAAGGTCAGCATGACGCCCAGACTGATGGACTCCTGCACCACTTGGCCGCCGCCGAACCACAGCACGCAGACGGTGGCGATGGTGGCGAGGCTCATGTTGAAGGTCTCGAACACCACCTCGTAGTTGATGGCGTGGTACTCGTTCTGCCGGTTGGCGCGGTTCAGCTCGCCGTATTGCGCTTGGTTCATGGCCTCGCGGCCGGAAATCTGCACCACTTCGATGCCGATCAGATCTTCCTGCATGTATTGGTTCAGCGCCGAGACGGAGTCGCGGATGCGACGGAAGATTTGCCGCATCATCTTGCGGAAGTAGTAGGTGGCGACCGCCGCCAACGGGATCATCGCCAGCCCGATGCTGGTGAGTTGCGCACTCAGCGTGATCATGATCGCCGCGGCGAGGAAGAACTGAATCACGATGCCGGCGCGACCGACGAAGCCGACCAAGAGTTCGAACAGATTCTCGACATCGTTGGTAACCCGGGTCATCACCCGACCAACCGCGACGTGGTCGTAGAACGACGCCGGCTTGCGCTCCAAGGAAGCGAACAGGTCGATGCGCAGGTCGCGCAACGTCTTCAGTGCGCCACTGGTCAACAACAACTGCTGAGCGAGGCCGATGAAGGTTTGCGCCACATACATGGCGATGAACATCACGACCGCCGCGGTGAGCGGCGCGACGCTGAGCAGATCCGTTAGCCAGTGCAGGATCTCCGTTAGGTAGAAGGTCGGCATCTCGGCGGCGGCCGGATTCGGCACGAGGATCTCATCGACCACCACGCGATACTGGAAGACCGGCATCAACGACGCCAAACCCATGCCGACGATGATGAGTAGTGCGCTGACGATCAGTGTGACGCGGTACGGCTTGGTCCACTTCAGCAAGCGGAGAAACAGGCGCAGATTGAGTGCTTGGTGGGTGAGTTCCGCGTCGAAGGCGGAATAGTTACGGGCCGGCTGAGTGCCGGCTGGGGCGCCTCTCATGCGTCCCCCTGAGCGACCAACAGCGGCCCCTCGTCGGTTTCGAGGTCGTGCAGCAATGCGCTCTTGCGGGAGCGATCCCGATCTTGGTTGCTTTGCACGGCCTCCAGTTCAGCGTAGTAGCCGTTCTTCGCCAACAGCTCCTCGTGACTACCTGACTCCAGCACGTGGCCATTGTCGATCACGTAAATGCGATCGGCATGGCGCGCTGTCGACACCCGATGCGAGATCAGCAGTGTGGTTTTGTCGCCGCGCAGCCGTTGCAGCCCGCTTAGGATGTTCTCCTCGGTCTCGGTGTCGACGCTGGAAAAGCAGTCGTCGAGCAGCAACACCTTGGCGTTGCGAATGAGACCGCGCGCCAAGGTCGCACGCTGCTTTTGACCGCCGGAGAGCGTGACGCCGCGCTCGCCGATGATCGTGTCGAGCCCGTCCGGAATGTCCTCGCGCACGGTGCGACCCAAGCCGGCGGCGTCCACCGCGTCCCAAATCGCCTCGTCCCCGCGCGTGGGATCGTCGTAGGTGAGGTTCTCGCGTAGCGAGGCGGAAAACAGGAACGGGTCTTGCGGCACTACGGTGACCAACTCGCGCAGACGCCGCACGGGATAATCGCAGATGTCGCGGCCGTCCAAGTAGATGCTGCCCCTAGGCGTGTCCAAGAGCCGCACCGCGGCTTTGAGGATGGTCGACTTGCCAGCGCCGACGCGCCCCAAGAGCGCGACTGTTTCGCCGGCGTCGACATGGATGTCGATGTCGTTGATGGTCGGTCGCGGCGCCCCCGCATGACGATACGTGAAACCTCGATACTCCAAGCGCCCCTCGGTGTGCTGTGGCGGCGGCACGTCTTGGGCGTCGTCCACGACCTCCGGCTGATGATCCAGAATCTCGTAGATGCGAGCCGTGCCGGCCGCCGCGCCGACGAACATGGCAAGCGCCCAGCCGATCTGCGTCGTCGAGTGGGTGAGCATCGTCAGGTAGGTGGTGAACGCCGTCCAAGTGCCGATCGACAACTCCCCGGCCAGCACCAAAGAACCGCCGTAGAACAGGATGACGAGCGGCGCGATGGTGGTCAGCGAACTCATCGCCACGTCCATGAATTGCTGATAGCGCGTGGCGCGGTAGTACTTCTGCGCATAGACCGTGCTGGTGCGGCGGAAGCGTTCGATTTCGTGGTCTTCCTGGGCCATTGCTTGGATGGTACGAATGCCGTTCAAGTTCTCCTGCGTAAAGGAGGTCACCGCCGCCATGGCTTCCTGCCTCTCCCGGTAGAACGGATACATGCCACGCGCCATGAGCAAGCCGGTAAGCGCGACGAATGGCAACGGCAGCACCACCCATGCCGTCAACCCGGGCGACATGTTGACCATGTAGTAGAGCGATCCGGCAAAGCTGAACAGCACCGTGGCGATCTGTACCCATCCGAAGGACACTGCCATGCGCACCATGCGCACGTCGTTGACCGCGCGCGACATCAAATCGCCGGTGCCGAATTGATTGAAGAAGTTTGGTCCTTGGTACTGGATGTGGTTGAACAGACGCTTGCGCAGATCGTAAGTGACGGCGATGGAGACGCGGCGCAACGCCCGCCTAGCGACGACATAGATGCTGGCTTGCACGGCGACGATGACGAGCATTCCCAACGCCGGCCAAACGTAGTTCGGCGGGATATCCGGGTAGGCGAGGCTGTCGATAGCGGTGCGCATGAGTTGCGGTATGAGGAGAATCGCCCACCGGCTCAGCAGCAGCCCGAAAATGGCGAGAACGAGCACCCACGCGTAGCGACGCACATACGGCAGCAGCCGCTTCAAATGGAAGAGGTGCTTTATCGACGAGCGCTCCCGCACTACGCCGGTACGATAGCCTGCTACGGCGCTTACCATGCGCGCCATGTGTGGCCTCCGGTCGGGCCGTCAGCGGACAACGGGGGTGGTGATCGGTGGTGGGAAGAGGCTGGAAACGTAGACAAAGCCTACCGTAACGTCCTAGGCGGCTGCGGAAGCGTACACCAAGAGGGCGCCCTAAGGCTAGAGCGGCTTTGGCGCCGCACCAAGGTGGTGCTATCAGCCTGCCGGACTTGGCGACGTTAGCCGCGAAGCCGACGAGTGATAGAGCGGCTTGGGCTGGGGCGAAAGGTGGTGCCGCTAGGACGGCTTCTATGCCGCTGGCGCCAAGACGCCGTTGTCTCTCGGCACGGCCTTGCGCCCCACCACCTGTCGGACTTCTCGGCTAACGCCGCCAAGTCCGACAGGCGGCTAGCCCGGTCTATTCACGAAGTTAGATCACAGAGGCTCGAACAGGCGAATCGAACCGTCGTTCGCTTGAAGGCGCGTCCGTTCGAGCTCGCGTGTCGCGTCGGCAGGCTCGTCGAGCGTGATTTTGACGACGATCGAAGCCGTCGGCGCATTCGAGGCGAGCGCATCCCCGGACCCGTGTCCGCGCGTCGACGCGCCGGGACGACGGGGGCGGTCAGGTGACGACGGCGCCGACCGAGCGCGCGATTCGCCGCCATTCGTCGGCGAACGGGGTTCCGGTCGGCAGGTGGACGACGACGCGCCGCGCCGACGACTCGATCCAAGCGCCGAGTTTG
>CAYGBI010000097.1:0-11406 GCA_964348085.1 uncultured Pseudomonadales bacterium | reverse complement strand
TTGAAATACGGCGAGCTTTCCCAGCCGGGGAGCTCGGCGTTGGCATTGGACGATGCGCTGCCGCGCCAGCCGTCGATGCGTTGGAGCGACTCGACTTTGATGATGTCCGCACCGGCGTCGGCGGCGATCTGGGCGCACACCGGCCCGGCGAAAAACATCGACAAGTCCAGCACGCGCACGCCTTCGAGCGGCAAAGGGTTGGGGCCGGTCCGTTCGCTGGCCGGTTTCGACGGAGGTTCGGGTAGCAGTCCGTCGGACTTGGCGGCGTTGGCCGCGAAGTCCGACGGAGTGATAGGGCGGCTTGGGCTGGGGCGAAAGGCGGCGCCGGATGGCGACGGCTTTCGTGGCGCTAGCTCGCTCAAGATCGCATCGGTGTGCTCGCCGAGCAGCGGCGGTCGAGACGGACGGGGCCGGGTCGCGGTGGCGTGAAACGGGATGCCGGGAACTTCGACTTGGCCAGCGACTGGATGTTCGAGGGACGCGAAGAAGCCGCGTGCTCGGTGTGGCGGTAGCGCGAACAGCCCCGCCATGTTCGGTACGAGGCCGAACGGCACGCGCCACTTCTCGGCTTCGTGAAACAACTCCTCGGCCGTTCGCCCGGCAAGCGCGGTTCGGAACGCTTCGCGCACTTCCTCCAAGCGCTCGTCGGGCTTCACCCAAGACATCGTCCGGTAGCGCTCGTCCACCGCGATGTCCTTGCGACCGAGGAACTCGCACAGCATGTGCCACTGCGGGCGAGTCAGCGCGTTGAGGCCGATGTAGCCGTCCTCCGTGGGCAGCATGTAGCAGGCTCCCGCGCCGGAACCGACGCTGGAATAGCGTTCGGGAGCGAGGCCGTGGTACTCGAAGAGCAGCGTGGGCATTTGCGCACCGGTAAGCACCGCCTGCTGCACGCTTAGGTCGATGTGGTCGCCGCCGCCGTGGCGCGCTCGGCCGAGCGCGGCGAGTTGGGTTGCGGCGGCGGCAAAGGCGCCGGCCAAGGTCTCGGCGAGGTTGCCGCCGACCTGTAGCGGCGGTCGCTCGGGGACGCCGCAAAGGTGGCACCAGCCGCCTACGGCGCAAGCGATCAGATGCGACGACTGGTAGTGCGACTTCGGGCCAAACGAGCCGAAGCCCGAGATCGTGGTCAGGATGATGTTTGGATTCCAGCTCTTGAGCACGTCGTAGCCGATGCCTTTGGCGTCGAGGCTCTCCGCGGTTTCGCCGGCGACGACGATGTCGAAGTGCTGCACTAGGGAACGCAGATGCTCGCGTCCTCGTTCGGCGGCGAGGTCCAAGGCGACACTGCGTTTGCTGGTATTGAGGTAGAAGAATGTGGCGCTCGTTTCGCGTCGCGTCGCCGGGTCGGTCGCCCACTCGGGAAACGGCCCGATGGCGCGGGTCTCGTCGCCGGTTTCGGGGCGTTCGACTTTCACCACATCCGCGCCGAGGTCGCCGAGCAGCTTGGCGCAGAAGGGGCCGGGGACGCCCTCGGCGAGGTCTAGGACACGCAGCCCGGCGAGGGGCGATGGGTGGCGATCTGGGTTCACGATTCTCTTCGACAACGGGTGCGAGTTACTGGCCGGGTGCGGCGACGTCGCGCCGCTCCTCCATCCACACCTTCTCGAGGCGCCGGGCTCCGCGCAGCGTGTTGCCCATCGAATAGTTGCCTTCGTGGCAGGCGTATTCGTACAAGCTGGTGGGTGTTTTCGGCCACGGGTACTCGCCGGTGTAGGGTGTTGCGTAGTCGGGGTCGTACACGGTGAACCGATAAACCAGCCGATCAGCGTCCAGTGGCGCAAAACGTTCGACAACGCGCAAACCCGGGCGCGGCACACCCGGCTCGGATAGGAAGTTGGTCGTCTCGACGACTAATTGATCGTCTTCCCACCAGCCGATGGAATCGCCGGCGAGCGACCGCATGTCGTGGGGTAGGTGTTCGGCGTTCAAACGCACGATCCGTGCCCAGTGCATCCATTCGATGAGGATCATCACATGGTCCTCGGTCTGCACGATGGTCTTCAAGTTGTTGTAGACGATCGGGCGTATTGGCACGGTGACGAAGTCCAAGTATAGGCAGCGGTCCACCAACGGCTGCGTCTCGATGTCGTCGTACGGCCGCTCGCCGGTCGCGAGCCACCACGCCGTGCCGTCGTTCTTGAACCAACCCTTCTGGCCTATCGCGGCACGCCGTGCCTTGCCGGCCTCGGTGAGCGGGGGAAGGCGGCCGTTCGGCGGATCGACGATGATCGAAGATCGGTATTCGCCTTTGATCTTGAACATCGTCGTGCCGGGGTCCATCCAGTAGTGGTTGTAGGCGCCGACGTCTGCGCCCTTCTCCGGCGGTCCGCGGTCGGGGTCCTTCGGCTGAAGATCCGCATCGACCGTCCGAGCTGCCGCGGCTGCCACGGCGGCGGCTTGCGCCGGTTCGAGGTAGCGGTTGTCGCCGTGCTTCGCGTTACGCATGTAGGGCGTTAGCGTTGCGATGTCGTAGGTGCCCGAAAAATCGGGTTTGCCGTCGGCCGTGCGTGGAAAATCCTCGGGTCCGGCGGCCGTCGCGATGGCGTAGGCGGCTACCGCGACGCCAAATCCGAAGCTGGAGGCTTTGCCCATTTCGTCTCTCTTTGGCTTAGGACTCGCTCGACCCGCCCGGCTTGGTATGGCACATGGCGTTGTCAGCTCGCGTTCGGTGCCATTCCTTTCTTGCGCAACTCGGCGAGCGCGTCTTCGGTTTTCTCAAGGTGCCCGAGGCCCATGCCGCGCAGGACGTGGTCCGCCTTGGTGTATTGGATTTTGGTGTAGGTGGTGATCTCGACGCGGTTGCCCCAAGGATCGAGGAAATCCATGAAGCGTCCGTCGAGAAACGTGACGCCGAGCGCTTCTAGGCGACGTCGCGCCAGTTCCTTGTCGTCGACCGCAATGCCAAAGTGGCGGCGCTCGTCCGGGCCTTGACGGCGCCCCTTGGCGAAGTTGATGAACTGGTCGCCGAAGTAGATAAACGCCGCGTTCTCGCTTCGCCTAGCGATCTCGAAATCCAAGAACGCGCCATAGAACTGAAGGGCGGCGTCGATGTCGCCGACTTCCAACGCGATGTGGTTGATGCCTACCGCGCGTGCTTTGCGCGATGTTGTCTCGTCGTTCATCACTGCCTCCGCGCTGCTGCTCCGCCGTCGGCGCATACCAGACTTCATAGGCGGCACTTGGCTTTGATGGCCGAGTCTACCACTGCGAAAGCAGTGCGCACGGCAGCGCGCTTTCTTGCGAAGACGTGCTTCGCAGCATTCGCCTCATTGGAAGAAGGTGATCCCCAAGCCCAAGTGAGGGCAGTGCGACGTAGCGGTGACGCCGGCACGAACGACCGACTACGCTATGGGTTCCGCGACTTCGCGACGCTGGTTAGGCAGCCTCCAAGTCCGGATATTGGAACTCGTCGCTGCTCATGAGGCGGTTGTTGACGGTAATCGGCGAAATCTCGAATCGCCTCGCGGCCTGCTCTTGGGATTCGTCGGATAGGTCGTCTCCCAATATGTCGACCAAGGCGTGGATTGGGCAGAGAAACTCTGCGGCGAAAGCCCGTTGCATCTTCTGCCGGTAGGTATAGGAGGTAGTGGCGGGGCGAAGCGCATCGTCGTCTGGGGTCACCACGCGGTCCGCCAGCAGCCGAGCGGCGTCGAATCGTCGCCCTGTGTGCCACTTGGAGCGGAACACCACTCGGCCCGTGGTTCCGGACTCGTGCAGTGCAAAGGCCATTGCTTCGTCGCGGTCGCTTGATTGGAGTGCCTGCTCGGAAAACCCACAAAGCTCGGCAAGCCGGCGGTCGGAAGTTGGTTCGTCGCCTAATCGTTCCCGCTGCCTCAGCGTACGGGCGGCGTCCACGCCGACCCGCCACGGCGACGCACCATGACCATACTTCGAGTCGGGCAAGGCTTCGGCTGCGTTGTCTCCGTTGGCAGGGAATCCCGAACGTTCCGCGGTTGTTCTCAACTCGGACACCGTCATCGGGCTGGCGGCAGCAACCTCCGCCATCGCGGCGTTACCGAAAATGCCACTTGCGACGAGGATTTCTTCAACGGAGTCAGGGTCCGCTTGGTCCACATCGAAACCGAGACAAGCTTCGATCTTGCGGTATGCAGCGAGTTCCGGGTCCGCCCTTTCCTCGCTTAGCTCCGACCACGCCTGCGCCAAGTCGGCGCCTTGCCGGTGTTCGGCGAGACGATCAAGCACACGTTTGACGAAATCGTCAACGCCGGCCTCCCACGCTTGGGCGGAAATCACCTCGTGGTGGTCGCCGATGAACCACAACGGCTCGGCTGGCGAGGCGACGGAATGCTGGCTCTGAAGCGTCACGCGGGAACCGTCTGACTTGACGATGACATCGGGCCACAGCCAGCCGCCGCCGATGCTGCTGGTTTCGTGGGCCTGCGCCACGAAAGCCGTCGCCTCCCGGCGCCGCCTTTCGCCCCAGCCCAAGCCGACCTATCACTCCGTCGGACTTCGCGGCTAACGCCGCCAAGTCCGACGGACTGCTAGCCGCCAGCTCACGCCTCGGTCGTGCATGTTCGAGCGCTTTACGGACTCCCATCGCAACCGCCACCAGTTCCAAGAAAGCCACTCCGCCAGCCGGTGTGCCGATAGGTTCGCGCCACGGCGCAGTTCGGACGTGCGCGAGTCCGATGCGGCCGTAAGAAGGGCACCGTTGGCGAGGACGCAAATCTCACTCAGCGTTCCTTCGTCCTCCGGCGAGTCGTGGGCATTGGCGGAATCGTCCAAGCCGCTGAGCCACTGAGCGTCAATGCAAAGCGTTATCTTCATCTACTCCACTCACTGATGATGAACTACGTGAAGCCGTCCGACCTCGTCATCGGACATCCGTGGTATGGGCCAAGGACAGAGTTGCTTAGTTGCGCCTCGAAGGCAATGCCGTCGTCGTCCACGGGCCCACACGTCCGTGGCTAGCCAAGCGCTGCTGCACGCGCTGACCATGCCGTCTCGGCCGCAAAGCTAAAGGTCGGTAGGCCTAACCCTCACCCCGCTCATTCGCTCGAACAGCTCCATGAGTACCCAGTTTTCCCTATCCGCCCATCCTTGCCCAAGTCCGGCGATATAGAGCTGCACCGCTGCCGAGCCGACCAACATCGGCACGCCGAGTCGGTCGCCGAGGTCGGCGGCCAAGCGCATGTCTTTGCCGATCGTGTGCAGCCCCATGTTGGCCGTCTCGCCATCCGGGGGATCAGGACTGCGCGTCATCACCAAGTCCACGGTGCCCTGAAACGCTCGACTGTCACCGCTGCTCGCGCTGATTACCTCCTTCATCTTTTCGACGCTAAGGCCGGCTTTGACGCCCATCACCAGCGCTTCCATCGTGGCGACCGTGTTGACGCCGTTCAGCAGGTTGTTGAGGAGCTTCACCGTGGCGCCGGTGCCGGTCGCACCGACGTGAAAGATTCTCTCGGCGAATGCCTCGAACACGGGCCGTGCCCGCGCCAAGGCGCTTGCCTTGCCGCCGACCATTACCGACAAGCGTCCTTCACGGCGCTGCGCCATCCCGCCGCTCACCGGCGCATCGAGAAAGTCGATCCCTCGTTCGGTCGCCTCGTGCGCGATACGATGGGCGACGTGCGGGCTGATGGTGCTCAAATCGACGTAGATGTCGCCGCGCTTGGCGTTCGCCAAGACGCCGTCCGAACCGAGCGCCACATCTTCACTCGCTTCATTGGAAGGCAACGACGCGAAGACGATTTCCGCGGCCGCTGCGACCTCGCCGGCACTGTGTGCGACCCGCGCCCCGTGCTCGCGCAACTCCCGGAGTGGTTGCTCGCGGAGATCGGTGACCGTGAGCTCGAATCCAGACTTGGCGATATTGACGGCCATCGGCTTGCCGATACCGCCGAGCCCGATGAAGCCCACTTTCGGCTTTGCCGTTCCTGCCCCTGCCATGGGTGACCTCCCGCCGCTGGCAAACTACGCGCCAGCCTCCTTGGCCTCTAGTTCGTCCGAAAACAATGAGGGAAAGTGGGTGAGTGGATCGCCGGGGCCGGCGAGAAGCTGCCGTTGTCGCGGCGTCAGTTCAATGCCCTCCGGCGCGGTCACCCGCGTCATGCCCCAGCTCATGTTCGAGACGCAGTATTTGTAGAGCAGCGTGCGGCGCTCGTAATCGCCGTCCCAGCGCGCCGTGCCGTGGGTGAGTGCCTCCGTGAACACGGTGAGGCTGCCGGCTTTCGCTTTGACGATCTTCACCCAAGGGCTGTCTTGGTGCGCTTGGTGGATGCCGCGCGGGATGCGAAAGCCGCTCTTGTGGCTGCCGGGAATGCAGCAGAAGCCGCCGACCTCCGGCCCGGTGTCGCGTAGATTCCACGCGCCGACGGTGAAGCCTTGGAGCATCCGGTTGTCGCGGAGCGGATAGAACTCGCCTGCGTTCGAAGTCGCGTTGGGTGCGCTGGCGCCGTAGTCCGCGTGCAGCCGGCCAGCCGCCGACCCCTTGCGCATGTACATGCCGTAGAGACGCTCGAGCCGAAAGCACTCGCCCAAGCGAAGACGTAGGATGGGCAGCAGCGTCGGATGATCGAGCAGCCGCACGAACGGTTCGCCCCACTGCAGGAACCCCGCCCCCGACTGGCGGACCGCGCCGGCGGCTGAACCGAAGCGCGGAAATTCGTCCCGGGGCGGCGGCAGTTCTTGAGTGTCGATCAAGGCGTTCAGTTCGGCTACCTCGTCCGTGGACAACACGTCGTCGATGACGAGGTAGCCGTTCAAATCGAACAGGTACTGCATTTCCTCGAGATCAATAGCCATGCCGTACCCTCCGTCTCTTCAGCTCCTTCAGCCCGCGTCCTTCGCCACTTGGAACCCCGGTCGCTGGCTCAGCCGGTTGTAATAGGCCTGCGTGTGCGGAAAGTCGTCCGTCAGTACGCCGAAGTTGGTCGCCAAGAGCAGTGTGTAGCCGTTCATGATGTCCGCCACGGTAAACGTGTCGTCGACCAGATATTCGGACTTCGCCACCACGTCTTCGATCGCTTCGACACATACGCGAGCGCGTGCCTTGCAGTCTTCGATCACGAACTCGACCACGCGACCCTCGGGCGCCACGCGATTGTGGTTGACGATCTCGCCCAGTGGTCGGGCGAACGTGGCCTCTGCGAACCACGCCCATTGGCGGCACAACGCGCTAGCCGCCGTGCCCGGTGCCGGCAGTAGGCGACCGTTGCCGTAGCGTTCCAGCAGGTAGTCGGCCATGGCGCCGGACTCGAACATGGTCAGGTCGCCGTCGGTCATCGCCGGCACTTTCCCGGTCGGGCTCTTGCGCCGCCACTCGGGGCTGTTCCGGAACGCCGGGGAGAAGTCGATCACCTCGACCTGGTACGGCAACGCAAGCTCCTCGCAAAGCCAGATTACGCGCACCGAGCGCGTGCCTTTGACGTGATAGATGGTGAGCATCGCTATCCTTTTCTTCGCAGTCGCGAGCAACTTAACGCAACTCGCGAGGTACGGAAACCAAATCCGTTGCGTAAGCGGTGCTCAAGCCTCTGCGGGCGCGAGCCGTAGGAAGTGACGCGGCGCGAAGCCCATCAGCGTGCGCATGACGATCGGAATAGGGTGTTCCGCCGCGATCCGGTCGCGCTCCTCGCCCGTCACCCGAACGGCGGTGTAGTCCTTGGTCTCGTCGTTCTGCCGAATCTTCACGTCGGGATTCTCAAGCGCACGTCGATACCAAGCGCGCGGCCAGTGGTTCACGGCGACGTATAGCTGCCCGTCGCTGTCGAGTGCCGACAGCACGCGGTCATGGCCCGTGCCGTCTTCGTCGAACGTGGTGATTACCAAGGTATTTCCGGCTTCCGGCTGGAAGTAGCCGAGCAAGGACTCGAAGATGGCGACAAGCGCGACATAGACGAGCAGCAGAATCCCGACGATCTTGACGGCTTTCATCGGCACCCCTCCTATAGGTGGGCCAGCACAGCCTTGAGCTTAAGCCAATGGGGGAGGTTGTACCAATGGTCGTGCTTCGGCTCTGGTGAGCGCTATCCCGGTCTTGCTGACGTGGCGCGACCACAGGGCTACACTCCTTGCGCGTCGCGTGTCGGCCGAGACGACGACAGGCCCGGCAGGGGACCGCGGGGAGCAGAGATAAAGGAGGAAACCACGCATGGAGTTTTGGACCGCCACAGTCGCCGCACCAACGCGAAGTGCGGATTTCGCGCGGCAGGCGGAAGCGCGGGGCTGGGACGGGATGCTCGTCGTGGATTCGCAAAACCTCTCCGGCGACCCGTATGTCTGTCTCGCGCTCGCGGCCACGGCGAGCGAGTCCTTGGGTGTCGCCACGTCGGTCACGAATCCAGTGACGCGCCATCCGGCGGTCACCGCTTCGTCGGCTTTGTCCCTCCAGCGACTTTCCGGCGGGCGCATGGTGCTCGGCATCGGCCGCGGCGATAGCGCATTGGCACACCTCGGACGTGCCCCGGCGCGCCTCGGTTGGTTCGAGCACTATCTAGCCAGCCTGCAAGCGTATCTGCGCGGCGAGGAAGTGGACTTTCAGAACACGGCGGTCCCGGACGCCGCCGCCCCCCTCGCGGAGAAACTAGGGCTCGCCCACGGGCCGACGGCGAGCGCGATCCGCTGGATCGGCGATGGGCCGAAGGTGCCCGTCGAAGTCGCCGCCACGGGTCCGAAGGTGATCGGCATCGCCGCGCGTCATGCGGAGCGGATCCTGTTCGCGGTCGGCGCGGAACCCAAGCGGCTCGCGTGGGGGATCGAGACCGCCCGTCGGGCAGCGGAGGAGTTCGGTCGGGATCCGGACACGCTCGAGTACGGCGCCTACGTCAACGTGGTCTGCGACGGCGACGTGGCGAAGGGCCGGGAGTTGGCGCGGGCGGCGACCGGGCTATTTGCGCGTTTCTCGGTGATGTACGGGGAGATTTCCGGTCCCGCGGACGAGCAGCAGGCGGAGGTCTACCACAAGCTCCACGATCGCTACGACATGAGCGCGCACGGGCAGCAAGGCGGGCAGCAGACCACCGCCCTAACGGCGGAGTTCATTGACGACTACGCCATCGTCGGCGATGCGGAACACTGCGCGTCTCGGCTCGCCGAACTCACGGAACTCGGCATCGAGAAGTTCGCCGTCACCGGGCCGAACTTCGCCGCCGTCGCCCCTGAGGCGAGGGAGGCTGCGGTGCGGTTCGCGGAGGAAGTGATTCCGAAGCTGCGTGCCGGTTAAGCCGCCAGTTCCGACTTGCCGGCCATCCGTCGTTTGACCGTTTCGATCGGATTGCGGTAGTCCACGGTGCCGAGGCCGAAGTTGGTCAGCTTGTAGCCGATCAGCGCTTGCAGCTTCTCCGGCATCGCCAGCACGACCTCCGGCGGCACGCCGATGAACTGATTCTCGCGTTGCTTGAGCCAAGCCAAGTTGAAGTTGACGTTGATGGAGCGGCGGTACTGGTTGCCGGTCGAGTTGCCGCCGCCCCGATGCCAGAGCGCGCCTTCCCAGAGCAGCAATGCGCCGGCCGGCATCTCCACCGTGACGGTGGGTGTGTCGGGATCGACGCGACAGGTGAAACGATGGCTGCCGGGCACGACTTCGGTGCCCCCGTTCTCCGCTGTAAACGGGTCGAGTGCGATCAAGGTGTTGACGATCAATGGCCGATGCGGTCTGGGAATGGGGTAGTGGCCGTCGTCCTGATGCATGCGTTGGCGACGATCGCCGGGCCCCGGTCGCATCGCCGCGACGCCCGACACTTGGAAGTCCGGCCCGAGAACCGCTTCGACCAGCCGCAACAACCGGTCTTCCATCAGCAACTCGTCCACGGCTCGGGTTTTCGCCAGCAGGTTGTGCGTATGCACGGTTTGCTGGCCGTAGTCTTCCATCGTGCGGCTGCCGATCGCGTCGAAAACAGGCGCGAGGTCGGCGCGCAGCCGTTCTACGGTTTCCGGTGTGAGGAGGTCCGGGACGACCGCATAGCCGTCTTCTTGAACGCGCCGCGTTACTTCGTCGATTTCCGTTTGCATCTTCAGGAACTTGGTTGGCTGAGAATTCGCGCGTGAGCGTAGCAGGTATGCGCCCGTATGTTTAACGCTAGTGGCCTTGGCTCGGCGGTTAGCTGCGTCGGCGGGAGCGTCGCGCGCCCATGACGAAGCCCGCGGCGCCCATTACGGTGCCGGCGCCGGCGATGGCGAATGTCGATGCCGCGGTTAGCGCGCCGGCGATCGGCCCAAGCAGCAGGGCGCCGCCGTTGCCGCCGATGTCCCATCCCGATTGCAGCGTGGCGACGGCCGCGCTGCGATGATGCAGCGGCACCCGCTCGACGGTGAACGACTGCAGGGCCGGATGCGTCATGCCGAAGCCGGCGCCGGTACACAACGCCGCGCCGAACAACATCGACGGGCTGTCGGCGGCGTAGAGAATGAACATGCCGCTGCCGGCGAGCAGCAGCCCGGGCACCACCAGCGCCGCTTGGCCAAGTCGGTCGGCGGCTCGGCCGGCGATCAGCATGGTCGTCATGGTGGCGATGGAGTTGAAGGTGAAGTACAGGCCGGGGTTGCCGAGCGCGCGGGTTTCCGCCAAGAGTGGCAGAAAGGTGCTTACGGGTGCGGTGGTGAAGGCATAGGTCACGAAAACCGCGGTGGGCAGGATTGCTCCCGGCGCGACCAACGGCACCTTTTGCGCCGGGTCTTCACTCGCCGGCATCCGCACGCGGGCGGCGGAGAGCATGACGGCGAACAGTGCCGCCGCGCCGGCGCAGGCCGCCGAGTAGGAGAATCCCCAGCCGAAGCCGAGTTCGGAGATCAACCAGAAGCCGACCACCGGCGAATACAGCGAGGACAACGCGATCACGTTGCCGTGATAGCTCAAGCCTTCGGCGCGCCGTAACTCCGGCGCGAGGTTGGCGACGATAGTCACCGTCGCCACCGGCGTCATCGCCAGCCCGACGCCTTGCAGGATGCGCACCGGCACCATCAGCCAGACTTCGGTGACCGGGATGTAGAGCAGGCTCGTGACGGCGAAGATCGACGACCCGTAGAGCGCGACGCGTTTGGCGCCCAATAGATGCGTCCAACGGCCGGCGAAAGGGCGTATCAGCAGCGAGACGATGCCGAACGAGCCGACCACGAGGCCGATCTGCCATTCGGCGCCGCCTTGCCGAACCACGTACAGCGGCACCATGGTCACCAGCGAGGTGTAGCTGGCGAACAGGCTGTGCGCGGTCAACAGGGCCAGGACGTAGTCCCGGGTCCACAATTTGGCAGCGGTCATTTGCCGCCGCCTATGTTCCGAATGTTCAAACCTGCCTCGCTGTTGCGCCGCTCTTGCTCGCCGAACACGCGAGGTCAGCCGGCGGGACTTGGCCCCGTTCGTGTCCCGTCAGGGTACTTGGCCCGAGTCAGGGCAGACAATCCACCCCGGGGTGCAAGCGGAAGTGCTCATCCGTGGTGAGC
>CAYGBI010000096.1:0-11484 GCA_964348085.1 uncultured Pseudomonadales bacterium | reverse complement strand
AACGACCGCCGCCTGCTCATCTTCACCGAGTACGAGGACACGCGCCGCTGGCTTGAGCGCTGCCTAAACGAGGCGATCTCGCACACCGACAAGGCGCGCGAGCGAATCGCGACCTTCACGGGTTCGACTTCCCGACAGCGGCGGGAGGACATCAAGCATGCCTTCAACACGGAACCGAACGACCATCCACTGCGCATTCTGATCGCCACGGACGCCGCGCGCGAGGGACTCAATCTTCAGCGGCATTGTCATAACCTCTTCCATTTCGACCTGCCTTGGAACCCGAGCCGCCTAGATCAGCGCAACGGCCGCATCGACCGCAAGCTGCAGCCTGCCAAAAAGGTGTTCTGCCGCTACTTCGTCTTCCGCCAACGGCCGGAAGATCGCGTCCTCGAGGTGCTGGTCGACAAGGTCGAGCGCATCCGCGAGGAGCTCGGCAGCGTCGCCAAGGTGCTCGAAGCGCGTGCTGCCCGCACCATCGGCAAAGAAGGCATGCGTCGCGACGGGATCGACCGACTCGCGGCCTCAATAAAGGGTCTCTCGGCGGGCGAGCGCCAGCGAACCGTCGAGGAAGAGCTCGGGGATGCACGCCTCCGTCAGGATGAGCTGAGCCGCGATGTCAATCGCCTGCGCTCACGCTTGGAACGCTCGCGCACCCACATCGGCCTCACCCCACGGCAGTTCCGTCAAGCCCTGTCGATGAGCCTCAAGCTCGCTGGCGCTTCCGCCATCCGGAAAGCCAAGGCAGAAGAGCGCGAGGCGGACGACCCGCGCCAGTACACCTTTCCCGCTGAGGACCATGTATTGGCAAGTGATCCAGGTTGGACTCACGCACTCGATTCGCTCCGCGCCCGCAGGCAAAGAGGCGAGAGCTTCGGCGAGTGGCGCCGCCGAGCACCCATTCGGCCCGTCGTCTTCAAGGACACCAGACGGCTCGGCGACAACGCCGTGCATCTGCATCTCGAGCACCGCGTAGCACGTCGCCTGCTCGGCCGATTCACCGCCCAGGGTCTGATCCACCACGACCTTTCCAAGGCCTGTCTGACCGCGACGGCAAATGCGATTCCGCGCATTGTGCTGCTCGGCCGCCTCGCCGTATACGGACCACGCGCATCGCGTCTTCACGAAGAGATCGTGCTGGTGACGGCGCGTTGGATCGATCCCGAGCGACGACGGCGCCCGCTTGTCCCGTTCGGCCGAGCGGGCGAGCAGACGACTCTGGCTTCCCTCCGGACGGCGCTCGACGAAGCGGGGCGGGACCGCGTGCCCGGTCGGGTACGGTCCCGTCTCGCGGCTTCCGCGCAAGCCGACATCGCCGATTTGCTGCCCCACCTCGAACGACGCGCCGCCGAACGGGCGAAACGGGCGAAGAAGTGCCTCGCCAAACGGTCGGACGACGAGCAGCGCAGCATGACCGACCTGCTTGAGAGCCAACAGGAAAGAATCGCCGAAGCGGTCAAGGAGGACGACCAGACGGCTTTCGACTTCGACGAGGCCGAAAAACGCCAGCGCGAAGCTGATCGCCGGGCGTGGAAGCGACGCCTCGAAGAAATCGAGACCGAGATCGAGACCGAGCCGACCCGCATCGCCGATTCGTACCGGGTGCGCACTGTCCGCGTCGATCCGCTCGGCCTCGTCTACCTTTGGCCGCGGACCGGTTGACCATGGCGGACCGGGAACGCAGCAACCTGATCTTCGCCCACCAAAAGTGGCTGGGCTTGGTGCAGCCGGTGGGTCTAGTCGTCGCTCCGACCGTCATGGTCGACGCGCAAGTCGTGCCGGACCTCAACATGTCGGGACGCCAGCGGGAGTTTCGGGCGCTGTTCGAGGCGAACGAAAGCGGGAGTGGAGAGGCAACCGCCGGTGTCGCAGAGACACGCGCAACCTACCGCACATCTGGCGCTCCGCAGGGCGCCGCCCTGCATCGCGTGTTCCGGGAATGGCTGGGCTGGGAGGACGGCGACCTCGTGGAGGCGACGCACCACCGCGACACGTTCGAGATCGCCCTGCCGGAGCTGCAGGCTGTGCTCTCTCCGACTTGGGCCGTGCCAAACGATCAGGACACGGACTCGGCGTGGATGATGCTTATCGGGGTCGAGGATGGTAAGGGCGACTTCGACCAACCGCCCGACGACAGCGTCGGTTGGAACGCAAGCCGTCACGCCCGGTTCGAACGGCTGCTACAGGAAACCGGCGTCCCCATCGGCCTGCTCTGCACCGAGCAGCGCATCCGTCTGATCCATGCGCCGCAAGGCGAGACGTCGGGACACCTCACCTTCGAGTTCGACCAGATGAGGCAGCGGGACGGCCAACTCATCCTCGCAGCGTTCGACATGTTGCTCGGTGCGGAGCCGCTCTTCAACGCAGGCCCCGAGGCGCGGCTGCCGACGCTCTTGGCGAGAAGCCGTGAAGCGCAGGCCGAGGTATCCACCAAGCTGTCCCGGCAGGTGCTCGCTGCGCTCCACGAGTTGCTGCGCGGCTTCATCGCGGCGGATGCACGCGGGGCCGGGGCGATCACGAAGCTGGCGCAGCGCGATCCCGAGCAGCTCTACGGCGGGCTGATCGCGACCCTTATGCGGCTGGTCTTCGTGCTCTACGCCGAAGACCGCGACATCATGCCCGATCACCCGGTCTACCAGCAGCACTACTCCCTCGGCGGCCTGTTTGACCGGCTGCGCATCGATGCGGCGGCGTGGCCTGACACCATGGACCAGCGCTTCGGCGCTTGGGCGCAGTTGCTGGCGTTGTTCCGGCTGATTCATGGCGGCGGCAAACACGGAGACCTCTCGTTCGTCGCACGCAAGGGTTCACTGTTCGACCCGGGCCGGTTCCCTTTTCTCGAAGGGCGCGGGGCGGACGGCGACCTAGCGGTTCCCATGATTCCCGATGCGACTATCTGGAACGTGCTGCGGTCGCTCATGATGTTGGACGGCGACCGCCTGTCATACCGTACGCTTGATGTTGAGCAGATCGGTTCGGTCTACGAGGCCATCATGGGTTTTCGGGTCGAGCGGACGACCGGGCGCTCCATCGCGGTGGCGTCGCCGAAACGCACCGGAGCCGCGGTCGTCGTCGATCTCGACCACCTGCTTCGAACTAGCAGCCGCAAACGTGTGAAGGCACTGCAGGACTGGACCGACCGGAAGCTGACCGGCAACGCCGCCACCGCACTCCGCGCCGCCGCCACGGTCGAAGGCCTCGTGGCCGCATTCGGCCGCACCGTTGATCGCGATGTCACGCCGGACGTCGTGCCCGAAGGAACGCCCGTTCTTCAGCCCTCCGATGAGCGCCGACGCTCCGGGAGCCACTACACACCGCGCTCCCTCACCGAGCCGATCGTCTCCGAAGCGCTGCGTCCGGTTTTCGAACGCCTAGGACCGAATACGCGGCCAGAGGAGATCCTCGATCTCAAGGTGCTTGACCCGGCGACGGGATCGGGCGCCTTCTTGGTCGAGGCGTGCCGCCAGCTTTCGGCGCACTTGGTCGAAGCCTGGAGCAAGCACGGTGGCCCGCCGGAGTTGCCCGCAGACGAGGATGAACTGCTTCACGCCCGGCGGCTGGTCGCCCAACGCTGCCTCTACGGCGTCGATAAAAAACCGACGGCCATCGACCTCGCACGGCTCTCGCTGTGGCTGGCGACGCTCGCCCGGAACCACGAGTTCACGTTTATCGACCACGCCCTTCGGCACGGCGATTCGCTGGTCGGCCTGACTTGCGAGCAGATAGAAGGGTTTCATTGGGATGCGAAGGCGAAGAACTTTCAGTCCGGCTTCGAGTCACTGGAGGTGCAAAGGCATTTGGCGCGAGTCTCGGAACTGCGCGAGAAGCTCCGAGAGCTCGGCGACGAGGCTACCGAGCACGAGTTTCGGAAGCTTCTGGACCAGGCCGACCGCGAACTGGGGAACGTTCACGGCGTCGCGGACTTGTTGCTGGCGGCGTTCTACGAGGGCAAGAATCCGAGGGAGCGCGAGGACAGGCGACGCAACTACGCGAATCTGCTGCTCGAAGAGCGAACGACTGCCATACCGACGGCGTCGCAGCCGCCCGTTGCGGCGTTCCATTGGGAGTTGGAGTTCCCGGAGGTGTTCGAGCGGGAGAACCCGGGCTTCGATGTCGTCGTGGGCAATCCGCCGTTCGCCGGCAAGAATACGCTCGCGGCCGCAAACCCAGCCGCCTATCTCCACTGGCTACAGCAGCTTCATCCTCAGAGTCACGGCAACGCGGATCTTGTGGCCCATTTCTTCCGCCGGGCGTTCGGGCTGTTGCGGGATGGTGGCACGCTAGGTCTCATTGCGACGAACACCATCGGACAGGGCGATACGCGCTCAACGGGCTTGCGCTGGATCTGCCACCACGACGGCGATATCTACCGCGTGCAGCGTCGTCTGAAGTGGCCCGGCGAGGCGGCGGTGGTGGTGAGCGTGGTCCACATCGCAAAGGGCGACCTCTCTACTCTGCGCCAGATCGACGGCCATGAGGTCGAGAGGATCACCGCGTTTCTGTTCCATGGCGGTGGTCACGACGACCCGGAACGACTCAAGGCCAATGCCGGCAAGGGTTTTGTCGGAAGCTATGTTCTCGGCATGGGCTTCACCTTTGACGACACGGACAGGAAGGGCGTCGCAACGCCGCTCGCCGAGATGCGACGGCTGATCGACGAGAACCCGCGTAATGGGGACGCGATCTTTCCGTACATAGGCGGCCAAGAGGTGAACGCCAGCCCGACTCATGCGCACCATCGGTATGTCATCAATTTCCACGACTGGCCGTTGCGCCACAAGGACTTGGGCGCGACATGGCGCGGCGCCGGCAACAGGCGTAGGCGAGGCTGGCGACGCGATGGTGTCGTGCCGCTGGATTACCCATGGCCGGTGGCGGCCGACTGGCCGGAGCTGCTGGACATTGTCGAGGAGCGGGTGAAGCCGGCTCGCGCTCACCTGACAACCAATGCCATTGGCCGAAAGCGGGCGAAGTTCTGGTGGCACTATGGTTCGTCCGCAAGCGAACTTTACGCCGCCATCAACGGCCTAGACAGGGTTTTGGTGATTTCACGGGTGAGTCAGCACGCGGCCTTCGCATTTCTGCGAGGAGGAATGGTGTACGCAGAGTCCATGATCGTATTCCCATTCGATACCCATGCCGTCTTCTGCGCTCTGCAATCCCGCCCCCACGAAACCTGGGCACGCTTCTTCGGCTCGTCACTGGGAGACGGACTCCGCTACACCCCCTCCGACTGCTTCGAGACCTTCCCCTTCCCTGAAGGATGGGAAACCAACCCGGCCCTCGAAGCCGCCGGAAAGGCCTACTACGACTTCCGTACGGCACTCATGATCGAGGACAACGAAGGCATGACGAAAACCTACAACCGCTTCCACGACCCGGACGAGCGCGGCCCCCAAATTGCCCAACTCCGTGAGCTTCACGCCGTCATGGACCGCGCCGCT
Source organism: uncultured Pseudomonadales bacterium (assembly GCA_964348085.1). GTDB lineage: Bacteria > Pseudomonadota > Gammaproteobacteria > Pseudomonadales > Azotimanducaceae > VXYL01. The sequence continues at coordinate 6,040 of CAYGBI010000096.1, read as the reverse complement.
CTAGACGCCTACGGCTGGAACGACATCCCGACCGACTGCGAGTTCTTGCTCGACTACCAGATCGACGAGGAGACTTGGGGCAGGAAGAAGAAACCTTGGCGCTACCGCTGGCCAAACGAGATCCGCGACGAAGTGCTCGCGCGGCTGATGGCCCTGAACGCCGAGCGTGCAACGCTGAACGCCAAGGCCGCATCATGACCACGCCCCGTACCCCCACCTTCAGCGACAGCGCCTCCGTTCGCGACTACCTCGTGGACGCTTTGCGGCTCGACCTGATCGGTCCTCGCCCCGAAGACGAAGCACTCCAAAGTGAACGCCTGCCAATGGCACCGTCCCGCTGGTATCTGACCGGGTTCTTGGCGCCGACGAATGCACCCGACGCGCAGCTAGCACAGGACGCGGAGGAGGAGCTCGACGAACCGTCCGAGCCCGCACAAGGAGGCGACGATGCGGGCACGCCGGAGCGCGGCAGCGGCAAGCGCGCGTTTCTGCCCTCCTCCATGGGGCTGAGCGTTCTCGCAGACGCCTCCGCCAAGCGCCTTCAGGTCGTGCTCGCTTGGGGCGACTACGCGCCCGAAGAAGAAACCACGAGCGATTCCGCGACCGAAGCGGAGAAAACCCACAGCGACAAGGCGAACCCCGGTCCAGCTCCGCGCCGATTCACACCTTGGACCCGCCGTCCGTGCAAAGCGACCGTCGATATCGATCTCGCGTCGATCAAGGAAGGGACGCCGATTCGGTTCGACGTACCGGACAGTGGCGGTCTCAGGCTGGTCTGCTTGGTTCGCCCGACCCGGATGCGGGGCGCCGAGGGCGAGCGGGACGCCCGCGCCCTCTCCGTGTTCCTCGTTAATCAACGGCCAGCAACGACGGACAACGACCTGCAGGACAGGATGTTCGCCTTTCAAGTCGAAATGAGCCTTGCCGCGGATAAACCATTCATCCCCAGATACGATCCGCACAGCCTCGACAGCGACGACTGGGACGAACGTCTCGCCGACCTGCACTACCGGGATGCGGCGGAGTACGCCGTGGGCCACAACGTGTCGGCACGCGCCGACGTAACCGATGGCGAGTGCCGTCGGGTGCATGCCGAATGGATGCCCCAGGCCTCGGTGGAACGGGTAGAGCCGTCGCGTATCCCCAATGTCGAGTTCGGCATGGAGGCGCTCGGCACCTTGCATGACGGCGCCGATGCCCAGCGCTTGCTGAACCCGCTGGTTCAGGCGTATGGCGCGTGGATCGAAGGCCAGCGGAAGGATGCGCAAGCCTTTTCCGACCGGCGGCGGGAAGTTGCCGACGAGTTGGTGCGGCGCGCTACCGAAGCGGCGGATCGTATCCAAGCAGGCATCGACCTGCTTGACGATCCGAAGCTGCTGGAAGCCTTTCGCATCGCCAACCGCGCCATGGCGGCCGCGGCCCGGCGGCGAAGGGCGCAGGAGGCAGGTGGCTTGCCCGAGAAAGTCGACCCGCCCCTGTGGCGCCCCTTCCAACTCGCCTACATTCTGATGAACCTGCGCGGCATCGCCGAGCCGACCCATGTCGAGCGCGAGACCGTCGACCTCCTGTTCTTCCCGACCGGCGGCGGCAAGACGGAAGCCTATCTCGGACTGGCGGCGTTCACGCTGGTTCTTCGCCGGCTGCGTGATCGTGATCCTGTGCATCGTGGCCTCTCGGTGCTCATGCGCTACACGCTTCGACTCCTGACCCTCGACCAGCTCGGGCGCGCCACGGCGCTGATCTGTGCGCTCGAACTGGAACGCGAGGCCGCGACGGAACGGCTCGGAGAATGGCCGTTCGAGATCGCGCTCTGGGTTGGCCGCGCCGCCACGCCCAACCGCATGGGCACGAGGGGCGACCCTGACCCCAACACGGCGCGTAGCCGTACCCTGCAGTTCAGCGCCGACACAGACCGCGACCCGCCGTTGCCTCTGGACCGGTGTCCTTGGTGCGGCACGAAGTTCGGCAGGTATTCCTTCCGCCTAACGCCCGACACCAACAAGCCGACCGACCTGCAGGTGGGCTGTGCGAACCGGCGCTGCGACTTCGCAGGTAGGAAGCGCCATCTGCCCATCGTCGCGGTGGACGAACCCATCTACGAACGCCTACCGGCCTTCATGATCGCGACTGTGGACAAGTTCGCCGCCATGCCGTGGACCGGAGAGACGGCGGGTTTCTTCCGCGGCGGCGATACGAGTAACCCGCGCCCGCCGGACCTCATCATCCAGGACGAACTGCACCTCATCTCCGGGCCCCTCGGCACCATGGTGGGTCTCTACGAGACAGCGTTGGACCATCTCTGCCGACGCCAAGTCGATGGCAAGGAAGTGCGCCCGAAGATCATCGCGTCGACCGCGACCGCACGCCTCGCGCAGAAGCAGATCCGCGCCCTGTTCGGCCGGTCCTCGGTGGCGGTGTTCCCCGCGCAGGGCATCGATCAGCGCGATTCGTTCTTCGCGCACCAAGCACCCCGACAGGACGTGAACCCGCGGCTCTATCTCGGCATCGCCGCGCAGGGGCGCGGACCGAAGGTCATATTCCTGCGCAGCATGATCACGCTGATGGCGGCGGCACAGGCCGCGTGGGATGCAGCGGCGAAGCAAGACGGGAGAAATCCCGCGGATCCCTACATGACGGCCGTCGCCTACTTCAACGCACTGCGCGAGTTGGGCAGCGCACGGCGCATCGTCGAGGACGAGGTCGGCTCCCATCTCGAGGGTCATGGCGACAAACGCAAGCGTCTTGACGAGGCAACTGGCCTGTTCGCCAACAGAAGGATCGCATTCGACCCAGTCGAGCTGACCTCGCGGGTTGGGACCGCCGATGTCGCCGAAGCCAAGCGCCAGCTCTCTCTCGACTTCACGGATAGGAATCGTGTGGACGTGGCCTTGGCAACGAACATGATCTCCGTCGGGCTCGACATCACCCGGCTCGGCCTAATGGTGGTCTCCGGCCAGCCGAAGACCACCGCGGAGTACATCCAAGCCACAAGCCGGGTTGGCCGCGACGCCGCGCGGCCCGGTTTGGTGGTGACGCTCCTCAATGTCCACAAGCCGCGCGACCGCTCGCACTACGAGCGCTTCGTCGCTTGGCACGAGACCTTCTATCGAGGCGTCGAGGGCACCAGCGTCACGCCGTTCTCCCCACGCGCCATGGACCGGGGGCTGGCGGCGGTGACGGTCGCCTTGGCTCGGCTTGGAATCCCGGAGTTGACCCCGATGTCGGCAGCGGGGAGCGTTGAGAACCACGGCACGGAGACTGCCGCGCTGGCCCGAGCGGTGGGCGAACGGGCGCACAGCCATGCCGACGGACTTCCCGACGGCTTCGACGCTCACGTCCAAAGCCGTGCGCAAAGCCTCGTCGACGACTGGGCAGAGATCGCCGACAAAGCCGGCGGGGTGGCGTTCGGCTATGCGCGCAGCCGAGGCATCACCACGCCCCTATTGCGCGAGATGATCGACCCGGACCGCAACGCGCTCAACGACAAGCAGCTTCGATTTCGGGCGCCGCGTTCATTGCGCGACGTCGAACCGAGCGTGCTGCTCGGCATCAAGAGTCCCGAAGGTCGGGATATCGAGTAGACGACGATGGCAGACAACATCATTCGCCAGAGCCAGTTGATCACGACCTACGGGCCGGGAGCCATGATCGACCTTCCCCGTCATTCGGTCATCATCTGCGGTCTTCAGGACTGGGCTCTCCTGCGGCGTGAGAAGATTGACGAGCGTCGTCTTGTCGCCAAGCTGCAGCGCTTGTTGAACGTACCGTCTCTTGAGCTGCAGACTCCGCCGCGCCACGAGGACGGTGACCGCCAGACTGCACCCGTCGGCGCACGCATCTTCCCGACTTGGTTCATTGTAAAGGACGCCAAACCCTCGCCCAAGAACCCGCAGTGGCGGCGGCGCCGACTGGTGCGATGGGACGTCCTAGACGGAGGCCGGTTCCGCGACGAGGATGGCAACCGAAAGTCAGTAGTCCCGGTGCGGTTCGTCTGTGGTTGCCCCCGCGGCCACATTGACGACTTGGATTGGCGGCGCTTCGTCCACCGGAGCGGGAAGACGTGCCAGCGCCCGCTTTGGCTTGAGGAACGCGGCGCGGGGACGGACATCAGCGATACCTTCGGTGTCTGCGACTGCGGCGAGGAGCGCTCCCTCTACGAGGCTTGGAACCTACGCACCGGAGCCCTCGGCAACTGCGAGGGCAAGAGACCGTGGATCGGGCAGTATGCGCACGAAGACTGCGGCGAGCCCTATCGTCTGCTCGTGCGCACCGCGAGCAACGCCTATTTCCCGCAGACGATGAGCGTCATCTCGCTGCCGGAGTTCGATGCGGAGTTGGCCGATAAGGTCTCGACGCACTACGACCGGTTGAAGGCGGCCGACGATCTGGGAGCGCTCGAGAACTTCCGGAGGATTCCGGAACTCGACGCCGCATTCGCCGACATCCCCGACGAAGTCGTGCTCGCCGAATACCGCCGGCAAAAGAGCGGGGAAGAATCTGTAGAGGTTCCGGTGAAGACCGCCGAGTTCGAGATACTCGACAAGGGCGACGACGTGATCGGCGAAGACGACCCGCGTTCCAAGTTCTTTGCCGAAACGTTGGCGCGTGCGGCTTGGGATCCGGACGAGGACGCCCTGCTTGCCACCATCGACAAGCTGGTGCTGGTGCATCGGCTGCGCGAGGTCGTGGCCCTGCTCGGGTTCACCCGCTTCGAATCGGTCAGCCCTGACAAGGAAGGCGAGCTCGATCTAGAAGTCACCAGGGCTTCCCTCGCCGAGACGATCACTTGGCTACCCGCCGTCGAGAACCGCGGCGAAGGCGTCTTCGTATCGTTCCGGTCCGAGGACATCGAGAAGTGGCTGGAGCGACCGGGCGTGCAAGACCGCGGACAGCAACTGCTGGAAGGTTGGCGCACATGGACCGAGGAGCATCATCGCTCCGAAAGCGGATTCCCCGGACTAGCCTACGTCATGCTCCACTCTCTCTCGCACATGCTGATGACTTCGATCGCGCTCGACTGCGGCTACCCGGCCAGCTCTTTGCGCGAGCGCGTCTACGCCGGCGACTTCGGCTACGGCATATTGATCTACACCGGATCCTCGGACTCCGAAGGAACGCTGGGCGGGCTGGTGGAGGCGGGCCGCCGCTTCGGCACCCACCTTCGTCGCGCCGTCGAAGATGGCCAGCTCTGCTCCAACGACCCGGTGTGCGCCGAACATACGCCCAACTCCCAACTCGAGGGCCGCCTATTGCAGGGCGCCGCCTGCCACGGCTGCCTGCTGATTGCCGAGACGAGTTGTGAACAGCGCAACGATTTTCTCGACCGGGCGCTGTTGGTGCCGACGGTTGGCGTGGGGGATGCGGCCTTCTTCGAACTCGCGGAGGACGGAGGGTGATGGATTTCGGTGCCTTGGCTGCAGCCGGCAGGATCTCGGCCGGCTGGCGGATCTGCTGGAAGCAGGCCTTCTGACGCTGCCCCGTTTGGCGTAACGCTGTTGTTCTTACGCCCTTGGGAATCCCACGAGGGAGTGCAAGAAACAACACCCGACCGTACCCGCGTTCCGCTTCCGCCGCTTTCGCGGATGTCTCGCGCTCCATCGCGCCGATCCCTTTAAGCGCCGATATCCGCTTGCCGGTGGCGGCTTCGAGCCGCTCGCGCAGCGCCGTCCGGTCGTCGGCCACGAGCTCCGCCCGGTCCCGCGCCCGACTGATCTCCACATACAGGGTCTTCTGATCGGTGAGATCAGGCTGTGCGGTCGCTCTCAAGAACTTCACATACCGCCAGAAGCTGCTGTGCGTATGCTTCGGCCACCAGCCGTACCCACCGGCTGCGTACCTTGAGCGCGAAGAACGGCATTTGACAAACTGTGTCCATAGCTGTAATTTTGTCAACTCCAGAGAGGGAGATACAACGTGACTGTAGGTCAACGCATTCGGGTGTCTCGCCGTGCCTGTGGCCTTTCGCTGCGCGATCTCGAAGCCCGCATCGACAACCGCGTGACGGCACAGGCGATCAGCAAGTACGAGCGCGACGAGTCCA
>CAYGBI010000095.1:0-11676 GCA_964348085.1 uncultured Pseudomonadales bacterium | reverse complement strand
CTGTTCGGTGGTATGGTGTCGCATGCAAAAGCCCTCGGCGCGGGTAAGTGGTTGTTGGCAAACATCATTTTCTCACGACCAAGGGCTTTTGTCTTTTCTGTTCGTGAATTATCCGGGCTAGCAGCCTGCTCGGACTTGGCGGCGTCAGCCGCGAAGCCCGACAGATTGCTAGGGCGGCTTGGGCTGGGGCGAGGCGGCGCCGGGAGGCGACGGCTTCGTGGCGCTAAACCCGGTCGGATTTGGCGGCGTTGGCGGCGAAGTCGGACTTACGCGCCGGTGCCATTTGCCACGCAGACCGCGAGACCGCGAACACGACACTTGAGCCAAGGCACCCCATCGCGATAGGTTAGGTGGTTTCAACACGTCTATTCCCAACGGGAGGGAAGTACATGGCCACTGTCAACGGCGCCCAACTAATGGCGCGTAGTCTGAAGCAACAGGGCGTCGACTACATGTTCGGCATCGTCGGATTTCCGGTCGCCGGCTTTGCCGCCGAGGCGCAGAAAGTCGGCATCACATATGTCGGCATGCGCAACGAACAGGCGGCCAGTTACGCGGCGCACGCCGCCGGCTACCTCACCGGGCGCCCGCAAGCCTGCCTGACGGTTTCCGGTCCCGGCGTCATCCACGCCTTTGCGGGGCTTGCCAACGCCAAGCAGAACTGCTGGCCCATGATCCTGATCGGCGGCGCATCGCCGGTCTACCAGAACGGCATGGGTGGGTTCCAGGAAGAGCGTCAAGTGGAACTCGCGGCGCCGTATTGCAAGTACGCCCACGGCATCGAGCATGTTCCCCGCATTCCGTATTACGTCAACCAAGCGATTCGTCACTCCTTGTACGGACGCCCGGGGCCGGTGTATCTCGACTTCCCGGACGACATTATCCGTGGAGAATGCGAGGAAGATGAGGTCCTCGAAGTAGCGCGGGTTCCCGAACCGCCGCGCACGTTGGCGGATCCGGACGCCGTCGAAGCCGCCCTCTCCGTGCTGGAGTCCGCCGATCGCCCGCTGGTTGTGGTCGGCAAGGGCATGGCTTGGTCGCGCGCCGAAGACGACATCCGCGAGTTCATCGAACGCACGCAACTGCCGTTCCTCAACTCGCCGATGGGCAAGGGCACCATGCCGGACGACGATCCGCTATCCGTCGGCGCCGCCCGCAGCACGGCGCTGCGGGAAGCGGACGTAGTATTCCTGATGGGCGCCCGGCTGAACTGGATCATGCACTTCGGCCTGCCGCCCCGTTTCCGCAAGGGCGTGCGCATCATCCAATTGGACATCGAGCCGGAGGAGATCGGGACCAACGTGCCGGCGGAAGTCGCTCTTGTCGGCGACGGCAAGGCGGTGGTCGGTCAATTGAACCGCGCCCTCGACAACCGCCAGTGGTTCTACCCCTCCGAAACCCCTTGGCGCGCCACGCTCAAGGAGAAGGCGCAGGCGAACATGGAAGCCGTGCAGCCGATGATCGACGACGACTCGGCGCCCACCAACTACTACCGCGCGTTCAAGGACATCGTGGACTGGCTGCCCGAGGACGCCATCATCATCGGCGAGGGCGCCAACACTATGGACATCGGCCGCACGCAGATGCCGAACCGCCACGCGCGCCACCGCTTGGACGCCGGCACCTACGGCACCATGGGCGTCGGCTTGGGCTTTGCGGTGGCTGCGGCGGTGACCAATCCGGACAAGGCCATCGTTTCCGTGCAGGGCGACTCCGCTTTCGGTTTCACGGGCATGGAGCTTGAAACCATGGTGCGCTACAACCTGCCGGTGAAGCTGATCGTGTTGAACAACGGCGGCATCGGCGGCGGCGTACATCCGCTGAAGGAAGGGCAGACGTTGCCGCCGGGCAACCTCACCTACGGCGCGCGCTACGAAGGCATGTTGGCGGCCCTCGGCGGCAAGGGACTGTACGTGGAAGACCCGAAGGATCTCCGCGCCGCGTTAGACGAGGCGATGGCATTCGACGGGCCGGCGTTGATCAACGTGCCGCTGAACCCCAGAGCCGGGCGCAAGCCGCAGCAATTCGGCTGGCTGACGACATAACGAAGTAGCGATGTCCCGGTCGCCGGTCATCGACTGCCAAGTCCACTGCTACGAGCGGGACCGGCCCGAGCGACCGTGGGTCGGCAGTTTGCGCGGCCCCGCCGAAGTAACCGGCGACGACATGGTGACGAAGATGGACGCCCTTGGCGTGGACGGTGCCCTGCTCGTCTCGCCTTGGGCGATGTATCGCTACGACGCCAGCTACGCCCTCGAGGTATACGCGAAACACCCGGGGCGGTTCGGCCTGATCAAGCCGTTCGACCCGGACGACCCCAACGTCGCAGACGCCGTGGCGGACTGGGCGGCGCGACCGGGCACGGTCGGCGCACGGGTGATGATGGGGGCACCGGCGGGGAACGACGTCAACGTGCGAGGCGTCGGCGACATCTTTGCCGCCGGCGCTCGCTGTGGCGTGCCCGTGAACGTATTGTGTTGGGGCAACTTGACCGCATTCGCTGAACTCGCAAGCAAGCATCCGAACACCCAACTCGTCATCGACCACTTGGGCTTGATGCAGCCGTTCCGCCCGCCGCCCCCCGCCGAACCCTTCGCCGACTTGCCACAGGTGCTGGCGCTGGCCCGCTTCGACAACGTGGCGATCAAGGTCTCCGGCGCATGTACGCTGTCCCGAGCATCGTTCCCCTTCGCGGACATCTGGAACCCGCTGCGGAGGGTTTTCGACGCCTTCGGTTTCGAGCGCTGCATGTGGGGCACCGATTGGACGCGAGCGGTTGACGTGGTTTCGCCCGAGCACGCGGTGGAAGCCTTCCGCGTCACCGACCGCCTTTCGGCGAGCGAGCGCACGGCGCTGATGGGCGGCAGCCTGACGCGAATCTACGACTGGGCACCGGCTGGCGTCGCTTGAACGCGCCGCGCTCCTTCGCCACTCGCGCCAACTTCGCGCACAGCCGTCACCGGGGCTTTCGCGCACCGAACCGCTACTCGGTGCAGCACCCGGACGAACTGAAAACGCTCGGCACCAGCGAAGCAATCGTCGTCCACAACGCACGACTGCTCGATCCAGCGCCCACAGTCGACAGCCACGGCTTCGAGCTGCTCGTCGCGCCGACGGCTCTCGACCTGCTCGACAACGCCGTCGTCCAGCAACATTACTACGCCGAGTGCAGGGACATGCTGCGTCAAGCGAGACGCTGTCACGATGTGCGCGGCGGGGCGCATGAATACCGCAACGGCTTCGGCGGTCGCCAAGGCCGCTACGGCGTGAAACCAACGCCGAACGGCAGTGGCGGCGCCTACGCCCAAGGCATCCACGGCGACATGTGCGCGGCGGTCGAACACCGCTTCAAGCGCATCATCCCGGACGAGCGCCATTTCGAGAGCATCAACATCTGGCGCAGCGTGAAAAAAGGCGAGACGGTGCAGATGATGCCGTTGGCGGTCTGCGACATGCGCTCGGTGGATCCCCGCGACATCGTCTTCGGCGACGGCACCAACACCGGCGACATTCGCCAATACCGCAAGGTGGTAGATCAGCGGGTCATCTACTCGCCGCACCAGCGTTGGTACTACTTTCCGAACATGACCGAAGACGAGGTGCTGATCTTCCGCCAATACGACACGCGCCAAGAGGCGCTCAACCTCCGCACCGTGTTCCACACCGCGGTAGAGCACCCCGATTCGCTCGTGGATGCGCCGCCTCGTTACAGCATCGAGGTGCGGATGCAGGCGATCTACGAAGTCGAGAGCAACCGGGCCGCACGCCAAGCCAAGTTCATGGCGCAGATCCCCGACAAGTACGCCGACGGCCGGCATTGCGACTGGTGGAGCGGGCCAATCGAGGGCTATGTGCCGCCATCCTAAGCACCCTCTGCGGGCTACCCAATCGATCACGAGACCCTCTGGCGGGACACCCAATCGATCACGGGCCGGGGGCGACAACCACCCGTTGTTCCGTCTTGTTCCTCTCATGCGATTCGAGTCATCATGCCCAAGCACCGCCCGGACGCGGGCCAACACTCGAATGGAGGCGAAGGATCATGACGCAGTCGACGCGGTTGTTTGCAGCCGCCTTCCCGTTTGCGAACGACGTTCTGGCGCTGCCGGTGGAAGACATCGATACCGCTGTATGCTGGTACGGTGACGCATTCGGCCTAGAGCTGGTCGAGCGAAGAGACCATCCGGTACCGACGGTCATTCTCGAACGCGACGGGGTGCGGATCGGTTTCGCGATCAACGGCGGCGACGCGGAGAATGACGGCGCGGCCATCTTGGTCACCGACATTCACCGGGCACGCGAGGAATTGCACGCCAAAGGCGTGGCAACGGGCAACTGGCGCGTCGATGAACGAGACGGCAAGAAGTTCCAAGTGTTCTTCGTCGTGGCACCGGACAAACTCTGCTATTACTTCCATCAGCCGCTCGAAGAAGCCTGAACGAGCGTCCCCCATGCCGAAACGACTACCAACCAACCACTCGGCTGCCGACATGCGGCAGTTGGCGGATGCGCTGATCGCCGCGCACCGCGCCGGCGACGTCTTGGCGGCGGCACGCATCCGCGAATACCACCCGCGCTTCATGGATACGGCCGACGAGGAGGTGCTCGCCGCCCCGCTTGCTGTTCGAGACGCCGAACTCGTCATCGCCCGCGAACACGGTTTCGCGACGTGGCGACAGCTTGAGGCGTTCGTCACCCACCCGGCTGGACTCAACGACTTTCAGCAGCTCAGTTGCCTGCATTACTTCACTACCGACCGGCCAGCGCTTCGCGAACGGGCGCGAGAGATGTTGGCCGCCACGCCTTCGCTCGCGACACGCGACATTTGGTGCGCGGCTTGCGCCGGTGAAGTGGACGCCGTAGCCGGTTTCTTGGATGCCGACGCCACGCTCGTCGATCGTCGCGGCGGCTACTTCGATTGGCATCCCCTGCTCTACGCCTGCTACTCGCGCCTCGACCTGCCGGGGAAATCGACGTTGGCGGTGGCGCGACTGCTCATTGAACGCGGGGCGGACCCCAACGCCCACTACATGTGGGGCGGCCAGTACCGCTTCACGGCGCTCACCGGCGCCTTCGGCGAGGGCGAGATGGGGCCCGTGAACCAGCCGCCGCACCAAGAGTGGCAGGCATTGGCCCGCTTGCTGCTCGTCGCCGGCGCCCACCCCAATGACGGTCAAGCGCTCTACAACACGATGTTCACGCCGGGCAGCGAGTGTTTGGAAATGCTCCTCGCGCACGGCCTCAGCCCGACCGACAACAACAACTGGCTGCAAGAGAAGGACGACGAACTCACCGAGCACACCGACAAGACGCTCGACTATCAGCTTAACTGGGCGGTACGCAACCACCATGTGGCGCGTGCCAAGCTCTTGATCGACCACGGCGCCGATGTGAACCAAGACGCGGGCGACGGTCGGACGCTGTACGAATGTGCTGCACTCGCGGGCCATCCAGACTTGGCGCAGTATCTCGCCGACCACGGTGCCGAGACGGTCGTGCTCGGTGCTGCGGAGCGCTTCGCCGCCGCATGCATGGCCGCCGATGCAGGCACGGCGCTGGCCATGCTCAGGGAAGACGCAAGCCTAGTGGCACGCAGCCAAGAAGCGAGGCCCGAGCTCTTTCCCGACGCCGCCGCCAGCAATCGACTCGACGCGGTACGAACTATGCTGGAAGTCGGCTTCGATCCAAACCAAGGAGACCGCACCGCCTTGCACCAAGCGGCCTTCCATGGCCATGTGGCGATGGCTGAGTTGCTGATCGCCAACGGCGCGAACTTGAGCGCCCGCGACGCGCACTTCGCCGCCACGCCGTTGCAGTGGGCGCTAACCTCCGGCCAAACCGCGGTCGAGCGCTACCTCGCCGGCTGCGAGGTCGGCATCTTCGACGCCGCGCTCAGCGAAAATACCGGCCGCCTAGCCGCACTGCTGGACACGGAGCCGACGCTGCTCGAAACTGCCATCGGCGCCGAACGAACGGGCGATACGCACCAAGAGGATTGGCAGACGCCGCTGGCGTTTGCGGTGACCCGGCAACGACCTCGGTCGGTACGCTTGCTACTCGAACGCGGCGCCCGAGTGGACGTACGAAACGCCGAAGGACGAAGCTTGATCGACATTGCGCGCGAGCAATCGACGCCCGAGATCGTCGCGCTTCTCGAAGCCGGTTAGCGTAGACCGACGCAAGTCATTGGCCGAGCGCCTCGACATGTACGGCGGCGCTCGTGGCCAACGCCGTCAAGTCGTAGCCGCCTTCGAGCACCGACACCACCCGGCCGTCGGCGTATTGATCCGCCGCATCGGTAATCAGGCGCGTAACCCACGCGAAGTCCGCCACCGTAAGCCCAAGATCGCCCAAGGGGTCGTCCGCGTGGGCGTCGAAACCGGCGGAGACGAGAATCAACGCGGGCTTGAAGGCATCGAGCGCCGGCAGCCAATCGCGCGCCAACGCCTTGCGGAAAACTGCGCCGCCGGTACCCGCCGGCAGTGGCGTGTTGACGATGTTGTCCCGCCGCACGTCCTGCAACCGATAAGGATAGTGCGGAAACTGAAAGCTGGAACATACCAGCACTCGTGGTTCGTCCATGAACGCCGCAACCGTGCCATTGCCGTGGTGAACGTCGAAATCCAGCACCGCTACTCGCGCCACCCCGCAAGCGAGCGCATGCGCGGCGGCCACCGCAACACCGTTGTAGATGCAAAACCCCATCGCGGTGGATTCCTCGGCATGGTGGCCGGGTGGCCGCACCGCGCAGAATACGCGCGTCTCCGGCGTATCGAGCACACAGTCGACGCCGGCCACAGCGCCGCCGGCTACCGCGCCTGCCGCCGCCAACGACCGTGGCGCCAAAGCGGTATCGGCCTCCAAGCGCACGAGGCCCTCCCGGGGCGCTACCCGTTCAAGGGCGTCGAGGTAAGCGTCGCCGTGTACCCGGGCGAGCGCCGCACGCTCGGCCAACGGCGCCTCGTGTACCGCGCACTCGGCCAATAGGCCGGTTTCGTCCAAATGCCGCAACACCGCGGTCAATCTCTCCGGCCGCTCCGGATGGCCGGGCACCATCGCGTGTTCGAGGCAGATGGAGTTGGTGAAGAGGGCCGTCATGCACGCTGCAGGCGGTTGCGCCGGTCTGTGTTCAAGCCGCTAGGCGAATCGCGAAGGTGAGCGATTTGCCGTCGATTAGCGCGTCGTAGGCGGTACCTTCCGCTTCGTCCACCGCACTACTGCGCTCGAACTCTCGCGCCAAGGTTTCGCCGGCGATGTAGTCGCGGTGCAAGGCGATCGCCCGCTGCAACTCCTCCTCGCCGCGGTAGGCGACGCGAATGCGGTCGCTCACCGCCAGTCCCGTGGCTTTGCGCGCCCGCTGCACATGGTGGACGACTTCCCGCGCCCAACCCTCGCGCATGAGATCCTCGTTCAACGTGCAATCGAGATCGATCGACACATAGCTGTTGGATACGGCGTTCGTTCCCGCCCTCGCCTCGCGGAAGATGTTGATGTCGTCAGCGGTAAAGACCTCGCTATCGAGTTCGATGGTGCCGTGCCGTTGGAACGCTTCGATGCTGCTCGCGTCCAAGGCTTCGATCTTGGCCTTGAACGCGCGCATTTTCTTGCCCAAGCGTTTGCCTAGCCGCGGAAAGTTCGGCTTCGCAAACAGCGCGATGTATTTCGACTCATCCTGCTCGTAGCACACGCCCTTGACATTGAGTTCCGCCCGTACATAGCGCTCCAAGGTCTTGATTTCGTCCAGCAAGGCAAGGTCGCGGTGAATAATCGTCAAGCGCTTGAGCGGCGTTCGCAAGCCGATTTTCGCTTCCTCCCGTTTGCGGCGGCCGAGTTCGATGACTTGCTGCATACGCGATACGGCGGCCTCCAACAACGGCTGCTCAAGCGACTCGTCGGCCACGGGGTAGTCGCACAAGTGTACGGAGTCGGGCGACGGCACACCGTCGCCGAGCTTCGCCAGCGATTGATAGACGTGCTCGGCGAGGAACGGCGCAAACGGCGCCATGGCCACCGAGAGTTCCCGCACGGCGGTGTGCAGCGTGTCGTAGGCGGCGGCCTTGTCCGGCGTCATGCCCTCGCCCCAAAACCGCGAGCGGTTCAAGCGAATGTAGATATTGGTGAGGTCGGCGATGAAGTCGAACAAACACGGCACTACGTTGTACAGCCGGTAGCGCTGCATCTCGAAGCCGATGGTCTCCTTGAGGGTTTGCAGGCGCGAGACGATCCATCGGTCCAAGATGTTGCCTTCCTCGGCCGGCGCACCGTCACCCGGCGTCCAATCGTCCAAGGAAGCGTAGGTGGCCAAGAACGCATAGGCGTTGTACCAAGGCAGGAGCGCGCGCCGCACCATTTCGCGCACGCTTCGGTCGGCGAAGCGTTGCTCCTCCGCCCGCACCAAGCCGGAGTTGATGAGATAGAGCCGCAGCGCGTCGGCACCGTAGGCCTCCATCAATTCGTCCGGCGGCGTGTAGTTGCGCAGGCTCTTGGACATTTTCTTGCCGTCTTCGGCGAGCACCATGCCGTTGACGATCACGTTGCGAAACGCAGGCTTCTTGAACAACGCGCTCGCCAGCACCATCAACGTATAGAACCAACCGCGCGTTTGGTCGAGCCCCTCGGCGATGTACTCGGCCGGAAAGCCCTGCTCGAAAACCTGCTCGTTCTCGAACGGATAGTGCAATTGCGCATAGGGCATGGCGCCGGACTCGAACCAGCAGTCCAAGACCTCCGCCACCCGTCGATACACGCCCTCTTCACCGTCCACTTGAAAGACGAGCGGATCGACGTGTTCCCGATGCAGGTCGGTTATCCGCACGCCGGTCAACGCTTCGAGTTCGTCGAGCGAGCCGAAACAGCGCACGCTGCCCGTTACGTCGTTGATCCAGATGGGCAGCGGCGTGCCCCACACCCGGTTGCGCGAGATAGCCCAGTCGATGGCGCCCCGTACCCAATTGCCGAAGCGGCCGTGTTTGATGTGCTCCGGCACCCACAGCACTTCTTCGTTGGCCGTGACGATGTCGTCCACGAAGTCGGTGACACGCACGAACCAAGTCGGCACGGCGCGGTATATGAGCGGCTTGTCCGTACGGTAGCAGTGGGGATAGCTATGTACGATGGTGTCGCGGTCGTACAGTGCGCCATCGTCCTGCAGGCGACGAACGATGTTCCGGTCGGCGTCTTTCACGAACTGCCCGGCAAAATCGGGCACGTCGTCGGTGAACACGCCGGCCAAGGTCACCGGGCAAACGAAGGCGTCGATGCCAGCCGCCCGCACCACGCGCATATCGTCTTCGCCGAACGCCGGCGCTTGATGCACGAGGCCGGTGCCTTCGTCCGTGGTCACGTAGTCGTCGGCGACAACGACGAAGGCGCCGCGTTTGCGTTCGCCCGCGAAATAGTCGAACAACGGCCGATAGCGGCGACCCACTAGGTCTCTGCCCTTGACGCGGGCTTGGACGGCAAGCGACGGGTGTCGCGCCCGGTAGGCGTCGAGCCGGGCTTCGGCGAGATAGATCGAGCATTGCGCCTCGGCGTCAAACGCCTTTACATAGTCGATTCGCTCGCCAACGCAAACCGCCAAGTTGGACGGCAACGTCCAAGGTGTGGTCGTCCACGCCGCCAAGTAGGCGTCTTCGTCGTCGAGCTTGAACAACACCGTGACGGCGGGATCCTGCACGTCGATATAGTTCTGCCCGGCCTCGAAGTTGGCGAGCACTGTTTCCAGCGCCGTGGATACCGGCATCACCTTCAGGCCCTGGTAGACGAGGCCCTTGTCCCAGAGCTGCTTCACCACCC
Organism: uncultured Pseudomonadales bacterium; assembly: GCA_964348085.1. GTDB lineage: Bacteria > Pseudomonadota > Gammaproteobacteria > Pseudomonadales > Azotimanducaceae > VXYL01. The sequence goes on along the minus strand of CAYGBI010000095.1, from coordinate 1,881 downwards.
ACCAGACGGACTCCATATACCAGGCGTCCATAGTCTTGTAGTCGTTGTCGAAGTCCACCCAACGCCCCAAGCGGGTGATGGTGCTTCGCCACTCGGAGACGTAGCGTTCGACGATGGCGCGGCACTCGTCGTTGTAGCCGCCGACGCCCATCTTCGCCACCGCCTCCTTGGCGGACATGCCCAAGGTCTTGTCGATTTCCTGCTCGATCGGCAAACCGTGGCAGTCCCAGCCGAAGCGCCGCAGCACATGGCGACCCTTCATGGTCCAGTAGCGCGGCACCACATCCTTCAACACCGACGCGACAAGATTGCCGTGATGAGGAAGCCCAGTGGCGAACGGCGGGCCGTCGTAGAAGATGTACGGCTGGTCGTGCGCCTTGTTAAGCGAGCGCTTGAAAACGTCGCGCTCCTCCCACAACGCCAGAATGTCGTGCTCCATCGCCACGAAGGAGAAGGCAGAGGACTCATCGGCTGGCGTCGCCACGGCGGGCTCCGGGGTGGGGTGACGGCGCGCGATTGTAGCCGAGGGTGGTGGTGAGGGCGACTCCGCTAACCGAGCTATTCGGCCTACCGAATCAGCCCCTCGTGCCGCACGGCGCCAGCGAGCGCTACCCGCGCCAGCCCCATCAACATCCCGCCTGCGCTTCCATCAAACGTCAACACGATAGGGAAACCGGTTGCCACGGCCCAACGTAGGTGTCCCATGATGCGCACAACGTGGGTGTCCCATAGTGCGCCCAACGTGGGTGTCCCATAATGCGCAAGTCGAAGGCCAACGCGATCAATACCCGAACCATGCCTTGGGATGCCGACAGACTCTTGCAGCAATTGATACTTGGCGAAGACAGTCGCGTCGAGTTCAAGGAGGCCTTCTTCAAGCAGGGCCATGTTCAAGAACCACGTCGAGAGCGGATAGCCAACGAACTGGCAGCGCTCGGCAATACGGTTGGCGGCGCGTTGCTCTTCAGCGTTACCGACCAAGGTGAGCTCCGCCAGATGAATCGGCAGGAACTCGATGCGCTGGAGGCGCTGATAAGCGAGGTCTGCGCGGACAGCATCCGACCGCCGCTACCCTTCTTGACGCAACGGGTAGCGGTGCCAGATGGGCCGTTCGCGCTCGTCGTCGAGGTCGGGCAAAGCGCAGTCGTTCACAAGAGCCCGGGCGGGTATCTCGGCCGCCACGGCAGTTCCGCTCGCGAGCTGGCACCCGAGGCATTGCACCGTCTCTTCCAGCAGCGAGGACGATCGGGCCGGCTTGAGCCGGACGAAGAGATCATCCCGGGGACAGGGCGCAATACGCTTGCCCCGGGGTTGGTCGACCGCTTCATCAGTTCCAGGACGCAACAGGCGGACGATGCGCAACTCGTCAAGTTGGGGGTGGTGCGGGAAGACGACGAGAACCGTCTACGAACGACCGTTGCGGGAATCCTGCTGTGCTGCGAACAACCGGACGAATATCTGAGTGGTGCGGTGATCGAAGCCGTTCGCTACTCCGGGAACGTGCTCGGGCGTGCGAGTCAACTCGACGCGGCGACGATCACGGGGCCACTGGACCAGCAGATTCGCGAGGCGGTCGCCTTCGCTAGGCGGAATACGCGAGTGGCTGCGCGGAAGGAACCCGGTCGCGTGGACATGCCCCAATTCGGTCCGCGCGCGGTGTTCGAGGCGATCGTCAACGCGGTCGTGCATCGCGACTATTCGCTGAACGCGAAGACCCGTTTGTTCCTGTTCGACGACCGCTTGGAGTTGTACTCGCCGGGCGCACTCCCCAATACCTTGCCGATCGACGCGCTGCGCCAACGTCAAGCCACGCGCAACGAGACCGTGGCCTCGCTGCTGCACATGCTTGAGGTGGGGGAGGTTCACGGCTCCGGAGACCGG
>CAYGBI010000094.1:0-11771 GCA_964348085.1 uncultured Pseudomonadales bacterium | reverse complement strand
CGCCGGTGTCGCCGACATCGACCACCGACGGCGTTCTCGAACGGAACGACACCGACTACTTCCGCGTCGAACTGGCCGCCGCCGGCACACTCGTGCTCGGCACCAGCGGCGAGGTCGACACCCACGGCCGGCTCGAAAACCGGAACGGCGTCCGCATCGCCACCGACAACAACAGCGGCGAGGGGAAGAACTTTCGCATTGGCGAAACCCTCGAGCCGGGCACCTATTACCTAGGGGTGCGGGGCCGGAAGGGTTCGACCGGTGCCTACACGCTGACCGCGACGTTCACCGCGCTCCAGACGGACGACCACGGCAACTCGCGCGCCGAGGCGACGCGGGTGTCGACGGCGTCGTCCACGAGCGGCAACTTGGAGCGCGGCGAGGACGTGGACTACTTCCGCATCGAGGTCGGAGCGGCGGGACTGCTGACCGTGGTGAGCGGCGGCGACGCGGTCACCACGGGGCGTCTGGAGCAGGGCGACGGCGCGGAGTTGGCGACCGGCGACCGTTATGGCGACGACGGCGACAATTTCCGCATCGCGTACCCCGTGGCGGCGGGCACCTACTATGTCGCGGTCAGCTTCTTCTCGGTAAACGCGACGTCTTGGGCGGGTGAATACACCTTGGAGGTGAGTTTCACGCCTGACTGGGAGCCCCCGGATCAGGAGGGCGATCTGCGGCTGGTGGGTGGCAATGAGCAGGCCGGGGGACTGGAGATCTGGCACGCGGGCGAGTGGGGAACGGTCTGCGGCGACCGTTTCGACACCGTGGACGCCCATGTCGCTTGTCGCCAGCTCGGATACGCGTCCGGCAGGGCTGTGCATGTCGGCGGCCCCTACGACGGCAGGCCGATCTGGCTGGGCGAGTTGGCCTGCGCGGGCGACGAGACGCGCTTGGACGAGTGTCCGCACGCGGGCTTCGGCGTTCACAACTGCGTGCATTTCGAAGACGTGGCGGTGCTTTGCAGCAGCAGAGAGGTGGCCTTCGTCTCCATCGCCGCGAACGGGGCGCAAGTTTCCGAGGGGCAGGCCGCGAGCTTCACGCTGACACGGGTCGGCTTGGCCGCGGTGCTGTCCACGCCGCTGACCGTAGCGGTGGACGTTTCCGAAAGCGGCGACATGCTCGCCTCGCCGGTGCCCGCCGGCGTCGTGTTCGAGGCGGGGGCCGCCACCTCGACGTTGCTGGTGGCGACGGAGGACGACGCGGCGATCGAGCCCGACAGCAGGATCACCGTGGCCATCGTCGAGGATCCGGGATTCGAGGTGGGGGACCAAGCCTCGGCCAGCGTTCTGGTGGCAAACGACGATCATCCCCCGGTAAGCGACGAGGGCAATCTGCGGCTGGTGGGCGACCATGGCCATGACGGGCGCGGGCGACTGGAGATCTGGCACGCGGGAGAATGGGGAACGGTCTGCGACGACCGCTTCGACACCGTGGACGCCCATGTCGCTTGTCGCCAGCTCGGTTACGCGTCCGGCACGGCTCGGCGTGTCGGCGGCCCCTACGACGGCAGTCCGATCTGGCTGGACGAGGTGGCCTGCGCGGGCGACGAGACGCGCTTGGACGAGTGTCCGCACGCGGGCTTCGGGGTCCACGACTGCGTGCATTTCGAAGACGTAGGGGTGTCTTGCAGCAGCAGAGAGTTGGCCATCGTCTCCATCGCCGCGGACGGGGCGCGAGTTTCCGAGGGGCAGGCGGCGAGCTTCACGCTGACGCGGGTCGGCTCGGCCGCGGCGCTGTCCACGCCGCTGACCGTCGCGGTGGACGTTTCCGAAAGCGGCGACATGCTCGCCTCGCCGGTGCCCGCCAGCGTCGAGTTCGGGGCGGGCGCTGCCAGCGCGACGCTGCTGCTGGCGACGGAGGACGACGTGGTGATCGAGCCCGACAGCAGGATCACCGTGGCCGTGGCCGAGGACCCAGAGTTCGAAGTGGGGGACCAAGCCTCGGCCAGCGTCTTGGTGGTGAACGACGACGATCCCTCGGTGGGCGACGAAGGCGATCTGCGGCTGGCGGGCGCCCATGGCTATGATTACGGAAGCGCGTGGGAAGGTAGTGGTGGCGACGGGCGCGGGCGACTGGAGATCTGGCACGCGGGAGAGTGGGGGACGGTCTGCGACGACCGTTTCGACACCGTGGACGCCGATGTCGCTTGTCGCCAGCTCGGCTACGCGTCCGGCACGGCTGGGCGTGTCGGCGGCCCCTACGACGGCAGTCCGATCTGGCTGGACGAGGTGGCCTGCGCGGGCGACGAGACGCGCTTGGACGAGTGTCCGCACGCGGGCTTCGGGGTCCACGACTGCGTGCATTTCGAAGACGTAGGGGTGTCTTGCACGGGCGAACTTGAGCCGACCCCCACCCCCACCCTCGACGCGCCGGCCAACATGGTGACGGACCGGACGTCGCGCAGCCACCTGCGCATCAACTGGGATGCTCCCGCCGGCGCCACCGGCTTGGTCTACGACGTCTGCATCCAAGCGGGCACGGCGGACTGCGCGCCCGCCGCCCGCGAGTACGCACGGCCCTTCCAGCAGCGGGGCGACGAAACTTGGACCTTCCACCTGTTCGGCAACCCGCGCGGCGGCACCGACGGGCTGACCGCCGGGACCACCTACCGGATGTGCGTTTTGGCCCGGCGGGGCGACGAGTTCTCGCCCACCGTCTGCGTCACGAGCGCCACTAGGAGCGGTTGAGGGCGGCCGGCCCCGCAGGGAGTAAATCCGTGCGGGGCCGGCCGAAATCACCGGTGTCGCCAACGTCGTCCACGAAGGCGCGGATGCCGTCATGCTGTCCGGCGAAACCGTAGCCGGCGTCGCAAGGGCCATCGCCAGCTACGAGTTCTTCTACAACTACGTGCACCCCATGCGTCGCTCGCATATTCCAGTCAGACGCGCGGACGGCTATGCTCAGCCGCGGCACGTTCGCGACCCACGGCGTTCAGCAACGACTTGGAGAGAGACCATCCAAACGGCATTCCGCGTGTTGCGGGAGCGAGGTAGGAGCTAGGTCGGGGGTGAGAAGGCTGCGTGCGGACGAGCGCGTAGTGGTTGTCCCCGACGCGCTCGCCGAAAAGCCAGTGGTTGCCATCTGCTGTGCGCCGTGGGCGAGGCTACAGCCGATTAACGGTCGAAGGAATCGATTCATGCACAAGTACTTGTTTGCAATCATCGCCGCGCTTGCGTTGCCGAGTCTCGCGGCTTGGGCCGGCGACTTGGGAGACGCGATCACCGGCGGCAACACCTCGCTAGGCGTTCGTTACCGTTGGGAAAATGTCGATCAAGCAGGCTTGCCTGAAACGGCCAACGCCTCGACCGCCAAGGCACGGCTTACTTGGGACTCGGCGGCGTTGGGCGCGTTTACTTTCGGCGTGGAAGCGGACTACGTCATCTCGGTGGGTGTCGAAGACTACAACTCGACGGTCAACGGCAAGACGCAATACCCGGTGGTGGCCGATCCTCTGGGCTTCGATTTGAACCGAGCGTTTGTGAAGCATACGGCTGGCAGCACCACCGTTACCGCTGGTCGGCAGCGCATTCTCCACGCTACGCAACGCTTCGTAGGAGGTGTGGCGTTCCGTCAAAACGAGCAGACCTTTGACGGCGTGCGCGTGCAGCTAGAGCGCGACATGATCGCCTACGACTACGGCTTCATCCACAACGTCAACCGCATATTCGGTCCGGACGACGGTGCGCAACCCAGCGACTGGTACGGCGGTTCGCATATTCTCAGGGCGTCGTTCACGCCCTCTCCCGACGACGCGATTGGTGCGTTTGCCTATTTGCTTGATTTTCACAACGACAACGGCGTGTGGAACTCGAACGCCACCTACGGGCTCGACTATACGAGAGTAATCGACCGCTTGACCATCAACGCCGCCGTCGCCCGGCAGTCCGAATGGGGAGACAATCCGAACAGCTATTCCGCTGGCTACTTCGCCGTCGACGGTTCGTATACGTTCGGCACCACCACGCTGAAGGGGGGCTACGAAGTCCTCGGCAGCGACGGTGGCCGTGCGGCATTTCGCACCCCGCTGGCGACCTTGCACAAGTTCCAAGGTTGGACGGACAAGTTCCTCGTGACGCCGGCCAGAGGCGTGCAGGATCTGTGGTTCAGCGTTTCCGGCCGGCTGGAGGACGCCACGCTGACGGCGGCTTTTCATCAGTTCAACGCGCACGAAGGCGGGGGGAACTACGGCTCGGAAGTCGCTTTTTCGCTAGCCGTTCCGCTCCGCGACGACGTATCGTTGCTGGCCAAACTAGCGCATTACAGCGCAGACGGGTATGCGACCGACACCACCAAGAGTTGGCTGATGATCGACTGGCGGCCATAGTGCGCGAGTGGCAGGCAAGCCGGGCAAGTTATTCGCTCGGTGTGGTAAGGTGATTCGCGCTTCAACAGTACTTTGGCGGCGATGATGCTGTTATCACCAACCCCGAAACCCATCTCCACCTTCGTGCGTGCGCTCGCGCTCCTCGGCACGGTCGCTTTGTGGGCGCCCCTCGCTCACGGCGAAGAAGACGGGCGTTATGTGGCGCCGCGTGGCCCCGGTGGCGTGAATCCTGACTTGAACGGTGTCTGGCAGGCGCTCAACGAAGCCAACTACGACATCGAACGGCACATGGCGCGGCCTTCCATGTCGCTGCGCGAGGGCCCGTACGGACCCCTGCCGGACTTGGCGACGCTGCGCTTGGGGGCGGTGGCGTCGGTGCCGCCGAGCTTGGGCGTCGTCGAAGGCGGCGCCATTCCCTATACCCCCGAGGCGCTCGCCATCCGCGACGAGAACCGGCGCCACTGGATCGACCGCGACCCGGAGATCAAATGCTTCCTGCCCGGCGTGCCCCGCGCCACCTACATTCCGCAGCCGTTTCGCATCCTGCAGGGCGAAAAAGAAATCGAAATCGTCTACCAATACGCGGGCGCCGTGCGCAACATCTACAGCGAAGACCCGGGCCCCGCGCCGGTGGACTCTTGGATGGGACAGTCGGTGGCGAGTTGGGACGGCGATACATTGGTGTTGACGGTGACCGGACTCATCGAGCAAACGTGGTTTGATCGCGCCGGCAATCACCACAGCAATCAGATGACGGTGGTGGAGCGCTATACGCCGACTTCGCCGAACCACCTGCACTACGAGGCGACCATCACCGACCCGGAGACGTTCACCGGACCTTGGAAGATCAGCATGCCGCTGTATCGACGCATGGAGCCAAACGCCATGTTGCTGGATTTCAAGTGCGTGGAGTTCGTGGAGGAACTGATGTACGGCGAGTGGCGGCGCAATCCGCTGCCGCGTTGGCCGGAGGAAGACGAGTAGCGACGCACGTTTGCCGTGCGCCGAGGTGGTCGGCGAGTTGAGTGAGCTGTTGAGGAGGACGCATGATGAGTGCAACGAAATCCGGTCAGCCGAAGCCGGGCCGTCTGTTGACGTGGGTGCAGTTGGCGTTCGCGGCTGCCGCGGCGGTGCTGCTGGTCGTCGCAGCGCGTATGGCGTGGGGCGACATCCCGCGCACGGCGGATGGCAAGCCGGACCTGTCCGGCTACTACGACACCGCGACCATCACGCCGCTCGAACGCCGTGGCGATGAGGCGACGATCAGCGACGAGCGGGCGAAGTTCAACGCCACCCGCGCAGCGGACGGGCTTGCCGCGGGGTCCGCAAACCTCGACCCGCAACGGGAAGCGCCGCCGGTCGGCGGCGACGGTTCGCCGGGTGCCGCCGGCAATGTCGGCGGTTACGATTCGTTCTGGGTGGACCCCGGTGAGCGCAACTTCCAAATCGATGGCGAATACCGTGCGTCTATCGTCATCGATCCCCCCAACGGACGCCGGCCGCCGCTGACCGACGCGGCCCGCAAACGGCGTCAAGAGCAATATCGCGGTATGCGACGGGCCAACGACGGCACGGCTTGGTGGGTGGGAATGCCGGAACCTTGGCCCTACGACGGCCCCGAGGTGCGTCCCTTGCCCGACCGCTGCCTGATCGGTTTCGGCAGCACGGCCGGGCCGCCGATGTTGCCGACCTTGTACAACAACCATAAGCGCATCGTGCAAACGCCGGACCACGTCATGATTCTGACCGAGATGGTGCATGACGCCCGTATCGTGCGTTTGAATAGCGAACATGCGCCGGACGATGTGCGACGTTGGTTCGGCGACGCCGTCGGCTGGTGGGACGGCGACACCTTGGTGGTGGAAACAGTCCACTTCAACGACACCCCCTCCATGCGCGCGGCGTCGCGTGATCTGCGGGTAGTCGAACGGTTCCAGCGGCTAGACGAGAACACGCTCCTCTACAACTTCACCGTGGAGGATCCGTCCACATGGGAGGGTCCGTGGACCGGCGAATATACTTGGGCGCAAACCGATGAACCGGTGTACGAGTACGCCTGTCACGAGGGCAACTACTCGATGGGTAACATCCTGCGCGGTGCGCGACGCTTGGAGGCCGAGGCGATCGCGGCGCAACAAGCCAGCGCCGGCGAGGAGTAAGGCGATCCGCGAGTCCGTGAGGAATGAGCGAGGGTTGAGCGAGGAAAAGGAGAAAGCGATGCGAAAACTGTGCAAGGCGTGTGGCGCGGCGGCGCTGACCGTATTCATGATGGTGGGGGTCAAAGCGTCCGCCCACCATGCCTTCGGCGCCGAGTTCGACCCCAATCGGCCGATCATCGTGCGCGGCCCCGTGGTGAAGATCGAGTGGACCAACCCGCACGCTTGGTTTCATGTCGAACACACCAACGAGGACGGCACCAAGACGGTGTGGATGATGGAGGCGGGCACGCCGAATACGCTGCTGCGGCGGGGCATTCATCGCAACTCCGTGCCCATTGGCACCGAGGTCATCATCGACGGCTATCAGTCCAAGGATCTCTCCAACCGGGGCAACGGCCGCAACATGACCTTCGCCAACGGCCAGACGATGTTCATGGGATCGAGCGGCACCGGTGCGCCGCGTGACGGCGCGGATCCCACCGAACCGCCGCGAGGCGACGAGGCGAAGGACGCTGATTCGGACGAGAACGAGGGCGATAGCTAAGCCCGTATAGTCTTGGATCCCGAGCAGTTTTGGATCAATCCACGCCCTACGAGCCGTCGCTAGTCCACTCTTTCGCGCAGTGGGTGGACAGCCACGCGTGGAGCACGGCGCTGCACGAGTCGCTGTGGGTGTACCCGCTGGTGGAGTCCACCCACGTACTGACGGTGATGCTGTTCGTCGGCATGTTGGCGATGGTGGACTTGCGGATGCTCGGCCTTGCGTTCCGCGAAACACCCGTTTCCGAGCTCACCAGCCGGCTGCTGCCTTGGTCGGTGGCCGGCTTCGTCATTATGGTGACCACGGGTGCGCTGCTGTTTTACGCCATCCCGGTGCGCACGGCGCACAGCGTTTGGTTTCGCGTCAAAGTGGTGCTGCTCATCGTCGCCGGCGTCAACGCTTGGTGGTTCCATAGACGGGTCTCAAGAGACCGGGAGCGCTGGGACCGCCAACCGAAACCGCCAGCGGGCGTGCGCGCCACCGCGGCTGTCTCGCTTGGCTTATGGACCGGCGTGATCGTGGCGGGACGCATGATCGCGTACAACTGGTTCGACTGCGATCGGCCGCAGTCGGCGTTCGTCGCGTGGGTGGCGGGCTGCGCCGTCGAGTTGGCGCAGCCGCCGGCGGGAGGGGCGTAAGTGACTTGGTGCGAGTCGTTCGGTTGGTTCGAGACCTACGACCGGCTCGAGAACGTTTGGATCGGCAACGCCATCCGCGAGTCGCTATGGCTGTTTCCCGCCATCGAAGCGGTGCATCTTTTGGGGCTTGCGCTGATCGGCGGTTCGGTCTTGGTCGTCGACCTGCGTCTCTTGGGCGTTGGCCTCAAACGTCTGTCCACGGGCGCCGTGCTGGTCAACGCCCGTCCTTGGTTCTTGGGCAGCTTGGCGCTGATGCTGGTCACCGGCGTGCCGCTGTTTCTCTCCGAAGCGGTCAAGTGCTGCTTCAACGATTCGTTTGAGGTGAAAATCGCGGCGCTGATCACCGGCGTCATCTTCACCTTCGCCGTGCGCAACCGGGTGGCGTTGCGCGACGATGCGCCGGCGTGGCTGTTGAAGGTCGTCGGCGTCGCCTCGCTCGGCCTATGGTTCACGGTGGCGGCGGCTGGGCGCTGGATCGGCTTCTCGGGCTGAGGCCGGGCTGCCGCGTTCAGCAGAAGTGCGCCCCGCGCGTACCGGTGTAGACGGCGTAGAGTGATTGGCTCGCGGTCATGAATAGGCGATTGCGCTTGCGACCGCCGAAACATACGTTGGCGCAGATCTCCGGCAATAGAATCTGCCCGACGCGCGCACCTTCGGGATTGAAGATGTGGACGCCGTCGGCGCCGGCGCCCGCCCAACCGGCGCTTGCCCAGATGTTGCCGTCCACATCGCAACGAATGCCGTCGGCGAAGCAATTGCGCATTTCACCGTCCACCTCGATGGCCATTGACGTGAACTCGCGACCGTTGGCCAAGCGCGACTCGTCTACGACATCCCACACCTTGATCACCGGCGGCGCTTGGTCGCCGTAGTGCGAGCCGCCGGTGTCCGCCGCGTAGAGCTTTTTGTAGTCCGGCGAGAAGCACACCCCGTTGGGCTTGAATATTTCGTCGGTCACTTGCGCGAGCTCGCCGGTCTGCCCGCCCAACCGGTAAATCGCTTCCTTCTGATGTGGCTGTAGGGAACCGGTGTTCGCGGCCTCGCCCTCGTAGTCGCTCAGGGTGCCGTAGCCGGGGTCCGAGAACCAAAGGTCGCCGTTGGGATGCACCACGCCGTCATTGGGCGCGTTTAGCGGCTTGCCGCCGTAACTGTCGGCTAAAACCGTCACCGTGCCGTCCGGCTCGTAGCGCACCACCTGATGCGTCAAATGCTCGAAGGAGATTTGTCTGCCCGCCAAGTCGAAGGTGTTGCCGTTGCTGTTGTTGGCAGGCCGCCGAAATACGGAGACGTGGCCGTCCTCCGCCAGCCAGCGATACTGCACGTCGTTGGGAATATCGCTCCACACCAGATAGTTGCCCCAGCCGCTCCAAGCCGGCCCTTCGGCCCAGTACATGTGCGGATTGTGGTACAGGCGAGTAATGGGCGTGTTGCCGAGGAACCCGTTGAAGCTCGGGTCCAGCGTTACCAAGTCGGGGTGGGGATAGCGCGTGGGTTCTGCTGCGACGCCACGGGGCAGTGCCAGCGCGAAAGGCAGGCTGGTCGCCAAACCGATGAAAGACCGTCGTTGCATAATTTCCTCCTCGTTAGGTCGAGACTTGGAGTGGCGGGCGGCTAGCCGGGCGCGCTCGCTCGAAGGTGGCGGCGGCGCGCAAGACGGCGTGGTCGTCGCAGCGCTTGCCGACGATTTGCAGACCCACCGGCAGGCCTTGGGGCGTCAATCCGCAAGGTACGCTCGCGGCTGGTAGGCCGCTCATATTGAACGGATAGCAGAACTCGGACCAGCACAGCCAATCCCAAGGATGTTGGGGCCAATGTTCGGGTTGTAGGCGCTCGGCGGGAAAGGCGGCGACGCTGACGGCGGGCGTCAACAGCAAGTCCCAATCCGCCATGAAGCGGTGGATGCGTTCCACATACGCGAGTTTGCGGGCGCGCATGGCGAGGTAGGTCTCCGCGGTGCGGCCGCGACCGGCGCGGATGCACTCGACGAGTCCCGGGTCCATCTCGTCTTCGGCGCCTTCGATATAGCGCGCCAATGGCGTTTCGTGAACCGCCCAAAAGAAGCGTCCCAACTCTGGGCCGTCCTTGCCCCACGCAGGAGCGACTTCTTCCACGCGACAGCCGAGTGCCTCGAACGTAAGGGCGGCGGCCCTCACCAATTCGGCCACGTCGGTGTCCACTCGTGCATGGCCGAGATCCGGACTGTAGGCGATACGCAGCCCCGTCACGTCTCGCTCCAACGCGCCGGTGAAATCTTGGCGGGGTCCGGTCAGGCTCGTGTGATCGAAGGGATGGCTGCCGGCGGTCGCGTTCAAGAACAACGCGGCGTCGGCGACCGTGCGGGTGATCGGCCCCACATGGGAGACTTGGTCGTTGTTGCGCACGGGAAAGTGCGGCACCAAGCCCCAAGTGGGTTTGAAGCCGACGACGCCGCAGAAATGCGACGGCATGCGGATGGAGCCGGCGCCGTCCGAGCCTTGGTGGAGCGGCCCGAAGCCGGCGGCCGCTGCGGCTCCCGCGCCGGCCGAAGAAGCGCCGGCGTTCAGGCCCTGCCGCCAAGGGTTGTGGGTGATGCCGGTGAGCGGACTTCGACTGACGCCGCTCCAGCCGAACTCGGACGTCGTGGTTTTGCCGAGGATGACCGCGCCTGCGGCTTTAAGACGCGCCGTGACGGGAGAGTCGCTATCGGCGGCTTGGTCGGGTTGCGTCTTCGAGCCTTGTCGGGTGGCGACGCCGCGCAGGTGGAATAGGTCTTTGATGGTGACCGGCACGCCGAGCAGGGGGCCTCCGTCACCTTGCCGAAGCGCCTGTTCGGCGTCCTTTGCCGAGTCGAAGGCGAGTTCTCTCGTCAGCGTCGCGAATGCGTTGATACTCGGCTCGACCCGATCAATGCGGTCAAAGACCGCCTCGGTGACTTCTACCGGGGAAACAGCTCTTGAACGAAGCATTGCGGCAAGCTCGGTCGCGGACGCTTTGCAGATGTCCTCGCTGGTCAATGGCCTGTCCGAGCTTGTTGTGGATTCAAGAACATGAGTCTAGCAGACGCGCGTTGGCCACCGATGCGGTCTTGGCGCGACGCCGACCGTAGCGAAGGGCGATGGCACGCCCCTTTGCCCGGCGGCCCTCCTACGCTAGGCGTACAAACCCATGTCGGCGCACGGCAATGGGGGTTTCCATGTCGGCGCTAGTGTCTCGCACTAGAAATGGGTTGAATTAATGATTGGACCTCCGCCGGCCGCGCTTGGTCTTCGCTAGGACGTCTTCGCCCTTGGCGGTCAACGGCAGGGCCGCGGATCGTCGTTGTGCGCCGCAGCGCGGCGACGCCGGCGAAGCCGCGTGCGCGAATCGCGGCGGTCAGGTCGGCGAAGAAGCGTTCCACCAGGTTGAGCCACGACCCCGAGGTCGGCGTGAAGCGCATCTCGAACCGCGGGCGACGGGCGAGCCACGCCCGGACCTTGGCGTGCTTGTGCGTGGCGTAGTCGTCGGCGACGACGTGGATCGTCAACCCGTCGATCCGCTCGAGGAAGCGCAGCCACTCGACGTGCGTGTGTCTGTCCTCGAGACGCCGGATCAGCTTGCCGTCAAGGCGGTTCGGGCCGACGGTCGTACCAATCGGGCGCAAGAAGCCGGTGTCGCATGGAGGCGACCTTGTTCTTGCCGATCGAGTGACAGCGGCATCTCCGTCCGTGAAGGCACGGGGGTGTTCACGGAGAGCCTCCAGTCCCTTTGCGATCCACCCGAACCCGAGCGGGAAGGACTCGTGCCGACCGAACGTCGCTTGGCCGGCTGGATGGACATGGCCGGCGGCACTTCCGGCGGATCCGACCGAAGGGTCGTTGCCGTTTGGGCGATCGGTGCCGTTGTCGACGTGACGATCCGATTGTTGGCGGCGGAGGGCGTGACGGAGTTCGCGTTCGCTGCCGTCGAAGAAGAGAACGCCACTTGCGACGGCGGCGGCATCGGCGCGGCCGGCCCGACCCGGGCGCGACCGCCTATGCGGTGGCGGCGTCGGGCGGGGCGGCGGCGCCGACGGCCGCGCGGACGCCGGCGACGAACTCCCCGGCGCTCCCGCTGTCGACTATGCAGTCGCCGGCCCGCGCCAGGCGGTC
>CAYGBI010000093.1:0-12937 GCA_964348085.1 uncultured Pseudomonadales bacterium | reverse complement strand
GAGGAGTATGCGGACTACACCGCCGAGCATTTCGAATCGGAAGTCCGCAGGCATTTCTCCATACGCGACAGACTGAAGCTGAAGGGCGGCTCGCGGGAGCTGTTCTTGCTGGAGCCTGCCGATGGCCCGTAGTCTTCTGCCCTCCGGGTATCCATGGATGCACGCCGGACGCAACCCCGTACCGACGAAGCTTCCCCAACGAATTGGAAGTCGCCGGCAAGCGAGGACGGCCTACAGCGCCATTGCGCGATGGCGGATACAGCGCACTTCACCCGCCGTTGATCGCGTGCTAGGGACCTATCAATTGCCCCTTGCCTGATTCCGTCTTGGCCCAAAAAACTTGGGAAGATCCGGCCCATGCTTGACCAAATGCACAACGGTAAGTACTACGGCCATAACCGACAGACCGACATAGGTGGCAAACGAAAGCTCTTTGCCAAACCACGCCATCAATGCGACAAGCCCGCCGAATACCGCCACGATGCAGACAGTGGCAACGAGCAAGAAAAGCCACAATTTCCTGCCGTACTCCTTCTCTTCCTTTTCCCTTCTGTCGTAATACGCCTTGTCCCTTCTGACATACCCCTTTTCCATAACGCTCTATATCCTTACATACGGAGAAGGACACTGAGGTGCAAGTGAGTAGAACACACCAACGGCCGCGCCGCACGCTACCGCCGTACCTAATCCCCCGCTGCCAAGGGCGCCGATGCCGCAAATAGCAGCGCTTCCGCCGCCTAATGCCGCGCCACACCCAATCCCAGTCAAAAACTGGCGAGTGCTTGCCAGACCCTCAGGATGGCACGACAACGGCATTCTCATTACTGGGTTGCCGCGTGAGCTTACGCAGAAGGAGTACGGGTAGCATCTCCCGGAATTGGTCAAGCGATCGGCAGGACAGGAGCATTCCCCGGAATTGGCTATGGTATCGGTAGGACATTCTGCTAACGGTGGCGGTTGGCTACTACTACTCGAATCGCCGCCGGAACCCGAACCGCCGCCACTACCGCCGTCATCCTGCGCGATCGCCCCCCGGGGACTCCAAGCTCCTTGAGGAAGTCCACCCGTGCATTCGAGCCGCGCTCCGAGGACATCGGTCTTGACCGGGAGCGCCCGGCACACGGCCTCGCGCAGTTCCGGGGCGGTGGCGTTACCGACCGCGCCTAGGTCAGTGCGCGATTACTGATCGGGCTACAACTCCTCCAACTCCTCCGGCAACTCGAAAACCAACAGCACGTTGCCCGGCATTTGGCGGAACATGCCGTAGCCGGACGGAACGATGACGAGTTCGTCGACGGCGACAACGCCAGGATTGTCGATGGCGCCGCCGTGCCCGTCGATGCCGTTGACCGTGTCGAAGGCGCGGTTCGTGGCGAACTCCCAAAGTACATCGCCACTGTCCCGCCCGAAGGCGAACACGCGCCCATCGAGGGCGCCGGCCAACACCGCATCGCCAGCGACGCTCGCCGCCGCCGAGAACTCGTAGCGAAACGAGCACGCCGGCCACGGAGTCACGGTCGCGCCCCGGCCGAGGGTGGGCGTGCAGCCACGCTCCGCATCGTGGTGCCAGACATCGCTGCCGTCGTCGATATTGAGCGCCCAGACGCCGGGTTTGCGCTCGCCTCGCGTGAATGGCGGATCGGCGATCGGTACGTAGACTTTGGTGGCGTCGGCGGCGATGCCCCAATGCACCCCACCCAAGGCGCTGCCCGGGCCGATGCGGCGTTGCCAGAGAACGGCGCCGTTGTCGTCCGGGTCCAAGGCGAAGACGGCGCCGGACTTCTGCCCGGCCAGTACCACCTCCTTGCCCTTGGTGGTCTTGGCGATGATCGGCGAAGCGCCGAAATCGAAGTCCGGCCCGTTCTCCTTTGGACAGCTTGCGGACACCGCCCGTCGCCCGCAGGCCATATTGAAGGCGTCGTTCTCGGTGCCTTGGAAGTGCCACTTGATGGCGCCCGTCTCAAGGTCGAGGGCGACGATGGCGTCGGAGAGCTCGGTTGCCGGCGACGACGTATTCTCGCCGGTGCCGACATAGAGCACGCCGCGCTTCGCGTCGATGGCCGGCGTGGTCCACACGGCGGCACCCGACGGCCCCCACATCTGCACGCCGTGGTCGTTCTTGTACGTGGGCTTGGCATCGGCGGTCATGCGGGTGGTCCACAGGATGCGGCCGGTTGCGGCGTCGAGCGCGCTTACCGCGCCGTGGGACTTGCAACACTCGTAGTCGGGTTGCGCCGCCAAAGCGACGCCGAATGCGGAGATCGGCACGAACAGCCGATCACCGTGTTGTACCGGGGCGCCGGTGGTGACGGAAGCGTCGAACAAGCCGACCTCTCGCACCCAGATGCGTTCTCCGGTGCGTGCATCCACGGCGTGTATGGCGGCGCCTTGATCGCCCACGAACAAGGCCGGGCGGCCGCCTGCGCTGCCGAGCATAACGGCAGTACGCAACGGGCTTTCGGCGCGGTACGTCCAACGGATGCAGCCGTTGTCCCGGTGCAGCGCGAACAACGCGCCGGCGACGGTGGGCAGATAGATCGTGTTCGCGGACACCGCGGGTTGCGAGCGCATGGTCGAGGCGTTGGGCACGCCGAACGCCCACTTGAGACGCAACTGCCCGACATTGCCGGCATTGATCTTCGTGTCGCGTTGCCAGCGGCTGTTGCCGGCGTCGAACCCCCAACGGTCGATGCGTGGGACGCTCGCCGCGGCGTCGCCGGGGCAATACGCGCTCTCGGGGATCAGCGCTTCCTGATCCCTCGCCAAGTAACCGGCGAGCGCAACCATCTCCCTAGTCGTCATGTCGCCCGTGTACTCGCGCATCGGGCCGCGCGTCAGCGCGTGGCGAATGCGCATGTCGTTCATCCGCCGAATCGCCGCCAGCGCCGGCGTCTTGGCGTCGGGCGGCTTGTCGTGGCACACCGCGCACCACTGTTTGTAGTGCTCGGCGGGCGTGGCGGCGAACAGGGCGGACGCCGTGAGTGCGGAGAGTGCGGCGAAGGAGAAGCAAATCGCTCGCGCGTTCATCGTTGCGCCCAGCCGCCGGCGAAGGGGAACGCTTGACCGGCGAAAAAGCCGGACTCGTCGCTGGCGAGAAAGAGCGCGAACAGCGCGTCCTCCCGGGCGGTGCCGAGCCGTCCCGCCGGAACTTGCCGTTTCAGCGAGCGCACGAACGACTCCTTTTGCATCAGTTCAGGCGGATAGTAGTCGGGGTTCTCCACGTAGTTCTGCGCGATCAGGTTCACTTGCACGTTGTGCGGCGCCACCTCCACGCCAACCGCCTGCACATATCCCACCTGAGCCGCCCGCGCCGCGGAATAGGCGGCGACCGTCGGCAAGCCGCGCAGCGCCGTAGCGCTGCCGTAGACGACGATCTTGCCGCTTTGCCGGGCGAGCATCTGCGGCAGCACGGCTCGGGTCAGCGCGTGCAACGGGTCGACCAGCTTGGCGAACGTCGTGCGCCACTGTTCGTCCGTCAGCCTTGTGACCTCGGTGCCGCTGAAATTGGGCGAGGCGAGGTTGGCGACGAGCACGTCGATGCGCCCGTGGCGCGCCACGAGATCTTGGCAAGTCGCGGAGTCGGTCAAATCCGCCTCGCTGGCGAGCACCTGCGCGCCTTCTTCGAGGAACACCTCGACCGTGATCGGCCCCATGAAGTCCGCGGCCTGCGTCACCAACACTCGCTTGCCGCGCAGTCGCTCCGCCATCTCTCACCCTCGATTCCGCCTGCTTGAATGGTACTCTGAACCCGGTAGCCGCCGGTCCGTTAGTCTAAGGAGCACGCCTATGCCGTTGGTAAACGTCATCGAGGAACGCCACGCCGAACTCACCGGTTGGCGGCGCGACTTGCACGCGCATCCCGAACTCGGTTTCGAGGAGCAGCGCACCGCCGACTTCGTCGCCCGGAAACTGCGCGAGTTCGGCATTCAGGTGCATACCGGCATCGGCGGGACGGGCGTCGTCGGGGTGTTGCGGGTAGGCAACGAGACGGGCGCCATCGGCCTGCGAGCGGACATGGACGCGCTGCCCATCTTGGAGGAAAACACCTTCGATCATCGCTCCCGACACGACGGCGTCATGCATGCCTGTGGACACGATGGCCATACCACGATGCTGTTGGGCGCGGCCAAGTACTTGGCCGAGACGCACGATTTCCGCGGCCAGGTCAATTTCATCTTCCAGCCGGCGGAGGAAGGGATCGGCGGCGCCCGAGCGATGATCGACGATGGGTTGTTCAAAGACTTCCCCTGCGACGCCATCTATGCCATGCACAACGCGCCGGGTATGCCGGTCGGCAACTTCGGCGTCAAAGCAGGCGTGGTCGCCGCGGCCGGCGCGTTCTTCGATATCGACCTGAAGGGCAGAGGGGCGCACGGTGCGCATCCCGACCACGGCGTCGATCCCATCGTCGTGGGGGCGCAATTGGTGACGGCGCTGCAGAGCGTGGTGGCGCGCAATGTGCGCCCGGCCACCCCGGCGGTGTTGTCGGTAACGCAGTTCCACGGCGGCGACGCCTACAACGTCATCCCGGGCGCCGTGCGGCTGTCCGGCACGGTGCGCACGTTCGCGACGGGGGTGATGGACGCCATCCGGGAGCGCATGGAAGAACTTGCCCACGGCACCGCCGCGGCCTTCGGCGCCGAGGCGGCGGTCGATTTTCGCGTCATCTTCCACCCGGTGGTCAACGACGCCAAAGCCGCCGAAACGGCCGCCGGCGTGTGCGCCGAACTGGTCGGCGAGGCGCAGGTGCGGCGCGACCTGCCGCCCGGAACCGGCTCGGAGGACTTCTCCTTCATGCTCGAGGAGGTGCCGGGGTGCTACCTGCTGATCGGCAATGGCGATGGCGACCAAGTGCGCCCGGTACACAACCCGGGCTACGACTTCAACGACGACGCGCTGACGCTAGGCGCGAGTTTCTTCGCTCGCGTGGTGGAGCGGGAGCTTGGCGGTTAAGCTATGCCGCTTCGCGTGAGTTCCAAATGGGGAGGGTTGCATGAGTGGATTCGACAGCATTGACTACGAGGTGGCGGACGGGCGCGCGCGCATCACCTTGAACCGCCCGGAGAAGCTGAACGCGCTGTCGCTAAAGCTGCAATCCGAACTGAACGAAGCGCTGTGGGAGGCGGACAACGACACCGCCGTGCATTGCGTGATTCTGCGCGGTGCTGGCCGCGCCTTCTCCGCCGGCTACGATTTGACGGGCGCCGACGGCAACATCTCGGTGTCCCGCGTGCAGTCCGCCGACAACCAATACCGTGGCGGTCGCAGCATTGACGACGATGCGTGGCAGTTGGAGCGGGCACAACGCTATCGCATGGCGTTGTTCGACATGCACAAGCCGTCCATCGCGCAAGTACACGGCTACTGCTTGGCCGGTGGCACGGATGTCGCGCTCCTATGCGACATGATCGTCTGCGCCGACGACGCGCTGTTCGGCTTTCCGCCGGCGCGGGATCTCGGCGCCTTGCCGAACAACATGTGGCTCTACAACGTCGGCCCGCAGTGGGCCAAGCGGTTGATGCTGACGGGCGATTCCATCAGCGGTGCGGAAGCGCAGCAGATTGGCCTAGTGCTTAAGGCGGTGCCGAAAGAACACTTGGAGTACGAGGTCGAGCAACTCGCGGACCGGTTGTGTCAGATCGACCCGGATCTGCTTTCCACCAACAAGCGCATCATCAATATGGGCTTGGAACTGATGGGCGCACGCACCTTGCAGCGCATGGCGGCGGAGAACGATGTGCGCGGCCACAACGCCCGCGCGGCCTTCGGCTTCCGAGAGTCGGTGGCGAAAATCGGCCTGCGCGACACGTTGCGCAACCGCGACGCCAAGTTCGGCGACGGGCGCGTGCGCGTCAACGGCCCGGAACTGCGCGACGAGGACGGCCGGTTGATCGACGACTAGCCTCGCCACCTTCGCCTGTTCAACATGGAAGTCCTGCAACTCCTCTTAAGCGGCGTTTCGCACGGCTGCGTGTACGGTCTCATCGCGCTGGGTTTCGTGATGATCTACAAAGCCACCGAAATGCTCAATTTCGCCCAAGGCGAGCTGATGATGATCGGCGCGTTCGTCGCGTACACGCTCATCAACTTGGTCGGCTTGCCCTTTCTGGCGGGCGTAGCGGTCGCGCTGCTCATCATGGTCGCCTTCGGCATGGCGCTCGAACGAGGCGTTCTGCGACCGATGATCGGCGAGCCGCCGTTCGCCGTATTGATGCTCACCATCGGCTTGGGCTTCGTGCTGCGCGCCGTCGCCGGCGCCGTTTGGGGCAACGAGCCGCGCACGTTGGATGCGCCGTACGCGGGCAATGTGCTGATTTTGGGGGATGTCGTTTTGGGGTACGACAACCTCGTCATCATCGCCGGCACGGGCGCCTTGTGTGTGGCGTTATGGGTGTTTTTCCGCTACTCCCGGGTTGGCATCGCCATGCAGGCGGCGTCGCAGAATCAACTGGCCGCGTACTACAGCGGCGTGCCGGTGAAGCGCATCACCTCTTTCGTGTGGGGGATCTCGGCGGCCATTTCCACCGTCGCCGGCTTGCTCTTGGCGCCGGTGTCGCTGATCGACCCCGCCATGGGGCTGGTTGGTATCAAGGCGTTCGCCGCGGCCATCGTCGGCGGCTTCGGCAGCCTGCCCGGGGCGATCGTCGGCGGCCTCGTAATCGGCATCGCCGAGCAGTTCGTGGGCCTCTACCTGCCGCCTGGTCTGGGCGAGGTAAGCGCGTTCGTCATCCTCTTGGCCATGTTGTTCGTGCGCCCGGAAGGCATCTTCGCGTCGTTGCAGGCGAAGAAAGTCTAGTGTCCCGTCGGGCTGGGCTGGGGCGAAAGGCGGCGCCGCACGGCGACGGCTTTCGTGGCGCTAGCAGTCTGTCGGACTTGGCGGCGTCGGCCGCGAAGTACGACGGAGTGACAGGGCGGCTTGAGCTGGGGCGAAAGGCGGCGCCGCACGGCAACGGCTTTCGTGGCGCTAGTCTCTTGTATTGCGGCGTGCCGCCGACGCGCCGAGCGATCAACCGGACAGCACACTAGGAGCTTCAAGCACCGATGCGCTTCGTACTCACCACGCGCTACGCGCAGGACATAAACCTGTTCCGGCACAACGGGCAGCGCTTCTGGTATGGGCTGCTCGCGGTCTTGGTGGTGGCGGGGCCGTGGTTGACGACGGACTTCTATGTGGGCGAACTGGCGCTGGTGTTCATCTGGGCCATCGCCGGCATCGGCTTGATGCTGTTGGTGGGTTATACCGGGTTGGTCAGTTTGGGCCACGCGGCGTTTCTCGCCATCGGCGCGTACACACACGCGGTGTTGCTGGGCTATGGCGTGCCGTTTCCCATCTCCGTGTTGGCGGCGACGCTCCTCGCCGCCGGCGTCGGTGCGCTGGTCGGCATTCCCGCGTTGCGCATGACCGGCGTGTATCTGGCGGTGGCGACGCTCGCCTTCGAGCGCATCGTCGCCTATGCCATCGAGCATTGGCAGCCCGTCACCGGGGGGTTGCGGGGAATGCGGGTGCCACAGCCGGAGTTGTTTGGCGTCAGCCTGATCGACCCGCATCTCTTCTACTACGTCTGTTTGGCGGTGTTGGCGGTCGGGCTTTTCGCGGCGTTGAACCTTTTGCGCAGCCCGACCGGGCGCGCCTTCGTGGCGGTGCGCGACTCGGAGATCTCCGCCGAGAGCATGGGCGTGAACTTGGCGCGCACCAAGGCCATGTCGTTCGCGGTATCCGCCGCGTTCACCGGTCTCGCCGGTGCCCTCTACGCGCACAAGATCGGCCATCTGTCGCCGGAGGCGTTCACCGTGCAGACCTCGATCCAATTGCTGTTGCTGGTCGTGGTCGGGGGTTTGGGCTCTCTTCACGGCGTGATCTTCGGAGCGTTGTTCGTCGGCTTTCTACCCCAAGCAATCGCCTTGGCGCGCGACGTCCTCCCGGCGGCCGCCGGTCAGATTCCCGGACTGGAGCTGGGCGTGTTCGGCGCCATCTTGGTGCTCGTGCTTATTTTCGAGCCGCAGGGCGTGTACGGCCGCTGGTTGAAGATCCGCGCTTGGTTCGACGAGTTCCCCTTGTATCGCAAGGCCACGCACAAGCGGCAGAAGTCCTACTTGCGCACCGAGCGCGTGCATTAGCGCCAAGGAGTGCTGCCGATGGCGTTGTTCCAAGCCCAGGACTTGTCGCTTAGCTTCGGCGGGGTGAGGGCCGTTCGCGGCGTGACCTTCGATGTCGCCGAGGGCGAGGTGTTCAGCATCATCGGCCCGAACGGCGCCGGCAAGACCACCGTATTCAACCTCATCAGCCGCTTCTACGACGCCGACGCCGGCAGCATGACGTTCCTTGGCGAGGACATGACGAAAACGCCCGCGCACCAAGTGGCGGCGCGCGGCATCGCCCGCACCTTTCAGAACACCGAACTATTCGATCGCGAGACCGTGCTGGACAACCTGCTCATCGGTCGGCATACGCACCGTCGCACCAACGTCATTGCCGATTTGCTGTTTCTGCCGGCGGCGCGTCGGCAAGAGATCGCCTTTCGCGAGAAGGTCGAGGAGGTGATGGATCTCTTGGACTTACAGAGCTATCGCCGACAGACCGTCGGCAATCTGCCGTACGGCGCCCGCAAAATGGTGGAAATCGGCCGCGCGCTGTGTACGGGGCCGCGCTTGCTGTTGCTCGACGAGCCGTCCTCGGGCCTAAACCCCGAAGAAACCGAGGATTTGGCGTTTTGGATCGAAGACATCGTCGCGGACCTCGACGTCACCATCGCCATGGTCGAGCACGACATGAACTTGGTTGCCGCGGTGTCGAGCCGCGTGCTGGCGATGGCCGACGGCGCGGTGCTGGCCACCGGCGCACCGGCGGAGATTCAGCAGCATCCGGATGTGCTGCGCGCCTACTTGGGGGCGGAGGGGACATAAGGAGCCTGCGCCGTGCAGCGGGCGACATGCGTGTCTAGGCAGAACGGTTCAGACGGTCGAAGACTCCGTCGCCACCGTGGCCCTTGCGGCCCAAAGCGACGATGACGAGGGTGGCGACGAGGCACGCGGGCACCATCTCGTAGAGGTCGATTACGTCGCGGACATACTCCCGCCAGATCACCGTTGTCGCGGCACCGGCCAACATGCCGCCGACTAGACCGAGCTCGGTGGTGCGCCGCCAGAAGAGGCAAGCGAGCACGGCGGGGCCGAAACTCGCGCCCAATCCCGCCCAAGCGTAGGCGACCAACGACAGCACTTGGCTGTTCGGGTCGATGGCGATGAAGCCCGCGGCCGCCGCGATGACCGCCACCGTGGCGCGGCTCGTCAGCAAGAGTTGCCGATCACTCAGTTTGCCGACTCCCGGCCGCACGACGTCTTCGATAAGTGCGGTGGCCGCGACCAGCAGTTGCGAATCGACCGTGCTCATCACCGCGGCCAAGATGCCGGCGATGACGATGCCGGCGAGCCAGGGCGCGAGCAACTCGCTGGCCAAAGCGATGAACACGGTTTCCGGATCGCTCAACGCCTCGGCGCCGAAGTAGCTGTGGCCTGCCGCCCCCACGGCTACCGCGCCCGTGCAGGCGACGATCATCCACACCAGATTGACCCGCCGGGCTCTCGGCACCGAGCCGGCGCTGTCAATGGCCATGAAACGCGCGAGGATGTGCGGCTGGCCGAAGTAGCCGAGCCCCCACGCCAAGGCGCTTATGATCGCCAAGGCGCCGGTCGCCCCGGCAACCCCCGAGATGGCGGAGCCGCCGTTCGCCCCGGGCGCGTGGATAAACGCCAGCGCCGCGACCACGATCAGCGCCGTCGCCATCAACAGCGCCTGAAAAAAGTCCGTCCAACTCACCGCGAGAAAACCACCGAGCGCCGTGTAGGCGAGCACCACCGCAACGCCAATCCACAACGCCAGCACATAGTCCAAGCCGAGGGTCGCCTCGAACAACTTGGCGCCCGCGACGAACCCGGCCGCCACGTACACGGCGAAGAAGAACAACACCAAGAGCGTCGCCACCACCGCCGGGAGTTGCGTGCGTGCCCGCACCCGGCGGGCGAAAAACTGCGGCAGCGTAACGGCGCCGTCCAAGCCCTCGGTGAATGTGCGCAGCCGCTCCGCCACCAAGTGCCAATTCGCCCATGCGCCGCAGACGAGACCGACGACGATCCATGCTTCGCCCAAACCGGCGACGAATACGGCGCCCGGCAAGCCGAGCAGCAGCCAACCGCTCATATCCGAAGCGCCGGCCGAAAGGGCGGCAACAGGCGCTGACAGCGAGCGAGCGCCGATCACGTAGTCGCTCGTGGTCTTGGTGCGTCTTAGCGCATAGATGCCGATGGCGGCAATGATTGCCAAGTAACCGAGAAAGCCGACCAACGTGCTCATGTGGGGCGTCGCGTAACAAACATGGCCGGAGTTTACTGGCACAATGCGCGAAGTGGACAACACCGGCGGCAAGCAACTGGTGGCGACCGGTCTGGAACTCGGCCGGCGATTGCTCGCCATTCTGCCGGGGCCGGGCGGCGTCGACTGGCGGCGGCACTCGGCCGTGCGCTGGCGCGTGACGCCGTTTGGCGGCGAACCCAAGCCAATTGGTCCACTCGATCCCATCGCGCTCGAGGACTTGCTCGGCATAGACGAGCAGAAGCAAGAGCTCGTCGCCAACACAGAGCAATTCGTGCGCGGTTACCCGGCCAACAACGCGCTGCTTTGGGGCGCCCGCGGCACTGGCAAATCGTCGCTCGTCCACGCGCTGCTGAATCGCTACGCCGAGAAGGGGCTGCGGCTGGTGGAGGTGGATAAGCAGGCGCTGACGGAAGTCGCCGCCATCGTCGCTCGGTTGGCGGACCAACCCTACCGCTTTCTGTTGGTTTGCGACGACCTCTCCTTCGAGGCCGACGATTCATCCTATAAGGCGTTGAAGAGCGCCTTGGAAGGGTCCGTGTTTGCCCAATCGGCGAATGTGCTCATCTACGCCACCTCCAACCGGCGACATCTGCTGCCGGAGTACATGTCGGAGAATCTGGCCGGCCGACACGAGGAGGGCGAACTGCACGAAAGCGAGGCGGTGGAGGAGAAGATCTCCCTCTCAGACCGTTTCGGATTGTGGCTGTCCTTCTATCCGTTTCGCCAGGACGACTATTTGCGAGTGGTGCGGCACTGGCTCGGGCGCCTCGGCGGCGCCCATGACGTCGTGGTCCCATGGGATGACGACGTCCGCCGAGCGGCCCTGCGCTGGGCGCTCGCACATGGCGTGCGCAGCGGACGCACGGCCCTCTACTTCGCGAGGCATCGCGTGGGCAAGGCGCTGCTCGACGCCGGACGGTAGCGAGTTCCGCTCGGGCTGATCGCTTGGGTGTGGGGCGGGCTATGGGCCGCTGCCGACCTCTTAGGCGCTGCTGTCGGCGACGGGTCGGTTGCTAGGACGTAGTCCGGTGAGCACGTTGGTGGCGGCGCCGATCATGGAGGATACGTCGCTCAAGTTCGCCGGCACGATCAGCGTATTGCCTTCTTTGGCTAGATTGCCGAACCGCTCCAAGTAGTCCTCGGCGACGCGAAGCTGCATCGCTTTGTCGCCGCCATCGGATTCGAGCGCGGCGGCGACCTTCTTGAGGCCCTCGGCGGTAGCCTCGGCAACGGCGAGAATGGCTTGGGCCTCGCCTTGGGCTTCGTTGATCTGCTGCTGCTTCACGGCTTCGGACTCCTTGATGACGCGCTGCTTCTCGCCCTCGGCCTCGTTGATCACCGCGTCCCGCTCTCCTTCGGAGTTCAGCACCGTGGCGCGCTTCTCCCGCTCGGCGCGCATTTGTTTCTCCATCGCCGTGAGCACGTCCTCCGGCGGATTGATGTTCTTGATCTCGTAGCGCAGCACCTTCACGCCCCAAGGATTGGAGGCTTCGTCCAGCTCATCCACGACGCGGACGTTGATTTGGGCACGTTCCTCGAACGTCTTGTCGAGTTCGATCTTGCCGATCTCGCTGCGCAGCGTGGTTTGCGCAAGTTGGGCGATGGCGAACAAGTAGTCGTTAATGCCGTAGGAGGCGTTGCGCGCGTCCAAGACCTGCAAGTACAGCACCCCGTCCACGCCAACTTGGACATTGTCCGAGGTGATGCATATCTGCTCTTCCACGTCGATGGCCTGCTCCTTGAGCGTGTGCTTGTAGGCGACTCGCTCCAAGAAGGGAATCAGGATGTTGAAGCCGGGCGTGAGGACCCGCGAGTACTTGCCTAGGCTCTCGATGACATAGGCGCTTTGCTGCGGCACGATGACGGCCGTCTTGATGATCACGATGATGGCGACCAAAACAAGCACGCCGGCGACGATCAAGCCCACGTCCATGAGATTCCTCTAGTTTTCCGTTTCCGATTTGGTTTGCGCCGCCGCCTCGATGATCAGCTCCGTGCCTTTGATCTCGATCACCCTAGCCGAAGTGCCTGCGTCGATGGCACCGCCCGCGTTGCTGGCGGTCCAATGGCTGCCCCGCAGGCGCACCTTGGTTTTCCCGCCGACCGGCACCGCCTCCGTCACCGTCACCACGGCACCGACCGGCGTGCTATCGAAACCCGGGAGTTCGCCCCTTAGCTTGTCGTAGAGCCGCCTGCGGAACAGCACCATGGAGGCCAGCGCCAGCACGCCGTACATCAGCCACTGTCCCCAAAGCGGCAACGCCGCGCCCGACACCTCGACGATGCCCACCAAGACCGCGGCGGCACCCAAGAAGGCGAGGTAGAACGCGGTGTCTACGAACGTCAGCTCCAGCGCCAACAGAACGCCACCGCCGACCAACCAAGCCCACCAAGGCACAAGTTTCCCCGATTCCGCAAACGCCTTTGATTGTGCCCCCGCAGCCTGTGGAAGTCCACGGCTCGTGTTGCAGCGAGCAGCCTAGCGGCCTATAGTACGCGCCTCTTGCGAGGTCCCCTTCGTCTAGTGGCCTAGGACTCCGGGTTTTCATCCCGGCAACAGGGGTT
>CAYGBI010000092.1:0-12979 GCA_964348085.1 uncultured Pseudomonadales bacterium | reverse complement strand
GGCCAACCTGCGCCGCGAACCCCCGTGGCATCCGTCCTGACGAACCCGGCCACGCTCGTCGTCGCAATCGGCAACCATCGGCAAGACGCCGAGGGCGCGGCTCGCCTCGACGGCCGCGGTCGCCCCCGTACGACCCCGAAACAGGGCTTCGCGGCACCTTCGGACAGCCTTCTCGGCGAGCAAAACGCGCATATGCCCATGCCGCAGTGGAATCGTTGCCCGAAACACCTGCTCGATAGTCGGCAGTGCGCCCGTTGAAGTAAATCGGTGAGATATCCGGGCTAGGCGGCTTGGGCTGGGCGAAAGGCGGCGCCGTAGGCGACAGCTTTCGTAGCATTAGCCCCTGAACGTTGCCCGCAGAGCGGCGTAGTCGCCGGCGCTCGCCAACCGCGCCCCGTGGCGCGACACCAATTCCGCGGCGGCGAAGTTGCCGAAGCGGGCCGCCGCGACCGGCTCGACACCGCCGACCAGCGCATGGATCACGGCACCCGCGTAAATGTCCCCGGCGCCGGTGGTATCGACCGGTGACGCGGGGTACCCCGCCGCTAGCGCTTGCTCGCGACCGCGCACCGCGACGCTGCCTCTAGCACCCAAGGTGATGTTGACGAATGGCGCGATGTCGCGCAGTTCGGCGATGGCGACGTCCAAGCGGTCGGTACTGGCCCACGTCAGCGCCTCTTCCTCGTTGCAGAAGAGCTGATGCACGCCATTGCCGAGCATCTCGGTTAACGCGTCGCGAAAGCCCTCCACCATCGACGGGTCGGAGAGGGATAGACTGGTGCGCACGTCCGCCGACTCGGCGATTTCCCGCGCCCGCACGGCAGCCGCGCAACCGGCCTCGGCTGCCGCTAGATAGCCCTCTATATAAAGGAAGCGAGCGCTCGCCACGGTCGCTTCGTCGACGTCTTCCGGCCCTAGCCCGGCGGAGACGCCCAAGCAGGTCGTCATCGTGCGCTCGGCATCGACGGTGACCAAGGTAAGGCAGCGCCCGGTCGCGCCCCGCGCAGGTCGGCTACCGCCGGCGCCAACGCCCACCTGTGCTAGGTCCGCCAAGAAGTGAGCACCCACTTCGTCTTGCGCCACGCGGCAGCAGTAGAAGCCCCTGCCGCCGAATGCTTGCACAGCGAATACCGTGTTCGCCGCCGACCCGCCCGAGAGACGTCGGATGGGAACCTCGGACGAGGCCCCGTTGGCCAAGTCCGCCGCCAACGCCTCTATGCGGGCCTCGTCCACCAAGGTCATGTGGCCCTTGGCGATCGCTTGCCGCCGCAAGAACTCGTCGTCGACCGCGAACTCCATGTCCACGAGCGCATTGCCGATGCCGTACACGTCGTATTTCACGCCGCAAGTTCCCCAAAGGCGTCGTCAAAGGCAGCGAGCGTGCGCTCCACTTCCGCCTCGCCGTGCGCACCGCCGACGAAGGCCGTCTCGTAAGCCGACGGCGCAAGGTAGACGTTGCGCTTCAAGAGCGCGTGAAAGAGCCGTCTATATTGTTCGACATCGGCCTTTTCCACATCGTCGAAGTTCCTCACCGACGCGGCGCCGAAGAACAGACTGAACATGCCGCAGACGCCGTTCACCGCGAGCGGAATGCGGTGTTCGCGGGCCAATTCGCGGATGCCGTCCGCCAAACGGCGAGTGGTCGCCGCCAACGCGGCGTAGAAGCCTTCGTCGAGCGAGTTCAGCATGGCGTAACCGGCGGTCATGGCGAGCGGATTGCCGGACAGCGTGCCGGCTTGGTAGACGTCGCCCACCGGCGCCACGCGCGCCATGATTTCGCCGCGACCGCCGAAGGCGCCGACCGGCAAGCCGCCGCCGATCACCTTGCCGAGAGTGGTGAGGTCCGGCAGCACGCCGTAGAGCTCTTGGGCACCGCCGGCGGCGATGCGAAAGCCCGTAATGACCTCGTCGAAAATGAGCAGGCTGTCGGCCTGCGTGGTCATCTCGCGCAAAGCCGGCAAGAAGTCGGGAGCGGGCGGCACGCATCCCATGTTGCCGGCCACCGGCTCTACGATGACCGCCGCTACTCGTTCCGCGTAACGCGCCAGCGCCGCGCCGACGGCCTCGGCGTCGTTGAACGGCAGCGTCAGCGTATCCTTGGCGACACTCGCCGGCACCCCCGGCGAGTTCGGCAAGCCCAAGGTCAGTAGCCCGGAGCCGGCCTCCGCCAAGAGCGGGTCCGCGTGGCCGTGGTAGCAGCCGCGGAACTTGATGATCAGATCCCGGCCAGTGTACGCCCGCGCTAGGCGAATGGCCGACATGACGGCCTCCGTGCCCGAATTGACCATGCGCACTTGGTCGATGCCGGGGAAACGGCTCACCACCGCTTCCGCCATCTCGACTTCGATCTCCGTCGGGGCGCCGAAACCCAAACCGCTCTGGGCGCGTTCTCGTACCGCCTCCACCACCGGCGGGAACGCGTGCCCTTGCAGCATCGGTCCCCAAGAGCTCACATAGTCGATGTAGCGGCCGCCGTCCACGTCGGTCAGCCAAGCGCCGCTGCCGCTGGCGAAGAAAAGCGGCGTTCCGCCGACGCCGCGGAACGCCCGAACGGGAGAGTTGACCCCCCCTGGGATTACTTTTTCGGCACGCGCCAATAAGCGCGTGGATTTTGGCCGATCCACAATTCTCCTCATACGCCACGAAATGCGAACCGGGAGCGTAAGCTACGACACGACGATGTCAATTGGGCGCTGCGGCGGCGAACGCCAAGCCGTTCCCTTGGCAAGGCTTGCGAACGACAAAAACTCTCGAACTACGGCGATTTGCCGCCCGCCGAGGCGGACGGGTAGTCGATCCCCAAACCGGCCAGCAGGCTAAGGAACACCGAGCGCTGCCGGAAGACGTGGCTGACCGTCAGCGTCGCCACCACGATTATCAGCATCGCCGGCAACGTCACCCCCGGGTTGGCGGTGAGTTCCAGAACCGCCACCAAAGCCGCCAACGGCGCCTGCAGCACCGCCGCCATCATCGCTGCCATGCCGAGCATGACGTACAACCCGGGCACCGACGCCTCGCCGGGCGCCAAGGCGTTGCCGAGTTCGCCGAGCAAGCCGCCGAGCATGGCACCCATGACCAGCGTCGGACCGATCACGCCGACCGGCAGTCCGACTCCTACGCAGGCGGCGGAAGCGACCATCTTGGCGAGCAAAATAATCAGCAGGGCGGAGGTGGCGAGGCCGCCCAACAACGCCTCGTCGACCGTGTCGTAGCCGACGCCGAGCACGGCCGGCGTGACCAGCGCGGCACCACCGGTAAGCGCGCCGGCGGCGGTGGCACGCAGCCAAAACGGCCAAGCGTGGAATCTCGCGAACAACTTCACCAAAGCGATGAAGGCACCGCCCACGGCGCCGACCGCGACGCCGGCGAATATGATGTAGGGCACCTCCAGCAACGAGCGCAATTCCGTTTCCGGCACCGAGAACACGGCGTAATCGCCGAACACCCAACGATGGACCAAGGTGGCGGCAACGGTCGATGCGATGACCGGCACGAAGCCGACGAGGGTGTATTCCATCAGCACCACCTCCATGGCGAAGACGACGCCGGCCAGCGGCGTGTTGAAAGACGCCGCGATCGCCGCGGCGCTGCCGCAGGCGATCAGCGTGCGTCGCCCCCTCTCCGACTGCCCGCAGGCCTCGCCGAGCAAGCCGGAAACCGCGCTGCCGAGATGCACTCCCGGTCCTTCCCGTCCGCCGGACAAGCCCGCGGTCAGGCCGACGACCGTGCCGCCGAATTGATAGACCGCGTCGCGCCAAGACATACGGCCTTGGTGCCGCGCCAGCCGCTCCAAGACGTGCATCACGCCTAAGCGCCGGGACGCCGGCGGCAAACGGTGGAGTGCGAGGCCGAGCAGCAAGCCGCCGACCACCGGCATCAGCAAGTGCGCCTCGGCGCCGCCCCACTCGTAGGTCTCGGAATCCTCGCCACGCACTAGCCACGCGGCACCCTCCAGAGCCGCATGCAACAGCACCATCACCACGCCGGTCAGGAGTCCGGCGACGACGCCGAGGCCGGTGAGCCTCGGCAATGGTTCGAGGTGGGCGAACCGCCGCCGCAAGGCGCCGAAGCGAGCGGGCTTCGACACGATCCGCCTATCGCCGGCGCGGCACACGACAATCAGTCGCCCGCGCCTCTATAATCGTTGCGATGAACGCCAACATCCAGTTCTCCACTCGCGCCGCCGGCAAGGTGCGCGAACTGATCGAAGACGAGGGCAATCCGGGGCTCAAGCTGCGCGTGTTCATCACGGGTGGCGGCTGCAGCGGCTTTTCCTACGGCTTCACTTTCGACGACTTGCGCGCCGACGACGACACGGTGGTGGAACGAGACGGCGTGACGGCGCTGATCGATCCCATGAGTTATCAGTATTTGGTCGGCGCACAGATCGACTATAAGGAGGATCTCGCCGGCGCGCAGTTCGTGGTCACCAACCCCAACGCCTCGTCCACATGCGGCTGCGGCAACTCCTTCGCCCTGTGACCATCGCCGCCGGTCAGGCCGGATAGATCGCGCCGAGCACCCGCTCGCCCGAGGCGCCGGTAACCGCCGGCACGTTGCCCGGTAGCCGGTGTAGCGTGCGATGCGCGAACCATGCGAAAGCAGCGGCCTCGATCGCGTCGCCGTCGACACCCAAGTCGTCCGCGCTAAGCAGTCGATAACGGGACAGATTCGCTCCCAGCCGGCCCATCAAGTAGCGATTGCGCCGACCGCCGCCGCAAACGACGACATCGCCCGCCGGCGCACCCCAACGACGCACGGCATCCGCTACGCTCCACGCGGTGAACTCGGCCAAGGTGGCTTGCACATCCCGCGCCTTTAGATCGAGACCTTCGCAGGCGTCGCCGATGTAGCCGAGGTGGTAGTGTTCCTTGCCGGTGCTTTTCGGCGGCGCGCGGTCAACGAACGGATCCTCCCGCAAGCGCGCCAAGAGCGCGGGCGCCACGACGCCACCTGCGCTCCACGTGCCGTCTCGGTCGAAAGCTTCACCTTTGCAGTGTTGAATCCAAGCATCCAGCAAGGCGTTGCCCGGGCCGGTGTCGAAGCCGCGCATGGCCTTCTCGCCAGCCGCCAACACCGTCAGGTTGGCGATGCCGCCGATGTTGACCACCAGCCGATCGCGTTCGCCGTCGCGAAACAGCGCGTCGTGGAACAACGGCGTCAACGGCGCGCCCTCCCCGCCGGCTGCCACGTCGCGCCGGCGGAAGTCCGCCACCGTGTCGATGCCGGTAATTTCCGCGATACGACTGGCGTCGCCGATCTGCAACGTAAACGGTGGCGCGAAGTTCGGGCGGTGACGAACCGTCTGCCCATGCGAGCCAATGGCGCGAATGTCGCAGGGCGAGACCCGCCAGCGTCCGAGGCAATCATGTACCGTTTCGCCGATGAATCGACCCAAGGTGGCATCCGTCGCCGCCAATTGGTCGACCTCGCCTGCACCCGGTACTGCAAGCGCCTTCAAGGATGTTGCAAGAGCCCGCGGCAAATCCACCGTCTGCGCCGCATCAATGCGGATGCCGGCGTCGATCGTCACCAACGCAACATCGAGACCGTCCACGCTGGTGCCGGTCATTACACCGATGTAGCGCATCGGCGTGCCCGCCCTCACCGGCTAGCATCCCTTCGGTGAAAAGTCCGCGTCGTACCGAGAACGGTCAGGCGCCCGCCCGATGACGCATGACGCGCCAACCGGGGCGTCGGGGCCCTTGCCGGCAACCAAACAGGGCACTTGGCCAGCGCCGGCTACGGAGCGGCGTCCGCATAGGCGATTTGCTCGGAGCGCTTACGCGCCGTCATGTCGGCGAGTAGCGGGGCGACGGCGGCGTCGAAGCTCGCTCGTTCCCCGGCGGCGATCCCCGACTCCATCGGCAATTCCACCGTGCTCGGGTTCTGGTGTACCCCATTAACGAGGAACTCGTAATGCAGATGCGGGCCCGTCGACCAGCCGGTGGAGCCGACGCGGCCGATAACGTCCCCTTGACTAACGCTCTTGCCGACTTTCAGGTTGGCGGCAATCGCTGACAAGTGCAGATACTTCGTCTGGTACTTGTCGCCGTGCCGGATAACGACGTAATTACCGTTCGCGGCGGTGTGGGAAGCCTTGGTGACAATGCCGTCGCCGGTTGACATCACTGGCGTGCCGGTCGGCGCCGCGTAGTCGATTCCGCGGTGCGGCATCGTCTTGTTCCACAATGGATGCTTCCGCTTCAAGTTGAAGCGTGAACTGATCCGGCTGTAGCTGAGCGGCGCGCGCAGGAAAGCCTTGCGCATGCTACGGCCGTCCGGCGTGTAGTAACTGGCTGCTCCGCCGTCGCCGTAACGAACCGCACGGTAGCTCTTGCCTTGGTTGACGAACTCCGCAGCGAGGATGTCGCGGTTCTCGAACTTCTGTCCGTCGATCCAGTCTTCGAGATAGAGCACGTCGAAGGTGTCGCCGGCGCGGACATCCAAAATGAAGTCGACGTCCCACCGAAAGATGTCCGCCAGGCGCGACGCGAATTCGTCGCCCAGACCGGCGCGTTGACAGGCGACGTACAGCGAGTGCTCGATGGTGACGCTGCGGAAGGCTCGCACCTTCTTCACTTCCACAGGGATGCGCACGCCCTCGAAGCGGTCGCCGACCCTGTTGAAAGCCACGATGTCCGACGGGCTCCGACGATGGGTTAAGCGCACCAGATTACCTTCGTCATCGTGCTCGAACTCGAACTCGTGGCCCGGATAGATCGAGGCGAGGCGTTTGCCCTGCGGCCCGCTATTGACGAGCCGATGCAGATCGCGATCGCTGAGCCCGTTGCGCTTGAAGAGGTTGGCGAGGTTGTCACCCGGCGCGACTGGCACCACGGGCGGAAAACTCGGTAACGCCGGCGGCGGTGCGGGCGGGACGCCGGCGGGAGAGGGAGCGCCGAGAGGGGGTGGCGCCTCTGGAACGTCGGCGAGCATGTCGGCCATGGCCAGCTCGCTCGTCACTACGTTGGCGGCGTTCGCCTCCCGCGCCGGCGGCGGGTCCGCCAACCATACAACCAACATAACAAAGGCGATAACGCTCGCCACCAGCGCATGAATGTTCGACGGAGATGCCACGAATCGCCCCTATTGCCGCTATATACCTCGCGTCACGCCAATAGGTTGCGCTCGATTCAACGGACAACACGCAACGAAGGTGCGGCGGAGTATTCCCAAAAAGCCGCGTCGGGGAAACCCCCAATTTGGTGCGAAAACAGACCGGTGCCCGCCGGCGGCGCTACCGGCCGACTACGGGAACGCGGGTCACGAGGCGACGCTGGAACTGCTAGAGTGCCTGCCGTGCGTCCTGCTACTCGCATTCGCCCTACACAAGGCCTGCGAATTCGCAGGTCGCCTGTACCGCGATGCGAGCGGGCCTGTGCCACGGTGTGGGCTGCAAGGAGTCGGATCGGCAGCCCGCCCTGCGCGGCGACGCCCCCGAACCCATGGGCACTGAAACATGCTTACGCGACGAAGATGGATAGGTACCACCGCCGCCACGGGCGTAGCGCTCGGGCTGCACGGACTGCTACCGGCCTGGGCGCGCAACGCGTCTCTCGCCGGCGGCACTGAGTTACCAGCCCTGACAGGGACGGAATTCGACTTGGAGGTTGCGCGTACGCCAGTCATGATCGACGGCCGGCGCGGTAGCGCGATCACCGTGAACGGCACGCTTCCCGCGCCGCTGCTACGCTGGCGCGAAGGCGACGACGTTACGCTGCGGGTCACGAACCGGCTCGAGGAAGACACCTCGATTCACTGGCACGGCATCCTGCTGCCGTTCCAGATGGATGGCGTGCCCGGTGTGACGTTTCCCGGCATCCGGCCCGGCGAGACCTTCACCTATCGATTCCCGGTCCAACAGTCCGGCACCTACTGGTATCACAGCCACTCCGGCTTGCAGGAACAACTCGGCCATTACGGCCCGCTGGTGATCGATCCGACCGGTCCCGACCCGGTCGCATATGACCGCGAGCACATCCTTGTCCTGTCGGACTGGGCATTCGAAGACCCGCACCGGATATTCGCCAAGCTCAAGAAGATGAGCGACGGCTTCGACTACCAGAAACGCACGATGGGCGATTTTCTTCGCGACGCGGCCGAAAGCGGCTTCGGCGCGGCGGTCGAGGAGCGGCGGATGTGGGGCGCGATGCGCATGAGTCCGACCGACATCGCGGATGTGACCGGCGCGACCTATACCTACCTTGTGAACGGCCACGCACCGGAGGACAACTGGACAGCGCTGTTCGAGCCCGGCCAGAACGTTCGGCTGCGGATCATCAACGCCGCGGCGATGTCGTTCTTCAATGTCAGGATTCCGGGTCTGCCGATGACCGTCGTGCAAGCCGACGGTCTGAATGTGCAGCCGGTGGAGACGGAGGAGTTCCAGATCGGCGTCGCCGAAACCTACGATGTGGTCGTGCGGCCGGAAGCAGCCCGCGCCTACACGATCATGTGCGAAGCCATCGACCGTAGCGGCTATGGCCGCGCGACGCTTGCGCCGCGTCCCGGCATGCGCGCCGCCGTCCCGCCGCTGCGCGAGCGCCCGCTGCTGACGATGAAGGACATGGGTATGGCGCAGCACAGCGGAGGCATGCACGCTCAACCCGCGGACGGGATGGTTCAACACCACACGGAACATGGCAGCATGGATCACGATGGCATGAATCACGGGGCTACGGGACACGGCGCGATGCAGGCCGATACGCCTGCCAACGGAGACAAGGCAATGCAACGGCATGACCACCCGGCGGGGCCGGGGGTGGCGAACCTCGCGATGCATCCGGTCAGCCGCCTGCACGAGCCGGGCATCGGTCTTGAGGACGTGCCGCATCGCGCACTGGCCTATACCGATCTCAAGAGCCTTGCGCGCAATCCGGACTTGCGCTCGCCGGGCAGGGAGATGGAACTGCATCTGACCAGCAATATGGAACGCTATATGTGGTCGTTCGACGGCGTGCGTTTCTCCGAAGTCGAAGCGCCCATCGTATTCCACGCGGGCGAGCGGCTGCGGCTGGCGATGGTCAACGACACGATGATGCCGCATCCGATTCACCTGCACGGGATGTTCTTCCAGCTCGTGAATGGGGCAACCGATCACAAGCCGAATAAGCACACGGTAATCGTCAAGCCGGGCGAGAAACTTTCCATCGACATTACGGCGGAGGCCGTGGGCGACTGGGCGTTCCACTGCCACCTCCTTTATCACATGCATGCGGGAATGTTTCAGGTGGTCTCGGTCCGCGAGCATGAGCAGCGGGTGGCGGAGCGATGAGACCCGTATGCGCACGACTCCCGGCCGCCGCCCTGACGAGGCTCGCATGCACGCGACTCTTGGCTGCCGCGATGACCGCAACGCCTGTGTACGCAATCGCCCAAAACGCGGCGGACAAGGCTTATGGCGCGCAGGCAATGCAGGCCGCCCGCGAAGCGCTCCGCAAGGGCATGGGCGGACAGACCACCACCATGATTTTCGCAGACCGGCTCGAATATCAATCCAACGAAGGCGAACCGGCATTCCTCTGGGAGGGTCAGGCATGGTTCGGCGGCGACATTGACAAGGTATGGGTCAAGATGAAAGGCGAGTATCTTCCGGGCCCCAACGAGTTTGAGGAAGCGGAAGTCCAAGCGCTCTACAGCCGCGCGACCTCTTCGTACTTCGATGTGCAGTTGGGCTACCGCTACGACGCCGAGCCCGAGCGGCATTTCGCGGTGTTCGGGGTGCAGGGCCTCGCACCCTACGGGTTGGAGATGGATGCGACGGCGTTCGTCAGCGAAGACGGCGATGTTTCGACCCGGCTGGAAGCCGAGTACGAACTGTTCCTGACGCAGAAACTCATTCTTCAACCGCGGACGGAACTCGACTTCGCCGCTCAGGATGTGCCGGAACTCGGCGTCGGATCCGGCCTGAGCACGGTCGAAGCCGGTCTGAGACTGCGCTACGAGTTCCGTCGTGAAGTCGCGCCCCATATCGGTGTCTCGTACCGACGCGTCTTCGGCGAGACGGCCGATTTCGCCCGCGTCGCTGGACACGATGTCGAGACCGCCTCCTTCGTCGCCGGACTCAGGTTCTGGTTTTAGGTGTCCGTGACGCCGCGCCTTGGCTCGGGCCGAGGAAACGAAAGCGACCGTAAACCAAAGCGTCGGGAGCGGGGTCAATGGACCACCCCGAAACTGTCATTGCCATGGACACCGTGTATGTGTAGTTCGCGTCAGCGCCACGGACGCCGTCGCCTCCCGGCGCCGCCTTTCGCCCCAGCCCAAGCCTCCTATCACTCCGTCGGACTGCTAGCCGCCGGTCATCCGGGGCAATGCCTTTGACTGTCCCGGCGCATGTCCACCACGCCCCGCAGCGACCGCCACAAACCCCTGAGAACCGCAACGGATCACGCGATCTGCCAATT
This sequence comes from uncultured Pseudomonadales bacterium, assembly GCA_964348085.1. Classification (GTDB taxonomy): domain Bacteria; phylum Pseudomonadota; class Gammaproteobacteria; order Pseudomonadales; family Azotimanducaceae; genus VXYL01. Next base: position 2,573 of record CAYGBI010000092.1, on the reverse strand, counting down.
GAGAACTGCCGTCGCTGTAAGCGTTGCCGTGTCTCTTCACCGGTTGGCGGAGTATCATGTCGCGCTTCCGCATAGTTGCCTCGCACCTCATGGCTTCCCTGCTCAGCGCGCTCGACAGACGCGGACTAGTTGCACAAGTGTCCGACCGTGGCGGTTTGGATGCGCATCTCGCCGGTGGTTCGCGCTGTGTCTACGCCGGCTTCGACCCGACCGCGCCGAGCCTGCAAGTGGGCAACCTCGTGACGGTGCTTATGCTGCGCCGCTTCCAGCTTGCCGGCCATCGGCCGATCGCCGTGGTGGGCGGGGCGACCGGACTCATCGGCGACCCGTCCGGGCGCGTCGAGGAGCGCTCGCTGAACGCCGAGGCTACCGTCCGGCAGTGGGTGGAGGCCGTGCGCGATCAGCTTTCCCGCTTCATAGACCTAGAGGGCAACTGCGCCGGCGTCGTGGTCGACAACTTGGACTGGACCCAAGGGTTGGGCGTCGTGCCCTTCCTGCGCGACATCGGCAAGCACTTCTCGGTCAACGCGATGATGCAGCGCGACTCGGTCCGCTCTCGGCTCAATCGCGAAGGCGCCGGCATCTCCTACACCGAGTTCAGCTACATGCTGCTGCAGGCGCACGACTTCCTCGAGTTGACGCGGCGCTACGGCTGCACGGTGCAGGTCGGCGGTAGCGATCAGTGGGGCAACATCTTGAGCGGCATCGACTTGGCACGGCGCCTGCTGGCGCGCAAGACGTTCGCCCTGACGCATCCGCTGGTCACCAAGCAAGACGGCACCAAGTTCGGCAAGAGCGAAGCCGGCGCGGTGTGGCTGGACGCCGAACGCACCTCGCCGTATGCGTTCTACCAGTTTTGGCTGAACACCGCCGACGCCGACGTGGCGACCTTCCTGCGCTGTTTCACCCTGCTGGACTTGCCCGAGATACTCGCTGCTTGCGACGCGGCTCGGGAGCATCCGGAGCGGCGCGAGGGTCATCGGCTGCTGGCGCAGGAAGCGACCCGCCTAGTGCATGGCGAAGCGGGGCTTGCCGCCGCCGAACGCATTACCGGTGCTCTGTTCGCCGGCGACGTGACGGCACTGACCCGCAAGGACATTACGCAGCTCGCAAGCGACGGCATGGCCAGCTCCGAGCTCGCCGCCGGCACCGGCCTGCTGACCGCAATGACGACCGCCGGCCTAGCACAGTCCAACGGCGCGGCGCGGAAGCTAGTGCTGGGTGGCGGCGTTCGCGTCAACGGCACGCCGGCAACAGATCCGACATTGCGCCTCAACACCGAGGGAGCGCTCTATGGTCGCTATCACCTCATTCGACGAGGGCGCAAGAACTGGCACTTGGTGACGCTCACAAACGCCGCCGCTCAAGGCTAGCACCCCGTCGGACTTGGCGGCGTTAGCCGCGAAGTCCGACGGGGTGATGGGGCGGCTCGGGCTGGGGCGAAAGGCGGCGCCGTAGGCGACGGCTTTCGTAGCGCTAGCAGCCATCCGACTTGGCGGCGTCAGCCGCGAAGCCCGACAGGGCCGAGGAAGCCGTGCGGCGGGACGGGACCGATATATCCGTAAGGCACTGTTGTTATAGCGCTTCTTACTCACCGGCGGGCTTCTTACTCACCGGCGGTAGGGGCGGTAGGTAGGAAAGGCACCGTCGGTGTGCAGGGTGATACATTTATCCAATTCGACGGTTCGCACCACCCGCGTCAACGCCGATCACGGCCCGGCCAGCTCCTCGACGGATGCGAACACGCCAGTTGCCTGTGAAGCGCCCGGACCGACCGACTTTTGGAATCGAGATGCCAACCCAGCCGGCGACCCGCACTAGTTCCCTTGGGCGTCAGCGCAGCGACTGGCTACGAGAACTCCTAGGCGAAAAAAAGTCGCCAACACCCGTTGACACTGCCATCAATCGGCGTAAGATGCGCCCTCTCGCCTTGGGGCACGTCCCCGGGTGCGCTCTTTAAGATTGTAAAGACAAGCCATTCGTGTGGGCGCTCGGCTTTAGAGCTTCGAGCATCCATTTGGTCACGTCGCCCTTGACCGTCTTGCGGGCAACCGTATTGCGAGCAAAGGTGGCATGGCCTAACGCTTTGTAAACTGAAGAGTTTGATCATGGCTCAGATTGAACGTTGGCGGCAGGCCTCATACATGCAAGTCGAACGAGAAAGGCCTTCGGGCTGAGTAAAGTGGCGGACGGGTGAGTAACGCGTAGGAATCTACCCGGCAGCGGGGGACAACTCGGGGAAACTCGAGCTAATACCGCATGCGACCGCTTGGCGAGAGCCAGGCGATGAAAGTGGGGGATCGACCAAGGCGGCTTCGGCCACCTAGGAAGACCTCACACTGTCGGAGGAGCCTGCGTTGGATTAGCTTGTTGGTAGGGTAATGGCCTACCAAGGCGACGATCCATAGCTGGTCTGAGAGGACGATCAGCCACACTGGGACTGAGACACGGCCCAGACGTCTACGGACGGCAGCAGTAGGGAATCTTGCACAATGGGCGAAAGCCTGATGCAGCCATGCCGCGTGTGTGAAGAAGGCCTTAGGGTTGTAAAGCACTTTCAGTGGCGAAGAAAA
>CAYGBI010000091.1:0-13166 GCA_964348085.1 uncultured Pseudomonadales bacterium | reverse complement strand
GCCGACGGCCATCGCCGGCGTGCGAAAACCGCCCGAATCGCGGTGCGCCTCGGGATGGCCGGTCCGTCGGCGATCGGCGCGGTTCGACCAAGTGTAGACGCGCCTGGCCCCCGGTGGCTTTTCCCTCCGCACGTGCGAGTGGGTGTCCCCTACAGAAAGTGGGTGTCCCTGCTCCCGACGGAAAGTGGGTGTCCTTCTCCCGGAGGGATGGGCATACAAATGCCCTCGCCGCGTGGTTCAAGCAAGGACGAAATGCAGCATAATGCGAAGCCCTTACGGACTCGGGAGTCCAAGACCTATGCCAGCGCAGCAATTGGTATTCAGCGAGGCCGAATTGCTTGCCAACCACGACTACGCGACGCCCCACGAAATTGACGGGCAGCGGCTCCACGGCGGATTTGACGCCGACGGCAACTACATCCCGCCACGCTCGAAGGGCCGCCGACGCGCGCTCGACAACTGGACGGCCGCACTCCAAGAGCGTGGCGGCGATTTGCTCGACGCCGATGCGTCGCTGCTGGCGGGACCCCGAATGCCCAACGTAGCGCAGCAACGCCTGCTGATCGAGCGCGGCGTCACCCGGCCATTCTGGAACTCACTTACCATCACCGGCAAGATCGAAGGCCGCGGGCGAATGATCGCCGAAATGCCGTTTCCGGACATGCAAGCGATCATCGCCGAAGACATTGACGGCATGGCCATTGGCCACTTGGGCAAGGGACTCTTGCAGGCGCACGGCATCGACGAAGGCGGCGAGCCGGAGAAAGGCATCGGCGGTCACGACGTCATGTGGTTCGTCGCCAGAGACCTCGCGTTCGGCGTCGACGCCCACCCGGATGTCGAACCGCCGGGTTTCATCGCACGGCCGGAAGCGGAAGGCGAGCGGGTAATGCCGGAGATCCCGATGCCCTACGAGATGGCGCTCAAGTTTCTTATGAATCTGCTGCTGATCGAGTTTCGGGCGGAAATCGGCTTCGCCAACGCGCAAGCGACGTTCCGGCAACCGACGCTGTTTCAAGAGCGGCGCGCGGAGGCGTGCGAGGCCGCCGAGATCGTCGAGCGCATCCGCACGGACGAGACGATTCACGTCGAATCGCTGCGCCTCTATCTCGGTGAACTGCGCAACCTCCCCATCAAGACCACAGACGGCGGCGAGGTGTCCGGCGCCGAGTTGATCGATCGATTCTGGGCTCGATTGTTACAGTGGGCGACCGTAGTTCAGCCGCAACTTGCCGCAGATCGCCAATACGCCGAGATCAAGACCGAGATTCTCTACGCCGACGACGGCGATCAGATACTTTGGGACTTCGATGCCTTGGCCGACGATTGACGGCACGGGTGCCACTGGCCGCCATGCCCGAACGCTCCGGGGGCGCGGTCACGATCCCGCGGGGACGGCCGTCTGAGATCATGTGAGCGCGAGGCAGCGAGGCAGAGCGAGGCATGGATAAGAAAGCCCTGCTGAATGAGCTCAAGATCGAGCGCGACGAAGCGCCGAAGCAGCGCCGCCCTCTCGCTTGGTTTATCGCCATCGCGCTGCTCGGCGGCGTCGCCTATGTCGCTTGGGCGTTCGGCGTGCCGTACCTCGCGACGCCCGCCATCGAAGTGCGAACCGCCGTAGCGCGTAGCGCGGCGACATCCGCCCCCAGCACGAGCGTACTCGACGCCACCGGCTACGTGGTGGCGCGGCGACAGGCCACAGTGAGCTCCAAGGCGACCGGCAAGGTGCTCGAGGTGCTGATCGAGGAGGGTATGACGGTGACCGACGGTCAGTTGCTCGCCCGCTTGGACGACAGCATTCCCCGCGCCTACGTCGCGCTGGGCGAATCCCAACTCGAGGCGGCCCAAGCATCGCTCGACGAGATTCGCGTCAACATACGCCAAGCCGCGCTCAATCTGGAACGCACCAGCAACTTGGCGGCTCGCGAGTTGGCCAGCAAGGCGGATTTGGACCGGGACAGCTTGGCGCTGGAAGGGCTGCGCGCTCGCTACGAGCGCTCGACACGGGACGTCGCCGTGGCGGAGCGTAATCTCACGGTACAGCGGCGACAGCTTGAAGATATGGAGATCCGCGCTCCGTTCGGCGGAGTAGTGATCGCCAAGGCCGCGCAACCCGGCGAGATGATTTCACCGGTCTCGGCCGGCGGCGGCTTCACCCGCACGGGCATATGCACGATAGTCGATATGGAATCGCTGGAGGTGGAAGTAGACGTCAACGAGGCGTATATCAACCGCGTCTACCCCAAACAGCCAGCCACTGTGACGCTGAACGCCTATCCCGACTTGGCGATCGCCGCCGAAGTAATCGCCACGATTCCCGCCGCCGATCGCAACAAGGCCACCGTGCGGGTGCGCATCGGCTTCGTGCAACGCGACCCGCGGATCCTGCCGGATATGGGCGCGAAGGTGGCGTTCCTTGAAGACGAGGAAGTCCCGGAGGAACCCGCCACCGCTGTGCCCGCCGTGCTGGTACCACGCGCAGCCGCGCAAGAGGAGGCGGGCGAACGCTACGTTTGGGTGGTGGCGGGCGACACTGTCGAGCGGCGCACCGTGCAAGTCGACGCGACGGAAGGCAGGCATCTGCGGGTGATCTCGGGGCTTGAGAGCGGCGAGCGGGTGGTCGCGGAATTGGACGCCGCCACCCGATCGAAGTTGCGGCATGGAGCACAGGTGACCGTCGTAGACTAACTACCGTGAACACGGAGAGCAGGTGATGGGGCAGTGAACATCGTCGAATTACGGAACGTGGAAAAACGATACATGAAGGGCCGCGAGTACGTTGATGTGCTGACCGGCATCGACTTGACCATAGCGGAGGGCGATTTCCTCGCGTTGATGGGACCGTCGGGCAGCGGCAAGACGACGCTGCTGAACCTCATCGGCGGCATCGACAGCGCCACGAGCGGCGACGTCCGGGTCGCGGAAGAGGATCTCAACAAGCTGAATGCCCGCAAACTCGCACGTTGGCGGGCCGCCAACATCGGCTTTATCTTTCAGTTCTACAACTTGCTGCCGGTGCTGAACGCGCGACGCAACGTCGAACTGCCGCTGCTGCTCACCAAACTCTCCGGCAAGCAACGCAAGAAGAACGCGCAGACCGCCCTCGAAATCGTCGGCTTGGCCGATCGGGCTAAGCACAAGCCAGGCGAGTTGTCCGGCGGTCAGCAACAGCGCGTCGCTATCGCCCGCGCCATTGTCGCCGATCCGTCGATTCTCGTCTGCGACGAGCCGACCGGCGACTTGGACCGCGATACCGCCGGCGAGATTCTCGACCTACTGGCGATCTTGAACCGGGATCACAACAAAACCATCGTCATGGTCACGCACGATCCAAAGGCAGCGGACCACGCCAAGCACATCCTGTACCTGGACAAGGGACAGTTGGCCACCGAGGCGGCGGCATGAACGCGTTCGGGTTGATGTGGGCCAATCTGCACCGCCGTCCGGTGCGCACTTATCTGACCTTGTATTCGGTACTAGTGGCGTTTCTGTTGTTCACGGTGCTGCGCACCATGGCAGTGTGGTTCGAGACCGGCGGCGCTTCGCTCGAGGGTGTGGATCGGCTGGTGACTACCGCCAAGTACTCGATCATAGAATCCTTGCCGATTAGCCAGCGACAACAGATATTGGCGGTGGACGGTGTCCAAGCGGTGACCCACCAGTCTTGGTTCGGCGGCAACTACCAAGATCGGAGCAATTTCTTCCCCAAGTATCCGGTAGAGCCCCGCGCCTACTTCGAGATGTATCCGGAAATGTCGATCGACCCGGCCGAACTCGCAGCCTTCGAGCAAACCCGCACCGGTGCCGTCGTCTCGGCGAGCCTGATGGAGAGATTCGGCTGGAGCGTGGGCGACAAGATCCCAATCGAGGCCGATATCTACCCGATGCGTGACGGCAATCGCCTGTGGGAGTTCGACCTGGTCGGCTCGTTCGTCTGGGACCAAGAGGATGGCGGCCAGTCGCTGATGCTGTTCCACTACGACTACTTCGACGAAGCCCGCGCGTTCGGCGAAGGCAGCGTCGGCTGGTGGACGGTGCGCGTGAGCGACCCGGACCAAGCACCCGAGATCGCCAACGCCATAGATGAACTGTTCCAGAACTCGCTGAATCCCACGAAAACAGCCACCGAGGATGCGTTCGCCCGCCAGTTCGCCGCGCAGGTGGGCGACATCGGCCTCATGGCGAACGGCATCCTCTCGGCAGTGTTCTTCACCATCCTGTTACTCACCGCCAACACCATGGCGCAAGCGCTCAGGGAGCGCATCCCCGAGTTGGCCGTGCTGAAGACGCTTGGCTTCTCCAACGCCCGAGTGAGTCGGCTGGTGCTCGGCGAGTCTGTGCTGCTCTGTACGACGGGCGGCATTCTTGGCGTCGGCCTGACCTTTTTAGTGACCCCGGCTTTGAACGCCCTCATGGCGTCAGTGGGCTTTCCTGGGTTCGTCACGTCTTGGTGGACCGCAGCGGCCGGCGTCGCGCTCGCGGCACTGATCGGCGTTATCGTTGGCGCACACCCGGCTTGGTCGGCGAACCGGCTGACCATCGCCAACGCACTGCGCAGGATGTAGAACAATGTCCGCGCAAAGGATCGTTGGACCGAGTTTTCGGAGGATATAAAGGGTGTTGCGGCAAATCGTCGAGATTACGGTTATGAATCTCAAGAACCTGCCGTCTCGTATTGGCAGTTCTTCCGTCATCGTGGTTGGCATCGCCGGCGTGGTGGGCGTAATGACGGCCATCCTCGCCATGGCGGAAGGATTCAAGGGCACGCTCGACCGCGGCGGCGAGCCGGACCGCGCCGTAGTCCTGCGCGGCGGCTCGGACAGCGAGCTTTCGAGTGGCATCTCGCTTGCCGATGCGAGAATCGTCACCAGCATGGAAGGTGTGCTTGCCGGGAGCAGCGAGTTGTACACCGTCGCCGACGTGCCTAAGCGATCCAGTGGCTTGGACGCCAATCTCATCGTACGCGGAGTTACGAGTGCGGCCTTCGAAGTGCGCGACGAAGTGAAAGTCGTTGACGGGCGCAACTTCGAGCCCGGCAAGGACGAGTTGATCGCGGGCCGTGGCGCACATTTGCAGTTCGCAGGCATAGACATCGGCGCCACCGTGCAGATCCGACAGAGCGAGTGGACCGTGGTGGGGATATTCGAGGCGAATGGCTCGGCGTACGAATCCGAGCTTTGGCTGGACTTGCCGCTGGCGCAATCGGCCTTTCGACGCGGAGAAGTAGTTAGCTCGTTACGTTTACGCGTGGACGACCCCGTTCGCATCGGCGAACTCGCCAAGCGCGTGGAGGAAGACCCGCGCTTGGACCTCGCGGTGACCGCCGAAGAGGTGTATTTCGCCAGTCAATCAGGCAACTTGGCGCAAACCATAGAGACGTTCGGCCTAGCGGTGGCCATCGTCATGGCGATTGGCGCCGTATTCGCGGCGCTCAACACCATGTACTCGGCGGTGGTGACACGCACGGTGGAAATCGCCACGTTGCGCGCCCTTGGTTTCGGCGGCGCCTCAGTGGTGGTGTCGGTGATGATCGAGTCCATGGCCCTCGCGCTACTCGGCGGTCTGCTAGGTGCGGTGATCGCCTACCTCGGCTTCAACGGCTACACGGTTTCCACCCTCAACAACGCTTCCTTCTCGCAGGTCGCCTTCGATTTCGCCGTAACCCCGGACCTACTTCTGACAGGGCTCGTCTGGGCGCTTGCCCTAGGCACCATCGGCGGCTTGTTCCCCGCTGTCCGGGCGGCTTGGCTACCCATCACATCGGCGTTGCGTGGCGAGTGACCTAGTGGGCAAGACTCGCTAGCGCCACAAACGCCGTTGCCTACGGCACCGCCTTTTTTGCTCCAGCCATGCCACCCTAGCACCGTCGGACTTCGCGGCTCACGCCACCACGTCCGACGGTGCTAGCCGGAGTGCGAACGCCAACTCCGACGGATCAGTGCATACGTGCCGCCAACACATCGCAGGAGGCGCCGTGCAGAACTGCGTTGGCGGTGGAGCCGGTGAGCAGTTGCAGACCGTGCTTGCCGTGTGTACCGACAACGACCAAACCGGCGCCGATGTCTTGAGCCAGGCCGTGAATCCGGTCGGCGACGTTGCCGGCCAACTCGTAGAAGTCGTCGTCGGAGATGCCGTAGCTGTCCGCCAAGTGGCTTAGACGCTCGGCGGCGTTGTTCACCACCGGGTCGTAGGACGTGTGGGTGACGTTGCACACGGCGAGGCGCGCGCCGCAGTGCAACGCCACCCGGTTCGCCGTATCCATCACTTGAAAAGACTCGTCGCCCAAGTCCACCGCCGCCAGCACCTTCTCGTACTTGCCATTGCCGTGCTCGCCCCTCGTCGCCCGCTTCACCGCTGTTCCCTCGTCGTCGATATGCACGGCGAGCACATCGCACGGCGTGCCGTGAATCATGGCGTTGGATGTGGAAGCGAAGAGCGCCCGCAGCCCCTGATAGCCGTGGCTGCCGACGACTACCAAATCCGCGTGTTCCCTAGCGTAATCGTGCAAGACGCTGGCAACGGCACCGTCGAGCACGCGATAACGAATACCCCGTGGCTGACAAACACGCGCCAAGTATTGATCGGCTTGACGACGCACGGCGGCGTCCAGCGCCTCGGAGTTGTCGAAACTCCCGAGCGAGTAGTCGTGGTGCTCCCGGTGCAGGTGGCTGCACGCATAGACGGCCTCTATGTCGTCGGGCGACGCCAATTGGCAGGCGCGAGCGAGAATGGCCTCCGCGACACCTTGGTCCATGTCGAGTCCCACGACGACACGTTGGAAAGCCTTCATTGCCCCGTCTCCTTAGCGTCTACGATGGCTTCTTGAGCGCCAACCTACCCCGCAGCGAGCGGTTTGCGAAAGAACGAATCGCCATAACCACCCCGCAGATTTAGAACGAAAAGGCATAACCCACCGACGCCGCGGGACGCCCGCCCTACGACCGCGGCGCGCTCCGGGCAGCCGAAGGAAGCACCCAAGTGGCTGCCTCCGAGGCTCCGCTCCCAAAAACGCTCCCAAAGGACACCCACCACCCAAAACCCAGAGTGGGTGTCCCCAAACGCACACGCAGAGTGGGTGTCCCCAATGCGCACGACACCGGCGTGACACCGAGACACAACCCCAAGGTGGGTGTCCCCAACGCGCACCACGGCTGCTTCCAAAGGACACCCACCACCCACAAACCCAGAGTGGGTGTCCCCAATGCGCAGTGGAAGTGGGTGTCCCCAAGCGAAGGTGGGTGTCCCCAATGCGAGAACGGGCGGCCGAAAGGTGGGTTCGGTGAGTTAGTAGATGCCCGCTGCCAAGCCTGCGGCCAGCGTCATCCCCAGTTCTCGACAGGCGTTCAAGTGACATTCCCGGACCTCGCCTTGGGCGACTACGGCTTCCTGCACTTCGCGGAAAGGGTAGCCGCCGGCGATGCGGCGGATCGCCCGAAGCGCACCGCTGCCGTCGTTGCCGGCGCTGATGAAGATGGCGTACGGGAGCGACTGAATCTTGCCTTCCACCGGATAGAACGTGCGGTCCAAGAAGTCCTTCATGCCACCGGACATGTAGCCGAAGTTCTCCGGCGTGCCGAGCAGCAGGCCCTGGCTCCACAGCAGGTCGTCCGCGTCGGCTTCGTACGCCCGCTTCATGCGCACCGCCACACCTTCGATCAGTGGGTCGGTGGCGCCACGGTATGCGGCTTCCGCCATCGCCCGGGTGTGCCCCGTTTGCGTGTGATAGACGATGAGCAGCCGCTTGTCGGGAACGGGCGCGCTCCGGCCGTCACTCGCGTTCGCCGTCACTCGCGTTCGTCAGCGGGTGTAGCATGCGCCGAAACTAACACGGGACCGTGGCATGGCGGTAACCCTCGCAGCCATCAAGAGGGCGCGCGGACGTATTCGCGACAACATCGCGCAGACGCCGCTGTCTCGGTCCACGGTGCTGTCCGAGCGGCTCGGCTCGGCGCTCTATCTGAAGTTCGAGAACCAGCAGTTCACGGCGTCGTTCAAGGAACGCGGCGCCCTCAATCGACTGCTGCTGCTCCCCGCCGACGAACGCCGCCGCGGCGTGATCGCCATGTCCGCCGGCAATCACGCCCAAGCGCTCAGCTACCACGGCACCCGGTTGGGCGTACCCGTAACCATCGTGATGCCACGCCATACGCCGAACGCCAAAGTGCGGCAAACGCGCGTCTTCGGCGCCGAAGTGCTGCTGCACGGCAGCCGCTTCGCCGAGACGCTAGGGTTCACCGAGCGGTTGGCCGCCGAGCGAGACTTGCACCTCGTGCATCCATTCGACGACGAGGCGGTGATCGCCGGTCAAGGCACCCTCGGCTTGGAGATGCTCGAGCAGATCCCGGACTTGGACACCATCGTCGTGCCGGTGGGCGGCGGCGGCTTGATCGCCGGCATCGCCACGGCCGCCAAGGCGCTACGACCGGAGATCGACATCATCGGCGTGCAAGCGCAACGCTTCAGCGCCGCTGCGGATCTGTTCCACGGCCGCCCTCCGGTGCCGTCGAGGCCAGGCACCGTGGCCGAGGGCATCGCCGTGGAAGCGCCCGGAAGCAAGACCATGCCGATCATCCGCGAACTGGTGGACGATCTAGTCACGGTCGCCGAACGAGACATCGAACGGGCGGTGTTCACGCTCTTGGAAGTGGAAAAGACGGTCACCGAGGGCGCTGGCGCCGCCGCACTCGCGGCAGTGCAGCAGACGCCTTCGCTCGCCCGCGGCAAGACCGCCCTCGTGGTCACCGGCGGCAACATAGACATGATGATCCTATCCTCCGTGCTGCAACGGGGCCTAGTGCGCAGCAAACGGCTGGTAAGGATGGCGGTCGAGATTCCCGACGTGCCGGGAGCATTGGCGGAACTCACCCGAATGCTCGGCGAACTCGACAGCAACATCGTCGACATCGTCCACCAACGGGCGTTTGGCGCTTCCTCCGCGCGAGCAACCTTGGTCGAGCTCGTGCTGGAGATGCGCGGCGAAGAGCAAGTGGACGAAGTACTCACGTCGCTTGCCAAAGCCGGTTACGATGCCCGCTCGCTAACGTAGCGGACGCGACCGCACGGAGATTTCGCATGATCGTAGGACTCGACCACATTGGCGTCGTCGCCGGCAGCATCGACGAAGCGATGACCACGCTCCAAGACAAGCTTGGCTTTCTCTTGGATCAACGAACCCCGCTTCCCGACGGCGCCTATTTCGCTCCCGAAGGCACCCACAACTACTTCTTCCAGATCAGCGACGGAGATACGCAAATCGAAGTGTTGGTGCCGGTGGTTCCCGAATCAGGCACCTACAAATATCTGCAGCGCTTCGGCCCCGGTCTGCACCATTGGGGCTACGCTTGCGACGACGTCGCCGCCGAAGCGGCTCGGCTACGGGCGCGAGGGTTGCGGCAAATCGATTTGGGCGGGCGGCCCGACGGCGATTCGGTCAATGTGGCGTTCTTTCACCCGAAGAGCGCCGGCGGCATTCTGACGGAACTCGTGCCCGTCCGCGCCCGACGATCCCCGGCTTAGGCCTTTACTTCCGCCGCCACCTTCGCGTAGCGGTCCAGTACCGGCAACACCGCGTCGGCTTGCGCCGACGGCAGGCCGAAGACCAAGTGGTCGAAGCCTTGGTCGATGCGTCCGACGAGTTGCTCCGGGTTTGGCGGCGCACCGAACAGCGCCAAGTCCAGATCGTCCACCTTTCGGCCCTTGGCGTTCATCGCGGCGCGCAGCCGGTCCATGTTGCCGGAACCCAAGCCGCCGATCGGCATCCAGCCGTCGGCGTAGTCCGCGATGCGCTCGAATACCCACTTGGAATTGGCGCCGATCCATATCGGCGGACCGTTTTCCTGCACGGGCTTGGGGTAGCACCAAATGGGGTCGAAGTCGACATGCTCGCCGTGGTACTCGGCCTCGTCGTTGGTCCAGATTTCACGCATCGCCAGCACCTTTTCGCGGGTGATGGCCCAGCGCTGCCGGTAGTCGGCGCCGTGGTTCTCCATCTCCTCCCGGTTCCAGCCGGCGCCGATACCGAGGACCACACGGCCGCCCGATATCATGTCCAGGGACGCGATCTCCTTCGCCAGCGTGATGGGATCGCGCTCGATGACGAGGCAAATCCCGGTGCCGAGCAGGATGCGCTCCGTCACCGCCGCGCAGGCGCCAAGGGCGACGAAAGGGTCGTGGCCGTGCCAGTACTGCTTCGGCAATTCGCCGCCACCGGGAAAGGGCGTTGCCCGGCTCGCCGGAATGTGGGTGTGTTCGGGAAAGAACAGGCTGTCCAGACCGCGCTCTTCGACCGCCTTGGCGAGTTCCACGGGCTGCATCCCGTAATCCGTCGGGAACATGCTGACGCCGAACTTGGCGTTCTCGACACCGCTGAATGCCATCGCTTCTCTCCTCTCTACCCTCGCTCAGTCAAGGGTTGGATTATTGGATTATATGTTGGTGAAGTCGCCGTGCCGGCCGGCGCCGGCGTTGAAGCGGCTCGCACCGTGGACGGTCTCGCCGGACTTGATCACCTCGCGCCCGAGCAACGCCTCCTGCTGCAGGGCTTCATGCATCGGCTTGCCCCACTGCATCAATACCGAGCGGCGGTCGCTCCGTAGGCAACGCTGCGGAAAGCGGGCGAGTTGCGTGGCGATTTCGGCCGCGCCATGCAGTGCTTCGCCGTCGTCGGCAAGCCGGTTGGCGAGGCCCATGCGCAGGGCTTCCTCGCCGCTTACGCCGCGTCCGGTGAGGATCATGTCCATGGCGTGGCTTTGCCCGATGAGCCGAGGCAAGCGCACGGTGCCACCGTCCACCAAGGGCACGCCCCAGCGCCGACAGTAAACGCCGAACACCGCCGACCGCGCCGCCACCCGCATATCGCACCACAGCGCGAGTTCCAAGCCGCCGGCGACGGCGTACCCCTCCACGGCGGCGATCACCGGCTTCGACAACATGAGGCGCGTCGGTCCGAGCGGTCCGTCGCCGTCCAAGGTCACTCTGTTGCCGCGTCCGGCGGCGACCGCCTTGAGATCCGCCCCGGCGCAGAAGTGACCACCGGCGCCGGTCAACACGGCGACGAGGCGCTGCCGGTCCGTGTCGAACGCACGGAACGCCTCGGCCAAAGCCGTGGCGGTTTCGAAGTCGATCGCGTTGCGGACCTCCGGCCTGTCTATGCTGATGACCAGAAGCTCGCCCTGTCTCTCTGTTTTCACTGCCATGGCGCACCTTCCGTCCCGTCTCCGTCGCCAAGGTTCAATGGTAGCGCTTCATCCTTGGCATGGCGCTAATTCCCATTGTTTATATCTATGTTCGTTTTTATAACCAAAAGATAGGACAAGAGTGTTCATCCGCGCTTGAAACTGGGTATATTCGTAACAAGGCCGTCACGCAACGTTAATGACGGCGTAGCAACGTGCCGGAAGACGCGGGTGTGTAGGTGTAGACCGGGTGTGTGTGGGTGTAGACCGGGTGTAGGTGTAGACAATGTTGGTAGACAGACGATGTTGAACAGCGCTCGCAAATCGCGGACTCCCAGTGCGCAGGCTCAGTAAGTTGGTAATAAGTCGGTAGCTGGAGGGAACTTAGGTAGCCATGCTGGTTGTGAACGCGATTATCGCCGTGGCGCTCTTGGTTTTCGCGCTGCTCGCCCGTGACGAACCCGGGAACGCAGCGATGTTTATTGGTGGTGCCGTGCTGGCGGCGATCGCGTTCAAACACTGGCTGAGCACATGGATGGTGCGGGTGCTGGCCTTGGTCTCGGCCGCGGCGATGTTCTCCTACTTCGCCCAGTTCTTCGTATTGGTGCCCACCTTGCAGCCGGGATGGTACTGGCAGCCACACGAAGCCGTAGGCGCCGTCGGGTTGCTGTTCGCCGGTTTCGCCATGATCCCGGTGTTGTCCGAGTACAGTTGTCGGATGAAGGCGAGCGAAGAGTGTGAACGGGGTCGCCGACAAGCCCACGACAGGAACCCGGTGCTAGCTTCCCTCCGGGCTTCCCAGACCTCCCGACCGCTACCGTAACCGTCACGCGCTTCTTAACCCCCCACTTACTCCTTCTTACCCCTTCCCACCCTTTCGCCGTTGTTTCCGGTGGATGCTCGAATCCGTCTAGCAGCCAGCGGCTTTTCGCACGGCCGGAATCACCTCGCCAAGATACGCCTCTAGCGCGTCCGCGTCCCACGGCGCGCGCAATGCGATATTGATGGCGTCGGCGCCGTTCTCCACGTAAGCCATGATGTTGTCCAACGCTTCGCTCGGCGTACACAGCAATGCGCCCGCACCGACGCGCTCCGCCTGTCCGCCCCAATCGGCGGCGAGCTTGGCGCGTTCCCGGGCCACGCCCAAGTCGTCCAAGGCCATGTGGAACGCGACGTTGGCGCCTCGACGGATAGCCTTCGGATCGCGGTTGTCCTCGTCGCACCAGTGGTCCAGCACGCCGTTCAGGCGCCCGAATTCCTGCGCGCTCGTGTAGGCCGCGTTCCAGCCGTCGGCGCGGCGCGCGGCGATCTCCAAGGTGCGCTTCTCGCCCCGCCCGCCGATCCACAGCGGCAACCTCGCTTGCAGAGGCTTGGGTAGACAGGCGGCGTCGTCCACTTGAAAGTGCGTGCCGGAGAACGTCGTGCGCTCTTCGGTTAGGAGGCGCCTGATGATCTCCGCAGCTTCGTCCAGCATATCCAAGCGAGTGCCGATGTCCGGAAACGGGTAGCCGTAAGCCGACGCCTCGTGGATGTGCCAGCCGGCGCCCAAACCCAACTCGAACCGGCCGGCGGACAGATGATCGAGCGTGGCCGCCGCCTTTGCGAGCAACGCCGGATTGCGATAACCCACATAGAACACCAAGCAACCGATACGCGCCCGTTCGGTGTCCGCGGCGAGCGCGGCGAGCGTGGCTAGCGCCTCGAAGTGCGGTTGCGTCCCCCCTTGGTACGGCGCTTCGTAGAAGTGGTCCCACACCGAAATCCAGTCGACGCCGGCAGCGTCCAGCCGCCGCCAAAGACTGCGCATCTCCTGCATGGAGAGATTTTGTTGACCGATGTGAATGCCAAGAGCGACCGCCATTGCCGACCCCTAGAGAGAAGAGCGGGTACGATACACCGACTGCGGCAGTGCTGACTCGCTCGCCTTCAGCGGCGGTCCTAGTGTCCTGTACCAAAAATGGGTTGAATTAATGATTGGGCTCCCGGACCTCC
>CAYGBI010000090.1:0-13521 GCA_964348085.1 uncultured Pseudomonadales bacterium | reverse complement strand
CGCACGCTGATCGAACCGTACCTCGGCCCCGGCCTCGGCTCGTATGTCTTCCTATGGGGTCAGAAGCAGGAGCGCACCCATACTTGGTTCAGCCTGTTCACCGAGGACGGCGAGTCCACCTTCGCAGTGGATGTTATGCAATTCGTCTGGACTGGTCGGGCGCCCGCCAATCAAGCGCCGGTGCTCGAGTCGCTCCACTTGGCCCGACGACCTGCCACGGACAGCGTGCGATTGGCCGCCGGCAAGCGTTATACCGCCAAGGCAAAGGTCGAGGATCCGGACGGCGACCCACTCGTTTTCCGCTGGCGCGTCAAGCCGGAGAGTATGGAGACGGCGGTAGGCGGCGACTTGGAAGCTGCCATTGAGGACATTGACGGGTTGTTCGTCGGGGACACCACCCAAGGGAAAGTGACGCTTACGGCACCGGAATCGCCCGGACCGTACCGCCTGTACGTCATGGCGTACGACGGCCACGGTCACGCCGCGCACGCGAATATCCCGTTCCATGTGTACGGCAAACGGCGTTGACGAAGAGATTATCGCGTGTAACCGGCGCAGAGCATGTACCGGGGTATGGATTACGACGTTAAGTGGGACGCTCCGAAAATCCGGCCTCGCACATACTCAAATTAAGCACTGAGCGCCGCCCAACATCGAGTCCGGTAGAAGCGCCAAACGGCGTTGGTCCGGGTCGAATCCGGTCCACCCGTTCGCCGCTTTCGCGAAACCCAACGCCTGCAGAACTCCTTCGCTCGCCGTTCCACCGTAGAACCGTAACCACGAACCCGCTGTCCCTGCCTCGCAAAGTCGCAGCGCGAAAGGAACCGCTCGGAGCCCGAGCGGCGGGGTAATCCATGCGCCGTCGGAGTCTCTCACGGCTCGCAGACCGAGGGTCTCGTAGAAGGCCAAGGCGGCGTGCAAGTCGGTGACGTCTTGGCAGTAGACGAGCCGACCGAGGAGCCGGGGTTGGCGGGCGCCCTCTTCGTCCGTCGCGCCACCGGCGAGTGCCGCCTCGAACGGTGCCCGCTCGTGGGGATGGGTATTGAAGAACAGCTCGTGACCGTCGGGGTCGCGGACGGTGAAATGTCCGCACTCGTTGTCCGGCAACGGTTTTCCCGTGGCGTCGAGCATGAGGGGTTGCTGGTCCGGCATTTCGTTATAGCCGGCGACCGCCAATCCAGCTTCACGGATCTGGCTCATCAGGCGATGGATGTGTGCCCCGCGGAAATTAATCAGGTCGGCGTCGAGGAACGTCATGAAGGTCAGCACGTCCTCCCCGTTCGCCAGCGAGACACGCAGCCCCGGGGAGTCCTCGCCGGTCGGTTCGAAGCCGAGATTACGGTAGAACGCGACGGTCTTCTCGAGATTGTCGGTCCGCAGGCAAATGTTGTAGAAACCGAGCGGCCCCATAAGGATCAAGCGAACAGCCAGCCATACAGCATCCGCCCTGGCATCAGCGCAAACGTCCCCGCGATCAGGATTCCGCCGATGTACACGCCCACCATGTGGCCGCGATGGGCCGCCACGTTGCCGCGCCGGATGCTATAGATCGCCGCCGGCACGCAGCAAAGCACCAAAAGGCTGAATAGGTGAATGAACCCGAAGTGGTCGAAGAGGCGGGGACCCACTGCGGCCGGCATTGGCAGCGTCACGATCGCCGTCACGAGAATCAGCACGGCGTAGGCGCGTCCCAGCCGCTTGTGCAACGTGGTCCCTTTACGCCGCAGGAGAAGCCATGCGCCAATGAGGAAGCACGGTACGACGGTGGCGAGGTGAACGTAGGCGAGGCTTAGGTACGACATTGCGGGACTTACTCCGAGGCAGTGGCGGGCTGGCCGATTGCCCAACTTCCACGCCAACCCTACACTAGTGGAGTGACAGTTTCTTGGACGGTGTAGCAGTTGTGGATTCCGACGATGTCTCATCCCTCGTAGGCGAGGTTGAGGAAGTTTCCCGAAACAAGGACTTGGGTCGGTTCAGCGGAACGATCACTAACGCACTCGCACGGCGGTTAATCCACGACCTCGCATCTTCACCGAGTTTCTGGACGTCGGTTGATCGATTGATGTCCACCGTTAGGGTTGAAAATGACCAAGCCGTCCTGCTTGCGCTTGCCGAACTCGGACGACTCGGCGCTACACTAAAGACCAAGGGTGAGAACGCCGACAAGATCGCCTTTCAGCTTCTCAATGCGCGCGTTCCCGCTCACTTCTCGTTTGGTGACGGAGATCAAAGATACTACGCGGCCGTCGCTTGGCAGCGCTCCGGATTCCCTCTTCAACCAGCCGAAGCCGCGAGAACAGCAGTACTCGAAGGGTCATCGGACAAAGCGCGGCGCGCTTGGCTGCGTCTGCTCCTACTTGGTCGCGGCGCCGCCGGCACCCTCCAAGACGTAGCCCGCGCGCTGGGCGAGCTTCAGTGGCTTCGCCTTCCCAGCTCTGATCGCCCGTTCGATTCATCCAAAGAAAGGTCACGGAGGGTGGCCCTGCTCTTGAAAGGAATAAGGGCGGAACTCGACGATGACCATGTCGAAGGTGACGACGACGTTATCGCTGCGCTGACTGATCTCGTGAAGGTCGCGTTTGCCTACGTCTCCGGTCCTGATCGGTACCAAGATCGGGCAAAGGCCGTGGACGAGTTCGTTTCTCTCGTTCTACATATCATCCGCACTAGATTTCGTCTTCTCACCGAACCGGGGATTTATGCGACCGCGACAAAGACCAGCCGCTGGTTGCCGAGCGGTGGTTGGCGACGCATCACTAGCACGAGCAAACCCGTTGAGCGCCTCCGGGCAACCTTAATCGAAGGTCTAGTTCTACTACTGAAGCAAGGCAAGGTTAGTAATGAGCTGGCCGAAGTCCACCGGCAACTATCCCCTACGCCTCAGCAGGCGAAGGACCAACTTGCTGGTGTTGCTGTAGAAGAACGGGACCTGCCCCCCGCTGCGCGAACTTGGTTGGAGACCGGTGAATACAGCGTCGAGGCTACCGACATGGAGGTTTCAGAAACAGACGACACTGCAATTGCACTCGCGCTGCTGGCTGCTCACCAACTACCAACATTCGATGTGTCGAAAATACCGCAAGAAGCCAGCGGGCAAACCACCGTCACGCCGGCAACGGCCGAAGAGCTACGGCAGCTAGTCGATCATTCAAAGGAACTGAAGCACCGAGTCTATTCGCTAGCAAGGCGTCGTAGCCTATCCGTGTTCGGCGATGTTGGCACCGTCATCGATTTTTCGCCGCACGCCCATCGGCATACTGGCCAAGGTGGCGCTTCAAAGGTTGAGGTCGTCAGGCCCGGTGTCGAAGCTACTGGACGACGAGGAAGCAAGGTCATCGTGCGGGCCATCGTCACATAGCGCCTCCCCACCTCTCAAGCCCCGTGCCCATCTTGAGAAATTGATTGACCTCGGCGCCAAAGACAGCACCGCCAAGAGAGACGGCCATCTGAGGGTAGTCCCGGCCGACTTGCTGCCACGCCCGCCTGAATTTGCCCTCCGATGCCCAGCTTGGATCATCTTCCGCGACGCGGAAATAAAACTGTGGCGATCCGTCGACGGTCTGTGGCGCGTTCTTGGGAATCATCTTACGCAAGAACGGTAGCTTCGCTCCGCCTCCCGAGAGGAAAATGCTAATTCCCGTGCGGTGTAGGCCATGCGCGAAGTTGAGCCAAGACCGATCTACGCTACGAAAGCGGTCCCAGAATGCACCGTCTATCTGTTTCCCAATTAGTCGCAACTGGTTGGAACGAAGGAACTCCTTCTTTGTCAGTTCGACTCCCGCGTCCGGAAACCAGACAGGGGTATCCTCGCCCTCCTCAAGCAGGTTTTCCTTGAGGTATCTGGCATCTTCCCGAAGAATCGCTTCTATCTCCGCTCTACGCTCGCCATACAAGTCAGCTTTCTCCAATATGTATTCGACGAGCGCGTTGTCAATATCGTTGCCACCAACAGGCAGCGAGTACTTCGCTTCGGCAACCGGATAAACGCCAATCTCCTCCTCCTGTAGGCCAGAGACGAACATCCCGAAGTCCACTGTACCGGCGCCAACGTCAATGACCATGCTCAATCTTCTGCCTTTCTCGAAAGCTGGATCGTATGTGGCCATCCGTGCCGCGATCGCAGCCAACGGCTCTACGAATTCTAAGCATTCTGGGCTGGATCGACGTTTGACGGAGGATTCACGTTCTAATTCCTGCAATCTCCTCAACGCTACCCTCAAGTCGAGTTCTCCCTCCAGTTCGTCTTGTAAGTCGCTGCTTATCTTCCAGCCATGTTGAGCGGCGAGACGAAGCTCGTGTCTCAAATGTGCATCCTGTTTTCCTTTGAAGACAGGCATAGTAAGGGTCCGTTGCTCTACGTCACGATTGCGCAGGCTCTTTCTCGCGGCGTGGCTCAAGAATGCGAAATAAAGGCTTGTCACTTGACGCATCGTCAAAGGGATACTCGAAGGGTTGTACTCGTCGGGCAACCAAACAGTATCCAAAGGGTCGCATCGACGTGTCAGGTAGTGCTTCAACTCAGAGAACTCCAGCAGTTTTCTGCGACGGCGCTCGGCAACAGCACGTTCGCCGAAACACACCCGACTGTCCGTCGTGACCAGTACAGTCGTCGGAAGTGTATATCCGCTCCAACCAACCGCCTCACCGAGCCGAAGGGGTACCGGTCGGTTTGTGTTTTTGGTCCAAGCGGCGGCCTTCGAGTAGGCGGTTCCTAAGTCCAAACATAGGTTCAGGGGCACCGAGTCTCTCCTACCCGGGCAGCAAGCCAAGATTCAAGGACATGTGCTGCCGCACCGGCCGGACCGATATCTCCGACGGCGCTACCTTGGCTGCCGACGCTGACCTGTCCATGGCATATCCGGCCAATCCGTCGCCGACATCCTGACGCCCGGACGGCAGGCACGGGTGGCGATGGGAAACGCCAGCAGTAGAGGTAATGGCTGATGCAATAAGGAAGGTTTGATCGCGCCAGATCGGACACGAGTCCGCCTAGGCGAGAATTGGGTCAAGGTCTCGGCGCGGTACGTTCGTAGTAGCCCGGCGCCGCGTCTCGAAATAGCCCTCCAGTGGCCGGATTCGCTCAGCCTGTCCACTTCCGCCATGTCGTCCGTCCCGAGGTCGAAGTTGATCAACCGCCGCGAACACGCGCGATCAACTCTTCGCCGGTGGCGCAGTCGATGATCAGGTCGCCCACGGGAACCAGACCTTCGGAACTGGCGATGTCCGCGAGCAGGTCCGCAAGCCGCTCCCCCGTGGGCCGGTCGAACTTGCGTTCCGCTTGCCGACGCAGCAAGTCCCGCTCGGCGGCGAGGCCGCTCTCAATGCCCCTCTCAATGCCCCTCTTAATGCCTTGCTCTATGCCTCGCTCGATTCCTCGCTTTATGCCTTGCTCGACGCCCTGGGCCCGGTACCGTTCCTGATAGGCCCGGCGCCGCGCCTCGAAGTAGCCCTCCAGTTCGCCCGACTCGTGCAGCCGGTCCACTTCCGCCATGTCGTCAGCCCCCAAATCGAAGTTGATCAACCGTCGCGCCGTCTGCTGTGCCCACAACAACACGACTTCCAACAGTGGCCTATGATGCGGGGCGTCCAGTCGCGCCCGCAATGCCGCCACATCCGCCGGCAGGCGTTCCATCGTCGGGTTGCAGATCCCGGCCAGCAACGCTGCGGCGTTGTCGCGACGAAGATCGTCGGCCGCTACACGCAGTGTGTCAAGGGTGAGGTAGCCATCCCCGCCGAACAGCTCGTTCGCCCGCGACATCACGTCCGGCTCGGCGTCCCGCGATGCCGACGGCGTCACCAAGTCGATCACGCGCCGCGCGGCGGTCCAGCGCGTCTCGCCCGTATAGAGCACGATGGGCAGCACCGGCGCCAGATGATCCCGGGCGCCGAACCGTTTGCCGCGCCACAACTCCATGTGGTGGTTGTCCACGTAGTTGCGTACGCGAAGCGCCATGAGATGGTCCACTTCGCCCTGCACCTCGATCATCAGGATCAGATGCAGCCATGCCGACCTCGCATTCTCCGCCGGGCGGTCCCGGAACGGCACCCGCCAGACGATGTCGTTGGCGAACGAGCGCTTGCGCGCCGCCGGACCCGAGGTGGACTGTTCCTGCACGCGGAGCAGCCCCGGGAAGTCGAGCGCCGCCACCAGGTCGCGCCCGCCCGGGAGGCCGGCCACGAACCACCGCAGCAGCTCCTCGACCATGAACGGATAGGCGAAGATGTCCTTGAACGTCGGATCCTGTCTCACGCGTCCAAGGTTAAGGAACGCGAACGACGCCGACTGCCGGATGTCGGCTACAAAGCGCGTGGGAAATTCGCTCGTCGACATGTGAGACATTCGCCGTGCCCATTGCGCGATCCGCCATGGTGTGGATAGTCAGGACCATGTTGTGCCTAGGAAGCGCCGGTCACATCAACCGGTTTGACGCCCATGAGATCTCGGGCCGACGAACGCCGATGCCTACGCTCGTCCTCGGCGGGCCGGTTGGCAATGACCCGGATATGCTAGGACACCAACCTGTTCGTGTACCTGCTTGAGGACCACGCTGGAATGGCAACACCGACCGACGAACAAGCGAGATGAGCGCCGACCTGGACTGCGCAAGACTCGGCTTGGCGAAGCGCCAGTTGCGGACGACCGGCCGCGGCAAGCATGTTGACAGGTTCAGCTACTACCATGCCGACTTGGTCGTGGAGGTACCAGAGGCCTGCGAGTTTCTGCAAAAAACAAGGCGACGGTTCAAGCCGCAGACCGACTTCAATGTGGTCAAGCTCTCGAACTTGCGACTTAGCTTCCTGCACTACGAGAGCCTTTGGAAGCCGTTCCCTGCGCTGTTGACGGCGCTTTCCTGCGATCTCAACCGCGGTGCGAGCCGCTTCACTGACTACTCCCAACGCGGCAATCCGCCCATCCTGCACCGCAAGGAACTGCTCCTTCCGGCCGACCATCCGCTGGTGCCGCAGGCCGCCTGGCTGACTCGACGGCTAGAGGGTTTGGGGGCGTTCACAGACGTGAAGACGATCGGCACCCGGGAGGGCTGGCGGGCGAGGCTTAAGGCGTTGGGCTTGACGCTCGAGGACGTCGAAAGTTGGCGGCTGCCGGAAGCCGGAAGGCACGAGGCATGACCTCCCCCATCGATCGGCGGCGGACGGCGCTGCGTCGCTCGGGGCTGTCTTCGCCGATGCAGCACCTGCTCCGATTCGGTTTCTTGGACGGCACCCGGACACTCTTCGACTACGGCTGTGGACGAGGCGACGACCTGCGCCTGCTCGCCGAGATGAAAGTGCCCGCAGCCGGCTGGGATCCGGTGTTCCGCCCGGGTGTCGAACGGCGACCGGCAGACATCGTCAACCTCGGCTTCGTCTTAAACGTCATTGAGGATGCCGACGAGAGACGGGAAACGCTC
The DNA here is from genome assembly GCA_964348085.1 of uncultured Pseudomonadales bacterium. GTDB lineage: Bacteria > Pseudomonadota > Gammaproteobacteria > Pseudomonadales > Azotimanducaceae > VXYL01. The sequence goes on along the minus strand of CAYGBI010000090.1, from coordinate 6,109 downwards.
AAGGCCGCGTTCGCGCTCGCTCGCAAGGTGCTGATCGTCAGCGTCATGTTGGGATACCAAAGCAAGCGGGCGCAGTTCACCGCCTACGAAGACGGTGTCAGGACGCAACGCAACACGTTCCAGAAGTACTACGCGCAGGACGAATTCCGATCCTACTTAGAGAATACGCTCGGCACGAATGCGATCCCGGTCGCGGCGGGCATCTACCTCGTGTTCAAGGACGCCGTAGAAGAGCAACTGTTCTTGCTTGCCCGGCAACAGGTGAGGCGGGAGTGGCGGCTGCTCAGACGGGAACCCGACAGTGCCGCCGTCGCGTCTTTGATCGAGGCCTACAAGGAACAGATCGACGCCTACTGGCTGCGAGCGCTCGAACTCGGTCGTCCCGTCGCACCCGAGGAGTGTCCGGCGGCACAGTCGCTCATACGGCTGGCGGGTTCTTGGCGACGGATGCACGAGTGGGTAGGTCGGTTCTTCAATCCCGAGGAGTTCGAGGCGGCGGCGATCAGTCGGCAGGAGGACCTCCTCGTCTACTTCGCTCTCGGCCACTTTGGCCGCCGGCGACCGTATAGCGAGTTGCCCGACCGGCTGCGGCGGGATGTGCAGGTCTTCTTCGGCAACATCACGAAAGCACGGAACGCCGGGAAACGGGCGCTGTTCGCCACGGGCGACAGTGCCCGGTTAAAGGAAGCTGCCGCCTTCTGCCACGACGCGCTCGGTATCGGCATCCTGAACGACGACCACGACCTGACGTTTCACCAGTCGGTCCTAGGCGAGTGCCTGCCACTCATTCGGATCTACGTGGAGTGCGCCCTGCAGCTCTTCGGCGACGCGGGATCGGTCGACCTGATCAAGGCGCATTTGCAGTCCGGAAAGGTGACGTTCTTGGTGTACGACGACTTCGAGGGGGCTTCCACGCCTCGGCTGATCGAGCGGATCAAGGTCGACCTGCCTAGACTTCGGGTTGATTTCTTTGACTATGTGGGGGAGTACGAGCCGCAGCCGTTGCGTGAAGACCGAGAAGGGTTCTACCAGCGGTGACTACCGGGCTTGCCCAACCCGGCTTCGGTAGGTATACCGCGCTACTAGGAGCATCGCACAATTCCTAAGCTCGATAGCACCACCGGAAGCTGCACGAGCGGGAACCGATCACTACCGCTCGCGTTTTTTCTCACCTAACAACAATCGACCATCGTGTACACGACGTTAATCACCACCCGAGAACTTGAACAGCTAGCTAAGGACCGGTTGTGCGTTTTCGATTGCCGTTTCGACTTAATGGACGCCGACGCTGGCATGAAACGCTTCGAGCAAGGTCACATTCCCGGTGCGACCTATCTGCACCTCAACCAACACCTATCTGGCCGGATCGAACTAGGCCGCACAGGACGCCATCCGCTCCCCGAACAGAATGCTCTTCGGTCGCTGCTAAGGCAACGCGGCGTGGAGCCCGACACGCAGATCGTCGCCTACGACGACACCGGGGGCATGTTCGCCGCACGCCTTTGGTGGCTAACGCGATGGCTCGGACATTCCCACGTCGCGGTACTCGATGGCGGATACCAAGCGTGGCGAGAACGGCACGCTCACTCGTCTATGCCTACCGCAAGACCAAGGCTTGGCAAGCCTCGTGCCGTATCCATGGAACAAGTACGCACCGCCGTGGACGAAAACACTTGGATGCTGTTGGACGCCCGCGCCAAGGACCGTTTCGATGGCCGCAACGAGACCATCGACGCCAAAGCCGGCCACATTCCCCGGGCCGTGAATGCGCCGTTCCAAGACAACCTCGGCTCGGACGAACGGTTTCTGTCCCCCGAGACTTTGCGGAAACGCTTCGAGAGACTTCTTGAGAGAGATGGCGACAAGCCCGTCGTCTGTTATTGCGGCTCCGGCGTAAGCGCCGCACACAACATTCTCGCCATGGTGCATGCCGGGTTGCCGGAACCGGCGTTATACGCCGGCTCTTGGAGTGAGTGGATCGTAGACCCAAACAATCCCGTAGAAACGACTCTGTAAAGCACCATCTACCGTACCGACCACAGTACCAGCATAACGAGCTATTCATCGATAACAAACCGCTTGCGCACCCCGCGCAACGCCATAGAAGCAACCGCGTCCCGACCGGAACGACCGGCGGCCCAGCCACCGCCCGCATCGGACGCTATCACCACGGTGCTACGCGAACCATCGAGTCAGATCACACAGAGCTTCGCTCCAGTCGACGATTGACACAAACAAATGAACATTGAATACATCTACAAGCTGCATCGAGCGCTGAATGCGCACCACGGGCCCGTGTCGACAACGGACCTTCTAACGACGCTCGACTGTTCTCGCTCCACGCTACAGCGCACCTTGGCGTTCCTACGCGACAACTTGGGTGCGCCCATCATCAATGTGCCGAACCGGGGCTATTTCTACGACCAAGTCGCCCCCACGTTCGAGTTGCCCGGTGTGTGGTTTCGACCCGACGAGCTCGAGGCGCTTTTGGTGATGGATCAGCTATTGGCGCAGTTGCAGCCCGGACTGCTGCACGAGCACATAGAAGCTATGCGTACCAAAGTCCGCGACCTTCTCGACAGAGGCACCGGAGAAATAGGAAGATTCCCATCGAACCGGATACGCATCCTGCCGGCGCACGCTAGACGAATACGCAGCGAAGAGCTGACACTGACGGCCACGGCCGTGATCGAGCGTCGCAAGCTCAGCTTCGACTACGCAGGACGGGCGAATGCGGAGACAACCAAGCGCACGGTGTCCCCGCAACGCTTGGTCCACTACCGAGATCAGTGGTATGCGGACTGCTGGGACGAGGACAAGCAGTCGCTGCGCACATTCGCCGTCGACCGCATGGCGAAAATCAGGTTAATGCGCGAGCCCGCCCGCAACATCGACGAGGGCGAGTTGAACCAAGCACTCACCGGCGGCTACGGCATGTTCGCCGGCCCGGCTCGCCACAAGGCTCGCCTAGTGTTCACGGAAGAACGCGCCCGTTGGGTGGCCGACGAGGAGTGGCATCCAGATCAGCAAGGGCGCGTTCTGCAAGACGGCAGATACGAGCTAACCGTACCCTATTCCGCTCCGACAGAGCTCGTCGGGGAAATACTGCGCCACGGCGCCGGCGTGAAGGTGGTTGCGCCAGACGAGCTGAAGAATCTGGTCCAGCGCACCCTTGCGCAGGCCAACGCCCAGTACGAGCCTTAGCGTGTGTCGATTCTTGACACATGAATAATGTCGAACGCTATTTGCAGCCCCGCACTGGGGGCAGAATACGGATATGCGTTCCGACACCTACAGCAAGTTCGCCGCCACGTTCACGAAGCTGACCGCGAAAAACGGCGAAGGGTTCGCGCCCTTCCGCTGGCAGTCGCGCCTGTTCCGGCGAATGGCCGCGGGCAACTTGCCGCGAGCCGTCGACATCCCTACGGGCTTGGGCAAAACCTCGGTCATGGCATTGTGGCTGATCGCCTCGGCGACAAACGCGAAGTTGCCAAAGAGACTCGTCTACGTAGTCGACCGTCGCGCCGTCGTCGATCAAGCCACACGCGAGGCGGAGCGGTTGCGGGCCAACCTATCGCCAGAGTTGGCAGACGAACTGAAACTCGGTAGGAAACCGCTGCCCATATCCACGTTGCGTGGCGGCTTCGCAGACAATCGAGATTGGCTGGAAGACCCTTCGGTTCCTGCCATTGTCGTTGGTACCGTGGACATGGTCGGCTCTCGGCTCCTGTTCGAGGGCTATGGGGTTTCGAGGGCAATGCGCCCCTATCACGCCGGGTTCTTGGGCGTCGATGCGCTCGTTGTGCTGGACGAAGCCCACTTGTGCGAACCGTTCAATGCGCTGCTGCGCGACATCGCCGAAAACCGCGACGTAAAGTTCGGCCCGATCGGCAGCGAAGCCGACTTGCGCGCTACCACGCCGCCCTTCCAGTTGATGGCACTGTCCGCGACCGGGCGCGAACGCGAAGAAACTACCACGGACGCACGGGACGACGCGGTCTTCCGATTGGACGACGCAGACAGAGAGGACGAGATCGTCCGGCAACGTCTTGGCGCACGCAAGCGGCTGAAAGTGGTTGAGATCGAAGACGCCAAGACGCTGCCAACCAAGCTCGCCGAACGTGCTGTCGAACTCGGCTACGGCGACCCGCCGAGTCGCGTTCTGGTGTACTGCCATAGCCGCAGGGAAGCTGTCGCCGTCAAGAAGCAAATTGACAAAGCGACGAAGAGCATATTAAACGACGCGCCAAATGCGACCAGTGAATTGCTCGTCGGCGAGCGCAGAGTTCACGAACGCAAAAGGCTCGAAGACTGGCTTGAGGGCCGCGGTTTCCTCGGCGGCACCGAGTTCGGGCGCGACACGCCGGCCTTCCTTATAGCAACATCAGCGGGGGAAGTCGGCGTCGATCTCGACGCCGATCACATGGTCTGCGACCTCGTGGCATACGAGCGGATGGTGCAACGCCTCGGGCGCGTAAACAGACGCGGTGGAAGTGAAAGGCACGCCATCGTCGATGTCTTCTCCGCGCGGCCGGTGTTGAAGGCGAACGCCGGCAAGGATGCAAGGGTTAAGCACGAAGTCAACCTCAGGACCTTCGAGGCGCAGAAGAACGCACTGGACAAACTGCCGGTTGGGGAAGATGGCAGGCGGGATGCCAGTCCGCAGGCGGCAAGGCAGTCGCGATACGACCACGCAGAGGTCATCCAACGGGCAATGACGCCCGCACCGCTCCATCCCGCGTTGACGCGGGCGCTCCTCGAGGCTTGGGCAATGACGTCGCTCCGGGAGCACGAGGGTCGTCCCGAGGTCGAGCCGTGGTTGCGGGGATGGCAGGACCAAGAGAGGCCCCACGTCAATATCGTATGGCGAAGTTGGCTTCCTATGAAGCGAGTAGGCGGAAGATTCAGTGCCCAGCAAACGCTTGTCTCCCCTTACTTCCGCACGGCACCGATCCACCCCAGCGAGAAACTGGAAGCGGAGTTGGACCATGTGTCGAAGTGGCTCCTCCAACGGGTAAGGCGTAGCAGGGCTCGCGTCGCACAAGGGCTCGTGGATGAAGCGGATGAAGCGGACGAAATCGGTGCCTTGATCGTCGATCAGAGTGGCGAATATGTGGATTTCGCAACACTCAGCGCCCTGCAACAGACGCTCGAAGACCGCCAAGGCAAGTCGGCTTGGGAACGTAGACTCGCCGGCAATGTGCTCGTCCTAGATCGTCGGTTCCTCGGACTTCGCGACGGCATGCTCGACGAGCGAGCGGAGCATCCAGTGGCCACGGCGGACGCGGACGACGCGTGGCGGGCGCTTACCGAAGACAACGAAACCAACCGTCCCGTAATCAAATTCCGGGTCGAACGACTAACCACGGAAGACGAGGGATTGTCTGCGCCGGAGCTTGAGGACTGGCTGCACGTTCGCACCTTCGAGACGGACTTCACCGACAGCGGCGACGTTCGTCACGGCCTAGCCGTGTACAAGTGGTCCGATCAATTCGCGGACGACGATGACGATGCGAACTCGATTCGATCAGCGCCCCAAGCGCTACGCGACCACGCCGAGCAAGTCGCGGCCTATGCGCGGGAATTGGGCGAACGTCTCGGTTTGCCGGAAGGCGAAGTGGATGCGCTGGAACGCGCTGCTAGGTTTCACGATGACGGCAAAGCGGCACAGCGGTGGCAAAACGCGATGAACGCTCCCGCGGACGGGCGTCCATACGCGAAGACACGGGGCGGCGGCGATTGGCGACTGCTCGAAGGCTATCGCCATGAGTTTGGCTCACTGCTCCGTGCGCGGCGGGCTTTGTTGCCAACAGCTACCCGAGATCTCATCCTGCACCTCATCTCCGCCCACCACGGCCACTCACGTCCGGTGATCACCACCGCCGGCTGCGAGGAAGGCCCGCCATCGGTTTTGAATGCCGAAGCCGGGAAGGCCGCCCTGCGCTACGCACGACTGCAAAGAAGCTACGGCGTGTGGGGCCTTGCTTGGCGGGAGGCCATCTTGAGAGCCGCGGACCAGAAGGCGTCGCGGGAGTGGTCGCAAGCGCCGCGGAACGCTAGCCCGGATATCTCACCGAGAGGGTGGAAGAAGGCTGCTTCCTGTGGCATA
>CAYGBI010000089.1:0-13848 GCA_964348085.1 uncultured Pseudomonadales bacterium | reverse complement strand
GCGCTTTCGCCGCCGCGTTCGGCGCTCTAGCGGACTTCGGTGACATCAGCGTCAATGCGACGGTATTCGTGGTCGAGGTGGTGGGCGGAGCGATTGCCATGCCGTTCATGATCGCCGTATCGCTGGCGATGCTCAAGGATCTGGAGCTGCGCCGGACTGGTTCGGACCTCGCTGATCGCATCAGGGAATTAGGATCGTGAAACACCTCATCCTGGCCGTGCTGTTGGGGTTGCCATTGGCTGTGGACGGCGAGCAGCGACCGCAGCCTTCGGACGGCTCGCCGTCCACCGTGACCACGGCCGACAATTCGCTCCCCGGTCCCGTCCTCCGGCGCGAGCGCTTGGCTGCTATCTTGCTGGAAATGTCGTGGCAGCCGCGCCGACCCGAGTCCGCTTGGCAGCGAATGTGGAACTGGGTGGAGGCACTCTTTCGCGAGCGTGGCGTGGACATGAACTTCGACTGGTTGCACGAGTTGCTCGATGTTCCCCGCTCCACCATGGATTGGCTGTCGCGACTGTCCATCGGAGCCATGGCTCTGCTAGCGCTCGGCATCATCGTCAACGAGATGCGCCACGGCCACTGGCGGCGGTGGCGTCGCGCGCATGTCGTCACAGGCGATGTGGTGCCCTCGCGGCCGGCGGACGCGTTGACGTTGGCCGATGTCGCCAACATGCCGACCCACGAGCAGCCGAGCGCCGTGCTCCGTTGCGTGCTCGCCACGCTGCGCGGCCGCGGTCGACCTCTCGCGACCGCAGGGGACACCCACCGCGACATCGCCGCCGCCGCCACTGCCGCAGGGGACACCCACCGCCGTGCGGCAGGGGACACCCGTGCCGCAAGGGACACCTACCGTGCTGCAGGGGACACCCACCGTGCGATGGCTGCCACAGGGGACACCCACCTTGGCACATCGGACACCCACCGGACGACCGCCACCACATGGGACACCCACCGTGTGGCAAGGGACACCCACCGCGACATCCCTACCCCCGAACAGCTCCCGGCTGCGAGCGCCGCGGGCCTCGTCAACTTGGCGAATATGGCTGAGAGGGCTCGCTTTGGCGGTTGGCAGCCGAAGTCGTCGGATGGCGAAGAGGCAGTAGCCCTTGGTCGCGCCGTCTTGGACCAAGCCGCTAATCCGAGATGAGAGATCGGCTCGTTACTGCGGCCGGTGCGCTGCTCGCACTTGGCGGCGTATTGGTGTTCGTGCTTTCCGACTACACGCCGTCGCCGACCCGCCCGACCTCGGTGGAAGCGGGACCGAACGGCTATCGTGCGCTCGCGGATTGGTTCGCGGACGGTGGCGTCGCGGTGTTCAGTTACCGCGAGCGATGGCACGGGCTCGGCGACGAGTTTGGTACCGGGAACCTGTTCATCACCACATTGCCGCACAAGGCCCGCCTGCGAGTAGGCGAAGCGGAGGCGCTACGCGCTTGGGTGGCCAGCGGCAACACGCTGCTTGTGCTCGCAGCCTTGAACGATACGCCGGACTGGTTGGGCGTTGGCGTGGGGTTGGGCGTTGGCGTCAATGCCGATGCCCTCACCGATGTCGAGGCGTTGACCGGGATGACGTTCGAGACGCAGACGGTAAATGGAGAGGACATCACCATCGGGTCGGTTGGCAGCGAGACTCCCGTGACCATGCTGCCGTCGGGTGAGTATCCGCTCCTTGCCGGGGTTGACGGCTTGGAAGCAGTGACTGATTTTCCGACGAACGTTTGGCGCTCGACAGGTACTGATGCCCGCCCACTAGCCGTAGCGGTAACCGAGGAGTCCGAGACCGCCGCTATTTGGCAGCTTCGTCACGGCCAAGGCGAGATATTTCTCGTTGGCGTCGGCAGTCTGCTGACCAATCGCGCCATCGGTCGTGCGGACAACGCGGTGTTCGTCGCCAACCTGCTACGTCGCCACATGCGGGCCGGCGAAACGGCGATTTTCGACGACATGCACCAAGGGCTCACCACCCTGTACGACCCCGAAGCCCTGTTTCGGGATCCGCGGCTGTATACGTCGCTCTTGTTCGTGTTGGCGCTGTGGTTCGTTTACATGGTCGGCACTTGGAACCGCCTCGCGCCGGTAAGGGACACCCACCCGCAACCGGGCCAGCAAGACTTCGTGCGTGCGGTCGGCGGTTTCCTCGCCCGCAAGTTGCATCCCGTCGACGCAGGACGAATGCCGCTTGCGGCTTGGTTCGGCAGTCTCGAACACCGGCGAGTGTCGTTCGACGAGCTACCTTGGCGGCGGCTCGACGACAACCCGGCCATGGACAAGACCGTGGTGGCGGAATTGAAAGCCGATCACGAGCGCTTGCGCGGCGGCAGGCCGGTTGATCTCAACGGATTGCAGAACCGCCTTCGGCAGCTAATGGCAGCGGGAAGGACGCCGTGATCGAGCAGGCACAGCTCTTGGAGCGTCACTTTCAGACCGAGTTGGGCAAGGTGCTGTTCGGCTTGGGCGATGCCATTCACCAAGTCTGCATCGCGCTTATCGGCCGCGGTCATGTGCTGCTCGAGGGGCCGCCCGGTGTCGGCAAGACGTTGCTTGGCAAGTCGTTCGCGGCAGTGCTTGGCGGCGAGTTCCGGCGGGTGCAGGGAACGGCCGATCTGATGCCGACCGACATAACCGGCGTGCATGTGTACGACGCCCGCTCTTCGGCGTTCGAGTTCCAACCGGGACCGTTGTTCGCCGATGTGCTGTTGGTTGACGAAATAAACCGAGCCGGCCCGAAAACGCAATCCGCGCTGCTCGAAGCCATGCAGGAGCGGCAAGTAACCGTGGACCGGGACACGTTCCCCCTCGCCGGGGACTTCTTGGTCGTCGCCACCCAGAACCCGCTGGAGTTCGAGGGCACCTATCCGCTGCCGGAATCGCAGTTGGATCGCTTCCTCCTGAACACGACCATCGGCTATCCCGAGAAATCCCACGAGGCGGAGGCTGTGAACGCCTACAACTTGCCCGATGGCCACTCGCCAAACACCGCTCGGTCAGGGCCGCCGCTCGAGCGACTGGCCGACAACGCCGTGCAAGCCGCGCAAGCGGAACTGGCCGACGTGCATTTGGCTCCCGAACTGATCGACTACGTGCTGGACATCGCCGCGGCGATTCGCGCCCACCAGCAGATCAGCCTCGGCCTATCGACCCGCGGCGTCGTGGCGCTTGCCCGTTGCGCCCGCATCGAGGCGGCCTTGGAAGGCGTGGACTACGTCGTGCCGGACCATGTCAAACGAGTGGCGCCGTGGGTGGTCAACCACCGTTTGGTGCTCGCGCCGGAAGCGGCCTTGGAAGGCGTCAAAGCGCCGCGACTGCTGGACGACATCCTCGCCGCGGTGCCGGTGCCTCGCTAGGCGCGAGCGCCGTAGGAATTGACGGCGCCGAATCCGCTCGTCCGCCCCTTCGACTGCTTTCTTTTCGTTAAATATGACCCGATATTCTCCTCAATCGATCAGCCGCAGGGACGGCAATAGCGAGTTTTCGCTTACGCGAGTTCCTGCGGCGCAGGCTTCTGGGCTGTGAAGTCAACGGCAGACCGGGTGCGCGTGAACCCAAGTACTCCGCTGTGGCGCTAACGCCACTCGCCATCGCTTTCGCGGCGTTGGTGGCGCTCGCCGGCATCGCACATCAGTGGACCGTTGACACGCTCCCTTGGTGGCGGCTCGGCGCCGCGACGCTGATCCTCGGACTGCTCTGGGAGTGGTGGCGGGTTCGGCGTTATCGCCTGAGCGCCTCGATCAGTGCCAAACCACTGCGGCTCGGACGCCACGAAACGGTGACCATTACTTTCGTCAACGAGGAACCGGGTGCCTTGCGCCTCCAGTTCGCGCCGCATCTGCCGGCGGAGATCAACGCTCCCACGGCCGCTCGTTCCGTGCGGGTGCCAGAGTGCGCCGAGCACAGCTTCACCGTTGAAGCGCAAGCCGTCGCCTTGGGAAAACTGCCTTGGCGAACGTTGCCGGTGCGCGTCAGGGGGCCGCTCGGCCTCGCGTGGTGGCGCAAGCCGCAAGCGCTCGACGCCGAACTCTTGGTGGTGCCGGATACGCTCGGTGGCGCGACGCTCGTGGGCAACGCGCCTACTGGGGTCGGCCGGCGGACGGCGCCGGGAGGCGGGGGCCAAGAACTCGACCGCTTGCGCCACTACCTGCCGGGCGACGCCCGGCACACCGTCGATTGGAAAGCCACGGCCAAAACTTCCGTACTGACGACCCGCGTCATGCGCGAAGACCAGCATCTTGCGGTAATGCTGGTGGTGGACGCAGGCCGCACCAGCCGCACGCGCATCGACGGCATGAGCCAACTCGGTCACTTCGTGAACGTAAGCGCTCGATTCGCCCAATACGCCGTCGCCAACGACGACCAAGTCGGTTTGGTGGTCGTCGCCGACGAACCGACGACCGTTCTCGCGCCCGCTCGCGGGGTCACTGCGGTGGCGCGTCTGCACGCTGCGCTGGCGGAGACCAAGAGCAAGCCCCAAGAGACCGACTTGGTGGCTGCGGCGCTCGCCGTAAAGCGTGTCGTGCGCCACCGGTCGCTGGTGGTGCTGCTCACCGATCTCTACGGCCAGTCCGCTAGCGGGCGGTTGATGCAGAGCATCCGCTTGTGGCGACCAAAGCACCTGCCGATGGTCGCAGGGTTGATCGCCGAAGACGTGGACCGCCTAGCATCCGCCCGTGCGGAGCACTGGCTCGACCCGTATGTGGCGCTCGCCGCCACCGACTATCGTCGCGATCTCGAAGCCGCGACGGCAGGCCTGCGTCGGCTCGGTGCATATCCGCTGATTACCCGGGCGGCGACCTTGGAGACTCGGCTCTTGACGCAATACCGGTTGTTGAGGCAGCAGCGCCGGGTGTGAGAGCCGCGCCTCGAGCGTCCATCCCACGCTTCCCCAACCGCCGAAATCCGCCCAACGCGAACAGCAACAGCAGCCAAAACCCGATGCCGATGGTGACTTTCGCCGCCATGGGCACCCCATCGTTGGGTGAGATATACCCTTCGATCAGCCCGGCGCCGATGAGAAACACGACGCATGGCAGCATCAACACCGCGCCTCGGGAGACGGCGCGTTGGAAAGCCGCGGTGCGCGTGCGGTGCGCGGGGCGAGCGATCGCCTCGCCGATGGAAAAGCCAATGGCGCCGGCGATGAAGATCACCGACAGCTCGACGAATCCGTGTGCGACGACGAATTCCAAGAGTCGCCCGCTCAGGCCGTAGCGGTCGGTGAACGCGAACACGCCGCCGATCATCAGGCCGTTCAGGGCAATGATGTAGATGGTGCCGAGGCCGTAGATGCTGCCGAGGCAGAACGCCATCACGGTGACGGCGATGTTGTTGGTGAAGATGCGTGCCGAGAGCACCGATGAGGGCCAGACGTTGAGCAGGCCATCCGTCCACAGGGCGCCGCCTTGCACCGTTTCGATCATCGTGTCGCTGGCGAACAGGCGCGCCAATTCGGGGAACGAGGCGACCAGCCACCAGCCGCCGGCGGTGGCGAGGGCGAAGCCGGTGGCGACGACGAGGATGCGGTGTCGCAACTCGTAGGCGATGGCCGGCGCGTCGTGGACGAACAGACGCTTGACGTCGGATTTGAGGCGGAGCGGTGGACGGAACAAGCCGCGGTGCAAGCGCGCATAGGCTCGCTCCAGTTGTCGAGCCAGTGCGCTGGTCGGCGACGCTCGCCGAGCGATGGCGAGGTCCCGGGCGATCTCCGGGTAGCTGCGTACGGCCTGCAAAGCGACCTCGGGCGCCATGCGCCGTTGGTCCTCGAAGTCCGCCAAGCGTGATTCGAGTTGCCGCCAAGCCGGCTGGCGTTGCTTGATCCACGCGGCGAAGGCGCGCGCGGTCGACTCGGCCCGCGCTTCGTCCGTCAACGGGCCATCTCCCCAAGCGCTTGCCGCAGATCCGCCTCCGTCTTCGCGTCTTTGTCCGCAGCGAGCAGTTCCGCCGCCAACTCGCACCGCGCGTCGACTTCCAGCGCGTCCCAACGCGACAGTAGTTCACGCGCAAGCTCCACGCGCTCGAGACCGTGGTGGGCGACGGCGGTGTCCTCGAAACCGAACGCTCGGGTGTCGTTGTGTTCGTAGACCAGTAGCGTGCCAGCGGCGATATCGCCAATGCGGACGCTGCGTCGCGTCACCGCGGCCGTGACCAAGCCGACGGCGTAAAGGCCCGGCAGCGAGTCGAGGACGCGCAGCAGGTTGCGAATCGCGATCGCGCCAACGCCCGGCGTTTGGCCGTCGGCGGTGACGATGCGCACGCCGGCAATGCGCTTGCCCGGCGTGCGCCCGCGCATGGCGACTTCCAGCACCGGGTGGTAGAGCAGATAGATCGCCAGCACTGGTGCGACGACAGCGTAGAAGAACAACGGGCTCCCCAACCCCATCGGGCGTGGCAGCAAGTCACCGTAGAGGAAGAGGCTGCTCAGTCCATACCATCCGATCGCAAGCGCGATGCGGATGTGCCAGTCGATGACGAAAGCGTAGCTACGCCCGCCTAAGCCGGCGACGCACAGTTCCAAGTCCACGCCGGTGACGCTGGTGATGTGCAGGCGCTCCGAGACGACATTCACGACCGCTCCCACTTCGCCAACCGCGCCTGCTCGCGCTGCCAATCCCGTTCGCGAATGGTCGCCCGCTTGTCGTGGCTCTTCTTGCCCTTGCCCAAGGCAATCTCGCACTTCGCGCGCTTGCCGCGCCAATACAGTTCGGTTGCCACGCACGCTTCTCCCCGCGTTTGCACCGCATTGAAAATGCGTGAAATCTCGTCGCTGTGCAGCAGTAGCTTGCGGGTTCGCGTCGGATCCGCGACAACATGCGTGGAAGCGCTACTGAGCGGCGCGATGCGCGCCCCGAGCAGCCACGCTTCGCCGTCGCGAACCAACACGTAGCTGTCGGCGAGTTGCGCTTGATTGGCGCGCAGGCTCTTGAGTTCCCAGCCTTCGAGCACGAGGCCGGCCTCGAAGCGCTGCCTGAGGTCGTAGTCGAACTTGGCGCGTCGATTCACCGCAATGGGCAGCTTGTCGGCGTTCGAGGATGTCGAGTTTTTGGCTTGCGGCATAGGTCCAAGCTTGGGGCGTTCCAAGTGTCGCACCCCTGCGCTTCCTCGAAGGGGTACGTTCGCGATGAGCGTTTTGGGGCATTATAGAGTGCGACGCGAATAGGCAAACAGCGCAAGACGAATAAGCAAAAGGGAGGAAAAGCGGGTGGCGAATGACGTTTCGAGACACGGCATGTGGTCCAGCCGCTTGCTGTTCGTATTGGCGGCCGCCGGGTCCGCCGTCGGGCTCGGCAATATCTGGAAGTTTCCCTACATCACCGGCGAGAACGGTGGCGGCGCGTTCGTGGTGGTGTATCTGGTGTGCATCGCGCTCGTCGGCGTGCCGGTGATGATGGCGGAGGTGATGGTAGGACGCGCCGGCAGACAGAGCCCCATCAACACGATAAGCACGCTTGTGGCGCGAAGCGGCGGTAGCAAATATTGGCAGGCCATCGGCTGGATGGGCGTGGTGGCGGGATTCATGATCCTGTCTTTCTATGCCGTGGTGGCCGGCTGGGCGGTCTACTACATCTACCGTTTGGCGAGCGGCGCGTTCGAGGCGGCCGACGGCGCCATGGCGGAAGCCGCGTTCAACGAGTTCCTACAGAATCCTTGGGCATTGCTGCTGTGGCATACGCTGTTCATGGCGGTTACCGTGTTCATCGTCGCGCGTGGCGTGCGTGGCGGCCTCGAAAACGCGGTCCGTTGGCTGATGCCGCTGCTTTTCCTGCTGCTCATCGGCTTGGTGGGCTACGCCGTCGTGGAGGGCGACTTCGCGCGCGGCGCTGGTTTCTTGTTCAGCTTCGACGCCAGCAAACTCACGGTCGGCGGCGTGTTGACGGCGATGGGCCACGCCTTCTTCACGCTCAGCATCGGCATGGGCGCGATCATGGCCTACGGCGCCTACCTGCCGTCGAATACGTCGATCACGGGCGCGGTGATCACCATCGCGGTGTTGGACACCGTCGTGGCTTTGGCCGCCGGCCTCGCCATCTTCCCCATCGTCTTCGCGAATCCCGGTCTCGAACCCGGGGCTGGCCCAGGGCTGATGTTCCAGACGCTCCCGGTGGCCTTTGGCAACCTTCCTCTTGGCGCCGTCGTGGGCACCGGGTTCTTCTTGTTGGTGAGTTTCGCCGCGGTGACCTCGGCGATTTCGCTCATCGAACCGGCGGCCGCCTTTCTGGTGGAACGATACAATGCCCAGCGCGGACATGTGGCGGTGTCGATAGGCGTCTTTTGCTGGCTGCTCGGCATCGGCAGCGTGCTTTCCTTCAACGCTTGGGCCGACTTCCATGTCGTTGGCCAGTTGACCTTCTTCGACTTCGTGGATTATGTGTCCGGCAAGGTGTTGTTGCCGCTGGGTGGGCTCCTGATCGCCTTGTTCGCAGGCTGGGTGGTTGCGAAGCACGTCGTCACCGAGCAACTCGCGTTCTCCGCGGACTGGCAATGGAAGGCTTGGAACGTGACCATTCGCTTTATCGCGCCCGCTGGCGTGATCGCGGTATTCGTATGGACGATCTACGAGTCCGTCGCGGCTTGATCCGCAGAGCGACCACACTGGCGGTTTGACGCGAGCGAAGCTGGGAGGCGCCGCGATGGCGGCTGACGTCCCCGGGGCCGAGGATTCGTTGGACGCGGGTTTGGCGGTCTCGTTCATCGGCGAACTTTGGGACGACAGCCTCCTTTCTGCGCTCCGTTACTACATCCGCATTCCCAACAAGTCGCCGGCATTCGAGCCGAATTGGCGGGCCCTTGGCCACATGTAGGAGGCGATCGAACACCTGCGACGCTGGGTGGCCGGGAGTGGCGTTCGCGGTTTACGGCAGCGCGGATTGTCAGTTCGGCGAATCGCACACCGCTCTTGTTGTGCGAAGTGCCTGGCAGTGGCCCGGGCAACGCCTTGCTTTACGGTCACTACGACAAGCGGCCGGAGTTCGAGGGCTGACCGGGGGCCTTACGCCGTGGCGACCCGTACTCCGCGACGGTCGCCTGTACGGTCGTGGCGGCGCCGACGACGGCTACGCGGTTTTCGCTTCCTTAGCGGCCATCGCGGCGTTGCAGCGGTAAGGCTTTTTACCGCATCCGCGCTGCGTGTTGGTAATCGAGGGGTGCGAAGAGAGCGGCAGCTACGACCTGCCGGCCCATATCGACGCCTTGGCGGACGAAATTGGCATGTCGGACATGGTGGTGTGCTTGGATGCGGAGTGTGGCAACTACGACAGCTTTGGCTGACGACTTCGCTGCGCGGCATGGTCGCCAGCACGCTGACCGTGAGAGTGCTGACCGAGGGTGTTCACTCGGGTGCCGCCGGCGGTATCGTGCCATCGAGCTTTCGCCTGTTGCGCCGACTGATCGGGCGGGTCGAAGACGCTGGCACCGGCAAGCTGGTCGACGTGCTTGAGGTGCCTATTCCTGCGTCGGTTCGACATCTGGCCGACGCCGTGGCGGGGACGCCAATGTTGATCGCTTCCTTTGGGCTGGCCACACCAACCCCGGCGCCTTGGCACCGGCAGACTTGGTGCTCGCCAACACGTGGCGCCCGAGTCTCGCTACCGTAGGTTTGGGCGGTGCGCCGGCACTCGCCGATGCCGGCAACGTCCTGCGCCCTTCGACCGCCGCCGAAGCTCGTGTTTCGTTTGCTGCCGACGCTGGATGCCGCTGCCGCCGGCGAACGGATTCGGGGACTCTTCGAGCGGCAGCCGCCGAACGACGCCCCAGTGACGTTCGAGTTGGCGCAACCGCAAACCGGTTGTCGTCGCCCGCTCTTGCGCCGTGGCTGCGGGAGGCGTTGGCGCATGCCTCCGAGACGTCCTTCAACGCACCGCTGATGACCATGGGCAGCGGCGGTACCATCCCGGTCATGAAGATGCTGGGTGATCGCTACCCCGACGTGCAGTTCGTCGTCACCGGCGTGCTCGGCCCGCAATCCAACGCCCACGGGCCAAACGAGTTTCTCGACATCGAAACGGGAAACCGCATCATCGCCTATGCGCCCAATGCGCTCGCCACCCGGCCAAGCTGAAGCGCTAACGACGGCGTCCGCAGCCGCGTTATTGCAAGAGGCTGTCTCGTTCCCGGCTGGCGCGGCCGAACTGAGTCGCGAGGAAGTCCATCTGATCGCCTAGGATGCGTCCGGAGTTAGTGAGCGCCAAGTACTCTGCGACGTTCGGGACATAGGGTAGCGCCAGCAACTCCATGCCGCATTCGTGTGGCAGGCGGTTGCCCTTGTGGTGGTTGCAGCGCTTGCACGCGGCGACCACGTTGTCCCAATCGTCGCTGCCACCGCGAGACTTCGGCACCACATGATCGCGCGTCAACGAGGCGTCAGCGAATACGCGCCCGCAATACAGGCAGAGATTTCGGTCTCGACCGAATAGCGCCACGTTGGTGAGCGCGGGAGTCGTGCGCTCGTGCGGCGTGCGTCGGCCGCCACACGCGATGATGCTATGGATGTCCACAGTGGTGCGACTGCCGTCGATGCGCGAGTGTCCCCCACGCAAGCGCAGCACCGAGTCGCCGAGCGTCCACTCCACGAGATCCCGCGCATAGAGGCAAACGGCATCCTGCCAGCTTGCCCAATCGACGGGCTGGCCGGAGATGTTGAGCCGCAGGATGCGCGGCACGCGGTGATAACTCGCGAGCATCGCCACCATTTTGTTGCCTTGCCGCTGCTACATGGAGTCGGGAGCACCTAACGCACGCAATCATGGATGAACGCGGTGGCCGAATCAACGCTTGCCGCTACGGGCTGGCGCTGTGATGAAGCGCCAACTCGGTGCGAGGTCGGCGCCGTGACACCGCATGTGGGCAGTCTTTGACAGGCGCTGGCGCTATGCGGCATGGTGACCTGATGGTCGTGGGGCGCGGCATCGTGTTGATCCTCATTGCCGCGGCGGCGGGATGCCGCAGCACTGCCCCTATCGACGGTATAGGCGGCAGTGCCGGCGCGGAACGGGATTGGTTTTGCGAGCGCTCTTTACGCGGCGACTGGAACTGCTACGAGCGGGCCGTTGGTTTTGGTGGCCAAACGCAGGCGGACGCGCCAGACCCGGAAAGCGCGTCACGGGCGAATCGTCCGCCGGGAACCGAGCGGACGCAGGCGCGGAAGGCGTTGCCGCCGTACTTGCAGCTCGCGTATCGCACGGACGGGCCGGTGGAGGTGCTGGATTTGCCGCCGCACTATTTCGCCGTGCAGATAGCGGCGTCGTCTTCCCTCGAGTCGTTGGATCGAATTTTGGTCGAGAATCGGCTTCCCAGCATGACCGCGATGCCAACCGAGCAGGACGGTGAACCGCTCTATGTGTTGCTTGCCGGCATCTATGTGGACCGTCAGGTCGCCGACCGCGCGGCGGCGCTGTTGCCGGCGGAGATTCGAGCGATGGGGCCGTGGGTGCGGCAGCTCGGTCCCCTGCAGGACACCATGCGGCGCGCCGAAGCGCGGCCGGCGGCCTCAACGGACACGGAAAGCGCCCCGCGTGCGAACCATCCGCCGGGGATCGGGCCGACGCGGGCGTCGACGGGGTTGCCACCGACGCCTGCGTACCGCTCGGATGCGGCGATGGGGGTGATGGATTTGCCGGCGCACTATTTCGCCGTGCAGATATTGGCGTCGTCTTCCCTCGCGCCGCTGGATCGCATCTTGGTCGAGAATCGGCTTCCCGGCATGACCGTGGTGCGAACCGAGCGAGATGGCGAACCGCTTTATGTGTTGCTCGCCGGCGTGTATGTGGATCGTCAGGTCGCCGACCGTGCGGCGGCGCTGTTGCCGGCGGAGATTCGAGCGATGGGGCCGTGGGTGCGGCAGCTCGGTCCCCTGCAGGACACCATGCGGCGCGCCGAAGCGCGGCCGGCGGCCTCAACGGACACGGAAAGCGCCCCGCGTGCGAACCATCCGCCGGGGATCGGGCCGACGCGGGCGTCGACGGGGTTGCCACCGACGCCTGCGTACCGCTCGGATGCGGCGATGGGGGTGATGGATTTGCCGGCGCACTATTTCGCCGTGCAGATAGCGGCGTCGTCCTCCTTCGCGCGGCTGGATCGTATCTTGGTCGAGAAGCGGCTCCCCGGCATGACCTCGGTGCGAGTCGAGCAAGACGGGGAACCGCTTTATGTGTTGCTCGCCGGCGTCTACGCGGACCGCCAGGCTGCCGACCGCGCGGCGGCGCTGTTGCCGGCGGACATTCGAGCGATGGAACCGTGGGTGCGGCAGCTCGGTCCTCTGCAGGATGCCATGGGGCGTGCCGAAGCACGGCTGGCGAGCGTGGAATAGTGGTGGGGGTCGCCCTTTGCATCGTGCGACGCTGTTTCAAGGCGAGCGTCGTTGCGTGCGTGGTGGCACTCGGCGCCTGCGGCGGTGGGGGAGGTGGCGGCAGCGGCACGCCCTCACCGCCCCCACCGCCGGCGTCCCCGCCTGCCGCCGGCGGCGCGACGTCGAGCTCGGATGGTTGCTCGGTCGCTGTCTCGGCTGGGCCGTTCGACCAAGTCTGGCCGGGAGCGACATGGCAGACGGCGACGCCCGAGTCGCAGGGGCTATGTCCAGATGCCTTGGAGACGGCGCTGGCCTATGCCTTCCAAGACGGAAATCACACCGGGGCCGTGCTTGTGGCCAAGAACGGCTATCTGGTGGCCGAACGGTACGCGGATGATCGCGGCGCGGACGATCTCGCCACCAGTTGGTCGGTGGCGAAGAGTTTCACCAGCGCACTGCTCGGCGCGGCGCGGGACGACGGGCTTCTCACCGACTTGGATGAGCAAAGGGTGGCCGAGTTCGTGCCCGACAGCTACGTCGCCGACTGGCGCGACACGGACAAGTCGAAGATCACCATTCGCCACATGATGACGCTACGGACCGCGTTGCGAACCGTGAACGGCGCCGTCCTTTATGGCGACCGGGATCAACTTGGCCTCTCGCTTCGCCGAGAGCTGATCGGCGAACCGGGCGAAAAGCTCTACTCCTACTCCGACGGCGACGTGATGATCGGCGGGCAGGTGGCGAGGGCGGCGACCGGCAGTTCGCCACAACATTATCTCGACCAACGCATAGGCGCTTATATTGGTTTCGCCGGCGAGTGGTGGCAGGACGAGAGGGGCAATGTCATGACTTATTGCTGCATAGATGCGACACCCCGCCACTTCGTCCGGTTCGGCCTGCTCTATGCCCGCGGCGGCGAATGGAACGGGGACATCGTGCTCTCGGCCGAGTGGGTGCGCGAGAGCACGGCCCCGGCTCTCGCCGGCGAGTACGCCTACTATTGGTGGCCAGCGGCGCCGGTCGGCCGCGGTTTCGCGGCGTCCGGTCTAAACGGCCAACTCATCGCCGTATACCCGGAGGAGGATTTGGTAGTTACCCGCTTCAGTCGGTACGAGCGGATGGGGGACGGCACCGCGGTCAAGGTTGGCGTCAACCACCACTCCACCTTGGTGCCTCAGCGTTTCGACAACGCCACGTTCTTGGCACAGGCCTTCGAGGCGGTCGAAGACTCGCCTTAGCGTCACAGAGCGCACGGGACAGTTCCCGCGTAGACACCGTAGCGGTGCGCAACACCCCGTTTTTCCGCCATTGGGACACCCACTGGCGGTGCGAATGGGACACCCACTGGGGCGATGCGAATGGGACACCCACTGGGGAGTGCAAATGGGACACCCACTGATGGTGCGAGTGAAGGAGTGCGAATGGGACACCCGCTCGCATGTGCGGAGGGAAAGCCATAGGGGGCCAGGCACGCCGGCACTTCGTCGAACCGCGCCGATCGCCGACGGACCGGCCCTCCCGAGGCGCACCGCGATTCGGGCGGTTTTCGCACGCCGGCGATGGCCGTCGGC
>CAYGBI010000088.1:0-13990 GCA_964348085.1 uncultured Pseudomonadales bacterium | reverse complement strand
CCCGCTTCCTTCAACGGAGGTCAGCGGGCACTTACCAAGGATCTGTCGTACACCCGGCAAGGTGCGCCAACTTGCCATTGACGCGGGACAATTGCAGACTTGAGCGGTCGGACGCAGCGGACGTCCCGGTGCGAAGACATGGCCGAGCTCCCTCCATCCGATAGTCCCGAGACGCCGACGGTTGCGGCATCGACGCCGCCGGCGGAGAAGTCGTCGCCAGCGTCGAAGTCCGCGCGAGGGTTGGCGGCTCTGGCCTTGCTGCTGTCCTTGGTGGCGGTCGTCGCGGCCGGCTATCTCTATTGGCCAAACGCCGAGGACGACGCCGTCGCCATGCTAGTGCCCCGTATTGACGACACGGAGCGGCGTTTGGCCGCGCGAGTAGATGTGCTTGCGACGGAACTCGCCGGTGTTCAAGACGAGCTGGCCAGCGCCCGCGACGAGAACGCACGCATGCGGGAAGCGTTGACGCAAGCGCGGTCGGCGTTGGCGGACGCCGTGGCGGCGGCCGTCAACCAAGCGCCGCCGAGCGCGCGAGAGTGGCAGCTTGCCGAAGTGGAATATCTGTTGCGCATCGCCAACCATCGGCTGCGTATGGAGGGCGACGCCCCGGGAGCACTGCAACTGTTGACGGCCTCCGACGACATCCTTCGGCAAGTGGACGCCGTGGCTTTTCACGTCGTGCGGGCGCGCTTGGCGGACGAGATGGCGGCGCTGCGGGCGTTCAAGGGCGCCGACGTGCAGGGCGTCTTTCTGCGCTTGGAGGCCATCAAGGAATCGCTCGGTGGACTGCCGCTGAGACTCCCCGAGTATGTCCAAGCGAACGCCGAGTCAGCCGAAGCGCCCCAACCGTCAGCCGACGGAGACGCAACGCTGCTCGGGTCGTTGACGAGGCGACTGAGCGGCTTGGTGCGCTTTCGCCAGCACGACGGGGCGGCGCCGTTGCGTCCGCTGCTGCCGCCGGATCAGGCGGAGTACTTGGAGCAGCATTTGCGCTTGGCGCTGGACCGGGCCCAACTCGCCGCCTTGCGCGGCGACCAAACCGTTTTTCGCGCTAGCTTGACGGCAGCCGGCAACTGGCTGCGCGAGTTCTTGAACGCAAACCACCAATCAGTCGCCCATCTGGCGGTCGAACTCGAAGCCCTACTCGCCATTGACCTTAGTGCCACGCCGCCCGACATCTCGCAGTCCTTGGAACGCCTGAAGGAACTGCGCCGCACTCGGCTTACGCCGCCGGCCGAGTGATTCTCTTTATTCTCCTTGCTCTGGTCGCGTTGGCCGTTGGCGGTACGCTGGCGGTGCTCATGATGCGCGACCCGGGCTATGTGCTGGTCGCTTATCAAAACGCGACTCTTGAGACGAGCTTGTGGTTCGCTCTCGGAGCCGCGCTCTTGGCGGCGGCCACGACCTTCGCCATCGTCCTTGTCGTCAGGCGCTCGCTACGAGGCGGCGTCAGGGTCACCAACTGGGTTGCTTCACGCCGTCTTCGCTCGCTGCGCAAACACTCGTTGCAAGGCGCCATGTTGCTCGCGGAAGGGCGTTGGCGAGAGGCCGTCCCCGCGTTGCTCAAATCTGCAGCGGGTGTGGACTTACCCCTCGTCAACTACTTCGGCGCCGCTCGGGCGGCGAACGAACTCGGCGACCACGAGGGACGCGACGACGCCTTGGACCGCGCCAAGTCGGCAACGCCCGAGGCGGCCTTCGTCACCGAGCTCACGCGTGCCGAACTGCAACAGGCCGCTGGGCAGTGGCGGCGCAGCATAGCCACCTTGACGCCCTTGTTGCGGCAAGCGCCGCGCCACCCGTTGGTTCTTCGTCGGCTGTTCGACGCGCACAAGGCGGTTGACGACTGGGACGCCGTGGCGGAGCTCGCCGGGTCACTCCCCGACGAGGCCAGTGGCGACATGCAAGCGACGCAAGTGGCCGTCTGGCGTGCGCGGTTCGCCAAGTCGAAGCAAAGCGCGGATGCCGCGGAGCACGCGCGAAACACATGGCGGGCGATGCCCAAGGCGATGCGCTTGGAAGAGGCGCTACTGCTGGACTACGTGGACATTCTGGCCCGTCGCGACACCAACGCCGCCGAGCGGGTGGTCCGCCAGAGCCTGAAGAAGGCTTGGCACGACTCTTGGGTGCGTCGCTACGCGACCATTCCGAGCGCGGATGTTGGCGAGGCGCGCAAACGGCTTGAGGTCGCCGCCGGCTGGCTGCAAGCGCGGCCGGAGGATCCGTCCGTGCTATTCACCTTGGGTCGACTGGCGCAGGCGGCAGGCGATACCGCTCGGGCCATCGACCATCTGCGAGCAAGCTTGCGGCAAACGGAGGATTTGGCCGGCCTGACGGCGATGGGTCGGCTGCAGGCCGAATCGGGCGACTTGAGCGCCGCGAACATGTGCTATGAGAAGGCGCTTCGGTTGGTCGGGGCGCCTGCCGACGAAGCGTTGATTCAGCGCCCGCCGCGCATCGAAGAGAAGAACTGATTGTTGGTCCTCGTCTCCTTGAGCTTGTCCACCATGAACTCGATCGCGGCGATGTCGTCCATGTCGTGCAGGAGCTTGCGCAATATCCAAACGCGCTGCAGTTCGTCTTCGGCGAGCAGACGTTCCTCGCGGCGGGTGCCGGAACGGCGAATGTTGATCGCCGGCCAAACGCGCTTCTCGGCGATCTTGCGCTCTAGGTGAATCTCCAAGTTGCCGCGTCCCTTGAACTCCTCGTAGATCACTTCGTCCATCTTCGAGCCGGTATCGATGAGCGCCGTGGCGATGATGGTCAGGCTGCCGCCTTCGACGAAGTTTCGAGCGGCACCGTAGAAACGCTTGGGACGTTCGAGGGCGTTGGCGTCCACGCCGCCGGTGAGCACCTTGCCGGAAGACGGCACGATCGTATTGTAGGCGCGCGCCAAGCGGGTGATGGAGTCGAGCAGAATCACCACGTCTTTCTTGTGCTCGACTAGTCGCTTGGCTTTCTCGATGACCATCTCGGCCACTTGCACATGGCGAGAAGGCGGTTCGTCGAAGGTGCTCGCGACCACTTCCCCGCGCACCATGCGGCGCATGTCGGTGACTTCCTCGGGGCGTTCGTCGATAAGCAGCACGATGAGCACCACGTCCGGGTTGTTGACGGCGATAGAGTCCGCGATGTTTTGCAACATCAAGGTCTTGCCGGCTTTCGGCGGCGAGACGATAAGCGCTCGCTGGCCCTTGCCGATCGGCGCGACGAGATCGACGATGCGCGACGACAGGTCTTGCGTAGTGCCGTTGCCCCGTTCCAAGGTGAGGCGTTCGTCCGGGAAATCGGGCGTTAGGTTCTCGAAAAGGATCTTCTGTTTCTTGGAGGAGGGTTCGCTGAAGTTGATTTCGTCGATCTTCAGCAGCGCGAAGTAGCGTTCGCCGCCGCCCTTTGGCGGGCGTATCCTGCCGGCGATGCTGTCGCCGGTACGCAGGTTGAATCGACGGATCTGGTTCTGCGAGACGTAGATGTCGTCCGGTCCCGCGAGATACGAACTGTCCGCGGAACGCAGAAACCCATAGCCGTCCGGCAGGATTTCCAGCGTGCCTTCGCCGTAGATGTCGTCGCCGTTGGTGGCCTGTTTGCGCAGGATGGCGGCGACCACCTCTTGCTTGCGCGACCGGGCCATGTTGTCGAGGCCCAAGTCTCGGGCCAGGTCGACGAGTTCGCCGACGGGTCTTCGTTTCAGCTCTGTCAGATTCATAGCAGGGTCTTACTTGAACTCGAAGTGAGTGCGATTGAGGAACGTTGAGGAAGGTGAAGATGACCGCACGTGATCGCGCTTTAGGGAGGTCTCAAGAGGAAGGCCCCCGAGAGGCCGGCGGAGTGGAACTCTAACATCGTTCCGGCAGCGCCGCCACCAACGAAACGGCGCCTCGCGGTCGACCTCAAAGCCAATGGCGGAGAGGCCGACCGCGTTTGTGCATCAAATGTTGCTGTCCAAGAATGCGGCGAGCTGCGACTTCGACAATGCGCCGACCTTGGTGGCCTCTACTTCGCCATTGCGAAACAGCATCAACGTCGGGATACCGCGAATCCCGTACTTGGGCGGCGTCTGCTGGTTGCTGTCGATGTCGAGTTTGCACACTTGTACGCGGCCGGAGTACTCCTCGGCGATTTCTTCGAGAATGGGGGCGATCATCTTGCACGGCCCACACCACTCCGCCCAATAGTCGACGAGCACGGGCTTGTCCGCACCCAGCACTTTCTCGTCCCATTCGGCGTCGGTTACGTGTTGAATTTGGTCCGACATGGCGGCTCCTTGTTTACGGGTAGGGAAGGGAGTGGCGCGGATTCTAACACCCGCACTCTCTGTGGTGTCACGGCGACCGTCGTTTCGCGGCGCTATCAGGTAACTCGGACTTGAGGCGGGTGCGGTGCCGAGAGGCAAGGGCGACGTAGGGGTTTGGTTCGGCGAAGTCCGGTCGTCGGACGTAAGGTGAAAGGCAGTGCCGAGAGGCAACGGCTTTCGTGGCCTTGGCAACCCGTGATGGAAGTCCGCGTCGCGCCGAGGTCGCCGCATACCGGTTAGGCGTGTCGGTACAGTTGCCCGGCCACATGCTTGGCGAAGTAGGTGAGTATGCCGTCCGCCCCGGCGCGTTTGATCGCCACGAGGGATTCGCCGATCACGCGCTCGTCCAGCCAGCCGTTGCCCACGGCGGCCATCAGCATGGCGTATTCGCCGCTCACTTGGTACACGAACGTGGGCGCGCCGAAGGCGTCTTTGACGCGGCGCACGATGTCGAGGTAAGGAAGGCCCGGCTTGACCATCACCATATCGGCGCCTTCCTCGAGGTCCAGCTCGATCTCGCGCAAGGCTTCGTCGCTATTGCCCGGGTCCATCTGATACGTCAGCTTGTCGGCGTGACCAAGCAAAGCGGCCGACCCTACCGCGTCGCGGAACGGGCCGTAGAACGCCGAGGCGTACTTGGCGGAATAGGCCATGATTTGCGTGTTGACGAAGCCTGCGTCCTCCAACGCGCCGCGAATCGCGCCCACGCGACCATCCATCATGTCCGACGGAGCGATCACATCCGCACCGGCTTGGGCGCACACCAACGCTTGGTCGACCAGCACGGCGACGGTCTCGTCGTTGCGCACATAGCCGTCCTCGTCCAAAACGCCGTCGTGACCGTGGGTCGTGTACGGGTCGAGCGCCGCGTCCGTCACTACGCCGAGGGCGGGACAAGCCGCCTTCACGGCGGCCACGGCGCGTGGAATCAGGCCATCCGGATTGGTTGCTTCACGCCCGTCAGCGGTCTTGGCCGCGCTCTCCACATTGGGGAACACCGCCACCGCCGGAATACCCAAGTCCTGCGCGGTCTTCGCTTCCTCGACGAGTTGATCGACGCTCAACCGTTCGATGCCCGGCATGGACGCCACCGGCTGACGCGCACCGCTGCCGTCGACGACGAACAGCGGATAGATGAGGTCGTCCACGGTCAACGTCGTCTCCCGCACCAAACGGCGGGAAAACTCGGCGCGCCGGTTGCGCCGCATACGGGTAAGCGGATAGTTCATGTGCGCAGTCTACCGCAGGTGGACAGCGCCGCCCGGCGAGGGCTATGTTGCGCCGGACACGCGCCAAACGGAGGGAGGCCATGCAGTGGCTCGCCGGAACCAGCGGCTACAGCTACAAGGGGTGGCGAGGCACGTTCTACCCGCCGGACATCGCCGCCAACGGCATGTTGACGCATTACGCATCGCAACTGCCGGCCGTGGAGATCAACAACACGTTCTACCGCATGCCCCGCAGCCAAGTATTGGCCTCGTGGCGCGACCAAGTGCCGGCGTCGTTCCGCTTCGCCATCAAGGCATCTCGGCGCATCACCCACCAAGCGAAGTTGGCGAACTGCGAGGATGCCATCGGGTACTTGGCGGCGTCCTTGCAGGCGCTCGGCGACAAGCTCGGTTGCGTGCTGTTCCAACTGCCGCCCTATTTGCGCAAGGACACGGCGCGCTTGGCCGCGTTCCTCGATGCTTGGCCGAAGGCGTACCCGGCGGCCGTGGAGTTTCGGCACGACTCTTGGTTCGACGGGGAAGTCGCCGACCTGCTCGCCCGCCATGGCGCGGCGATCTGCGTCTCCGAGGACGGCAAGCTGACTTTGCCGACCTTCAGCGGGACGACGGACTGGCTGTATTTGCGGCTGCGTCGGCCCGACTACGACCGCTCGGCGCTGACCCAGTGGCTGGACAAGGGCTACGCCACCGGCGCGGCGCGCGGCTTCGCGTTCTTCAAGCACGAGGACGAGGGTGCGGGGCCTAAGCTCGCGGCACGCTTTCTCAAGCTCGCGGAATGCCGTGCGGCGCCTACCGGCCAACGGCGCCGCGTCGCCGGCGAGACCTCGCCAATGCGGCGCTGACTCGTGCTTAAGCCAGAGCAACTCGAACACTACGATCAGCACGGCTACGTACTGGTGCCGGGGCTCGTCGACGCCGAACGCCGCCGCCGCTACGACGACCGCTTCGTCGAGCTGGTGGAGGGCCCCGTCGAACCGCCGCCCGGGATGGTGGTCATGCGCGACGTCATGGTGGTCAAGGGCGCGGTGCGCCCGGCGACGCCGTTGCACGCCGTCAACAAGGTGCTCAACTTCGAAAGCGATCCCGCATTGTTCGACTACGCCCGCCAGCCGGGCGTGCTCGCCATCGCTCGGCAATTGGTCGGCGACGCGCCGTCGACGCCGCTCGTGGTCATCACCACCAACGTATTCAACAAGCCGCCGGGGGTGGATGGCCGCCACCCGCTGCACCAGGACCTGCGTTATTTCCGCCTGCGTCCGGCGGCGGGCATCGTCGCTGCTTGGACCGCCCTGTCGCCCTGCACCCGAGAATCCGGCTGCTTGGCCGTCTTGCCGGGCTCCCATCGTGTGGGATTGCGCGAGCATGGCGACCCGGACTGGCAGTACGTCAACCACGCTTTCTACGGCATTGACGGCGCACGCCACGAGTCGCGCGAATATCTCGAAATGCGGCCGGGCGACACGGTGTTCTTCCATCCGCTCTTAATCCACGGGTCCGGGCGGAACCGCAGCGGCGACTTTCGCCGGGCGATTTCCGCGCATTACGCCTCGCCGCGTTGCGAGACGCCGGAACGGGACTGGCGAACCGGCACGCATGTGCGCACGGTGGGAGCGTCGGAGACGGGACATTAGCGCCTCTTGGCACCGCCTTTCGCCTTAAGCCCAAGCCACCCTATACACAAGTCGGACTGCACGGCTAACGCCACCGAGTCCGACAAGCCGTTAAGGCAACTTCGGCGCGATGGAGCGCGCCGGGCGCACCACGGCCAAAGCGACGACGACCGCGACCACCGGCACCAGCGCCGCCGACAACACGCCATGCCAGCCGAACCAGTGCATCATGGCGCCGGCGCTGAGCGATCCTACGGCCGAAACACCGAAGACGCTGAAGTCGTTTACTGCTTGGGCTTGGAAACGCTCCTGCGGTCGATGAGCGAGACTAAGCAGCACCGTGCCGCCCACATACAGGAAGTTCCAGCCGACGCCGAGGGCGATCATCGCCACTGCGTAGTGCATGACCTCCCGCCCGACGAAGCCAGCGGCCACCGCCAAGGCCAAGACCAGTGCGCCCACCGCCATGACGAAGCCGGCGCCGAAGCGGGCGACGAGATAGCCCGTCGCCAGCGACGGCAGGTACATGGCGAGCACGTGCGCCTGCACCACGGTCGCGGACTCGGCGAGCGAATGGCCGTCTACGACATGCATGCTCACCGGGGTCGCCGTCATCACCAAGACCATCGCCGCGTAGCCGGCGACGCCGCCCAACACGGCAAGCAAGAACAGCGGCTCCCGGGCGATGACTTTCAGCGCTCTCGCCTCGCCACCGATTGCCGTTGCCGGCGGGGGCTCGATGCGCAAGCGCAAGAGCACGCCCGCGAGCAGTAGAAACGCCGCCGACAGCACGACAAACGCGCCGGCGAAGGGCGCGGCGAGCCAGTTCTCGCCACCCGCCGCCAAAGCCGGCCCGGCGATCGCGCCGCCTAGGGAACCCGCCAACACCAAGGACACCGCCGGACCGGCCGCGTCTGTCGAGACGCTCTCGATGGCGGCGAAGCGGTACTGCTGCGAGAACGCGGCAGCTACGCCCACCAAGCCGGCCGCCAGCAGAAAGAGCGCGAAGCTGCCTTGGACCATGGCCGCGACGGCGACGAGGTAGCCCAGGCATCCCGCCAAGGCCCCCGCCGCGAAACCTCGTCCCCTCCCCACCTTCGACATCAGCCAAGCCGCGGCGATGGTAGACACCGCGGTGCCGATCGTCATGAAGGCGACCGGCAAGGTTGCAAGCGCCGGCGACGACGCCAGCCGCTGCCCGGCGATGCCGCCGATGGTGACGAGCGTCACCACGCCCGTCACCGACACGAGCTGCGCCAGGACGAGAATCGAGGTGTTGCGGTTTAGCAGCCGGGGGCCGGACACCGAAGCGCTTGAGCGTTGGCCTCGTTAGGGACGACCCGTCACCGTCGCTGGGTCAAATACTGCTCGTTGACGCAGTTGACCAACCGACCTTCGCGCAGATAGCGCACCGCCGTGCGGGCGGAAAACGCCCGGATGTCACGCACGCTCTCCGGCGTGAAGAACGCCGAGTGCGGCGTAATGACCAAGCGGTGCTTGATCCAATCTTCGTTGCGATGCCAAGCGGCAATGAGGGGCGCGTTCAGATTGGCGGGTTCGTCCGGCAGCACATCGAGGCCCGCCGCCAGCACGGTGTCGTCCCGCATGGCGTCGTGCAGAGCGTCCAAGTCGATAATCGGCCCGCGCGCCGTGTTGATCACGATGATGCCTTTCTTGGCGGCGGCGAACGCGCTTGCGCCGACCAAACCGCGGGTCTCGTCGTTGAGCGGCGTGTGGACGCTGACGACGTCGCATTGCCCCATGAGTTCCGCCAGCGTGTCCACGCGACGTACGCCCAAGGCCAGTTCCAAGCCGCTCGGCTGGTAGGGGTCGTAGAACACGCAGTCCATGTCGAAGGCGGCCGCGCGGCGCATGGCGGCGGTGCCGATGCGCCCTAAGCCAATGATGCCGAACGTGCAAGCGGAGAGGCGGCGGCCGTAGGGATTGAGCGCCGGCCGCCAGTTGCCGATGGGGTCCGCGCGCAGTTCTTCGTCGTGGAAGGCGATGCTCTTGGTAAGCGTCATCATCAACGCGATGGCGTGGTCCGCCACCTCGCGAGTGCCGTAGTCCGGCACGTTGCACACCGGGATGCCGAGCTTGCCGTAGGCTTCGATGTCGACATCGTCGAAGCCCACCGCGGTCTTCACGACGATGCGGCATTTGTCGAGCTTCGGCAGGTATTGCACGGGTGGGGCGACGCCGACGATGCCGGTGCAGTTGCGCCACTGCTCATCGGTCACCGTGTCGAAGCCGCGGGCGAACTCGGTGACGACGCCCTCGCCGGCGGCTTCTATTTCAACGGAGTGGTCGCGGCCCGAGCGTGGCCAAAGCAAGCGGATGGTCATTCGTCCTCCAGTGGATTTAGCTGATCTGCGCGTCGCGCATCGTACCCGACGCCTCGCCCCGGCGACCTCGCGACGGGTTGCGCGGTCAGTCGTCGGCGGCCAGCGCGAACTGCATGGCGGGTCGCGCCAAGCAGTGCGCGAGGTAGCCCTCGAGCACGGGTGAATCGGGCAGCATGTCGAAGGCGCTCATGAAATGCACACTGGAGCCCACCATCACGTCGGCGGCGGTGAATTGTTCCCCGAGCACCCACGGGCCTTCGCGCAATTGGCGCTCGAGCGTCTGCAGCATGGTGTCGTAGTCGCCCCAGCCGGCGGAAACACGGTTCGGCGAGAGGCCATTGAGCTTCTCCATCATGGCCGGCTCGATGACCCCGGGCGTGTAGATCATCCAGTACAAATAAGCGCCGCGGCGCGGGTCCGCCACGGCGGGGGCGAGATCCTTGGCCGGATAGCGGTCCGCCACGTACAAGCAAATCGCCGCCGAGTCCGCCATGCGCACTTCGCCGTCGGCCAACGCCGGCACCTTGCCCATGGGGCTCGCCAACGCGAACTCCGGGTCGCGCTCCGCCTCGGGATTGCGGATGTCGATCGGCACGCGGTCGTAGTCGACGCCCGCCTCTTCCAACAGCCAAAGCGCGCGGGAGGCGCGCGTATTCGAGCACCAGAACAGTTTCATCGCCACTCCCGTCCGTTGGCTGGCATTGTACTTGAGAATCCGTCGGCGCACCCGCCGGACACTTCGGTCTCGTGGTGGCTTTGACGGCGCACGGTCTTTTCGTCGATAGTGGTGGCGGTAAACCGACCAAAGGACCACGAATGCTCAAGCCCGTCCAACTCGGGAGCAACTGCGGCCTGCGCGTGTCGCCTCTGTGTCTCGGCACTATGAACTTCGGCGAGCCGGGGCGCGGCCACCAAGGCGACTGGACGCTCGGCATCGACCAAGCGCGGCCCATCTTCGAAGCCGCGTTGGAACATGGCCTCTTCTACTTCGACTGTGCGGACGTGTATGGGATCGGCGCCTGCGAGCGGGTGGTGGGGGCGCTGTTGAAGGAAATCGCCAAGCGCGACGAGTACGTGCTCGCCACCAAGGTCACCATGCCGATGGGCAGGGGCGCCAACCAAGGCGGCCTGTCCCGCAAACACATCATCGAAGGCGTCGACGCGAGCCTGAAGCGCTTGGGCCACGACTATGTCGATCAGTTGGTCATTCACCGCCACCCGCACGGTGTCCCCGGACAAGTCCAAGCCCCCATCGAAGAGTCGTTGGAGGCGCTGCACGACGTCGTCAAGGCCGGCAAGGTGCTGTATCTGGGCGCTTCGTCGATGTTCGCTTGGCAATTCGCCGAGTTGCAGTTGACGGCGCGAGGCAACGGCTGGACGGAGTTCGTCTCCATGCAGAACCATTACAACCTCGTCTATCGCGAGGAGGAACGCGAGATGAACCCCTACTGCGCGGGCACCGGCGTCGCGCTTACGCCTTGGTCGCCATTGGCGCGCGGCATTCTCGCCGGCTCCTACAAGGGCGGCTTCGAAGGCGGTTCGACGAATCGTTCGCAAGGCCGCGACCGCCGGCGCACGGAGGGCCTGTACCGCGGCGAGGCCACTTTCGCGATCGCCGACCGGGTGGTGGAAGTGGCGGAGAAATACGGCAAGACACCGGCGCAGATCGCCTTGGCGTGGCTTGCCAACAAGGAGGAGATCCATGCGCCGGTGGTGGGCGTATCGCGTGTCGCGCAACTCGAGGAACTCGTGGCGGCTTGCGAGATCACCCTCGACGAGGCGGACGTCGACTACTTGGAGGAACGCTATCGACCGGTGGAAAACCTGCTTTCCATCGGCACGTCATAGCGCACCGCGCTTGTACGCAGGATCGGGAGGCACCAACCATGACCGTGAACATCCAACCGACGGACGCCACGCTTGGCGCCATCGTCACCGGAATACGCATCGGCCACTTGAACGACGAGGATTGGCGGGCCGTCGAAGACGCCTTCCACGAGTTCGGGGTGCTGATCTTCCCCGATCAGCATCCGACGCCGGACGAGCAGTTCGCCTTCGCCACCCGCTTCGGCAAGCCTGAACATTTGGCCAAGGGCGCTCCGCTCAAGGTGGTGCATATCAGCAACCGCGCCGCAGACGGCAAGATTCTGAACGCCGGCGCGCACGGTGCGAGAATCCTGCGCGGCAACGAAGGTTGGCATACCGACAGCTCGTACATGCCGTTGTCCGCGAAAGCGTCCGTCCTCACCGCGTTGGTGACGCCTTCGGCCGGCGGTCAGACCGAGTGGGCGGACATGCGCGCCGCCTACGACGCCTTGGACGATGCGACCCGGCAGCGCTTAAGCGGCCTCTCCGCCTACCACTCCCTGTTCCATTCGCAAGCGCAAATCGGCCACAAAGTCGAAGTTGGCGCCGGCTATGGCTTCTACTCCGGCGACAAGCCGCTGCGGCCGTTGATAAAGGAGCATCCGGTGACCGGCCGCAAGGCGCTCTTCATCGGGCGCCACGCCTACGGCATCCCCGGCTTCGGCGAGGCGGAGTCGGCGCGTCTGCTGAGCGACCTCGTGGACTTCGCCTGTCGGCCGCCGAGAACCTACATGCACGACTGGGAAGTGGGCGATACGGTAATCTGGGACAACCGCTGCGTCATGCATCGGGCGCGACCGTACGACCGCAGCGAAGCCCGGGTTCTGCAACACACCCGCGTCGCCGGCGACCCGAAGACCGAATTGGCCCCGGGTATGCGCTCGCAGCACGAATGGCGGGAAGCGGCTCGCTAGGCTAGAAGCCGTTGGTGGAAGTCCGGGTCGCACCGAGGACGGTCAGGCGCCCGCCCGACAAGGCGCGACGAGGGAGCCAGCCGGGCGGGATGCATGGCCGTTCTTTCCTCGCGGTTGCTAGTAGTCCACCACGTCGTTCTCGAAGGTAAAGCCATCTTCCGGCATCACCAATCGGTGCCGGGGACCTTCCCGGTCGGCGTCCCAGTCCTCGTATCCGGCATCGCCCCGCCACAAGGCAACCCGCACGCCGTCCCGGCGTTTGACTGCTCGGGTTTCGTAGACGCGTGCGGTACGGCCGGCGAACTGGTGCAGGATCGCTTCGACCGGCTGATAGTGGGATAGGTGATACAAGGTCACCCAAGTCGGCGGCACCAAGTCGATCTCGCCTTCGGCGTGTTTCGCCAAAGCGTCCGCTGGTCGGATCCATTGATGGTCTTTGATCTCGCCGTCGTCGATGCTCACCGCCTGATCCGCCCCTCGCGCGGCGAAGAACCAAGTGGCGAAGCGTACAGGCGTGCTTGGCGGAGGCGTCCAATGAGCGAACCAGACGAAATCCTCGGGATCGACGTCGATTCCGGCCTCCTCTTGCGCCTCCCGTGCGGCGGCGTTGCGCGCTCCCGTCTCCCGGTCGCCGTCCGCCGGATAGTCTTGCGGGTCGATGCGCCCGCCGGGAAACACCCACATGCCGCCGAAGGCGATCTTCGAGTTCTTGCGCAGCATCAGCACTTCCGGGCCGCTGGCCGCATCGCGCAATAGAACAACGGTTGCCGCTGGCGTTGCCGGCTTCGCTTCCTTGACGGCCTTGGGGTCATCGACATTGCCGTAGATGTCGTTCTTGTGTTTGTTGGCGTTCGCGCTCGGAGACATATTCGATCCCAATAGAGTCGTGAACGGCGAATCATCGGCCCCGCGAGGGATTTCGGCAAGCCGAGCCGCAGGCTTTGTGCGACGGATCGCACCTCGCGACTTGGCAATGGCTCACAAAAGGATGGGGGGATGTCGTCTAGTGGCCAATTCAGGCGCCCTTTAGCCTTCCCTCAACTGTCGGACGGACGGGGAGCGAAGCATGGCAGCTACCGAAGCAACGCGACGACCCGCACCCCGCCGACGCACCGTCCGATGTGCTACGGTGGAGGCGTCTTTGACACCAAGTCGTTCGGCTTGGCACCGTCACGGCGCCCGAGTACGGCCGCGACACGACGAGGACAACACCAGGCCATGGCCGAAACCGCCCTTGCCCCACTCGACCGGTGCGACCCGCGCCACCGCCGGGAACTCGAGGCCATCCTCGCGCTCCGCGCCGAAGACCTGCCCTTCGTGGAGGGCAAAGTGCCCGCCACCCAGGCGCACCTGACGGCGCTCACCTACAACTTCGACGGCCTCCGGGCGCACTTCCGGGGGCGCGCCGCGCAGGTCTCCGCCGACCTGCCGCTGTGGTACGTGCGCTTCGGCCGGGACCGCCGGCCGCGGCGCCGCCACGTCTCGCCGGACGTGCTGGTCGCCTTGGACGTCGAGCCGCGCCACGACCTCGAGAAGCAGGTCGTCTGGGAGGTGGGCAAGGCGCCGGACTTCGTGCTCGAGGCGCTGTCGCCGTCCACGTGGCGGCGCGACCTGACCGCGAAGAAGCGCATCTACGAGTTGATCGGGGTGCGGGAGTACTTCGTGTTCGACGCGACGGGCGGTCGTCCGCCGCCGCTGCGGGGCTTCGCGCTGTCGGGCGGCGCCTACCGGC
>CAYGBI010000087.1:0-14180 GCA_964348085.1 uncultured Pseudomonadales bacterium | reverse complement strand
TCTGACGCATCGCCGCCGTCATCGAAACCGCCGGAATCCAAAAGCGATTGCCCTGACCCTTGCCCGCATGCGGGTGGCGGGCGCACGCGGCTTAGGGCAAGATGCGAGCACAAGCGCGTAGGCTGTGACCGTATCCGAACGGACCGACGGCGGGCCCCGTGTGACATCACTGGGAGCGGTGCGCCACGGTCAAGCCGCTCCGCGAGCTGCCAACACGGCACAGTGCGTCGCCAGCGGCCGCCACGTCTTTCATAGCTGAGATCATGGCCGTGGAACGCCACAAAGGGACGCTAGGAAAGTACGGATGTCGGCGAACGCTGCGTGCTTAAGATCCCATACGCCCGCTTTCGCTGCCACGCCGACGGAATGGTGTGGGTTCTGCGTTGTCGCCAAGTAAGCATGGGCGCGCGCCTTGTCAGGCCGGCTCAATGACCCATCCCGTAGGGCATTCACACACTCGAAGAACTCATCGATGCAACGGTTTACCTTTTCGTTGACGAAGGTTCGGCAAAGCAGCGTCTCAAGCATGCCCGCCTCACCTCCGCCGGGTAGGATCAGCACCCTGACGTTTGGGCCTCTGGCGCTTGGCGTTCCCGCCTCAGTTGGCATCCGCAGCGCTGCATTGGCAAGCGAGGAGCGGACGCTCCGGAACGCCGCCTCCTCGTCTTTTTCGGCGTCACGGACGATACCGATGTTCTCCACAGTACCGAAGTCCGGAATCTTGACGAACGCCTTAAGGAAACTCCGTAACTCATCCACGCCTCCGAAATTCTGAATCTGTAGGGAGTCCGAGAGCCCGAGATGTTTGGCGAACGCCTCGAAGAAATTACGGAAGTCGTT
The DNA here is from genome assembly GCA_964348085.1 of uncultured Pseudomonadales bacterium. Classification (GTDB taxonomy): domain Bacteria; phylum Pseudomonadota; class Gammaproteobacteria; order Pseudomonadales; family Azotimanducaceae; genus VXYL01. The sequence goes on along the minus strand of CAYGBI010000087.1, from coordinate 13,340 downwards.
GCCTTCAACCAAAAGTTGCGTGGTTTTGACAATTCGCGTTGGTTGCTCCACGCTCAGCGGACTTCAAGGCCGTGGGAGACCGCCGCTTCGAGTTCTTCGGGTTCGTAGCTGACACACCCGATCTTCCCGCCGACCGCCTCCAAGCGGTGAACACGAAGGCTGGCATCGTCGAGTGCGCGATGCGCCGCCTCCATACACTCGAAACTATGCGTAGTGGCGAAAATCTGCGTATCGAATTGCTTGGCCGCCCTATCTATTGCTGCCCAAACCTTGGGTAATGTGGAGTGGTGAAGGCCATTCTCAATCTCGTCCACCAAGACGACACCTTCTGGCGCCGTGGAGATTGCGATGATCGCCCGCGCAACCCGCGTCATGCCCTCGCCCATCACCGGTAACGGAACGAGTTCGGGAAGTCCGATGTCTCCCCAGATCATTGGCGCACCGCTGGCGGAATTGTCCTCAACGCTCCGAAGTCTGGGTTCAACGATCCGCAGCGCCTCCAAGACAAGGTCGCCCTGCTTTCGTTTCCGAAGCCGCCCCAAGCGTATAGCGTCCTCCTGAGGGTTGGCAGTGCGTGAGGAAAGGAACACAGCTTCAAAAGGAAGTCGAAAAGGGAGCCGAACATCGGCGGGTTCCCTCTGAAATCCATCACCCACAAAACGTATGCGGCTCTCGCCCGTTTTAACACCCATCTTGAAGGAAAATAGCAGCCCCGTTAAGTTCGAGAACTCCGGCATCGACTTTCGGCTGGAACCGAAGAGCGAAACTGGGACGGCACCGGCTCGATCAACCTCAACGTCTAGGCTCAGCGAGCCGCACGAGCCATGTCGCCCCTCGATTTTTACGGTCCTCTCCACATCAAGATCGGTGAATAGCGGTTTCCAGAACGTTTCTGGTATCGCAGCAGGGGGTGCCGCACCGTTCGGTTCACGAACAACATAGCCGTTCAGCGCCACATGAGAGTTGCCAGAGCCGCAGAGAAGAAACAAGGCTTCGAGCAAGGTCGTCTTCCCGGAGTTATTTCGACCGGTGAAGAGGTTGATCCGGCTCAGTCGATCGATGCTGAGGTCACTGAACGTCCGGTAGTTCCGTATCCGCAAGCGCTCGAACATCCCTTCATATCCTCGTGTGTGCCCCGCCGGACCACATCCGCCTGGTTCCTGCAACCGTCATCAATTATCGTGCCACTTCAAATCCGATCAACTCAAACATTTTCCCGACTCGACGTTCACGCCTTCGCGGTCGTCAAGCTTAGCCACGGCAGCTCTGGTCGGCGGACGGACGCTGGCGATCACAGGCCTTCGAACTCTCACTGATAGTTACGAATCTGTTCCATGAGATCCCGGAGTTGGCCCTTGGACTCGGACGCTGCCAAAAACTCGCCGTAGGCGTTGAAAGCGTTGTCGATGAGTTCGTCGTAGGTCATGACACGAATGCCATAGAGCCTCAGCGACTCTTCATCCACTTGCCTAGTTTGTGGGTTATTCCACCCTTGCGGCAGGTGGCCTACAACACAGATGCCTTGGATAGGGAGAGCGGCGTTCGTCGAGGAGCTATTGCTCACTTCTTCCCGTAGTGCGTCCATATAGCCTCGGACTTGCTGCTCAAGCTCGAACTTCGTGACCTTGGCGGACCGACGCTTTAGCTCGACGATGACGTGTGCGGCGGCGACCCGACGGTACTTCGTGAAACGAATGTCGATGCGCAGCGTCTTCTCCTTCGTTTTGAGCACCTCCTCCATGCGTCGCTCCATGTCAGCGAACTGGGTCGCCCGTTCCCAACCGGGATCCAGAAGGAACAAGTGGTCGAAAATGTACTCTTGGAGTACTCGCTCCTTGGCATTCTCGTCAACCGACTGACGAAGCTTGCGGATGACAGCGAGACGTTGCTGCACGATCTGGCGGTAATGCTCGGCCTCGAGAGCGTCGACATCATTCAAGTAACCAAGGAACTCATCGACCTTGGTAATGTCGATGCTATCCAGCAGGTCCAAGGCGGCGTTCATCTTCAAATGTTCGAACAACATGACCCCGTTGGCGTAGGCCCCCTGACGTTGGGACTCTTCGATTCCAGCCTTGTCGATGTCGCCGAATATCTTGCCTGCGAACCTCTTTAGCCTTGGCGGGCGGAGCTCGTCGTACCACCGCTTCAGATGTGGATTGCTCATCAGGGCGTGCCTAAGCCCCGCATGTTCCTTTAGCTTGTTGGTTTTCGTCCAGATTGCCCTCAGTTCGGACTCGACGAACTTGAACAGGGCCTCGTAGCGTTCGTCGTCCTCGGAGATGCGCTGCCGGCTCGACGTGGCTATGTCGGGGAGGTCGTCCGAGTCTAGGAAGTCGGCCTCGACCTCACCGAACATGTATTTGGTGATCATGCCGCCGAGCCTGAACTCCTGTAGGACGTCTTCCTGTGCGACCTTGCCGCGGACGACGATGGTGATCTTGTTTAAATTCTCGTTGTCGGCGTCCAAATCGTTGGAACGCCAAGCGATGGCCACCCAACCTTTGATTGAATAAGGGCCGCTCTGCTCAGGCCTGCCGTTCGCATCGAATTGGTGTGGTCTCGTGAACGATCCGGCCACGTCGCCGTGGTCCTCTTCCAGACGTGGGCAGTGCTGTGCGTAGTCGGCACCGTACTGGAAGATGAACCGGGCCTTGTGGAAGTAGTCTCGATCCACCAGTGTGATCGGATTGCCATCGACGCTGACGGCGAAGTGCTGAGCGTCGCCAATGATGCTGAATCTACGGGCAAGCCGCCGCCTTAGCCCTTGGATCGAAGCTTGCGTCAACCGCAGCTTCTTGAGGTCCGTGATGCGGACACGAGTTCCCTGACTCTCGGGCTCGTTGCCTTCGGCGTCAATAGGTTGCGGTTCGTAACGGCTCACCCGAGAAGGGTCTTCAATGTTGATCGCCCGACGGATTTCGTCCGAGTCCATGAGAAAGGCTTCGGTGTCGCCACCTTCGACGCGTGTGTAGACGCTTATCTTGTTGGCGATGGAAAACAGCGAGAGCTTGCCGATGCCCTTTCTGCCCATGGGCTGCCGATCGTATCTAGGCGTTAGGAGCTTCTCGCCAAGAACAACGGCGGGAGCGCGCTTTTCGTAACCAACGTAGAGGTATTTGCTGTTGATGTCTTCACGAGTCATCCCGCAGCCGTTGTCGGTGACGGTAATCGCCTTGCCGCCGAGATCGAACTCGACTTGGACTTTCGTGGCGTCGGCGTCCCAAGCGTTGGCGATGACCTCGGCAAGGACGGCCGGAACGTTGCTGTAGAGGTTGAGCCCCATGTGATTGAGCACATTGAGGCTGATGGTCATGTAGTACTTAGACTTGTGATCAGGCACAGGCGACGGCGCTCCGCAATGATGCTCCGATGAGTTCGCCGACCTTGACCGGAACGGCGTTGCCGACTTGACGAGCCAGCTTGCAGATGGGGAGGCGGGCAACCGGATCCACAAATTCGTAGTCGGCAGGGAAGGTCTGAAGTAGCGCGGCCTCCCTCACCGAGATCGCACGGTCTTGGGTTGGATGGCCAAAACGCCCCGTGCTGTAGTAGCAAAACTGCGTTGTTATGGTGGGAGCGGGTCGATCCCACTGCATCCGTCCGTAAGGAGCGGGATAGTAGGCGCGTTTGTGGCACGGGTTGACCAGCGTCTCGTTCCAGTCCTTCCATGTCCCGCCCGGTCTGGATTGTCGAATGCGCTCGAGGTTTGTCGGGGACAAGGGAAGGGTGGTGTGCGCAGGATCCGTAGCAGAGGTATCGCCTGCTACGAGCGGAGGGAGGTCGCCGATGAAGTCGGCGACATTGCCGGTATCGTTCGTTGGTTCCGGCAACACGGCTGGACCCTGGCGAGACGCGACCATGACGAGTCGCCGTCGGTGTTGGGGGACACCGTATCGGTGGAAATCGATGATGTCGTGGCTTATGTGGTAGTCGAGATTCCGCAGAAGTTCGAGCAAGGCATCAAAGGACTGGTGCTTGGCGAGACCCGGGACGTTCTCCATGGACACGAGGTCGGGAGTTCCCTCCCGTACGAGTCGGGCAAACTCGTCGACCAACACGCAATCCTCGGCGGCCGCCTTGCGACGGGTATGTGAGGAAAACGGTTGGCAAGGGGCACAGCCTACCAAGGCGGTGAAGTCGGATTCGCCGTAGTACTCCTGCAAATCGGCGAAGGCGACCTTCCTTATGTCGGCCTCAAGAAACACAGCGCCGACGTTGTTGGTTTCGTAGGCATAGCGACAGGAAACGTCTACGTCTAGGCCGAGACCGACGGCTATTCCGGCGGCCCGTAGACCGCAGGTAAGGCCACCGATCCCGCAGAAGACATCCACCGCGCGAATGTCTGGTCCTTGCCGAGCACACGAAGGCACTTTGGCAAGCTCAGGTTGTCGTTGTGACTTCGGCTCGGTCCTTCCCACCTTGGACAAACTCGCCCTTCAACTGCGGATGACTTTCTCTCTTGACTGTATAAAGTCAGTAAGATCAGCACCTTAAGTGCCGACAAGGAGAAGGTCCGTAGCGCCGGAGTCTACGCCGACTCAACTGCGATTTCACGCACTTGGGACGCGGCGGCACCGAGAGCGTTCGTTGCGGTCAGGCGTGTCGCCAAAGGGCGGTTACGACCAAAGCCGGTCCAAAAGGCGATACGCGCACGGCTCGACCTGATATGCGCCACAACCACAAGTGTGGAGGCACCGCCCCGCGTCAGTGGCGCGAACACACCCTTCGAGCGCACAACCACAGGCCAACGAACCGACCGGTCGCCTACGCACGGGCATCCAAGCGCGACCGCGAGCGCCAGTCCGCCGGCGTTCGCGTCGCGTCGAACCTTACGTAGCCCGCAACTCCCTAATCAGCGCGTCCTCGTCCGGGAAGTCTCCGGTTTGGTGCTTCGAGTAACGCAGCTCACCGTCCACATGAACATCGAAGATGCCGCCCGATCCGCCGATCAGGGCCGACTCTGCGTCGAATGCGTCTTTGATTTTGGCAGCCAAACTGACCGCTTTGGGTTTATAGCCTCAAGAGGTGCAATAGGTGATGGAAACGTCCATGCGCAAGGGCCTCCTTCGCCGTTTCGTTTAGTAACGTCCACCAAGTTTGGTGTGATCCCAAGTTACATAGCGCTCGGGAATGAACTTCAACACTACCCGCTTTGCCGCCGTTCTGCCAACGCCGGCCCGCAGCTTGGCCTTCGCGTCTTCGTCGAGTTGCCGGCCCCGGGAATTGATGGCCACCAGCACATCCGTTACGACCTCGCTGTCGTCGATGATCTCGCAGCGGGCGTAAATCATCACGCCCCGCAGCTCCGCATACTCCACTCCGCTTTCGACCAACAGCGTCGCCTTGGGGTCGCGCCGCCAATTGAGCACCTTCTGACTCTTGCCGAACGTGGTGCAATACAAAGCGTCCTCATCGTCGCGAGCGAACCACATGGGCATGGCGTGGGGATAGCCGGCATTGCCGTTGCTCACGATGACGAGCGTCTTCTGGCTGTCCAAATAATCGCGCCGTTCGCGCTCGGTGAATTCGATTAGTTTGCGGCGCGATGGCACTCGACGATCTCCTTGAACTCATTGCGGATGCGGTCGCTATGTTCGCCCAATTTCGGCAGCGAGGGAACGCTCGGCGCCGCAAGGGCCGCGTTGGGGTGAGCCGGCATGTCGATGTCGCCGGTTTCGCTGGCGACCTTCTGCCGCCTTAGGTGCGGGTGCGCGGACAAACCGGCGAGGTCGTTCACCGCTCCGTAGGCGATGCGCGCTTTGCGCAGCATGGTTTCCATCTCTTGGCGAGTGTGCTGGGCGAAACACGTCTGCACCATGCCGTCCACCTCTTCGCGTCGTCGCATGCGCGCGGGATTGGTGGCGTAACACGGGTCGTCGACCAGTGCGGGGCGCTGCATCACGTCGGTGGCGAAGGACGCCCACTCGCGTTCGTTCTGCACCGAGATTACGAGCGTCACCCCGTCCTTGGTAACAAAGCCGCCGTAAGGGGTGATCGACGGGTGCGCCAAGCCGATGCGCCCGGGACCGGCGTCGGCGTAATCGTGCTGCAAGAGGGGCACGGTCATGAGTTCCGCCATGATGTCGAACAGCGACACCTTCACCGCCGAGCCGACGCCGGTGCGGGCACGCTTGGTGAGCGCCTCGTTGATACCGAGCGCAGCGGACATGCCGGTGGCGTAGTCGCAGATGGACACCCCGACGCGGCCGTAGTCGCCGGGCGCGCCGTTGATGGAAATGAGCCCGGCTTCCGCCTGCACCAATAGGTCGTAGGCTTTCATTTCCGTGTACGGGCCGGTTTCGCCGTAGCCGGAAACGTCGCAAGTGATCAGGCGCGGGAAGCGGCGCCGCAATTCGTCCGAACCCAAGCCGGCGCGCGCCGCGGCGCCCGTCGCCAAGTTCTGAATAAACACATCGGCGCGCGACAGTATGCGCAGCACCAGTTCCCGGTCCGCGGCCGACTTGATGTCCACCACCAACGATTCCTTGCCGCGGTTTATCCAAGCGAAATACGCGGACTGCCCGTTGGCGGCGGTGTCGTAGTTGCGCGCGAAATCGCCTTCCGCGCGCTCGAGCTTGATCACCCGGGCACCGGCGTCGGCGAGCCGACACGTCGCAAGCGGCGCCGCGACGGCTTGTTCCAAAGCCACCACCAAGACGCCGTCCAGTGCTCGGCCGGCTACGGCGCCGGTGCTGTCGCCATCTGTCATGGCGTGCGATTGTCGCGCCTTGCGTTCGCTAGAGCAATCCGCGCGTCCGGTCGTCAGCCTTGTGTCCTGTCCGGGTTGATTTCTCGCACTTCAGAACGCCCTCGTCGCGCCTTGCCAAGCGAGCGCCTGACCGGCAAGGCGCGACGCCGGCCTTCACCAAAGGCTGCGAGATCTGTTTTGCCGTCAATGCACACAGCCCCGCGCCGGCGCTTCGATCACGGTTTCGACCACGCCGTTGCGGACGCCGAGATAGCGGTCCCAGCGGTTCATCGTCACGTCTTGCTGGTGAGTGAGCAAGAAGAAGAGGTCGCCCACTTCGAGGGGTAAGGCGTCCTCGCTCGTCAGTGTGACGCCGTGATGGTCGATGCTCGCTACTGAAACGCCGGCGAGGTCCGCCACGGTCGGCGGGCCGTTGGGTGCGCCGATGGCGTCCACCGGCACATCGCCAAGCGCGGTGTGCGAGTCGATGCGTCGCACGATGCGACCCATCACCCTCGCTGCGAAGCGGAACTTCGTCATGTAGGCGTAGGGCACTTCCATGACGATGTAGGTGCCGGCTTCGATTTCGGTGACTTCCGGGAAAGTGGCCGCCACATCGTAGGTCCACGACTCGCCGGTGGAGACCATCGCAACCGGAATACCGGCCGCCTCGATAGCGCGTTTCGCCGCGACCACCCGCTCGATATAGCGCCGCCCCTCGGCGAAGCGCTGGGCACGGTCCTCGGGCCGAACTCGCGGCACCTGGTGACTCATTACGCCGCGAAAGACGATGTTTGGCGTCGTCGCCGCTGCCCGCGCCAACGCCACCGCGTGGTCGATGGAGCGAACGCCGCCGCGCCGCATCATGGTGTCGATTTCGATCACCACGCCTAAGGTCGCGCCAACTTCGCCGGCGCCGGCGGCGAGCCGTTCGAGCTGATCCTCCGCGTCGATGGCAACGGTCACTTCGACGCGCTGCGCCAACGCCGCCAAACGCCTGATCTTGTCGCCGGCGACCACTTGGTTGGCGACAAGTACGTTGCCAGCGCCGCCGTCGACGAACACCTCGGCCTCCGAGACCTTCGCGGCGCAGACGCCGCCAACCGAGCCGCCGGCAGCCGTCTGCATCGCCAATATCCGCGGCGACTTGTGGTTCTTGCCGTGCGGGCGCACGCGGATGTGCTTGTCGCGATAGTGATCGGCGATGATGCCGATGTTGTGTTCAAGCGCGTCCAAGTCGATCACCAAGGCTGGCGTGGCCACCTCCTCGATGCGCTCGCCGATCATTGCCAAGCCCCGCGAGCGCTCACCGGCCAAACGGCGGCCAAGCGTCCTTCGCGTATGCCGTAGGCGAAGTCGTGCAGCGCGAACGCCGTGGCGATGTCGGCCGGCGCGAGCGCTAGCCAGTCGCCGATGGCGAACCGCCGCTCGTCCGCGGCGAACAACACGATGCCGTGTTCCGCGCTGCCCGCGAAAGCGCGCAAGCATTCGCCGCCGACCACTCGCGGTTCGCCGAAGTCGCGGCCTATGGCCTTCTGCCCACAGTCGTGAATCGCACGTCCCGGTTCGGGCACGCTGGTCACCCGCGCGGAGACCGAGACGACCCCGGCGAGCAACGGCTCCGCCGCCACCGGCAAGCCGTCGTCGTGCGTGATCAGCCGTATCGAATTCGCCAGCTTCTCGACGCGACGCCTGCCGGCCGCGGTAACCACCGGCCGCAAAATGCGGATGTCGTCGCACCCCGCAGCCGCGAACACCTCCGCCTCGGCGACGCCGCGCACCGCGATCCCGACGATCTGTGGTGCGGCAAGCTGACGCTCGGCGATGGCCGGCGTCTGGTGTAGCCAAACCGCCACTCGCGCCGGTCCGGTGACGCCGGCCAAGTTGTCGGCGAGCTGATCGACGTCCACTAGGAGCGCCGGTGTGTCGAGTTGCTCGACCGGCGTACCAATCGGACTTTGGATGGGACGTTGCATCGGTGTAAAGTAACCCGTATGACGCTCGATACGAAGGCCCTAACCAATCATCTCGCCGAGTTGCGCGGCGTGGCGATGGCGAAGTACGCCGCTGAGCCGCTGCCGACGGGCGAGGAGGCACGGGCGGCTATCGAGCGCGAACTGGCCGCGCTCGACCTAAAGGCGCATGTGGGCGACCTTGAGACCAACGGCTACACGGTGCTGGCCCCGGGCGTGGCGAAACCACTCGCATTCTTCGACGAACTGCGCGAGACCCTGTTGCGGCTAGCGAGAGACGATCGCTCCCTCGACTTAGGCCCGGAGAGCGGCCTCGGCCAAACGCTTTTCCACCTGCTGCCGAAGGCGCGAATCTTCGAGCAGGCGCTGACGGCACCGGCCCCGCTGGCGCTGGTGACCTACCTCTTGGGCTACCGAGCCAAGCTCAGCCAGTCCACAGGCCTCATCAAAGACGCGAGCGCCAAGCCGCTCGCCCTGCACGCCGACCACAGCGGCAAAATCCCCGCGCCGTGGCCGAGCGTCGCCCAATACTGCAACGTCACTTGGGTGACCACGGACTACACGCGCGAAAACGGCGCGGTGTGCGTTTGGCCCGGCAGCCATCGCTTTTGCCGTCCCGTGCCGCCGGAACTGACCATGGCCCACGACCGAGACGAAGTGGAGGTGCTGGAGGTGGCCAAGGGCTCGGTCATCGTCTGGCACGGCAGCCTTTGGCACGGCGCGGTGCCGCGGCGCACCGAAGGCCAGCGCGTCACCTTGGTGCTGCCGCATGTGCGCGATCATGTGCAGGCGCAGGAGATGTACTGGGCCACGACGACGCCGGCGATGCTTGAACGCAACAACAGCCGTTTCTGCGCTTTGATGGGCCTGTACTCCGCCTACCCTTGGCTTGACGACGGACCACCCGAGACGCTCGCGCTCGCCGCCCGCAGCGGATCGCAATTCGAATGATCGAAGTTTACTGGCGCCCTGGCTGAACAAGCTGTCTCCGACTGAAGGAGTTTCTGTCGGCCCGTGCGGTTGACTATGTATCCTTGGACGTCGCCAACGATGCCGAAGCGAAGCGACGCTTTAACGCATCGGGCATAGATAGCGTCCCGGCGGTGTCGAAGGACGGGCGTTGCGTGCCGGGCGTGGATCTCGCGCAAGTGGCGTCATTGCTTGATTTGCCATACGACGCCGAGCCACCGCTGCCGGCGGACGTGCTTATCGAGCGGCTGCGGCACGCGCTGGCTACGGCGACCCGCCTCGTCGGTCAGTTCCCAGTGCGGAACTTGGGGGACAAATTGCCGGGCCGAGACCGCACGATTATCTCCCTCGCCAACCACATCGTGGCCATCGCCGACGGCTACCTCGACGTCGCGAGCGGAAGTCCCTTCGACGCCGAACGCTCCGCCGCCGAGCCGGATGTCCTGCTCGACCGAGACACGCTGGCCAAGCACTCGCACACCGTGGCTTCGAGGCTGGCGGCGACATCAACCGAAGTCGAGCGCCCGGCTGAGACGTTCTTCGGCACGGTCAGTCTGCACACGGTGCTGGAGCGCACCACTTGGCATGTCGCTCAACACGCGCGCCAACTAGCGATGGTGCTGACGACGCGCGGAATCGAGCCGGACCGTCCCTTGGGTGCCGACGATCTCGACGGGTTGCCTATGCCGGCCAAAGTCTGGGATTAGAGACCCTTCACGGCGAGCCGAGTCCATGGAGCAACCCCTCGTATCCTTACACGCTGACCGGATTGCAGAACTGCGGGCGGCGGCGGTCCCCGACGGATACGCACTACGCGAGGACTCTGTGCCTGTTCTTGAGGAGTTTCTGCAAGCGGCCCCGTACGAAGTTCGGCGGGCGGGTTTGGCCCTAGCGAGCCAAGGGGACATCAACGCGGTCTGGGTGAGCGAGGACCGGAAACGCCGCCTGTCGATTCAGTTCTTCGGGGACGGCACCGTTGAGTATGTGATGCTCTCCCCGGACGACGCACCGGAAATGGACCGGGTTGCGCCTAAAGAGTTTTGGACGAAGTTCTCCCAGAACCTACACGACTTCCTGACCGGATGAACGGCGCTGAACTACCGGACGATGCGAATGTCGTCCGCTATGTTTCGCCCTCGCGGATCATGGACAACAGTGAAGCTGGATGGGCCGTCCGCAACTCAGCTCAACGTTCCACCTTCCGCCGCACCCACCGACTGGTCTCGCTTACGTCCTCGACCTCCTCGCCGGAGTCCTTCCAGCCGGTAAAGCCCGGTTCCAGATGCGCCACGTTGGCAAAGCCCATCTCCTCAAGCGCTTTCGCAGCCAAAGCGGAGCGGCCGCCTCCGGCGCAGAACAACACAATGCGCTTGTCCTCCTTGAACCAGTCCCGGTAGTAGGGGCTCGACGGGTCCGCCCAAAACTCCAACATTCCCCGCGGCACATGCTTCGACCCCGGAATGGTGCCTAAGTCCACACGCTCCTGTATCTCGCGGATGTCCGCGAGCAGCAGGTTCGGATCATCGAGTTCGGTCTTTAGTTGCGCCACCGAGAGGTTCTCGATCTGCGCCTTGACCGCCTCGACGACGGCGAATATCTCTTTGATGGCCACGCAACTCCCTCCTCAACTATAGAGCGCAGATGCCGGCAAGCCGCTCGCGCCCGTGGATTTCGCATACGCGGCAGAATACTTCAGCGCTCGGTCGGCGCGCTCGATGGAGTCCTCTTGGCTGGCGTAGCCGTAGGAGATGCCTTGTTGCGTGAGGATGGCGAAGCGCGGCGGATTGCGCGACAACGTCGCCTCGGGGATTCGCCCGACCAGATCCTCTTGCGTGCGAATGAACGGCCGCGACATGTACACCGGGACGCTTGCTCTGAGCCCCGGTGCCGTCCGGTTGAAGGCGCCGTGCCAAGTATTGCCGTGCCAGCACACCAAGGATCCGGGCGCCGCCTCCACCGCCACCGCTGCGGGATTGCCGTGCTCGCCGCCGACCACCGCCTCGCGGCCGATTGGCGCGCGACACCAACGGTGGCTGCCGGGAACGAACGCGGTGGCGCCGTTGGCGCGGTTGAACTCGGTCAACACGTATGTGCAGTTGCACACCAGCGCCTGCGGCGGCAGGGGCGACGGCAACGGCGTGTCGGTGTGCAGCGTAAACGTGCTGACGTTCGGCCCCTTCATGAAACAGCCCATGCTCGACAGGACGACGCTGTAGCCGCACAGATAGGTGGCCATCGCCAACAGCACAGGGTTCATCAGCGCCTCTTCGAACACCGGATCCTCGAGCAGGATGGACTGCATGAGGTCGCCGATCGGCGAATCGCCGTCGGCACCGGAAAACGCCGCGAAGCGGCCCTTGAAGTTGGCGTGCGTGTCGCCGGTGTCGAGGTTCGGACGGACCCCGTTGCGACGCTCGGCCACATCGAGCACCGCAGTCAACATGCGCTCGGCGAGGCCGTCGGGGCTCGCGACCTCGGGCGGGATTACCGTGTAGCCGTGGGCGTCCAAGTCCGCGATATACGGCTCCAAGCCGTGCTCGCGCACCTCCCGCCAAGCCATCGCCAAGTGATCCGGTGCCGCCTGCGCTTGCGCCATTGGTGCTCTCCTCGTCTCATTTGCAACGATCCGTCAGCATCGTAAGCCAACGCCGCCCTAGTTTTGAAGTAGCCGTTTGGCAGGGCAATCGCTTTTGAAAAGGTCATTCGCGTCTGCGCATCGTCCGCACCATGTCGAGCAGGAAGTCGTCGCTGTGCGACGCGCGGATGAACTTGCGGCGGACGGAGATCCCGCTGGGATGCAGGCGGGCGATGTTGAGCGCCAGGCGCCGCACGACGGCGAGGCAATGGGCCCCGTTGCCCTTGCGGTTGCGGGCCTGGTCCTCGTCCATGGTCACGTCCAGCACCCAGTGCAGGCTGTTCTCGATGGCCCAGTGCGAGCGCGCCACCCGGCCGAAGCGCTCGGCCGACAGCTTCCGGCTGAGGACGTAGTAGCGGGCGTGGCGCCGGCAGCCGGTCTTCGTCCGCCGCTCGGCGGTCACCTTGCCGATGGCCGCGAGGCCGGGCCAGGCGTGCCGCCCGAGGAGCCAGCCGACGTCGTGGCAGACCGCGGCCTCGCGCCGCTCGACGCGCCCGTGGCCCTTGTCAACCTCTTGATGGGTAAGGAAATCCCCTTGCCGGGCCGGGTCGTCCAAGTACAGCTTCACGTCCTCGTGAAGGCTCCCCTGGTTGCCTTTCAGCGCCAGCGCGTAGTCGCCTCCCTTCGCCACGATGGCCGCCGCCGTGCCGCGCTGCGCGTGCATCGCGTCCGCCGTCACCACCTTGCCCTTCACGTCGATCAGCTCCAGGAGTTCCGGCAGCGCCGGGATCTCGTTCGACTTGCCGTCCACCTCCACCTGCGCCAGCGTCAGCTTCGCTTTCGCCGAGAAGGCCTGCACCAAGTGCAGGGGCGAGCGCTCCGACGCGTCCTCGAACGACCGGCGCAGCGCCTTGCCGTCCACCGCCACCACGTCGCCCAGGGAGTCCGCCCAGTCCTGCGCCAGGCGCAGCAGCGCCGTGCCCAGGCCCGCCGGGTCCAGCGCGTTGAACAGGTCCGGGAAGGCGTCGTGGCTCGGCGCCCCGTGCCGGAGCTTCATGAAACGGCGCAGGAACGGCGCGGCGCCGTGCGCGTAGTCGCTCATGTCGACGCAGGTGCGGCCGCCGCAGAGCAT
>CAYGBI010000086.1:4459-14247 GCA_964348085.1 uncultured Pseudomonadales bacterium | reverse complement strand
CGCGCATTCGCGCTACAACGCGCTGATCCGCCGCCTGACGAGCTGCGAGCGCGCACTGGAGATGTTCGGCGCGCGAGCACGGTAGCGTTTGGGGCCTAGATTCCCGTTCGGGCCCGCGGCGTACGCAGCCTGTCCCGGCTTCTCTACGCGGGCTCCGGTGGAAAACCGCCTTTGAGGACCGTTACCGAAATTCGAGCCCGCGTGTCTCAAACACACGGGCGGGGCGGTGTGCAAAGGGTGGGTAAGTCCGGTCCCAAACAGGCGTCTTGTCCGGATCCGGCGGTCCGTGCCTAGCGGATCAAGAGTCGTTTTTGAATCGCCAGCTCTCGTTGCGACTCATACGGAACGACTTCTCAAGCGACCACAGAGGGAATAACGATTTGTATCGTGGCAATGGGTACAAAGTTCAGGCATCACGCAGCCTTCCGCCTATCCCCGCCTATCCTTGCGTAATCGGTGCAATGCGCTTCAGCTTTAGCACAAACCACCTACCGAGCTTCAGCGACGGGTATCCAAGCCATGCGGCGGCACGGGAACTGAACAGAAAGCCGTTTACGATGCCGAATACGCCCTTTCGCCGAGACAACAGCGCCAGCATATACAGTGCATCGTCGCCGACGTAGTAGCTTCCACCCATCTTCAGGACCATTCCTTTGTTCAAGTCGTGACCCAAGCCTGTTATCTCATCGACTAACGGCCCTCCGTCTCGGGCGTTGACCAGAATCAGTTCTCCAATCGACTCTCTGACATCAACAAGACGTGAATAGCTGGAACAGAAGGGGCATTCGCCATCGTATACCAGCCATGCTCTATTCACCCACTTTTTTTGACGCCGAGCTACGGCCCACATACGGAAGGGCATGCCGAGTATGGGTAGCGACTGACAGGTGCGTAACAATGAAAAACGAGGGGCCGAAAACGGAGACAAGATGAGCAGCAAACCCCAGAACATAGGGTAATTCATATAATCAATATTCAACAACCATGCGCTTCCGTAGTGAAAGCCGATGATCACAATACCATAAGGTAGTTGCAGGTGAGGTCTGAATAGCGCAAAGACGGCTGAAGCTTGGACGTAAACAAATGCAAGGTAGAAGAAGTGCGCCACAAAATAGTATTCCGTAGCCAAAGGAACCAACGGCGGCGGTGGTAACACATCGTTCATCAGCCGGTCTAACATGACTCTGGCGAAGCCATCTAACGTAAATATCTCCAACTGGCTGGTTAAGATTTTATGGAGCCCGCTCAAGCTGAAGGTGAGAAGCGTTATGGCTTGCGTGAGCCAGAAGACCGAGACACAACTCATGGCATCCTTCCGCCGCATCGTTGGGCGACCTATTGCGGACGGCAGAAACAGGAGTGCAAAGCTGATGTATACGTATAAATGTTCACCGTGAGAGATAAAGCCGTAGGAATACTTGATGGAAAGAAAAAAGGTCAGGATCGAAAAAACAGCCATCCGCCAGACTAGGACGCCCGGAAATAGAACAGCCAGCCAGCCAATGATCCATGCCACACCCGAAATCAGTACGGCATGGTTCGCTATCCAGTCGGCACCCACCAAGCGATCCAGCAGGACCGTCGGCCACAGCGGGTCGATAAACTGAGGCCCTTTGAAGACACGGGAGAAGTCCAAGTGTGTGGCCAAAGAGTAGGTCACGAAAAGATAGAAGAACCGAGCCAGCCAAGTCACTTGGATAGCTGCTTTGGAGAACTCCGTAGCCGTTCGATACTCGCCGGTATCCACGTGCAAAATGAACTTGCGGAACCGCCCTGTCAGACGACGTATGGATCTCATGGAGCCGGTTCCTCCGAACCGCGCAATCGATGCTGCGCAAGCTGCGGTGCGTCATAAACGAGAGGGACCGGTGGTGCTGGCTGTCGGGGCTGGTAGAGGCGGACGACGCCTTGATGGGCGGCAGGCGCACCAGCAACCGGCCGCGGCGCCGAATGCAAGCAGCCGGCGATGTTCGTTTTGGAGCGCGAGGAGGAGCAGGCCAGCTTCCTAGCCGAGCAAGTGGTTGACGGCGTCACCCCCGAGCAGGTCGGCGGGTTCAGCCGGCGCGTGGGCGTTGGCCTCAGGGTCCGCAGCGACGCCTTCAGCAGCCTCACGGCCATGGCCCGGGACCACGCCCACGAACCGCGCGCCACCCTGCCGGACAGGGGCGACGAGTGGCTGGCCTCGTAAACTTGGCGGTCCGCAACTTCAAGCGATTCCTGATCGGTACCTTCCACGGCGTCTCCGGGACGCATCTCCATGAATGCCTCGACGAGTTCGTCTTCCGCTTCAGCCGCCGGTCCTGGTAGGGCGGCTTCGGCTGGGACGAAAGGCGGTACCGGGAGGCAACGGCTTTCGTGGCGCTAGCTTCCGGCCCCCTCGGTCGAAGCCGCCGTCACCCACCTGCCTGTCCCGCTCAGGCTGAGACGGGTTTAGAGGCGCGAAGTCGACGATACCCTGCCAAAGACGATTGTCGCCGATAAACTGGCCGGTACGTAGACGGGTGATGGCATAGTCCGGAAGCCGACGTAGAGCTATGCATTCTCTGGCGGAGCCGGACATCATGCGATAGTTGGCGAACCGGAAGTCAAGATTATCGAAGCCGTATTGCTTCCGGTCATCCGGTAAATCATCGATATTCGCTGGTATCAGGTGCAAATAAAACGGTGAACTCACATCTTCAATGCTACATGTTTCCTTGACATAGATCAGCCGGTCATTGTTTTGGTAGACGTCCCAGTGATGCTCCAAAATTCTTGTCGTCGATGCCAATTCTCTAATGTCCACCGGGCCCTCGTGCGTATTCCAACGGCCGATTATCCTATCGGCCCGATAGTAGTCTGACTTGGCCTTGCCTTGGAGGATTTCGTGCAATCCCAGTTGTACATCCCGCAGGTCGATCCGAATTCCGACAATGCTGAATTCAACATCTCGCCTGCCAGCCAGCGCCATCACCGTCGGATAAAGCCACTCAACCACGGCCTCGGTGCAGTCATCCGGCTCCGCTGACCAGCACCGGCCGACGGCTTGGCGCAGTACTTTCCTATCTTCGTTTGATCGGCTCGGTATCAGATAGCGCGTCGCGCTACTTGGTGTTGGGGAGAGTGGGAGCAATCCATCATCGTCGGCCGCATGCAGAATGACGGCATGTCCTGTTTTATGCCAAGGGGGAATATCAGGAAATAGTCGCCAACTGAAGAACGGAAATATCTCGTCTTTACTGCTGTTCAAAACAGATTTCATCTCTACCATGAACAGATAAAAGATCGGGACGGCGATAATCAAGAATTTTACCAAGCGATATCGAGAGAACTTCATCACTATCAACCACCTATATGATTCCCAATGTTGGAAATCTCTTTTCTTCAACGCCGATCCGGCCGGAGCTTGACGCTTCCTCTGACCTACGCAGTAGCTCAGACACACACCCGGCGGTGACGGGAGAGCGGCGCCGAGGCTGGGAAGCTCCCACCCCGGCGACGGGTCGGGTAGCCTTCAGCGATCATCCAACAACTGAAAGGAGACCGATCCATGAACATCAAGTCCATGCGGATCAAATCGTACCGCAGTTTCGCCGTTGATGAGGTCCCGCTTGCCTCGCTGCGACCGAGCGCCTGGAGAGGTTGAGCAAGTACGACGATCTCAGGGCCAACAGCCGCGAGGAAACGCAGCGCTCAGGCACGCCGGCCTCAGCCGCCGCACGCTCTGCAAAGGGCTTCTGAAGCCCAACATGTCGCGCAACTCGAACTGGAACTTGAGGACGCTTGCGCTCGACCTCCGAGACGGACAGCGTTCCCAGACGGGGCACGATGTGTTCTTTCAGCATCACCCCGCAGTACTTGATGGTGTTGGGCTTGCGGTGCATGGCGACATACTCGCTCGTAGCGCTCGGCGAGGTCGGCCACGGTCGGCTCGGCTTCACGCGCTGCCTCCACAGGAGACTCGCCGGCCTTCAGGCGGCCGATGAACTTCGCGGCGCTCTTGCGTGCCTCGTCGGGCGAGATGTCCCCGTGCCGGCGGACCGTCACGCGCTTGGACTTGCCCTTCGTTCTAGTCTGCACCACGTAGGCATTGCGGCGCGTGAGGTATACGCGGATGCCGAAGCTGGGAAAGGTCCGAATCCCGGAACACCCTATCCTTGCCGTTGACAGCGAGGCGGTCCACGATACGCTTGGTGAGGGTTCGGTACTGGCGTTCGGGCATGTCCTAGTCCTCGACAGGGGCCGCTCGGGCACTCAAGCGGACGCGATCAGGCGTGGTATGGAGGCGTTCCGAATCGGTAAACAATCCGAAAGCGACCGGCGCTACGCCGCCAAGTCGGACGTGCTACCAAGTTCGCCTCGCCACGGGGCCGCGGACGCCGGCGATCGGCCGTCGCAAACCAACTTCACGATGCTGCCACCGTGCGGTCCGCCAACTAAGACGAGGACAACACCATAGCGCGCGCAGCCATCGCCATTTGCGTCAACCCGATGGCCGGGCGCGACGTGCGTCGCTTGGCGGCGCGAGCGTCGACTATGACGTTCGAGGCCAAGCGTGACGCGGTGGCGCGCATCGCCGCCGGGGCGGATGCGGTTGGCGTAACGGACATCTTTGTTGTCGACGAACCATTCCAAGTGGCGTCTGTGGCCCTGCGCTGGATGCCGCTGAAGGCCCGCGTTCACATCCTCGAGTCACCTGTGCGGCACGACGCCGGGGATACCGAAGCGGCCGTGCGGAGGTTCCTCCACCAAGGCGTCTCCACTTTGGTGTCTTTGGGCGGAGACGGCACCAATCGCACCATCGCCCGGGTGGCGCGGGACATCGACCTAGTGCCGCTGTCTACCGGCACCAATAACGTCTTTCCGACGCTCGCGGAGCCGACCGTGGCCGGCATGGCGGCCGGGTTGACGGCGCGGGGGTTGCTGCCCGACGAGTTGAAGCCGCGCTGCAAGCTGCTTCATGTGCGTTTCTCGGATGGCGCACGGGACGTCGCGGTGATCGACGCCGCTTACTTGGCCGACGACTTCATCGGCAACATGCGCCCGTTCGACGCCGCCAAGCTTCGGCAGTTGTTGCTCACCCGCGCGGAACCCGATGCGGTCGGCACATCGCCCATCGGCGGTCTACTGGATGTCGTAGAGGCGGACGACGACCACGGCTTGCTGCTGCGCCTAGGCGAAGGGCGCGAGGTGACGGCACCGCTCTCGCCGGGCCTCTTCCGCAGCGTAGCCGTTGCCCGCGCTGAGCGCATACCGTTCGATCGGGCGGTGCTATTTCGAGGCGACGGCGTATTGGCATTGGACGGCGACCGCGATCACAAGCTGAACCACCGGCGCTCGGCAAGCATTCGCGTCCGCCGGGACGGTCCCCGCGTGGTGAACCTTGCGGCCGCCATGCGTTACGCGGCGCGACGAGGGTTCTTGCGCAACGACACCGCGTCCGTTCAAGGCGCGGCGCCCGCGTAGCGGAGGCGCCGACTAGCCGGCGTCAGAGAATGCGACGCAGGTCTTCCAGATCGGCGATGAGCCGCACGACAAGCTGCTTATCTTGAGCGCCGGCGCGTTCGCGGAGCTTGTGTCGTGCGCCTTCGATGGTGAATCCCTCGCGGTAGAGCAAAGCGCGGATGCGACGGATCGTCAGGATGTCGTGGCGCTGATAGTAGCGACGGTTGCCGCGCCGTTTGATGGGCGCCAAGTCGTCGAAGACCTGTTCCCAATAGCGCAGCACGTGGGGCTTTACGTCACATAACGTGCTGGCTTCGCCGATCGTGAAGTAGCGTTTGCCGGGAATGCGCGGCAGCTTGTCACTCGGCGGCTCGGGGGTCATACCGTTCTACTCGCGCACGCAGTTTCTGCCCCGGCCGGAAGGTGACGACCCGCCGGGCGCTAACGGGTACCTGCTCGCCGGTCTTCGGGTTCCTGCCTGGTCGCTCGGCCTTGTCGCGCAACTCGAAATTGCCGAAGCCCGAGAGCTTCAGAGGCTCGTTGCGTTCGAGCGTGACTCGCATCTCCTCGAAGAAGCACTCGACGATGTCCTTGGCTTCCCGCTTGTTGAAACCGTGCTCCTCGAACAACCGCTCCACCATCTGCGCCTTGGTCAATGCCACGAGCGCCTGCCTCTCATCGTCCTTGTGCCATAACTCTACTATGGATGGCCGCGCTTGAAACCGTCGGATTGTACTTTGCGGCGGCCAATCCCGGCATCACTGTCGCCACCCGCTTGCGGCAGGCATCCCCCGCCTTGAGGTCCACTACCGCAGCCGCGCACCCAACTCGGTGGACAGCGCCTCGACCACGCCGTCCACATGCCGGTTGATCTCCGCATCTTTGAGCGTATGCGACCCGTGCTGCAAGGTCAGGCCGATCGCGACGCTCTTCTTGCCGGCCTCGACGCCGTCGCCGGCATACAGGTCGAACAACGAGAACTTCGCCGCCAAATCACCCAAGTGATGCCGGACCACCGCTTCGATGGCCGCGGCGTCCACCCCTCGATCCACCACCAACGCCAGATCGCGACGCACGGAAGGATAACGCGACAGCGCACGGTGCCGTCGCCTGCGCCCCAAAAGCGCCGCGTCGGCCCGCAACTCGAACACAAACACCCCGGCGGGCAAGTGCAACGCCGCTTCGACTTCCGGGTGCAGACGACCGACTCTGCCAACCGGCTCCCCGGCCATTCGGATCACGGCGCTTTGGCCCGGATGCAGCGCCGGGTCGTCGCCACGCGCGAACGCATACTCCCGACCGCCTAGGGCGAGAATGCGCTCCACATCGCCCTTGACGTCGAAAAAGTCCACCATCGCGCCGTCATGGCCCCAACTCTCCTCCTCGCGCCGGCCGAACAGTGCGCCGCCGCACAACGTGACCTGATCGAGACCGTCGCCTGCGGGACGAAAGCACTGGCCAATCTCGAACAGGCGCACACGCTCCGTTTGGCGAGCCAAGTTGGCCCGCAACGCGCTCAACAGCCCGGACAGCAGGTCCGTGCGCATGACGGCATGTTCGCTCGATATCGGGTTCAGCACCTGTAGCGGCTTGCTGCCCGGTGCCAGAATGTCGGCGGATTTCGGGTCGATGAAACTATAGGTGATGGCTTCGGAGTAGCCGAGGTCGACCAAGAGGTCCGCCAACCAGGCGACCGGCAGCTCGCTCGTCGGCAGCCGCCCCAAAGTCAGCGATGTCGCCGGCACGCGACTCGCGATGGCATTGTAGCCATACACCCGCAGCACCTCTTCGACCAAGTCCTCCTCGCGCTCGACGTCGAACCGATGGCTTGGCGCCGTGACGGTCCAAACGGTCTCGTCCGCGGTCTCGGAGACGACGGGCGAAAGCTGCAGGCGCGCGAGGATGCGCTCGACGTCGGCCGAAGGTATCTCCTCGCCGACGAGAAGATCCAAGCGCGACTTCCGCAACGCTATTGCACGCGCCTGCGGCAGATGGTGCTCGCTCTCGACGGCGACCACCGGCCCTGCGCGGCCACCGGTGATTTCGAGCAGCAGCGCCGTGGCTCGTTCCATCGCATCCGCCTGCAGCGCATAGTCCACGCCGCGTTCGTAACGGTGCGCGGCATCGGTATGCAACATAAGGCGACGAGCCGTCGCAGCCACGCCGCGCGGCGAAAAGAATGCGCACTCCAAGAACACGTTGCGGGTGTCGGCCGAGACCCCACTGCGTTCGCCGCCCATCACCCCGGCGATGGCCACCGGGCCGTCGTGGTCGGTGATCAGCAACGCGGTCTCCGCGAAGGAAATCTCCTGTCCATCGAGTAACGTAAGCGTCTCATCGGGGCGAGCGTCGCGCACCACGATGCCGCCGGAAAGGCGATCGAGGTCGAAGGCGTGCATTGGCTGGCCAAGTTCGAGCAGCACGTAGTTGGTGACGTCGACGACGGGATCGATGGAGCGCAGGCCCGAGCGGCGTAGCCGTTCGCGCAGCCAGAGGGGGGCGGGTCGCGTAATGTCCACGCCTTCGATGACACGACCGAGGTAGCGTGGACAACCCGCGTAGTTGTCGATCTCCACGGGGAACGTCGCACTCGTGGTCGCAGGCACGGCGGCAACGCACGGCGACGTTACTTCGGCGTCGTTGAGCAATGCGACTTCGCGGGAGATGCCACGCAAGCTCAGGGCGTCGCCCCGATTGGGGGTGAGTTCCAAGTCGATCGTGACATCGTCCAACGCCAACGCGAGGCGCAGATCCGTACCGACTTGCAGCGACTCCGGGGCGACGCCGAAAGCCTCGCAGAAGTGCGGATCGAGTTCTAAGATGCCGCTGGCGTCGTTGCCTAAAGCCAGTTCCTCCGCGCTACACAACATGCCATTCGAGGTCACGCCACGCAGGTCCACCTTGCCGATCTTTCCTCCCGGCAACGCCGCGCCGACCGTGGCGAGCGCACTCTTCATGCCCACACGAACGTTCGGCGCCCCGCAGACTACGGTGACCGGCGCCCCGCCGGCGCACACTTCGCATAGCGACAAGCGGGCGGCGGAGGGGTGTGGCTCGATCGCAGCGATCTCCGCCACCACGACGCCGGAGAACGGCGCGGCGACGGGCTCGACGCCGCCGACCTCCAAGCCGGCGTTGGTTAGCTGCTCGCACAGCGCGTCCGTGGGCAAGGAGACCGGCACCCATTGGCGCAGCCATCGCTTACTGAACTTCACGCAAACTGCTCCAAGAAGCGCTGCTCGTTGCGAAACAACATGCGCATGTCGTCGATCTCGAAGAACAACGTCGCGAAGCGGTCCACGCCGAAACCGAAAGCGAAGCCGGTAAAGCGCTCGGCGTCAACGCCGGCCATGCGCAGCACGTTCGGATGCACCATGCCGCAGCCCATCACTTCGCTCCATCCCGTGTATCCACAGGCTTGGCAACCCCGCCCCATACAGTGGACACACTGCACGTCCACCTCGGCCGACGGTTCCGTGAACGGGAAGTAAGACGGCCGAAAGCGCACGCCTAGATCCTTCTCGAAGAACCTGCGCACGAAGTCCTCCACGGTGCCCTTCAAGTCCGCGAAAGCGATGCCCTCGTCCACGACCAGCCCTTCCACTTGGTGGAACATCGGGCTGTGGCTGGCATCCATGTCGTCCTTGCGGTAGACGCGACCCGGACAGATGATGCGAATCGGCGGCTCGCGTTCCTCCATCACCCGGATCTGCACCGGGGACGTGTGTGTGCGCAGCAAGAGTCCATTGTTCAGATACAAGGTGTCGTGCATGGCGCGGGCCGGATGGTGGGCAGGGATGTTGAGCGCCTCGAAATTGTGATAGTCGTCCTCGATCTCCGGCCCGGACACCACGCCGTAGCCGGCGACGGCGAAGATGCTCTCAATCCGGCGAAATGTCTGGGTGATCGGGTGCAGGCTGCCCCCCGGGCGACGCCGGCCAGGCAACGTCACATCCACCGTTTGTTCGGCCAAGTCGCGGCTCAGTTGCTCCGACGCAAGCGCCTTGCGACGCTTCTCGATGGCAGCGTCGAGGCGGTTCTTCGCGGCGTTTATGCGGGCGCCAGCGGCCGGCCGCTCCGTCGGACTCATCTTGCCCAAAGACTTGAGCAGCGCAGTCAGCTCACCTCGCCTGCCCAAGAAGCGCACGCGGGCGTCATCGAGGGCTTTTTCGTCGGTAGCCGCCCTGATCGCGGTTAGCCCGGCGTTTTCGATGCCTTCTGGATTCATTGGCTGGTCGAGGGTTCAGGGCGACGCACATACGCGCCCTAGCGGCGTGTCGGACTTGGCGACGTTAGCCGCCCACTCCGACACCCCGCTATGGGGGCGTGGGCGCAAAGCGGTGCCGGGGGCAGCCGCGTTCGGG
>CAYGBI010000086.1:0-4449 GCA_964348085.1 uncultured Pseudomonadales bacterium | reverse complement strand
GGCGCTCCCTACATCGCCGCCTAGGCGGCGGGGGGGTCGTGCCCTGTTGCCCGCTTAAGCCCCACACGCCGCTAGGGCGGCTTGGGCGAAAGGCGGTGCCGGGGGCAGCGGCTTTCGTGGCGCTAGCGTTCCCAAAGGGGCGCTCGCTTACGCGGTCGGCTGCGCCAAAGCTGCCTTGGCGCGTTGTGCCAGCGCGGCGAACGCTTCCTTTTCGTGCAGCGCCAAATCCGCCAATACGCGCCGATCCACCTCCACGGCGGCCTTCTTTAAGCCGTCCACGAAGCGACTATACGATAGGCCGTGCAGGCGGGCCTCGGCGTTGATGCGCACGATCCACAACGCTCGGAACTGACGCTTGCGTTGGCGACGGTCGCGATAGGCGTATTGGCCGGCTTTGATGACGGCTTGCTTGGCGACTTTGAAAGTACGGCTTCGGGCACCGTAATAGCCCTTGGCGGCTTTCAGCACCTTCTTGCGCCTCGCCCGGGAAGGGACGCTGCGTTTGGCTCTTGGCATGGTTCCTCTCTTGGGTGTTCGGGTTCGGTTGGCGGCGAGCGGCTAGCGCGACTAGCGCACCTAGCGCGCTTTCTTTGGCACCATCCGCTTCACAAGGGCCACATCCGCTTGGGATACGTCGCCAAACCCCTTAAGCCGTCGCTTTCGCTTTGGCGCCTTCTTGGTGAGTATGTGGCTCTTGTTGGTGCGCCTATGCTTGAACCCCTTCGCCGTGCGACGGAATCGTTTCGCTGCGCCCCGGTTGGTCTTTAGTTTGGGCATCGATCTCTCCTTCAAGGATGTTTGCATCGCCTCGGCGTTGCGCGAGTTCGGCCAAGGCGCCGCTCGCTTGCGACGTGGCGGCGCTACTCCCTCACCAGTTCTTACGAGGCCTTACGAAGCTTTTTTGGTACGCCGTTTCGGTGCCAGCACCATGGTCATCTGCCGCCCTTCGAAGCGTGGCTCGGTTTCGACATTGGCGAGTTCGTCGAGGTCGCCCTCGATGCGCTTCAACAGCGTTACGCCAAGTTCCGGGTGTCTCATTTCGCCGCCTTTGAAGCGCAAACTCACCTTGGCCTTGTCACCATCTTCCAGAAAGCGCACCAAGTTGCGCAGTTTCACCTGATAGTCGCTCTCGTCCGTACCCGGGCGGAACTTCATTTCCTTGACGTGAATCTGCTTCTGTCGCTTGCGCTGCGCGGCCTTCGCCTTCTTCTGCTCGAACAGGTGCTTGCCGTAGTCCATGATCTTGACGACCGGCGGATCCGCGTCCGGCGCGATCAACACCAAATCCAGCTCGCTCCTTCTGGCCTCGCTCAGCGCGTCCTCACGGGGAACGATCCCCACTTGGTTGCCGTCGGCACCGATCAACCGGACTCGAAACGCACGTATTTCGTCGTTCAGCACGGCGCGTTCAGCTTGCGCTCTCGCATTGGATCTCTTGATAGGCATCTCCCTAATCCGCGTGGGGCGTTACCCCGCGCATGCACGGTGATGGGTTCGTGACGCTACCTTACGCCGTGAACCCGGCAAGGACACAAATCTTAATCGCCTAGCGAGCCGCAAACAACCGCTGCCGCGCCCTCGCCGACGAGGAAGTTGGTAGGCGCGATTGGATTCGAACCAACGACCCCCACCATGTCAAGGTGGTGCTCTAACCAACTGAGCTACGCGCCTAGCGTCGCTTGCGGTGATTCTAACAGCATCAGGGTTCCGGTAGACTCCTCTCAAGCTCTCGGCGCCAACGGTTGCTTTCGTGCGAGTCACCCGCTTCTCCACCACACCCGACGGCGGCTCCGCCTTCGACGAGGTCGACATCCCGATCAAGCATATATCCACGGACGCTTGGGGCAACACGCTTGCGTTGAGCGAGCCGTTCGTCTCGCCTGCGGCGCGGGTCTTCGAAGCGCCCGCCGGCGCCTTTCAAGACTGGCACAACGCGCCACGTCGGCAAATCTGCATCATGTTGGCGGGCGTTTGGGAGATCGGTACGACAGATGGCCAGAAGCGTCGCTTCCAGCCAGGCGAGGTCTTCTTCCCCGCGGATGTGGACGGCAAGGGGCACACCAGCGAAGTGATCGAGGGGCCGGTGCGCATCTTCTTCGTGCCCCTGCCGGACGACTTCGACGTAGCGGCTTGGCGCCTGCGCTAACATCCGTGGTGGCGGCGTTGCGCCCCTTGGGGCAGGCCACTCCCGGTGCGCCGCGCCTTGCCACAGGCCCTGTACAGCAGGCTGCAATACGAGAAATCAACCAGACAGGACAATAGCGTTTGTTCGATCCCATCGGCACGAGAATCGAATTGGCCTTGACGGCCATGAACGCCCTGCCGCCCGCCGACACGCCCGAACTCGACGCCTTGTTCGCCCGGTTGCGCACCGCGCCCGACGCGCGCCAACGCGCCGCGACGGAACACCGTATTTGGCTCTTGTGGTGCGCCCACCGAGACCACGAAGCGACGCTCCGCATGCGCTCCGTCATCGACGCCTTCGAGGTCGGCGACTTGACCGGTGCTAAGGAGACGCTCGACGCCCTTGTCGACCTTTGGCCCGAATGGGCCGAAGCGTGGAACAAGCGGGCCACGCTGCACTTCGCGGAAGATCGGGATGCCGAGAGCCTAGACGACATCGCCCGCACGCTGGCGTGCGAACCGCGCCACTTCGGAGCGCTCGGAGGCTTGGGGCGGATATGCTTGCGCACCGGTCACGCGACGGCTGCGCTCATGGCATTCGAGCGCGTGCTGACGATCGACCCCGGCCTAGAGGATGTACGCAAGACCGTGCAGGCGTTGCGCAAGGAAACCCGGCACGCGGTCCACTGACCCTCACTGACCCCACATACCTCACAACACGCCGATGTCGCGCAGCGCGGCGTCGAAAATTCCGGGCCAGCCGCGGTTCGCCGCTGGGCTCGCGGGGCTCGGGTGTGGCACCTTTGCGCAGCGCACGATTGCGGCCTCCGCGATGGGCGCCGCGCGCCGGGCCGCGAATGCCCCAATGCCGATCACGACTTCCGGCGAGAAGTGTGCGACCACCTCCGCCAACGCTTGGTCGCAAACCTTGAACAACGGCTCGCGTTCGCTGACGACGAGCTTGTCCGGCGTGATGTTGCGCCCGCTCTCCGCCATGAAACACAGCGGGCAGTAGTTCCACACGAACGCCCAGCGAAAGAACCCTTCCGGCGTGCCGAAGCGGTCTCGCGCCCAGCCCCAAAACCGCGTGCCGCTCACTTCCCCGCGGCCGATGTCGAACCCCAGCACCGGACGCTTGGGATGTTCCGGGCGTGGCCGGCGCACCACCCCGTCGATGTCCAGCCAATCCCGCACCATTTTCGTATCGCCGAACGGCACGCCGGTTTGCGCCATGCCGAACGGGCCCGGGTTCATGCCGACGAAAAGCACGGGCTTCGGCGCCTGTCCGTAGCGCTGCAAATACAGTCGATGCGGCACCCACGCGTAGTCGAGCGGCGCATACACATGGGTGACCGGCGCGGCGAAGCGAAGCCGTCGGCTGTTTCGACGCAGCCGTTCGGCTGCCGTGATGAGGTCTTGCGGCATGGTTGCAGATTGCGGCCGCCGATGCGCCGTGGCAAGGGCGGCAGGCCGCCGCCGGCGCCGCCGTTTGTCAGGCTTCGATTCCAACTGCGCCGTTCACGTTGGGCGTGGGTCCGGCTGTTTCGTGTACGGTTGGCGTGGGTGTGGTGCTGCACGTTGCAAACCGTGTGATGAAAGCTTGTGACGGAGTTAGAGACATATTTTGATGAAAGCGAGATCGAAACAAGTGTTGTTGGCGGTAGCGGCGGGATTGATTACGTCCGTTGCCTTTAGTTTGGTGTTTGGCGACAGTTTGGTTAGAACGATAACGTATGCGGTAGGCACATCCGTTGGCGTTGGATGGGGTGCCTATTCTATGTACGGCTATCACGCGAGACGCGCCACACGCCGGCTAGCACGCGATCTACGGCGGGTGAAGTCCGTACTTAGAGCACGCCAACCGCACGCAAAAAGACGCGCTGAACGCCGCACGACGCGAGATAGACGACTACCGGCGGCGCTTAGGAGACGAAGCATGAACGACAACCCGCTAACCGAAGTGCGCGAGAAGATGGAACTGCTAGCCGAGACGGTAGAACATGCAGCCAAGCTGGTAGGCACGTCCGAAGCCGAAGCGATGCTTGCCATTGACGAAGCCGTCAAGCAAGCGGACGAACTGAATGTTACGATTACGGACGCCTTGAAGCTCGTTGACTCACACAAGGACGTGCGGTTGCTTCAATCCGCATACGAGGACGCTACTTCGCAAGTTCGGACGCTCAAGGGGAGACTGCTTGCCGGAGACTCGGCATGAGCACCCGAAGCGAAGCCGTCAACGCGATCATGCGCACGGCGCCATGAATGAAGCCCCGGACCGCGCCGTTGCGGCGCTCCTGGCTACCGCCGTGCTAGCGCCCCGAACGC
>CAYGBI010000085.1:0-14489 GCA_964348085.1 uncultured Pseudomonadales bacterium | reverse complement strand
ATAGGAAGACATACGAGCCGAGGCCGGGGCCGAGGTACGGTTCGATCAGCGTGCGATAACTGGTCAGGAAGTGCCGTCCCTTCTCCGTACTGGTCTGCTCGATTGGCGCACCCCAGCGCGTTTTGCCGACTTCCCAGTGGCCGAGCGGCCCCCACTCGGTAATCATGAACGGACCGTCGCGAAGGAATTCGATGGCCTTCGGCATCAGCGCGAGCGCGCCGTAGGCCTGCAGACTGATGAAGTCCAAGTTCGGCGCGCGCTGGCGAACGAGTTCCACGGCGTCTTTGTGTAGCGCCGAGATGGTCGTGGTCGTCGGATGGTTCGGATCGAGCTCGTGGATCAGGCGCGCGAGTTCGTCGACCTCGTCGTAGACGCGGGGATTGGTGAAGCCCAAGTCGAGTTCGTTGCCGATGATCCAAGCGAGCAGGGCGGGGTGGCCTCGGTAGCTCATAACCGCGTCGCGGACTTGGCGCCGCTGCTCGGTGATGCTCGCCGGATCGTCGTAGTCGAAACCGCTACGTTCCGCGGCTACCGGCAAGCCGAGAGAGACGGTCAAACCGTGGCGGTGGGCGGCGTCCAGCGTCGCTTGGGCATCTTCCACGCCCCAAGTTCGAATCGAATTGCCGCCGCGCGCGGCAACGGTGGCCATGTCGACGCCGCCGAAGCCGGCCCCTTTGACGAGATAGGGCTTGCCGTCCCGTAGCAAGGTGTAGCCATCCTCGACCGCTGCGACCTCGACCTTGACGGCGCCGTGGGCACCGAAGGCTAGGATCGCGGCGACGACTGTGAAATATCGGATCACGAGCCCGTTCTCCGTAGCGGTAGTGGCGTTGACATCGAGGAACGGGCGATCAATTCGCAATCGAAAGTTTCTTGCCGGGGCGGTTCGCCCGCGATGGTCGCGACCAAGAGTTCCGTGGCGCGAAAGGCGATCGCTGCGATGGGCTGTCGCACCGTCGTCAGTGGCGGCCACATGTGGGTTGCGGTGGGCGAGTCGTCGAAACCGGCCACCGAAAGCGTCTCCGGCACCCGGATGCTCCGCTCGTGGGCGGCTACCACGACCCCCGCCGCAGTATCGTCGTTGCAGGCGATGATGGCGGTTGGCGGTTCGCCGAGTCGCCACAGGGTGCGTAGCCCGATTTGGCCCGAGTTGAAGTCGAAACGGCCAGGGACGATCAATGCTGGGTCTGGCTCAAGACCTTGACTGCGCAGGCAAGCCAAGTGGCCGGCAAGACGTTTGTGGCTCGCACCGTGCCTCGGGTCGCCTTGGATGAACCCGATGCGGCGATGGCCCAGCCCGAGCACATGTTCGGTTAGCACACGGCTTGCTGCCAAGTCATCGGGACTCACCGACGTCCATTCGGGATTCGTCTCTTTTGGCGAGATCTGCGCGAATGCGATGCCCCTCTCGACCAAGAGCGAGGTGAGGTCCGCCCGGTCGGTGATCGGGGCGGTCAGCAGCACGCCGTCGACACGCGTTTGGCGAACGAACTGCCGGAGCTTGTCCACGGAGACATCGTCTGGACAGGGCCGCAACAACAAGGCGTGGCCGGTGGCCTCGCAGGCGGCGTAGGCACCCTCGAGCAGCCTTTGGATATAGCTGAACTCGTGGGGATTCTCGTAGAGCAAGCCCAGCGAAAACGTCCGTCGGCCCGCCAATCCCCGGGCCGCCGGGAGCGGTTGGTAGTCGAGCGCCGACGCCGCCTCCCGTACCCGTTCCCGGGTTTCGGGACGCACGTTCGGCTCGTTGTTGACGACGCGCGAGACCGTCTTGATCGACACGCCCGCCCGGTCGGCGACCTCTCGGATGGTGGCGCCGCGAGGGGTCGAGGTCGCGTCGCGGCGAGCCACGGTGCTTCTCCCGTCGACGGCCTACAGGTCGCCGAATCGGTAGCTTGCGCGCACGCCGGCCAGCCGCGGCCGCGTGAAGAACCGAGTGTTGTCGAACTGCGTGATGATCTGCGCCGCCTCGTGGACGTCACCGGTGACGTTGCTCATGAACCCTTCCACGCGAAGCCGCCCATTGTTGTGCGAGAAGCCTATGCCCGCGTCGATCGACACGAAGCCTTCCACCTTGTCGTTGAGCCGCAACCTCGGATTGTTCGGCTGCAGGAAGTCGATGCTGTTGAAGATCGTGCGGAACTGGTCGTCGCGCCAGCCGATGGAAACGACGTAGTCGACAATCCCCCACTTCGTGCCGATGGTTTGGGACAGCGAACCGTTCAACTGAAACTTCGGCGTATGCGGCAGACGGCGCCCGTCGATGGAGCGGAACACCGCCTCGTCCGGGGCGACATCGGCTTGGAAGCGGAAGTCTTGGATGGGCATGGCGCTTGCGATGCTCGCTTCGAGCCATAGCGCTTTCCAATCGAAGTTGAAGCCGTACGGCAACTGAAACCCGCCCTCGAGTTGGATGCCGTAGATGTTCGAGTCGGCGGCGTTGTAGCTGAACGAGACCACCAGCGACCCGGCGCCGGTTTCCGTCGGGTCGACCAGCGTCGCCCCGCCGACGGTGAAGTCGAGGGCCTGTTCGACCGACAACAGGGATGTGAACACTTGGTCGCTGTAGTCGTAGTAGAACGCGGAGGCGTTGAAGCGCGTCGGCACTTGGCCGAGATCGAAGTCGTTCTTCCAGCCGGTCTCGTAGACGACCACCTGCTCCTCGTCGTAGGTCGGCGCCACGGGCAAGCCCGTCTCGGCGCTGAAGGTGTCGTTGAAGCCGCCGGACTTGTGCCCAGTGGAGATCATGAAGTAGCCCAAGGCTTCATCGAAGTCGTGTTCGACGCGCATCCGCCAGTCCACGAAGTCGTTCTCCATCTCGCCGAATTGCGGTGTGATGGAAGTGTTGGGATTGATGATGGCAACGAAGCTGTAGAGGCCGTCGGGCGGGCAGTAGAAGTCGTCCTGGTTCAGCGTGTCCACGCAGGGCACCTTGTCTTCCTGGGCGGCGCCGCCGCCGTAGGTACCCTTTGCGAACGTGGCCCGGACGTTGTCCCGGGCGCCGAACTGGGCGATACCGTCGTAGTAGAACGCGAGGTATTCCTCGTCCGATACGCTGCCGTCGCCGTCTTGGTCGGGTGCGAAGATCGTGCGGTCGCGGGCCGCGAATCGGAATCCTTCGGTGCCCAGCCGAACGCCGCCGCAGCAGGAGAAGCCGCGCCCGCCGAGCGCGAAGGCGTAGCGTGCGTTCACGCCGACGCGCGACTTTTCCTCCTCGCTGTAGCGCAAGCCGAAGGTCAGCCGGGTGGCTTCGGTGAGGTGGTAGGTCGCGTCGCCGTAAACCGATGTCGAACTGGAGTCGGTGTTCGGTTGGTTGAACTCGACACCTTGGAAGAAGAGTCCCCGGTCTCCTACGGAACCAAGGAAGGTGTATTGGTCCTCCTCGAACCAGAACAGCCCGGCGGTCCACGTCCACGGCCCGGTATCGCCGAAGAAACGCAGTTCTTGGATGTTCGAGACGCTGTCGGTGATGAATTGGAATCGCGACCAGTTGTCGAATATCTCGTCCACGGGCTGCAAATCGTCGGCGACGCCCGGCCAATCCGGCGAGAGCGGCGTTGCGGCATCGTAGTCGTAGAGCAGGTCGCGCCGGCTCGCCGTGTATTCCAGCGTGCCCCAGTCGAAGTCGTAAGTGACTTCGAGCTTGGCGCCCCAGTGCGTGGTGTCGAGGATCGGGGCGAACGCCCGTGCGTAGACGTCCCGGGGGTCGTCGATTTCGCTCGGCTCGACCCCGTTGCCCAACGGGTTGGCGTAGTTGGTGCCGGTCCAGCCAGTGCCCTGCTCGTGGACGTTGTCGTATGCGAGCAGAACGCTCAAGCGGTCGGTCACGTCGGCTAGGAACTGTAGGCGGAAGCCCTCGTTGTCTTCGGCCTCGGCGGTGTCGAGGCCCAACGGGCCGACGTCGTTGTAGTAGGAATCGTGCTTCGTCGAGTAGCCGGCGATACGCACGGCGGCGATGTCGCCGAGGGGCAGGTTGACCACGGCTCGATAGACCTCCGAGTCATAGTCGCCGGCCTCCACTTCGAGCGAAAGTTCCCTGCGACCAAGGCCGGGCCGCCACGGGATGATGTTGACCGAACCGGCCGTGGCGTTGCGTCCGCGCAACGTCCCCTGAGGTCCGACGTTGACCTCCACGCGACCGATGTCGAAGAACGCCGAACCGATCCCGGCGGTGCGCGGCAGGTAGACGCCGTCCAAGTGGGTCGCCGCCGCCGGGTCGCCGAGCTCCGTGTTGTTGGAGGAGCCGACCCCGCGAATCCACACTTCTACGTTGCCGCCCTTGTTGCCGATCTCGAGGCCCGGGGCCAGTTCGCTCAGGTCGGTCAAGTCTTGGGCGCCCTGCATCTTCAGGTCGTCCCCTTGGAAGCTGTACGCCGTGACACCGAGTTCTTGGAGGTTCTGTTCGCGCCGTTCGACGGTTACGACGATTTCCTCTTCGTAAGTGTCCGACGGTTCCTCGGCCTCGTCGCCGTTCTCTTGGCCGGTGACCGGCAGCGCGGCGACGAGGGAACCGGTAGCCAGCGCCCCGAGGGCGCCACGGAATGTTCGCTGGATTGCGTGATTCATGGTGTTCGCTCCTATTCTCGAACCGCTCGACCTCGAACCGCTCGACGCCGGCTAGCGGGGTGGCGCTAGGCGCACGTTGTCGATGCGCGCCACGGCCCCGTCCGCGTTTTCCCAGTCGGGGAAGAACAGCACCAGTTTCAGATCGCTGATGTCTAGCGCCGCGAACTCGACATCGAGGTCGAAGCTGTAGGCTTGCCAGTCGGCGTTCGGCGTCGGATTCCCACCCGCGGTCATGAGCGCTTCGACGGCGGTTACTGCATCGCTGCTCTCCAGCTTGACCCGCCACTGGGAACCCTCGGGCGGGGGAGACACTTCTTTGAACTCGAACTCGAGCGTGCCGCCTGCCGCCGCGCTAGCGTCGACGCCAGCCGTCGCCTGCAGGCCGGTCACCGTCCCGCCGGCACCGAAGGACAACTCGATCACGTTGCCGTGTTCCTCGTCGTCGGCGACCTCGCCGAAGGTGGCCGCGCCGCAGCAGTCCCACAGGAACCAGCCGTCTGCCGGCGCGTCGGCGTAGAGTTCGATGGGATCCCTCCCGGGTACGAACCGCACGTTGTCGATGTGGGCGACGGCGCCGTCGGCGTTGCCCCAGTCGGGGAACACCATCAACAGCTTGACGTCGCTTAAGTCGAGCCCGGCCAAGTCTCCGCTCAGGGTAAAGCTGTAACTCTGCCAGTCCGCGCCGGGCTCGGGATTGCCCGCCGACGCCAGCAGAACCTCGACTGCGCTTGCCGCGTTGCTGCTTTCGAGCTTCAGGCGCCAGACGGAACCCGCAGGCGGGGGGCTCGCCTCTTTGAAGTCGAACTCCAAGGTTCCGTCTGCCAAGCCGCTGACATCCAAGCTTTCTACCGCTTGGAAACCGGTCACGGTGGGGGTCGCGCCGAACGCCAGTTCGACGACGTTGCCGTGTTCGGCGTCGTCGACCACCTCGCCGAAGGTGGCGCCCCCGCAACAATCCCAGAGGGTCCAGCCGTCGGCGACGGCCTCGTCGTAGAGGACCACGGACGCCGACGAAGTGGGCCTCGGCGCCTCGCCCGGTAGCCACTGGACGTTGTCGAGTTGGAAGGTCAGCGCACTTGCTTGGGCCGTAGGGAAGATCACGATGCCGGTGTTCACCGAGGCGAGGTTCAACCCGCCGCCAAGCAGTTGCGCAACCGGGATCTCGACCGTTTCCCACGCGCCGTCGCCCACTTTGCCGATGCGCTGATCCCCGCTGGTGCAGGGGAAGATGCAGTCGATCTTCATGGTCATGCCGTCCTCGTTGGCGCCGTAGTCGTCGACCTTGATGTCGAAACTCACCGCCCCGGTCGCATAGTCGCTTAGGTCGATGCCCATGCTGGACTGGATGAACCACACGCCGAACGCCTCGCCGTCGGAGAAACTGACTTCGAGGACTTGTCCCCGTTCCGGATCGTCCGCGGCGACCTCACGCCATTGAACCTTGTTGGCCGGGTTGCTCCCGTCCGTGTAGTCCACCCATCCCGACCCGGAGTCGGAGCCCTTGATGCCGGCGTCCCACACTGGTGCCACGGCATCGATATATACCGGTTGCGGTTCGCCGGCGGGCGGTGGCGGCGGGGCCGGCGGCGTGATGCCGCAGTCGCCGTCGCCGACGTGGCCGCAAATGATTCGGATGTTGTCCACTTGCACGTGCGCGAAGCTCGTCGGTTCGAGCACGAACAAGCTCAGCACCTGCCCGAGGTCGACGGGGCCGCCGCCGAAGTTCCCCGCGTTATGGGCGATGTCGCTGATCTGGACGGTGACGGTCGTCCACTCGTCCTTGGTGAGTGTGGCAACGGGAAGATCGACGAAGCCGAGATCGGGGAAACCGCTGTCGAGCTTCACCTGCAGGCTGCTGTCCGGGTCCGTCTCGTCGCCGAAAACGTAGAGGTCGAACTGCACCTCGCCGGCGTAGTCGCCCGGGTCCGAGGCGCTTCCCATGCCGAAGAACGTCTGCCGTTCGAGGCTCGAAGGGAATATCGAAAAGTTGCCGCCGCCGGTGGTGTTGACGTCGATCACCAGCCCCCGCTCGCCGCCGATGTCGACTTCCGACAGCGCCAAGGCGCCGCCCGCGTCGTAGACCCCGAAGTCGAGGGCCACGGTGTCCTCCGTGTCCGGGAAGCGCAACGGCCCCACGGCGTCTAGATAAAGGTCGTACTCCGCTCGATAAACGTCCTGTCCCAACGGTGGGATGACCGAAGGCGAGGTGTAGTCGGCGAAGCCGTCGCAGCCGACGCCGGTCGATGTATTCAGGTTGCATTCGTAGACGCGCACGTAGTCGACCCGCAGTTCGCCGGGCAACGCGCCGGACGTTGGCGGACCGGGGAGATTTCCACCCACGGCAAGGTTGAGCAGCAGATGGAAGGGCCGGTCGAAGGGCGCGGAGTCGCCGCCGACGGTGTGCGCGTTCGTCGCCTCGTCCTTGTAGTAGTTCCAATAGGTTGATCTTCGAACGGTGTAGTAATGCGCACCGTCCACAAACCAGCGGATCTCTTGTTCGTCCCACTCCACCGCATAGACATGGAAGCCGTCCGCCGGGTCGATATCGGCGTACTTCTCGTAGACGAAGGTGTTGAGCGGCCAAGCCATGCCGTAGTGCAGCGCGGCTTGGGTGAAGGGAGCGGGATCGCGCGAGAACACCTCCATGATGTCGATCTCGCCGCCGGCCGCCCAAGTGCCGTATTCGGTGCCCGTGGGCAGCATCCAGAAGGCGGACCACAAGCCTTGGCCGCCCGCGGCGTGGATGTTGGCCTCGACGCGCCCGTAGGTGATGTCGAGCTTGCCCGACGTGTTGATGCGCCCGGAGGTGTATTCGCGCCCGTCGGCGTCCTCCCGCTGAGCGGTGATGATCAGATTGCCGCCGGAGACGGCGATATTGCCCGCTTGGTAGCTTTGCAGCTCGTTGTTGCCCCAGCCCGGGATGCCTTCGGCGCTGCCGTCCCCGGTCTGGACGTTCCACTTGGCGGCGTCCAACGAACCGCCCTCGAACTCGTCCGACCAAACGAGTTGCCAGCCCTTGGGCGGAAGCACGTTCGTCGGTTCGTTACCACCTTCAGCGGAGTCGGTATTGCCGCCGCTACAGCCGACCAGGAAGGCGGCCGCCGCGAAGACCATGCCCAAGGTGGGTGCCGCAAGGCGTGCGAAGCGTCTGGTCAGGATGCGCACCATGACCGGTTTCCCCTTCGAACATGAATATGAGGTGACGCTACGCCTAGAATGACAACGTTGTCAATGGGTGGTGGCGGGTTATCTTGTTACGAGATGGCGGATACGCAACCGGTCGTGGCCTCGCTGCTTGGCGACCTGCGGTCGACGCTGGTCCGCGGGCGGGCTCATTAGGGTCGAATTCAACGAAATCGTGTCTCCAGCAAGAGCCTCGACGCAGCGAGTTCTATGTCTTCTATGTCGTGCGCAAGTCCCTAGGCGTACCGCTCACTTGGCGAGTGCCGGAATGTTGATTAGACCTGTGTCGCCGGGGTAGGCCGCGCCGGTCTTCTCAAGCCAATCGAACTCGATGCGCAAGTCGATCCCAAGTTCCTGTGCGACTTTCACCAACGAATTACAGGTATGGTTGGCGTCCATTCGTCGTATGGAGACACCGGCTTTCCCTAGGAAGTGGTGTTTTTTTTCGGTTTTCTTGCCCTCGACCCATTTGATGCCACACCGGGCCGCGAACTCACGGACATTCCACCCTTCGTTGGCGCTCCAAAGCAACACGGTGCGTAGCAAAGTGCTCCAATGCAAATCCTCCGACTCCACCTTCCTTCTCGCGAAACGCGCCGCAGACATAACTGTGTGCGTCATGTCCGGCAGGTGATTCGGGCTTACCTTACGGTCAACCCGCTTGTCCTGACTCGGAATACTCGGACTGCGACGAGGTCTCTCGTGCTCACTTTTTGGGTGAGCTTTCTCCTGCGACACTCCTGACGTGGCGTTCACCTCGAACAGGGCCCTCCGCCTATTTTGGGTGGCGTCCTCCCTTTCCAGCGCGTCCAACGCGCGGCTCAGCACGTTATCCAGCGCCTGATGCTTTTTGATGCGCTCGTAAGTGGCCCAACTTATCTCGATCTTTGGCATGACTCGGAGTCAACCCATTGAATGAAAATGAATCTGACTTCTTGCACCATACCACGACGTGCATATTCGGACGGCGGTAGTGGTGTCCTTTTGTGCGTCTGTACTTGGCCCCTGTGACACTTGGTGCTCCGCCTACGATCTCACTTCGTAGGGTCAAGACCCCGGCAGTGGTAGCTCGGTTTGAACTTCAGGCCGTTATTTCCGTTGGCAAGAATTTGTCGGATTAAGTCGCTCCCGGTGGACGAAGTGCTCAAGGAGCGCTGATCCATCAACGCGACCGCATCCAAAGAAAGCCACATCCCGGCCATTCTGGAGGGGAGGATCGCAAGACCATCGCCGATAGGCAGTACCAAAGCGCTACATCGTGAGAGCAGTCGAACTCGGCGGGCACGCCTCACTGAAACGTGGAGGGCGCTGTGGCAACCTACCCAGTCGCCGCCTCAAGGAAGCGCCACCCCATGCCCGATCTACTCAACCTCTCGCTAATCGAACTCACTCGCACGCTGCACAGTGGCGATGCTTCGCCGGTGGAGCTGATGAACGCCGTCTTCGAGCGCATCGACGCCACGCAAGAGAGCTTGAACGCCGTGGTGGCGGAGCGGGACCGGGACGAGGCGTTAGCGGATGCCCGTGCGGCGGAGGCGCGTATCGCCCGCGGCGATGCTCGACCGCTCGAAGGCGTCCCCCTCGGCGTCAAGGACTTGGAGAACGTGGCGGGAATGGTGACCAGCCACGGTTCGTGGCTGTACCGCGACAATGTGGCCGCGCAAGACGACATCCACGTTGCGCGTTTGCGAGAGGCGGGGGCGATCCCGATGGCGAAGACCAACGCGCCGGAGTTCGGCCCCATGCCCATCACCAAGAACCTGCTGCACGGCGTCACGCGTAGTCCTTGGGATGTTGAACGCACACCGGGTGGTTCCAGCGGCGGCTCCGCGGCGGCGTTGGTGGGTGGCGTGCTGCCCTTGGTGACCGCTAGCGATGGCGGGGGTTCCGTGCGCATTCCGGCGGCGTGGACGGGCGCCTTCGGCCACAAACCATCCCAAGGCCGCGTGCCGATTGGCCCCTCGGCGGCTTGGGACAGCACGATGATGGGCGTTTATGGACCGCTCACCAAGACGGTGGAAGACGGCTGCCTTTACTTGGATCAGGTCGTCGGGCCAAGCGCCTACGACCCCGTCGCGCTGCCGCACCCGGGCTATCGTTACCTCGACCGGGTGAACGAACCCTTGCCCGATGGCCTGCGCATTGGCTTTTCCCCGGATTTCGGCCGCGTCGTCGTCCAAGCCGAAGTCGCTGCCGCTGCGGAGGAGGGCGTTCGCGTGTTCGAAGGGCTAGGCGCCCGGGTGGAGGCGATCACCGACGGGCCGCCGCCGATGGGCGAGGAGTGGAACGCGCTCGCCGGCTTCGGCTTGGCGGGCAGGTTGCGCGACCGGTTGCCCGGCAACGAAGATCGTATTCAGCGCTATCTCACAACCTTGCTGGAGCAAGGCCGGAACATGACCCCGGAGACGTGGGCGCGGATCAACGAGAGCCGTGCGCGGTTGCGCGACTGGTGCGCGGAGACGTTCTCGCGCTACGACTTGGTCGTTTCGCCTACAGTGCCGTACGAGGCGCCACCCGCGCGCGGTCCGATACCGTCCGAGACGGACGGTAAACCGCAAGACCCGTTCTCGGCCGCTGCTTTTACGCATCCGTTCAACCTATGCTGGCAGCCGGCGGCGACCGTGCGCACGGGCCTGTCGCGCAACGGCCTGCCTATGGGCATGCAGATCGTCGCCACCAACCACCGGGACGACTTGGTCTTGCAGGCGTCCCGCGCATTCGAGCGAGAGCGGCCTTGGGCGGATCAGTGGCCGAGGGTCGTATAGACGGTTAGAGCTCTTGGGCCGGCGGAGTTTCTAGACGTTTACGTCCTCTCGGCGTGCCGGTGCCTCGATGTGGCTGAAGCGGTGGGATATGTCGCGATAGGGTCGAGGGCGGCGTTGCTCTGCGCATTCAGCCTTAAGCTCCGCGTACGCCTTTCCCTCTGAGGTCTGCTACAGGCGGGATTGGCTTCGCGCACGAGCGATCCGCATTAGCGAGGCCGTGATGAGTTCGCAAGACTCTTCATAGTCGCGTAGTGCCTCGGACGTTCTGCCCGCACCGTCCCTCAAACCATCGAGATCCGGGACCAATAGGGATCGGATGTCTTGTGACCTCACCCGGCTGTGCGACGCGGACGTGCCGGCGGTCAGAGATTGAATCTGCTCTTGTACGACAGGGCTAAGGAGGACGAACGCCAGATCAAAGGACGAGACGCTGCCGAGGGGTGTCAACACCTCGAACTCGCTCGAACACAATAGAGTTCTTCCAAGATCGGGAACGACCGCGACACGGGGAATCCGGGGGTTGATCCGGGACAGTAGGACTTCACCGGGATGCACGGTTAGTCCCGGGGTAACCGGGCGATACGATTGGATCGCCGCTATGTCGAGCACGCCATCGCCAATGACGTGCAGGACGCTTATGAAGTAGCAGTCCTCTCGGTAGGCCACGGGTTTTCGGCGGCACGAATCGGCTACGAAGTCGCCCAAGGGGCGGAGTCTGCGGGAAGCGCATTGATGCAGGCGCTCTGGGTCGAACAACAGCGTTCGTGGAGTCCAGACAGGTAGTTCCCCAGGTCGTAATCTCTCCGTGGCGCACTTGAGACCCCCCACGCCATTGCTTGGTGTGGAAGAGCCGCCGTTCGTGAAGTGCGTTAACGCCATGGGAAGCTGGTTGGCGCCTTGCCTACGTTTCACGGGGACGCCCTTGCGTTTGGCAACTGCGAAGCCGAGGTCTGAGACTTCGGCCACAGAGACAGGATAGGTTCTTCTCGGTTGCTCGGTCTTGCGAAAGGCAAGAATCGCTGTTTTGGTGCGTGTTCCAGCCTGTGCGAAGGTGACTGACGGCAGGTCCACGACGCCGAGAACCTCGGCGTTACGGGTTAGGTGTTGACGGACGACGGCGGGCATACCCTTCGCGGACAAGACACTGTCCGGTAGCACGACGACGCACACGCCTCTTGGCTTTAGCAGCGATAGATACAAGTCGAGGAACAGAACCTCGGAACCAACTCGCTTTTTCGGGCTGAACTGGTGTGCAAAAAACGGCGTGCTCGCCGAACTGTCCCGGCGAAGGTCCTCAATGCTGAAACGAGCGCCGAAGGGCGGGTTGGTCAGTATGAGGTCGACTCGACCGCGATACGAACTGATCGGCGATCGGTCGTTGAGCGAATTGCCGAGAAATACGTCGTCGTCGACGAAGCCCGAAAATGCCATGTTGGTCGCGGTCAGTCGAACCATGCGTTCAACCTTGTCTTGGCCGACGCAGACTAAACGGCAAGCTCCTTCCCCTTGGCCGTACTTCGACCGCCACCGGGTAAGGAACGATCCCACTCCGCAGGATGGATCCGCGACGATGAAGTCGCTCTGTTCGCAGCGAGGGGAACGAGTCAGGACGGCGGCCCAGTCGACCATAAAACCGACTACTTCCGGAGGCGTCATGTACTGCGCGTCTTCTACATGGTTGCGGAAGTTGTCCCGGACATGATGGCCGAACGCGTGGCCCAAGATGTCGAGGTCACCTTCGCTCCGCACATGACCGGCGAAGGCGTGTCCCGCAGCCTCGAAAAACTCGAACGCGGCACTTTCATCCCCGTCCTTGAAAGCAGTAGCAGGGGCGTCGCCAAAGATCGAGCCCATCCCATGGCGATGAAAGATCGGTGCCGTAGCGATGCGGACAAATGCGCGATTCAGCTCCGCGACACTAAAGGACTCTCGATTCGTTAGCGAATGGTACTGTTCGGCGGGTACGAGTCCGTTCAGGTGGCCGAAGTGGATGGCGAGGAGCTTGACCGTCTCGTCCAGCTTTGCGTTGGCGTCACTGATACGCCCCTCTCGGTGCAAGGTCTCCCGTATCCCTTGCAGAGAACGGTATAGCTGCTCAGGAGGTGCGTCGAGTTGGTCCAGCAGGTCCGGCACAGACGGGTGGATGACAATCTATAGTGATGCCTATGGACGGTAGACCAAAACCGGTGGGTGCGCAAGCATCAGGAAATGTGGCCGACTTGGGGCGTCTCGGCGCGATCATCCGTCGGCACCGGCAGAGACGAGGCCTGTCGCAAGAGGATCTGGCTCAACTCTCGCGACTGTCGCGAACCCATGTTGGCGAGGTCGAGCGAGGCGCAGTGGGACTTTCGTTCGCGACGCTTGAGGCGTTGGCGTACGGGCTAGGTATGCCCCTTGCGGAGCTCATCGCAGAGTATGAGGAACCACGAGCAGAAGCGGGTTCGCCGAGCGGTCAAGCTTCTAGACAAGCACCGTGATGCATTCTTCGCCATTGCGGACGTTGCGAGGCAGACCGGTCATCCGGTGCCGACGGACACGCGGGGTTGGTCGCAGATACTCGTTAGCACCCTTACGGGCATTCGGGGCATTGAGCGGAAGAAGGGGGCCGACTTAGCGGACGGTTCGGACGTCAAAGGTGCCAACACTTGGGAGGCGATCGACACGCCGCGATTCAACGGTGTCATCAAGGCGGGCACCATGGCTGAACTCTCGGACAGCATGGCGTTCTTGGACGCAACGCCGAAGCTGTTCTTCGTGCTTTGGGATGTGGATAGCAAGGAGCATTGCCGGTGTCGCATTTGGGTGGTTAGGCCACCGGTAGACCCAGAGTTCCGTCGGATATGCGGGGCTTGGTACGCGGCACGCAGGGAAGGAGAGATCAAGAGCACCAACTTTCAACTCCATCCGCCTAGCGGCGAGTACCACAACATAATTCGGAGTTCGTTCGGCAACCTATCGTACCCGCTGCTCTTCTCGGCGAGTCGGCGCGGAAGGCGGTACTCGCTGCAGGTCCACGACAGGTCGGCGGCTACCGATGGGCTATGTGAACAGATGGGTTAGGGCGCGTTCGCCAATGTCTGCCTGCTTCGGTCCCGAATGCGCAGACCCGGGGAACGTGAGATCGACGGTCATACGGCCATAGGCCACCTGTGTTGGTATCGGTTGGCGTGGAAACGAGTCCTCAGGAGGTAAACGATGACACCAAGCACTTATCTCACTTTCGGTGGCAACTGCCGCGAGGCGTTCGAGTTCTACCGCGATGTGTTCGGCGGCGAGTTCGATTCGTTTTCGACGTTTGGCGAAGGGGAAGGCGAGATGGAAGTCGCGGATGCTCAGAAAGACAAAGTGATGCACGTTTCGTTACGCATTGGCACCGGTGTGTTGATGGGCAGCGACAACAGCGAATACGGCCCGCCCCTCGTGGTCGGCAACAACTTCTCGCTTTCGGTCCCAACCGAGAGCAGGCAGTCCAGCGACGAGTTGCTCGCCAAGCTCGCTGACGGTGGCACGGTGACGATGCCCATGGAGAACACGTTCTGGGGTGCCTACTTCGGTATGTGTACTGACAAGTTCGGCATCAACTGGATGGTGGTGCATGAAACGGACGGGTGATGCGGATACCAGCGGTCACGCAATCAAACTGGCTGTCTAGTGGCCGTGCGAATCCGTCGGTCGCGCCGATCATCCGGTCGCGTGTGTCACGAGAGTTTCGGAGGTTCGCGCATCGGACCGCGCGGGGGGAGTTCCAATTCGACGCCGCCAAGGGGCGCGAAACACGCGCGGGTGAAGTCCGCTAGGGAAGGTCTGATCAAGTCCGCTCGTGGCACAATTGCGGGATCGGAACGCACCGGGGGCCCTCGGACATGGAACAGACGACTTTCGCGGAGTTGGAGTACGACCTGAAGAAGCGTCGGACGCGGCGGGAGAAGTTCCTGGAGAAGATGGACGGGCTGATCCCGTGGGAGCGGCTGGAGG
>CAYGBI010000084.1:0-14510 GCA_964348085.1 uncultured Pseudomonadales bacterium | reverse complement strand
CTGTTCGGTGGTATGGTGTCGCATGCAAAAGCCCTCGGCGCGGGTAAGTGGTTGTCAGCAAACATCATTTTCTCACGACCAAGGGCTTTTGTCTTATCTGTTCGTGAATTATCCGGGCTAGGGGTTGCTGTGACGTACAACGTCCGGTTCGGAAGTGTGCGCGTTGATACAGACTTTCAATGGGTTGGACGCCCGACCGCCATTCCTAGCGGAGGGAGAGACTTCCTGAAATGAAGAATCACAACAGAACCGCATCCTGCGTGGCGCTTAGCGCCACGAAAGCCGTCGCCTTTCGCCCCAGCCCAAGCCGTCCTATCACCCCATCGGACTTCGCGGCTGACCCCGCCAAGTCCCACGGACTGCTAACAAACTTGACGCAAACGGCGTGCGCCTAGGCTCAAGCCACGCGGATGATGCGCGTGCCGACGTTGCCGCCGGCCAGCATGTCGATGAACGCCTGCGGCGCTTCTTCGAGACCGTGAAAATCGTCGTGTAGCGGTTTCAGCCGCCCCGCTTCCACCCAATTTCTCATCTTGGCGCGCGCTTCGCCGTAGCGGTGTGCGTAGTCGAACACTAGGAATCCCTCCATGCGCACGCGATTGTTCACCAACAGTCCCGGAATGCCGCGCGGGCCGGGTGCGGGACTGCCGGTGTCGTATTGCGAGACGACGCCGCAGCAGACGATGCGACCGTGCGGTTTCATGCGCCGCAAGGCGCCGCCTAGGACTTCGCCGCCGGTGTTGTCGAAGTAAATGTCGATGCCGCCGGCGCATGTTTCCCGAAACGCGCCACGGAAGTCTGCGTTGCGATAGTTGACGGCGGCGTCGAAGCCAAGTTCATCGGTAAGCAAGCGACATTTCTGGTCGCTGCCGGCGATGCCGATCACGGTGCAACCGGCGATTTTCGCCATTTGTCCGACCAAGTGGCCGACGGAACCCGCCGCCGCGGACACCACTAGCGTCTGGCCGGGTTGCGGCTCGCCCAAGTCGAAAAGGCCAAAGTAGGCCGTTAAGCCGTTGGTGCCATAGACGCCCAAATGATGCGCGGGATCGCCGCTCGGTTCCACGACCTGCACGGCGTTCGCTTTGTGAACCGAATAGTCCT
This sequence comes from uncultured Pseudomonadales bacterium, assembly GCA_964348085.1. Classification (GTDB taxonomy): domain Bacteria; phylum Pseudomonadota; class Gammaproteobacteria; order Pseudomonadales; family Azotimanducaceae; genus VXYL01. The sequence goes on along the minus strand of CAYGBI010000084.1, from coordinate 13,406 downwards.
GCCAGCCCGCGGGACAAGTGACCAATGCGCCGACGGTGATGCGGGCGTCGTTCGATGCGTCCACGCGCGCCACCGCCGAACTGCCCATTACCCGCCCGCTCTCGGGTGCGGCGGCGTAGCTGGCGCTGCCTTGCAGCCCGGCGCGTTGACCGGCGCCGACGGTGAGCGCTAAGGTGCGGCACAGCACCTCGCCGTCGCCGGGTTCCGGCACCGGCGCTTCGCGTAGCGAGAAGTTGGCGAGCTCCAGTTTGTCGTGCGGGAGGGATTCGATGATGACTTGGCGGTTTTCCATGGCGATTATCCAGTTGACCCCACCGTCTCGCCGCGCTTCGACGGTGGGTGGTAAGCGAAATCCGCCCAACGGCGGCATCCAGTGTGGGCAGTGTCTTGGGCCTTAAGATTGTCCTGTGGCTTGAGCCGGCGAGCTAGGCGCTGCGCCGAAGTGGTCGCGGCAGTGTATTCCTATGCTGATCGGATATTCCTCGGCCCATCGGAATCCCAGTTCCCGTCTCGCGCCGATTCGCTGCGACATTACGGCCCGCCGACCTCTCGGCGGATGGCCTCGTATGCGGCGCCGAGTTTGTCCACCATGGCGTCGACGCTGCGCGCCCCGGCTTGAAAAATCGCCGTGGCGTTCAGCGCACCCCATTCGAATCCCATCGCCTTCACTTCGACGGCGCGCGCTGCGACACGCTCCACCTCGGCGTAGAAGCGTTTTCCTTCCTCGTCCCGAGGCGGCACGTCGAGCATCATCTGATAGCCGATGCTCGCCGGGTCGCGCCCGACCGCCTCGGCGTAGGCCGCGATCTTCGCCTTGCATCGCTCGGCGACGGCGGGATCAGTGATCGCGGTGGCCAGCCAGCCGTCGCCGAGTTCGGCGACGCGCCGCAAGGCGCGATCCGAGGCGCCGCCGATCCAAATGGGTAGCTTTGCGCCTTGCGGGGGCTTCGGCTCCATGGCCATGGCGGTGGAAGCGTAGAACCGCCCGGCGTAGTCCACGCGCTCGTCGGCCCAATACGCGCGCAGCACGGCGATGGCTTCGTCCATGCGCCGCCCGCGGGTGTGGAATTCCTCCTCCAAGGCATCGTATTCGGATTCCTGCCAACCCACGCCGATGCCTAAGCGCACGCGGCCGCCGGATAGCGTGTCCAAGGTGCTCACCTGCTTCGCCACCAGCACCGGCTGGCGCTGCGGCAACACCAGGACTTCCGTGCCCAAGCCGATGCGTTCGGTGGCCGCGGCGATATAGGAAAGCGCCATCAGCGCTTCCAATATCGGCATCTTGGGCGGGTACATGGGCGCTTCCCGCGTCTCCGTGGGGAAGCCCATGACGACGTGGTCGAAGATGTCGAGCTGATCGAAACCGATCTCTTCGATCGCCTTCGCCATGCGGACGACGGCAGCGCCGCCTTCTCGATAACTTACGCTGGGAAACTCGACGGATAGTTTCATAGCACTCCGTTGGCGTAGGTCGGATATGAAACCGGGGCGCGTTGCCAACAACGACGCCCCGGTGGTTTGTCAAGGGATGCAACACCCTTTATCTCAAAGCTGTTCAGTGAGTCAGAGGCGTTGCCCCCCAACAATTGATTGCACTGATCACCTCCTTTTTCCGCCCGACAAGCGCGAAACCATATACCTGCTGCGGAGAGGCTTGCAAGCCTTTTCTTGCCACTTTCACCGCGAGCCGCTAGATGCAAGCGCTACACTTGGACTCCGAGCAGATGCGGCACAGGCAGCGAAAGAGTGTCCCAATGATGGAGCAACGGCAACGGATGAGATCGGCGGCGGGCTTCATCGCCGCCTTGGATCAGAGCGGCGGCAGCACGCCGAGGGCGCTCGAACACTACGGCATCGACGAATCCGCCTATTCGAACGACGACGAGATGTTCGACTTGGTCCATGCCATGCGCGTGCGCATCTTGACCAACGAGCGCTTCGACGGCGACCGCGTGCTCGGCGCCATCCTGTTCCAGAACACCTTGGATCGCGAGGTGAATGGCGTGCCCACGAGCGAATACTTGTGGCGCGGCAAGCGCATCTTGCCCTTCCTGAAGGTGGACTACGGCTTGGCGGCCGAGCAGAGCGGCGTACAGCGCATGAAGCCGATTCCCGACCTCGCCGAACGGCTGCCGAAGGCGAAAGACAAGGATGTATTCGGCACCAAGATGCGCTCGGTCATCAAAGCCGCCGACGCGGCAGGCATCGCCGCCGTGGTGCGTCAGCAGTTCGAAGTCGCCGGCGAAATACTGCGCCACGGCCTAACGCCCATAATCGAGCCGGAAGTGGACATTCATGCGCCGGACAAAGTGACCTGCGAACGTCTGTTGCGCGATGAGTTGCGGGCCGGCCTCGATGCCCTCGAAGGCGATGCGCCGGTAATGTTCAAGCTGACGCTACCGGAGCAAGCCAACCACTACCGCGAGTTCTGCGACCACGAGCGGGTGTTGCGCGTGGTCGCCCTCTCCGGCGGCTACAGCCGCGAGCTCGCCAACCAAAAGCTCGCAGCGAACGCCGGCGTCATCGCCAGCTTTTCCCGGGCGCTGACGGAAGGGCTGCGCGCGGATCAGGACGACGAGGCGTTCGCCGCCATGCTCGACGGTTCCATCGGCAGTATCGCGGCGGCTTCGGCGACGTAACGCCATCGGTGCCGCCCGCCATACCAATCGCCGCGGAATGAGTGGTTAGGAGCTTAACCAACCCCCTAACCACTCACTCCGAATCGCCAAGCTTCGCTAGCAAGTCCAACATGGCGTCCTCGAACTCCGAGATAGGCCGCAGACCGGATGCCTTCTTGGTCAGCTTGTAGGACGCAGCGGCGCTTTTCTCCATCGACACGAGGTTGCCAGCCTGCCCGGTGGCGAGATCGGCTTTGGTCCAAACTCCGACGAAAATGTTCTCTGGAGCAATTCCGATGCACAAAACCGCATCATAGTCACGGTGGTATCGGAAGTGGTTGAACTGGAATGCCCCGCCCTTGTCCTCCGAGGCGGTCTTGACCTCAAAGGTCTTGCCTTCAATTTTCATGTCCCATGAGCTTTGGCGCTTACGCTTTCCCTTTTCGTCCACCGGGAACTCGACCTCAAACCCGAGTTGTTCGCACAGCTTCTCTACGAAATCCTGTCCCACATCTCCGACTTTGGTGTTCGGGACGCGCCGGATGTTCTCAAACAGCGCACCCGTCCACTTTGGGTCGTCGCTGTAGCTCCCCAGCACCTCCGTGAGGATCCGGGTCGTGCGAGCATCAGTATCAGCCATCTGTGAAGCCACGATCCGTCAGTACTTGGCGGATGTGGTACATGCTGATATGCCGGCAGTTATGGGTCGCGAGATTGGAATAGTCTCGCCAATCGACGGCATTCAGCGTCTCGGTAATCCGATCACCCTCCTTCTTGAGCACGATTCCATAGCCGCAGACATAGCGGACATCGGCGAAATCCTTCACCATGCGTGGCGGTTCGCCGTAGAACGTCCGTTGCAGGAACCAGTCTGCCTCATCAAGCCGATCTTGGCCGCATAGCCGCTCCTTGCGCATATCGACGGTGAACAGGTCGATCCAATCGTTGCAGGTCGCCACCGGCGGGCGGTTGTTCACGCCTCGCCGCCATATCTGCCAGAGCGCGTTGATCGCTGCCGGTTGGCCGGACGGCAGAATGAATGATCCCTGCGGCAGCGCCTTGGATTGAACGAGTTCCGCGCCATTGACGCGGAACTTCGGGCTGCCCTTGCCGTCGCTCTGAAACGCCATCGGCAGGATCATGCCGATGTAATCGGCGAAGGTGGCGGAGTGATTGACAAAGGCAAGCGCAAGCCACGCACGGTAGCCGAACGGCGGGTTGCCGATCACTGCATAGCGATGGCCGTTGGCGCGGGGCTTCCAGCCAAGATAGTCTCGCGCTTCGAACTCCATGCGACCAGGCACGATCTCGATGCCAATACGGCGGTCCTCAGGCAACAGGTCATAGAACACGCCATCACCTGCGGCGGGATCGACGAACCTATACTGGGTGGCGTCGGCGCAATCAGCCGCCATCACGTCCAAGAGCGCAAGATGGCATTCCTGAGCAACGTCCGGGCAAGTGAAGAAACGATCCAAGCCAACATTCTCCGGCCTTACCCACGATGGGATGAGCGAGTTTCCGTTCCACGCCTTGTTCCGCGAGGAACGCACAGCATCAAGCGTGGTATCGACCGTTGGACGCGGCGACAAGCGTGATCGGGCGATCTGTTCTGGACGTGTGGCAGTAGTTGGCAAAGCGGTCATCGCGTTCCTCCCCTAAATAGTTTCGCTAGCGAAGTTCAAGTGGCCGCTTCCGGTACTTCTTGGACCGGTTCATTCTCTCACCCTTGGTTCTCCGTCAACCCGTGCATAGTGTGTGCGTCTGAGTCTTTATTGGGTCGTGTATTCTGGCTAATACTGGATGTATTTACAAGGTTTGGTCCGATTACGCCGGTTGCTGTGTTCGCGCACGCCGGCGCAACACCCTCACACCAACCGCTTGCGCTCGTTCGACGGCGGTATGGACATCGACTCTCGGTATTTGGCTACGGTGCGCCGCGCCACTTGGATGTCCTGCTGCTTGAGGTAGTCGGCGATCTTGTTGTCGGAGAGCGGTTTGCGCACGTCCTCGCTGCCGATCAGTTTCTTGATGAGGGCGCGGATGGCGGTGGACGACACTTCGCCGCCGCTTGCGGTGCCGACGTGGCTGGAGAAGAAGTACTTCAACTCGAAAATGCCGCGTGGCGTGTCCATGTATTTGCGGGTGGTGACGCGCGAAATCGTCGACTCGTGACGGTCCACGGCCTCGGCGATGTCGGCGAGCACGAGGGGCTGCATGGCTTCCTCGCCGTGTTCTAGGAAGCCGCGTTGCCGTTCGACGATCTGTGCGGCCACCTTCAGCAGCGTCTCGTTACGGTACGCCAAGTTCTTCAGGAACCATTTGGCGTCCTGCAGGTTGTCCTTCAGATATTGATTGTCGCGGCTGCTGTCGGCGCGCTTGACGAGACAGGCGTAGTCGTCGTTGACGCGCACCCGAGGTGCCGTTTCTTGGTTCAACTCGACGACCCAGCGGCCGTCCCTCTTGGCGACCACCACGTCGGGCTCGACGTATTCGACGCTCGCGTCGCCCACCGCTGCGCCGGGGCGCGGGTTCAAAGAGCGGATCAAAGCCATCACTTGCCGGAGCTCGTCGTCGGTCAGCTTCATGCGCCGAGCCAGCGCAGGGAAGTTGCGGGCGGCGAAGAGCCTGAGGTGGTCGCGGAGCAGGCGCATCGCTTGCCGCCGCCACGGCGTGTCTTCGGCGAGCTGTTCGAGCTGTAGCGACAAGCACTCGCCGATGTCGCGGGCGGCGACTCCCGGCGGGTCGAAGCTCTGCACGAGTGTCAACACGGCGGCCAGTTCTCCGGCCTCGAAGCCGAGTTCCGGATTCACCGTTTCGAGCATTTCGGGGATCGTCGCGGTGAGCATGCCGTCGTCGTCGATGCTGTCGATGATCACATGCGCGGCGAGTCGGTCGCGATCGGACATCGGCGTCAGATTGAGCTGCCACAGCAGATGGTCGTGTAGCGTCTCTCCCGTGGTGTCGCGCTCTTCAAAGCCGCCGTCCGTATCGCTCGCGGACGGCGAAGGGACGCTCGGCGCGCTCGGTTGGTACACATCGTCCCACGACACGTCCACCGGCAGTTCCTCGGGGATGTCCGCGACGGGGCCCCCGTCCTGGCTGTCGATCCCATCGTCGTCGAACGACTCGAAGTCGCCTGCCGAGTCGTCGGCATCGAGGGTTGCGTCGTCGCCCTCGAACTCGTCGCCGTCTTCGTCGCTGATCGAGTCGGCCCGCTCATCGAAGGCTTGGTCGTCGTCCTCGAACGCCTCGTCCTCGTACCCTTCGATCAGTTCAAGCATCGGGTTGGACTCGACGGCTTGGCGCACTTCCAAGTTGAGTTCCACCGAGGAGAGCTGCATTAGGCGGATCGCCTGCTGCAACTGCGGCGTCATGGCAAGCTGCTGGCCGAGGCGCACGGATAGGGTCTGCTTCATCACAACCGGAATCGCTCCCCGAGATAGACCCTTCTTACGGTGTCGTTGGATAGTATGGCGGCGGCGTCGCCCTCGGCAATGAGACGGCCTTCGCTGACGATGTAGGCGCGGTCGCAGATGTCCAAGGTCTCGCGCACGTTGTGGTCGGTGATGAGCACGCCGATGCCGCGATCGGCGAGACCACGGATCTCTTCCTTCAAGTTGCCGACGGAGATCGGGTCGACGCCGGCGAAGGGCTCGTCGAGCAACATGAAGCGCGGTTGGCCGGCCAGTGCCCGGGCGATTTCCACCCGTCGCCGCTCCCCCCCGGAAAGCCGTTCGCCGATGCTGTCGCGGATGTCGCCGAGGCGAAAGTCGCGGAGCAGATCTTCCACCAAACCGTGGCGGGCGGAGCGGTCGAGATCGCGGCGCAACTGTGACACTGCCAGCAAGTTGTCGGCCACCGAAAGGCGGCGAAATACGCTCGCCTCCTGCGGCAGATAGCCGATGCCGGCGCGGGCGCGTTCGTGCAACGGCGCCCGCGTTAGCTCGCGGTCGTCCAGCGCGATGACGCCGGCGTCCACTTTGACGAGGCCGAGGATCATATAGAAGCAGGTCGTCTTGCCGGCCCCGTTGGGGCCAAGCAGGCCGACGATCTCGCCACTTGCGACGTCGAGGCTTACGTCTTCGACCACGGCGCGCGCACGGTAGCGCTTGCTCAGGTGGGTTGCCGTTAGGCGGCTCGGTGAACGCCCACTCCCCGTCTTCGGGCTTAGTCGTTGGCCGCGGGCTCGGGTTGCCACTTCAGTCTGACGCCGCCGGGCTGACCGGAACGAGCGTCCACGCGGCCCTCTTCAATGTTCCAGAAGATTTCCTCGCCGGAGAACTCACGGTCGTCTTGGGAAAGGAACGCGCCGCCCTTGAGCTCGATGCGTTGCTCGGCGATGGCGTAGTCGATGCGCCGGGCGTGGGCGTTGACGAACGGTTCGCCGACGCTAAGGCGCTGGCGGAACGTGGCCGGCGCGTCGGCTTCGCCTTCGGCGACGATACGATCGAGTTGGCCGCCACGGTTGGAAATGGTCACCCGGCTCGCGCTCACGTGCAGAGTGCCTTGGCTCAACTGCACTGAGCCGGCGAGCACGGAGACGCCGCGATCTGGATCGAAACTCCCCTCGTCCGCTTGTATCTCGATGGGTTGCGCTCTGTCCTCGGGCAGGGCTAGGGCGAAGAGCGCAGCCAGCGTCAGTACCGAGGCGACGCCGGCGCGTCGCGCCCGGAGGGGGTTACGGTCGGAATTGATCGGGCTGAACAACGATGGACACCCGCTGGCTGGTGGATGAAACGAGCTTCATGCGTCCGCTGCGCAAGTCCGCCTGTAGACCGGCTGCGGTGGCGTTGCTGGCTTCAGTGACGATCATAACAGGTTGCTCGCTCTTGGCGAATTGACGCCCCGGATAGAGAACGAGGGCCGCCGTGCGCACCTCGGTGAAGCCGCCATCGCCCCGCTCTTGTCGCAGGCGCACATCGCCGAACAAAGTGACCTCCTGCTCCATGTCGGCGCCTTCGCGCAGATCCGCGGCCACGGTGCGTATGACCCCCCTTTGCGAGTGTGTCCGCCAAGGCGGCGTTTCGCTGTTGTGGATTTCCAGCTCGGGCAGCTCGAGTTCGGTGAATGCGTCGGCCCCGTCACGCTCGAAGTGGGTGGCGCGGCGAATACTCAGGCGGTAGTGGAGGGCGCCGTCGTGCCGGTATTGGCTGATGACGCCGTCCTCCAGATAGACATCGGGCTCGGCGGCGAACTCCGGCGGCAGCGGCGGCGGGTCGCTGCCGCCCGGGGCGATGAAGAACGCGATGGCGGCAAAACCGGCGGCGAGCGCCAACAGAGCCAGCCACAACGGCACGCGAGAAGGGTGCCGGTAGTGCGTTAGCGTGCGCCAATCCACCAGCAGGCCGTGGTGGAAGTCCGCATCGCACCGAGAACGATCAGGCGCCCGCCCGGCAAGACGCGACGAGGGAGCATGTCGGGCGATAGGGGACCGAGGAGCGACGCTGCCGGGCGGGATGCATGGCCGTTCGAGTGCCGCGTGACTTTCACCACGGCCTGCCTAGCCCCGCGCGGCCAAGACGAGGTCGCAGATTTCCCGCACGGCGCCAAAGCCCCCGCTGGCCGTGGTCACATAGTCCGCGCGTGCGGCGACCGCGGGGTGTGCGTTCGGCACCGAGAAGGCCATGCCGACCCGCGCAAAGAGTGGCAAATCCGGAAGATCGTCTCCGGCGTGGGCCATGTGCGCGGGTTCCGTGCCGGACGCTTCACTCAGTTGGGCGAGCGCCGTGGTTTTCTCTTCCACTGCCATGTACAGGTGCGGGACGCCGAGTTCCTTGGCCCGCCTCGCCACGGCCGGCGAGTCGCGCCCAGTGATGATGGCGATAGCGACCCCGGACGCCATCAGCCGCTTCATGGCGCTGCCGTCTTGGGTGTGGAACGCCTTCAGCTTCTCGCCGCCGGCGCCGTAGTAGAGGCGGCCGTCGGTAAGCACGCCGTCTACATCCAGAATCAGCAACTCGACGCGCCGGGCGCGCTGGAGCACCGTGGCCGGTGGCGCGACCACGCGTCGACTCAGTTCGGGCTTTGGTGATAGACGAGCCACGTGAAGCCCACCCACGCCGCCGACAGCACCAACCCTTCGAAGCGCGTAATCACCTTGCGGGAGCCGATGCCGTAGGCGAACAGCACCAACATCGCGGTGAGCGCCACCATCATGCCGAAGTCGCGCCACAATGTGACCAACTCGATTTTCTGCGGCGCCATTAGCGCGGGAATCGCAAGCACGGCAAGGATGTTCAGGATGTTCGAGCCGACCACGTTGCCGATGGCCATGTCGGCATGGCCGCGCAAGGCGGCGGTCACGGTTACCGACAGTTCCGGCAAGCTCGTGCCCACGGCGACGATGGTGAGGCCGATGATCAACTCGCTGACGTTGAAGTAGACGGCGATCTCGCTTGCGGAAACGACCAGCATGTGGGCGGAGAGCAGTAGCACTGCGAGACCGGCGGCGAACCAAGCCGCCGCCCGCGGCAGGCTCAGGTCCGGTAGGTCATCGAGTTCGCTCCGCAGGGCGTCCGGCAGCTCGTCGCCGCTCCCTGCCTTCAGTCGATACAGCAGGAACGCGAGTCCTGCCAACAACGCCAAGCCGTCGAGCATGCCGAGGTAGTTGTTGAACATGCACGCGAGCGCCAAAAGCGTGGCGCCGATCAGCCAAGGGATTTCGCGCTTCAGGGTCGTGTCGGCGAACGGCAGTTCGCGTACCAATGCCGTCACGCCCAACACCAAGCCTATGTTGGCGATATTGGAACCGATGGCGTTGCCGATGGCGATCTCGCCGGTGCCACTCAAGCAAGCTTGAATGCCGACCATGATCTCTGGCGCGGAAGTGCCGACCGCCACGAACGTGAGGCCGATGATGATGACGGAGACCCCGAGTTTCTTCGCCGCCGCGGCGGATGCGTTTACGAAACGATCGGCGCTCCAGATCAGCGCGCAAAAACCGGCGATGAGCACCAGGAACGGGTGGCTCCGGGCGACGTCGTGAAGGAAGTCGATTAGCGGCATGCGCTGTGGCGCTCGTGTGGAGAACTCAAGGCGTTCGGCAAACTTGGCATGTGGCGCAAGGTAGCACACCAATCGCGTCGCCAACCCGCCCGCCGCACCGGCGCGAGTTCCGGCTAGCGGTTGTTCTACAATCGTCGGCGCCAATGGTTGCAGGTGGGTGCTCGTGATCGAAGATATCAAGGCGCGTCTCGAACGAGCGTTCAGCGGCGCGGAGGTGGTCGTCGCCGGCGAGGGCAATCACTTCGAGCTGCACGTCGTGTCGGACGCTTTCGCAGGCTTGAGCCGGGTCAAGCGTCAGCAGGCCGTGTACGCGACGATTCAGGACTTGATCGCCTCTGGTGCCATTCACGCGGTGTCCATCAAAGCGGCCACCCCCGCCGAACGCGGCTGAGCTCGTGATTCGGCGTTTGCGAAGCGCCGCGCCGGCGTTCGAGGAGCAGTTGCAGGCTTTGCTCGCTCGGCAAGGGGACGCCGGCGGGGAATCGGAGCGGATCGCCGCGCAAGTGATTGCAGAGGTTCGAGCCGAAGGCGACGCCGCGCTGTTGCGGCTGTCGCGTCAATACGACGGCGTCGAAGCCCGGAGCGTCGACGAGTTGATGATCGACGCCCGCGAACTCGACGCCGCACGAGCCGCCTTAGCAGCGACGGACCGCGAAGCGCTTGAAACGGCGGCGCAGCGCATCCGCGACTACCACGAGCGGCAGCCTAGCGGCGCTTTCGATTACATCGATGCGCAGGGCAACCGCTTGGGGCAGCGCGTGACGCCGTTGGATCGCGTGGGCGTATACGTGCCGGGCGGGCAGGCTGCCTATCCGTCGACGGTGTTGATGACCGTGGTGCCGGCGCGGGTGGCCGGGGTCGGCGAGGTGATCGCCACGGTGCCGACGCCGAACGGTGAACGCAACCGCCACGTGCTTGCCGCCATGCGCATCGCCGGCGTGGACCGCGTATTCGCCATCGGCGGCGCGCAGGCGATCGCGGCGCTCGCTTACGGCACGGCGACCGTGCCGCGGGTGGACAAAATCGTTGGCCCGGGCGGAGTGTTCGTCGCGGCCGCCAAGCGGCTGGTGTTCGGCGCGGTGGGCATCGACCTGATCGCCGGCCCGAGCGAAGTGCTCATCATCGCGGATGGCAGCGCCGACCCGCGCTGGATGGCGCTTGACCTCTTTTCGCAAGCCGAACACGACGCAGATGCCCAAGCCGTCCTGCTTTGTCCAGACGAAGCCTATCTGGACCGGGTTGCCGAAGCGATGCGGACTCTGCTGCCGGACATGCCGCGTGCGGACATCATTCGCGGTTCGCTCAAGGAACGCGGCGCGCTGATCGCGGTACGCGACCTCCTCGAAGCCTGTGACATCGCCAACCGTTTCGCCCCGGAACACCTCGAACTGGCGGTGCGAGAGCCGGATGCGTTGCTTCCCGAAGTTCGCCACGCCGGCGCGATCTTCGTCGGCGCCTGGTCTGCGGAAGTGCTGGGCGACTACAGCGCCGGCCCCAGCCACGTGCTGCCCACCTTCGGCACCGCCCGCTATGCGTCGCCGCTCGGCGTGACCGACTTCCAAAAGCGCACCTCCGTTATGCGCATCAACGCCGCCGGCGCTGGGCCGCTGGCCTGCACCGCCGCCACCCTCGCCGACGCCGAGGGCTTGGCCGCCCACGCGGCGGCGGCGAGGGCGCGGATGCGTGACCGCGGTGACGACGATTGAGGACGGAGCGCAAGCCGTACCTGACGACGCGGAAGAGCTTCAATGTCGAGATCGGCCGCGCCCACGACTGGACGGAAGCTGGCGTCGCTCCGGTCGACCAGTCGAAAGTCCACGGGACGGCTCCCGCCGAGAAAGGCGCGGGCCTCCGCCGGCGTCCGCAATCGTTCGGCGTCGAGTGTCAAGATCATCCTCCGACGATCCCAAACCCACCCCGTTCAGGCTCATCTCTCATGGGACAAGACTCTGAGTCGCAACGAACCCATCGATCATGTACGGTTCGCCCGTGTAGTGGGCGCCGAACTCGACCGTGACGTCCGCGCACACCTACCAAGTCTCTTCGAACAGCGGCTCGTGACTAACATGAAGGCGGTCCCCGGCGACACGAAATGCTGCTGGTGCGGCACGGCGGTCGCCATACTTGGGACGACGATTGGTTTCTCACGCGGGCTGACAGCGCCAGCCCCGGCTGGAACCCGGTGCTGGCCGGCCTCGGGGATCTCGACTTGCCGCATCCGGGGCATGGTTAACCATGCGCCGGCGCGCGTCGCGCCATCGTCATGACCGATTTCCCCCGGACGATCTGGATGTTCTGGCGCCAAGGCTGGGACGCCGCGCCCGAACTGGTGAGACGCTGTCTGCGCTCTTGGGAATACCACAATCCCGGCTGGACGATCCGTGCCTTGGACGCGGAAACCCTGCCCGCGTACGTCGACTTGTCCGATTTTTCCGCCGCGCCGGAGAGAGATTTCACTGTCCAAACCCTGTCCGACCTCCTTCGCCTCAGCCTGATGAGCACGCATGGCGGCGTCTGGGCCGACGCCACCTGCTTCTGCCGGCGCCCGCTGGACGAGTGGCTCTTCGGCCATCTGGACAGCGGGTTTTTCTCCTTCGAGCGGGACGGCCGGCCGATCAACTGGTTCATGGCGGCGGTGCCCGGCAACCGTGCGGTGCATACTTGGCTGCGCGAGGCGCGCGCCTACTGGTCGGATTGCCCGCCGGGGCTATACGCGTCGCTGAGGACTCCGCGCCGTATCGACCGCTTGGTCGAGAGAGCGCACGAGCTCGCGAAGGGCAGAGTGCGGCCCGCCTACGCCGTAGATCAGGCGTTGCGGGTCGCGGGAAGGTGGATCAGACGCCATCCCGAAATCTACTTCTCGCCTCTGTTCAGAAACATCCTCCAACACGCGCCGTATTACTGGTTCCACATCCTCTTCGGCCACTGCTACGCGAAACACCCCGACATGCGGCGGATCTGGGACGATACGCCGAAAGTGCGCGCGGCCGGTCTCATCGAGCTGGGCGGGTTTGAGGGGTTGTGCGCCCCGCTCTCCGGCAGCACGCGGCGGGCGATTGACGAGGGGCTCACGCCTGCGTACAAACTGAACTGGCGGCTGGATTTGGCGGAAGCCGGACCCGGAAGTTTCCTCGACCATCTGTTCTCGACGATCCCGACGCCGGTGATTGATGCGTCGCATCGGCGGTAACGATGGGCCGTAGCTTGGCCCTCCGGGGCCGGCTCAAGACATTCGCACGGAGAATGGACGGATGATTAATAAGTCGATACGCCGGCTGCGGGCGTTGGTCGCCGTCGCGTCAAAGTATCCGTCCGTATATCCGTCGGTCGTCATGGACATCCTAGGCGCGTCGTCGCGCGGGGCGCTTGGCGACGCACGGCGCATGATACGCACGGCCGGGCCGGCTCCTCTCGGCACCAAGCTCCTCTCCCGGCAATACCGGTTTCTCTGGATGATCAACCCGAAAGTCGCGTCGACGAGCGTCTTGACGGCGTTGCGGGCGCGGATCCCCGACGCCGAAAGAACGGGAGACCTGAGCGTCTCCAAACTCTACGCCCTGCATCCGGAAGCGAGGGAATATTACAGCTTCACGTTCGTCCGACATCCTTTCGCCAGAGCATTGTCCCTCTATCGTCAATTGTACGTCTCTCCCGAGGTCTATACCGAAGAACAACGCGGGAATGGCCTCGGGTATCTCTTCGGCAGCTTCTACGGACTGGCGGAGGTCGGCAGTTTCGAGGACTACTGCGAGTGGCTGAACACGCCCTACGGCTCGGACG
>CAYGBI010000083.1:0-15009 GCA_964348085.1 uncultured Pseudomonadales bacterium | reverse complement strand
TGACGATTGAAGAACGGATCGACCGGTGGAAAGAAGAGCTCCTGCAGCAGGGCGTGGAGCAGGGACTGGAAAGGGGTCGAGTGCAAGGCTTGGCGCAAGCGGCCGTGCGCGAAAAGGAAATCTTGCAGCGGGGCGTAGAACAGGGTCGAGCGCAAGGTATGGAGCAAGGCTTGGCGCAAGCGGCCATGCGCGAAAAGGCGCTCTTACAGCGCCTAGCCTTGCGCCGGTTCGGGGCGACGGCGGCGGATAGGCTGACGGCGGCGCTGGACGACGTCCGCGACAACGACCGACTCGTCGTGGCCGGCGACTGGATTGCGGATAGCATCGACGCCGAGGACTTTCTTTCTCGCGTGGCGCGACGGGCCGGCGCATAGCAGCTTCTCGCCAAGCGCGTTGGGTAGTGGCTCAATTTGAAAACTCCCGCGAGCGGAACAACGGCCTGCAGTTCAAGATGAGACAACGCCCACGAGTTGGCGTCGCTTGACAAACGGCGACGCCGCTTCGAGAATCCGCGCCCCTCGACGGATGCGCTGGCTGCGTAGCTCAGTTGGTTAGAGCACAGCATTCATAATGCTGGGGTCGTTGGTTCAAGTCCAACCGCAGCTACCACCTCCCGACTTGCGCACGCAGACCCCACTAGGCAGTTCGTTCTCGGGCTATCGCCTTGTCGGATTTGGCGGCGTCAGCCGTGGAATCCGACTTACGTGTCGCGCGGCTTGGGCTGGGGCAAAAGGCGCCGCCCAGAGGCGATGACTCTCGTGGCGCGAGCGCCTCGCGTTAACGCGCCGAGCGATCTCCGAAAAGGGAGAAGTCAACCGGACAGGACCTAGCTACTGCGGTCCTGTAACACTGCCAACGCTTCCGCCAGCAGGCGCTCGTCGTAGGCTGCGTGATCCTCGCCATCCGCTTGGCCAACAGCGATGTCCGGCGTAACGCCCGAGTCGTGGATCGACGTGCCGGCGGGCGTGTAGTAACGAGCGGTGGTGAGTTTGATGGCGCGCCGTTCTTGAAAGTACAGCACCGACTGTACGGAACCCTTGCCGTAGCTCGTGGTGCCGATGACGGTGGCTCGGCTTTGGTCTTGGAGCGCCGCGGCGACGATCTCCGCGGCGGACGCCGAGCGGCCGTTGATGAGTACCACCAACGGGGCGCCGTCGATCAAATCTCCCGCTTCGGCCTCGATACGCAGTTGCGCGTCTTCGACGCGCGCCTCGGTGTAGACGATCAGCCCCTCGTCAAGGAAGGCGTCGGCCACTTCCACGGCGGTCTCCAATAAGCCACCGGGGTTGTCGCGCAAATCGACCACTAAGCCTTGGAGCGGCCCGTCGGCCTCGAGTTCTTCAACCGCCACGAGAAGATCGCCGGTGGTGGTGTCGTTGAAGTAGCGGACATGGATATAGCCGTAGCCGGGGGTCAGCAGGCGCCCGCGGGCGCTAGCCGTCTCGATGGCGTCTCGGGTGATGTCGAAATCCAACAACTCGTCGTTGTCCTTTCGACGTATGCGCACATGCACTTCGGTACCAGGCCGGCCCCGCAGTTCCTCCACGGCCTGCCGCAACGTGCGGCCATCGAGGGATTGGTGGTCCACCTCGATCACGCGGTCGCCGGCGGCGATACCCGCGATCGCCGCCGGCTCGTCATCGAGCAGGCCGACTACCGTGACGTGGCCGTCCACGACCCCGAGTTCGACGCCGATGCCACCGAAGCGGCCTTTGGTGTCCTCTTCCAGCGCCAAGAGCGCTTGCCTGTCGAGCAACACGGAATGGTCGTCGAGGCCGGCAAGAACGCCGCGGATGGCATTATCTACAAGTTGCTCCTGCGGCACATCCTCGACGTAGTAATCGGCCACCCCTCGCACCACCGTTAGCAGTAGGCGCTCGTCCGCCGCCCGCCAATAGCTCACGAGCAAAAACGCGGTCAGGCCAAGCACGACACCGCAGCCCATGCAGGCAAAGGTGACGAAGACTGTGAAGGGGCGCATGGCCATGTCCAAAGAGGTCGCTCATCTACCGTTATGGACGACGGAATCGCCGCTCAAGGCAAGAGCGACGCATGCTGTCGTCGTCGATTATCGGCGCCGCGTATCCTCCCGAATCGCCACCAACGCGGGCACTAGGAACAAGATCACCACGCTTGCGAAGACGATGCCGGTTGCCAAGCTCACCGCCATCGGTATGAGGAACTGCGCTTGGGTGCTCGTCTCGAACAGCATCGGCGTGAGGCCGAGCGCGGTCGTGGCGGTGGTGAGGAAAATGGCGCGGAAGCGATGTCGCGCCGCGGCGACGATCGATTCGTGCGCCGAGAGGTCGGTGCCGGCGCGAATCTTGTTGTAGCGGTCGATCATCACCAGCGAGTCGTTCACCACCACGCCGCTCAACGCCACCATGCCGAAAATAGAGATGAACGACAGGTCATAACCGAAGATGGCGTGGCCGATGACGGCGCCGGCCGCGCCGCACGGCACACTGGCGAGGATGATGAGTGGCTGAGCGTAGCTGCGCAGTTGCGAGGCCACCAGCACGAAGATCACCAATAGCGCCACCAGCGACAGCGTACCCAAGGCGCCGAGATCCTCGGATTGCTCGCGGCTGAACCCGGATTGATTCGCCTGCAAACCGGGATAGTGCGCCAAGAGCGACGGCAGCACTTGCTCTTCCACCATCGCTACTACCTCGTTGGGCGTCGCCAACTTCGTGTCCACATCGCCCGAGACGGTAACGATGCGCAGTCCGTTGACGCGATCGATCGACGAGAAGCTGCGCGACTCGGTTACCCGAGCAACGGTCGAGAGCGGCGCCTCCGTACCGTCGGCCAAGCGGATGCGGGCGTTGAACAAATCCCGCGTACTGCGTCGTTGGTCGTCCGGGTAGCGCACCATCACCTTGAGTTCGCGCCGCCCCCGCTGAATGCGCTGCACTTCGTCGCCGAAGAAATTGCGCCGCAATTGGCGGGCGATGTCCAACGGCGTCAGTCCGGCTGCCTCGCCAGCGGGCGTCAGTTCGATGTCGTATTGCCGTTTGCCGAGACTGACCGAGTCTTGAATCTCGTAGATGGATGGAATGGCCGCATACGCCTCCTTCAGCTCGGCCACCGCTTGGCTGAGCACGGCGTCGTCTTGGTGCGCCAGCTCGTACTCCACGTCGGCGCCGGGCCCGAAGAACTCCGCCGTGTAGGACAAGCGTTCGACA
Source organism: uncultured Pseudomonadales bacterium (assembly GCA_964348085.1). Lineage (GTDB taxonomy): Bacteria > Pseudomonadota > Gammaproteobacteria > Pseudomonadales > Azotimanducaceae > VXYL01. The sequence goes on along the minus strand of CAYGBI010000083.1, from coordinate 11,821 downwards.
CCCGGCACCTCGCCGACGTTGTCGCGCCACATGCGCTCGAGCTCGTCGGCCGCCAAGGTTCTCTGCGGTTCGTCGTTGAGTAGAACCTGCACCGACGCGACGTTGCTCGCAACGGAAAGTCTGGCGCCCCCTCCCGGGCCCCCGCCGGCGCCGGTGCGACCGCCAATGGTCACGCTTACCGAGCGAAACGACGTGCCGCCGACTTGGTCGTTGGTGGCGTAGGCCGCATCCACCAATTTCTCGGCCGCCGCCCGAGTGACCTCGAACGGCGTGCCGACAGGAAAGTCCAAGTCCGCGCGCATGCGGTTAGATTCCAACTGAGGAAAGAAGATGAACCGCACGACGCCGGTGGACATCAGCGATGCCGCCAGCGCCAACAACCCGATCCCCCCGAGCACGGTCACGTACCGGTGGCGCACAGCCCAAGCGATGGCCGGCACGACGACGGTGTCGCGGAAATTCTTGACGGCGTGGCTGACCCGAGCCTGCGCCGCGTCGAGCGGCCAACGGCTCCACGGCGTTCCGTGCGACAGGTGCGCCGGCAGAATGCAGAACACCTCCACCAATGACATGGCGAGCACGGTAATCACCACCACCGGCACCACGCCGAGAATCTGCCCAAAAGTACCCGTGACGAACAGCAACGGCGCGAAGGCGGCCATGGTGGTGAGTACGCCGATCGTGACCGGGCCGCGCACGCCCAACGCACCGGCGATCGCGGCCGAGGTACCGCCCGTGCCCGCTTCCTGTTCGGCGACGATGTTCTCGCCTACCACTACGGCATCGTCGACGACGATGCCGAGCACCACGATGAGCGCGAACAACGACACCATGTTGATGTTGACGTCGAAAAAGTCGAAGAACAGAAACGCCCCCAAGAACGAGATGGGCACGCCCATGGCCACCCACATGGCGAGGCGCAGATCGAGCATCACCACCAAGAACAGAAACACCAGCGCGAAACCCAGCACGCCGTTGCGCAGCAAGAGGTTGAGGCGGCTTTCCAAGATCTCCGTTTGGTCGTCCCAGACTTCGATATCGATGCCGGGCCGCGGCTGATAGTCCGCAAGCATCGCCTTGATGTCCTCGGCGATCGCCAACACGTCCTCCGCTTCGGACTTCTGCACCCGTACGAAGACGCTCTGCCGACCGTTGTATTGGTTGATGAGATCGACGTCTTGGAAGCCGTCGCGCACCACGGCCACGTCGCCCAAGCGCAGGATCGCCCCGTCCGGGCGGGCGCGCAGCACGATGTCCTCGAACTCCTCGCCGCGTAGCCGCTTGGTGTTGGTGCGCAGCAAGAGATCGCCGGCGTCGGTGCGCAGTTCGCCGGACGACAGGTTGAGCGACGACATGCGCACCGCGTTGGCTACTTGGCCGATGGTCAGGTCGTAGCGGCGCAGCGCTTCTTCGCGCAATTCAATGGAAATTTCGTACTCCCTGGCGCCAAGCAGACTCACCAGCGACACCGAAGGCAACGCCAAGAGAGCCTCTTCCAGCAACTCCGCGCCGCGCATGAGCTGTCGCTCCGGGAGTTCGGACGCGACCACGAGCGTGATGACGTCGCTAATCTGCTCAGCGCTGACGACCTCCGGCTGCTCCGCGTCCTCCGGCGGGAACTCCGCCAAGCGGTCCACCGCCGCCTCCACGTCGTCGCGGACTTGCATGTCGTCGACGAAGTCTTTGAGTTCCACCGTGACCGTGCCCACGTTCTCGGTCGCGCTCGACAGCACGCGATCCACCCCATCAATGCCGAACACGGCCTCTTCGACGCGACGCGTGATGCCTTCTTCCACTTCGGTGGGCGTGGCGCCTGGATAGGGCACGGTGACGGTGACGACGCCCGGGTCCACGGTCGGAAAAATCTGCGCCGTGAGCTGCCAACCGGCGACCAAACCGCCGACCAACATCAGCGTCATGAGCAGATTCGCCGCTACCGGATTGCGAGCGAAGTACGGCACGAGCCCTCGCTCGAACGACGCCGACGGCAGCGGCGGGAGGTCTACGACTTCCGCCACTAGCGGTTCCTCGAACAGCGATGCTTGACGCCAAACACGTTACGACCCCACCTCGGTGTCGGCCAGAGCCGACCCTGTTTGCACCACGAGGTCGTCGCGTGCGCCCGGCACGGCGCCGAGCACCACGCCGTCGGCGGCGTCGAATGCCGCGACCAGCCAGCCCTCGGCGCTACGGCCCAGCGTGCGCGGCGTCACCCGCTTGAGAACACCGCCGGAAACCACCCAGACGCTGCCGTTCACCTGCTCCGCGGCTTCCGGCAGCAGGAACGTGTCGGTGAGCGCGGGGCCTTCGATCTCGACATCGACGAAGGCGCCCGGCGGCGGCGGGTCGGCGTCCGGGTCGAACTTCAAGTACAGCGTGGCGAACCGGGTACGGCCGTCGAGTTCGGGGGACACCCGCTCCACGGAAGCTGCGAGCACATTATCCCCGTAGCGTATCGCCGCCCCCCGTCCAACGGCAGGAGCCAAGCTCTCGAGGTCGTCCGGGGGAATCGGGACGATCACCTCCACCGCGTCTTCGGCGAAGGCTTGGCCGAACGATTGTCCGCGACTCAGCACTTGGCCGATCTCGGCGGAGGAATCGGTGACATGGCCGCCGAAGGGCAGCGAGAACGATGTGCGCGCCAAGTCCAAGGCGGCGATTTCCGCGCGTGCGTGGGCGGCCGCGAGTCGCGCCCTCGCTTGGGCAATCTGCGGGATGCGGGCGACCAGTTCCGGCACTTCCTCACCCGGATTCAAGAGCGCGTAGTTGGCGCGGGCGGCGCCGCTTTGCGCTTGTTCCAGCAACAAGCTGGACTGCGCCGTGGCAATGTCCGCCCGAGCTTGATCGTAGGCGAGTTCGAAGTCGCGCCGATCAATGGTGAGTAGTTCCTCGTCGGCGGCGAACGCCCCGCCAGGACGCAGCGCCGGCGACAACGATACGACCCGTCCGCCCACTTGCGGAATCAGCGCCACGCGGTTGCGAACATTCACCGATCCGGTGGCGGCGACACGCAGCACGGTACTGGCTGCCTCGGGCCGATGGATGGGAACCAGCGGCGGCGGCGCCTCGCCGCGACCTTGGGACAACTGCGGCGCGTCGTCACCCTCGGGCTCGCAGGCGTACAACACCGCCAGCAACACGAGCAACGCCACCACTAGGATCTGCAGCGGCCCCATCCAGCGGCGTCGCCGTTTGGTGGCACTTTCGTTGCCGATTTGCGTCCGCTCCATGCCCGTCACCCAACTTCGACGACGCTTGCTTTCTCCGCTCGACGCTCAGTCCGGCAAGCCGAGCACGCGCTTGGCGATGATGTTGCGCTGAATTTCCGAACTGCCGCCCTCGATCGAGTTCGCCTTCGACCGCAACCAGCCGCGCGTGGCACCACGTTCCGAAGCAGTGAAGCCGGGGCCGCTCCACCCCAAACCGTTGGCGCCGAGAATCGACAATAGCAGATCGTTGCGGCGCATGTTCTGCTCCGTGCCATAGAGTTTGAACATGGAAGAGAGGAAACTCGGCGCCTTGGCGCTGGTCGCCTCCTCGAACGAGCGGCGGATGGTGAGCTGATATGCGGCATCGCCGATGCTCTGCGTTACCACCCGGTCGCGAATGGCGGCGTCGGCGATGTGCCCGTCAGCCTCGCCGACGTACTCCTTGGCCCATGCCGCGACGGTCTTGGTCTTCTGGCGTGTGCCGCCGCGTCCGCCGATCGAACTGCGCTCGTATTGAAGTAAACGCTTACCTACCGTCCAGCCCTCGCCCGGTCTGCCGATGAGATGGCGCTTCGGTACGCGCACATCGTCGAAGAACGTCTGGCAAAACTCCGACGAGCCGCTGATCAGTTCGATGGGGGTTACCGTAACGCCGGGCGTTTCCATATCCAGCACGAGAAACGAAATGCCCTCGTGCTTGGACGCGTCGGGATCGGTGCGCACGAGGCAGAAGATCCAGTCCGCCCCGTCCGCGCCGGAGGTCCAGATCTTCGAACCGTTGACGATGTAGTCGTCGCCATCCTCCACGGCGCGCATCTGCAGGCTAGCGAGATCCGAGCCGGCGCCGGGTTCGCTGTAGCCTTGGCACCAGCGAATGTCACCGCGCGTGATCGGCGGCAGATGCTCGCCGCATTGCGCGTCCGTGCCGAACTCCAAGATCGCCGGGCCGATCATCGTCAAGCCATGGCCGGCCAACGGCGCCGGCGCATTGATGCGCCGCATTTCCTCGTCTAGCACCCGGTGCTCGGCGACGCTCAAACCGCCGCCGCCGTACTGCTTCGGCCAAGTGGGCGCGGTCCAGCCTCGCTCCGCCATGCGGTCGAGCCAGAGCTTGGTATCCGGATTCGCGTACGCCGCTTTGCGGCCGCCGGCGGTGTAGCCGCCCAAACCCCTACGCAGGCTCTGTGGGCAGTTATCGCCGAGCCAACTTCTTACTTCACCACGGAAATCCATTGCCTTTGTAACCCTCTGTGTCGGTCTTGTCCTCTTCCCAAGCGCTTACCCGGCGGCTGGCGACGGTCACCCCGTCGTCGGGACAAAGCGTCACTACGGCCACCTTGCCGCCATTGGCGCCAGCGTAGTGCGCCACGGGCGAGCCGCAATAATAGGCGACCGTACCGCCGGCGCTGTGATCGGCCCAAACGTGGATGTGGCCGAGCGCCAAATAGTCGAAGCCGGATGAGCGAATCTCGTCCCGGGTGATCGGCGAAGATCCCTGGTTGACGCGGCGCTCCACTACTTGCCCGTGCGCCATGCCGATATTCCACTGTCGCTCGTGCCGCTCCGGCGAGCCGTCGAGCGGGTAATTCTCCGGCGCATGCTCGCGCATCGCCCGACCCCAAACGCGCACGCCGATGTCGTCCAACGCCACGCTGTCGCCGGTATGGGACATCAAGCCGTACACATGCCGACCGGCAGCGTCGAAGTCGAACCGGTTCCAGACCGAGCGCTCGTCGTGAATATCGTGGTTGCCGGGCAGCACCACGACTTTTTGCCCGTTCAGTCGCCCGAGCTCGCGATAGACGAAGTCGATGTTGGAGTCGTCCACGCGGTTGTTGTCGAACAGGTCGCCGGCGATCAGCAAGAGGTCTGCCGCTTCCGCTAGCGCGGTGTCCACCACACCGGCGAAGGCGCGCTCGGCCTTGCTGCGAAAGCCGTCGGCCGTGGTCGCTTCGCCTCGGCTGTCGAGATGCACGTCCGAGGTGTGAACGAGTTTCAGTTGCTGTTGCATGGGCGCAGACTACTCGCCAACCGCCAAGGCGAGACGTTCCGCCGCATCTGCGAAGTCCGCCATGAACTGGTATACGACGGAGCGCGTCGAAACCGTCTCATTCATCAGTCCTACGCCCTGCCCGACGTAATAGTTGGCGAGTTGCTTGGCGCCTTGGTGGCCACCTTGGGCGAGCTTGTTGATCTTGCGGAAGGCAGCCCCGGCGAGCACGCCTTGCAGCGGCATGGGTAGCGGGTCCGGGGCTTCCTCGGCCGCCCAAGCTTCCGTCCAATCGGACTTGAGTTGCCGCGTGTACTTGCCGGTGCGGCTGCGCGAACGAACCGTCTGGCGCGAGTTGGCGGCGATCATTTTCTCCTTCACCACCGGCAGCGTCTCGGCTTCGGCGGTGGTGAGCCACACCGAGCCGGTCCAAGCGCCGGCGGCCCCCATCGCCATGCACGCCGCCATCTGACGGCCGGTGACGATGCCGCCGGCCGCCAGAACATGGAAGCCGTCGCCGTAGGGCTCTAGCGCGTCGAGCACCTCGGGCAGCAGCACCATGGTGGAGACTTCGCCGCAGTGACCGCCGGCTTCGGTGCCGGCGACGATGATGACGTCCACGCCGGCCTCGGCATGCTTCACCGCGTGTTCCCGCGCCCCGGCCAAGGCGCCAACCTTGATGCCGTGCCGCCGGGCCCGCTCGAACATGAACTTCGGCGGTACGCCCAAGGCGTTGACCACCATCTTCACCGGATGCGCGAAGGCCGCGTCCAATATCTTGCCGGCGCCGACTTCCCGCATGTTGTCGCCCAAGCCGTCGTGCGTGGCGCCGTCCCAAAGATCCGCCGTGTCGATGTCGTGCCGAGCGAGCAACTCGGCGATATAACGCTTGTGCTCGGCGGGTATCCGGTCCTCCAGTTCGGCGGCGGTAAGCGCCCTCTCCTTGCTATCCATGCTGGTGGGCACCAGCAGGTCCACGCCGTAGGGTTTGCCATGCACATGGTCGTCGAGCCAACTGAGCTCGATGTCGAGGGTCGCCGGCGAGTGTCCGGCGGCGCCAAGCACGCCGAAACCGCCGGCGTTGCTGACTTCGGCGATGACGTCGCGACAGTGGCTGAACGCGAACAACGGAAACTCGATGCCGAGTTCCGCGCAGAGTTTGGAGTTCATAGCAGTCTCCGGTTGTGGCGGGCGTCTGGACGAACGCGCCATTCTACTTACAAATCCTCCAGTGCGGCGATGCCGGCGGTCACCCGCGCGGCCTTCTCGGCATCCCACCACCAAGCATCGACATACGGCACGTGGGCGAGTCCTTCGCTGCCGACCTCGCCGAACCGGTCCCAAAACGCAAGGCGCATGCCCGGTGCCGATGGACCGGGGATGAAGTAGAAGTTCCACAGCAACACCCGATCAAGCGCCCGCGTGGCGGCATAGAGATCCTCCGCCGTGCGCGCCCGGTTCACCGCGCCGATCAGCGCATCGATCGCCGGATTCTTGATGCCCGGCCAGTTCTGTCCATAGTCCACATCGGCACTGGCGCTGCCGAAGCGGTTGCGCAACTGCAAGCCCGGCATGGGGGAGGGGTCGTAGTTGACGCCGTTACCGTCGAACGAGCCGGTGCGGCTGCGGTAGAGCCAATTCGATACTTCCGGCGCGCGGGCGGTGGTGGCGATGCCGAGTCGGTTCAACTGCACCATGTAGGGCGTGTTGGAGCGAATGCCGAACGGCGATACGAAGATGAAGTCGATGGTGAAGGGTTCGCCGGTCGCCTTGTTGCGCATCACGCCGTCGACCACCTGCCAGCCGGCTTCGTCGAACAGCGCCAAGGCGCGCTTTAGGTGCGCTCGATTGACGCCGTAGCCGTCGTTCGGCGGTTGCCTGAAGGGCTCGGTGAACACCCTGGGCGGCAGTTGCTCCCGCCACGGCGCCAAGAGTGCAAGTTCCTTCGGCGAAGGGGTGCCGTGGTGCGCCATCGCCGAGTTTTGGAAGAAACTCACGCCGTGGTCGTAGAAGTTGTAGAAATAGACCCGGTTGATGAAGTCGAAGTCGCGCAGCAGCCACAGCGCTTCCCGCACGCGGATGTCTTGAAAGCGCTCGCGGTCCAAGTTCCAGAAAGTCGGCCACCACAGGCCCCAGATGCGGGTGACCCGCCGCAGTTCCGCCTTGAAAAAGCCTTGGCGCACCGCCGGGAAGTCGTACTGCGTCGCCCAGTTCTTGGAGATCGACTCCTCGCGCACGTCCACCACGTCCCCCTTGTGCGCTTCGAGCATCACGTTTTCGTCGCGAAAGTAGTCGAACTTCACGGTGTCGAAGTTGTAGCGGCCCTTGTTCACCGGAACGTCCCGCCCCCAATAGTCCGGTACGCGCTCGAAGATCAGGCTGCGGCCGAACTCGCCGCGCCGCAGCCGGTAGGGACCGCTGCCGGGCGGTGGCTCGGGTGTGGTCTTGCTGATGTCGCGGGTCTGCCAATAGTGGCGCGGCAGGATGGCGATGCGGCCGTAGATGAACGGCAGGATGGGGTTGGGTTCGGCGTCGGCGCGGGTGACGAAGCAGAGTTCGCGTTCGCCAAAGACGAAGACGCTCGCCAAGTCCGCAAGCGCGGTGCGCAACGCCACGGAGCCATGTTCGCGTATGACGTCGAAGGTGAACAGCACATCCTGTAGCGTGACCGGCTGACCGTCGTGCCAGCGGCCGTCCTCCCGCAGGCGAAAGGCCGTCCAGCGGTAGTCCTTCTCTACGGCGACGCCGTCCGCCAAGCGCACATAGGCGCTGGCCGGCTCGTCGATGCTGTCTTCGAGTAGTCGGTCGTAGACGAGGCTGCCCATTGCGCCGTATCCGGCGGCGATGCGACCGACTTCGACGATGGCGTTGTAGTTGTCGAACGTGCCCATCTGCGGCAGCCGAATGCCGCCGCCTTTCGGCGCTTCCGGGTTGGCGTAGGCGAAGTGTTCGAAGTCCGCCCCGTACCGGAGTGGCAGCACGTAGGAGATGCCGTGCTTGTAGTCGGGATTCGCGCACGGCGCCTCGGCGGCTGTCGCCGTCCACGTGACGAGACTCGCAACGCAGGGCAAGACCGCACGGACCGCCAACGCGCGAGCGTTCATCGCCTCAAGACGCCGCGCTTGACGACAGTTGCTTGGCCTGCTCGCGAAGTTCCACCTTGCGGATCTTGCCGGACGCGGTCATCGGCATCTGCGCGACGAAAACGACCTGCCGGGGAATCTTGAAGCTCGCCACCTTGCCGCGACAGTGCGCACGCAGCTCTTCGGCGGACACCTCGACGTTGGGCTGGCGCAGGACGAATGCGACGGGCACTTCGGCAAGGCGCTCGTCGGAGACGCCAACCACGGCCACCTGCTGCACGGCGGCGTGTTGGAGCAGCAAGCCTTCCACCTCCATCGGGTCGACGTTTTCCCCACCGACCTTGAGCATATCCTTGTAGCGGCCGAGAAAGCGGATCGTGCCGTCCGGGCGCCGCTCGGCCATGTCGCCGGTGCGGAAGTAGCCCTGCTCGTCGTAGGCCGCTGCGGTTTCCTTCGGTTTCTTGTAGTAGCCGAGCATCAGCGCGTAGCCGCGCACCCGCAGTTCGCCCGGCACGCCATCCGGCATGTCGTCGCCGGTTTCGGGATTCACCACCTTCAACTCGTACCCCGGCGCCGGATAACCGGACGCCTCCAAGCGGTGCGGCGGGTCGTCGTCGAGTGCGCTTAGCGAGGCGCCGATCCACACTTCCGTCATGCCGAACGCGGACAGTGCCTTCAATGGCGCCAGCACGCGCTCGCCCCGATAGGCCACCGGTGTCGCGCTGTGCATGCCGGCGGCGAATAACCCCGTGCGCAAGCTGCTTACGTCTCGCGGTTGCGCTTCCTGCGCGTCGCACAGACCCTGCAGATGCGACTCGAAGCCGTGCGCGATGGTCGCTTTCTCGCGCTCGACGAGATCCAGCGCTTGCGCCGGGTCGAAGGTCTCGGTGAGCACTTGCCGGGCACCGGTAACCATGGACATCAACGCCGCCTCCGAATAGCCGAAGGCGTGGAACAGCGGCAGGTAGTTGATGATGGTGTCGTTTTCCGTGATGGCCATGCGGAACGCACGTTCCTCGACGTTGCGAATCAGCTTGTGGCTGTGCATCACTCCCTTCGGAAAGCCGGTGGTGCCGGACGTATACATGATGAACACCGGATCGTCCGGGTCTAAGGCTGCGGCGCGTTCGGCAAGGGCGGCATCGTCCACCACCGCACCCGCGAGCGCCCGCGTCCAAGAGACAACGCCGGGGTAGTCGCCTTCGCCGACCACGATTACCCGTCTGAGTTGCGGGAAATCGGGATCGGCGACGATGTCGCCGTCGGTGGGCAAACGCACGACCTCGCCCACCATGCCGAGATAATCGATTGGCCCTGAAACATCGTGGGTAATCAGCGCCGCGCTGTCGGATTGACGCAGAACGTAAGACAGGTCGTTGGTGCGAAAGCGAGTGTTCACCGGCACTTGGACGGCGCCGATCTTCGCCAGCGCAAACATGAAGAACAGCCACTCGGGGCGGTTGTTCAGCCACAGCGCAACGTGGTCGCCCCGAGCGATGCCCAACCCCATGAGCACCTTGGCGGCGCGGTCGGTCTCGTCACGCAGCTCGGTGAAAGTGGCGCGTCGGTGCCCGAACACGAGCCCTTCTCGGGCGGGAAATCGACGTGCCATCTCGTTCGGCAGATCGCCGAAGCGACGTTTCGGATACCAATCCGTCATTGCGACGTCCTCTTACGGTGAACCCCGATCATGCTTCCTTTGTTCCGCAGCCTATTGCTGTTCCGCAGCCTATTGCGCTCATGCTCTGACGCGGGTCGCGAGTTGCGATGCAGCGCGTAGATCAGGATCGCCAAATAGGACTTCCGTGTTGCCCGGTCCAACGAACACCGTCACCGAACGAAGGGCGACCTTTGCCTTGACCATCGGCCCGAAATCGGTTGCGCCGAGCCGTTCGACATCTCGGCGGCCAAGTATGAACCTGTCCGGCGCGTTGAGCGCGGTCCGTATCTCGTTGCGTGTGACGGTCACGGTTCGGCGCCCTCGACACGGTCCTTCACCTCGACAAAGTGCAGCCTATCGCCACCGGCGGAGTTGGACGAAGTGAGCCGTTTCGAATTGCTGCGACAGTTGACGACTGGCGGTGGCAGCCGACATCGAGCATGATGTGCGTCGGATATAGCGGATGTATTCCGCCCTTGAGTCAAGCAACGAGAAGTGAGAAGTGTGGATCATATGAAGAAGATGTCCAGGAAAACTAGGCTAGGCGACATGGCCGCGGCGCTGCTCGGGACGGCGGCGCTGCTCGGGGCGAGCCCCGCCGGCGCGCAGGATACGGAGCCGGCGGTGTTCGCCGCGGAGACGCTTTCCACCGAGAACACGACGGTGGTCGGCTCGGTTCCGTACTACAACGTGACGGCGGCACCCACGTCCGTGGTCGTGCTGGAGACCGACTTCGCGTTGTTCGACGACCAGCGGTACTTCATCCGGTACGACTTCGGCGACGCGGTGCTGCAGGGGCCGATCGACACATCGACGATCACAATCGCCGACGCCAGCGGCAACGCAATCGCCAACGGTAATGGCAGTGACATGGCGCGGGTCCAAGGGGGAGATACTGCGGCGTCATCCGTGATATACCGCCTCGGCCAAGCGGACTACCAGATCGCCAGCACGATCACATTACCGATCGGCAGCAACTTCGCGGTTCCCGGGGCGGGCGCGATCAGCTTCGAAATCAGTATCTACAGCACCGACCAGGACGCTACGAACACAGCAAACGCGGTGATGACGGCGTCCGCGGCGGGCGTGATCACCGTGCGCTCGGCGGTGAGCGTGAGCGTCGAACCCCGGACCGCCACGGCGGTCCCTGCGAGCACCGATTTGGAGGGGGTATTCCGTCGATTCGCCAATGACCGGACCGAGGCCGTGCTGGCGACCATCACCGTTGAAGCGGAGACTGATGGCTACCAAAACGCCCAGAACGGTCTCCCGGTGCAGCGGCTGTCTGAGGTGTACCCTTTCCTGAGTGTGATTTTCACGTCCTCGGCGAACAGTGTCTTCGCAGCCGGGAATCTCAAAGTCGTGCCGGCAGAAGGGTCTACATGCCCCGGCAATGCCGTTAGGCTGGGCCTCCGGTATGTGGACGAAGACGGCGATCTTAGGTATTTGGACCATTTCGATCCGCCCCAACCGAGGTCGCAGGCGGTGGAGGCCCTAGGTCTCTTCGGCACGACCGGCACCCACAACTTCTGCATCAACGTGGAGGGCTTCGATGTGCCGATACCGGAGGCGAGCTTCGTCCTCGAGTACCAAGTTGGGACATATTTCGGGAGTCCGCCGCTGGAGATCACGCCGAAAGTAACGGTGCCGGCGGGCGAGATCGTTCACGAGGGCACGATGCTGGCCATCGCTTTCCTGACGACCTTCGACGGCTACAACCAGCGCTTGGCATTGGTGAACCGGAGCGCGAGAGATGCCGAGTACCGCTGCGAGGAGTTCCAGTGGGAAGACGACGGCTCGGTGACCAGCGTAGAGGCGAGCGACGAGCTGGCGATGGGCGTCATCCCGGCGAATTCGCGGCTGGTGTTCAGGACCCGGG
>CAYGBI010000082.1:0-15192 GCA_964348085.1 uncultured Pseudomonadales bacterium | reverse complement strand
ATGCTGATCAACTTCTTCCTAACGCTGCGTCGGGACAGGGTGCCGGTGCCCGTCCGCGAGCTGATGGACCTGATCGCCGCGCTGCACGAGCGCGTGATTTACGCAAGCGTCGACGACTTCTACCTGCTGTCGCGCACCTGCATGGTCAAGGACGAGAAGAACTACGACAAGTTCGACCGCGCCTTCAGCGCCTATTTCAAGGGTTTGGAGGACTTAACGGGCCTGCTCGCGTCCTTGATTCCAGACGAGTGGCTGCGTCGGGAGTTCGAGAAAAACCTCACGCCGGAGGAACTCGCGCAGATCAAGTCGTTGGGCGGATTGGAGAAACTCATCGAGGCGTTTAGGAAGGCGCACGAGGAGCAGGAGGAGGCCAAGGGAGGCGAAAACGGCAAGGAAGGCCGGGAAGGCAACGCCGAAGGCAAGGGCCGCAACGGCCCCGGCGGCTTGGGCAGGGGCAAGAAGAAGAAAGCCAAGAAGGTGTGGGATCAGCGCCAATACAAGAACTTGGACGACTCCGTCGAACTCGGCACGCGCAACATCAAGATGGCGCTGCGCAGACTGCGCAAGTTCGCGCGCACCGGCCGGGAAGAGGAGTTGGACATGGACAACACCATTCGCTCCACGGCCCACAACGGCGGCATGTTGGATATCCGCATGATGCCGGAGCGCCACAACACGGTGAAAGTGCTGCTGTTTTTCGACATCGGCGGCTCCATGGACGCGCATGTGAAAATCTGCGAGGAGCTGTTCTCGGCTACGCACACCGAGTTCAAGCACATGGCGAGCTACTACTTCCACAACTTCATCTACGAGTCCGTGTGGAAGGACAACCGCCGTCGCATGAACGAACGCATTCCCACTTGGGAGATCCTCAACAAGTATGCCCGGGACTACAAAGTGGTGTTCGTTGGCGACGCCACCATGGCCCCGTACGAAATCACCCACGCCGGCGGCAGCGTCGAGCACTGGAACGAAGAGCCGGGTGCCGCTTGGATCACTCGTTTCATGGGTTCCTACGACAAACTGGTGTGGATCAACCCGACGCCGCAGGAGACGTGGGAATACTCGAGCTCGGTGGCGATGACGCAGGAACTCGTTGACGGTCAGATGTATCCGCTGACCATCAGAGGCCTCGAAGAGGGCATGAACCAACTGTCCAAGTAGCGACACGTCGAATCACAAGCGCAATGGACAACTATGACCTAATCGTCATCGGCGCCGGGCCGGCCGGTTACGCGGGGGCGATTCGCGGCGCCCAGCTTGGCATGAGCGTCGCCTGCATCGACGAGTCGGTCGGCAAAGATGGTCGTCCGACCTTGGGCGGCACCTGTTTGAACTGGGGTTGCATTCCCTCCAAGGCGTTGCTCGACGCGTCCCACAAGTACGCCGAGGCGAAGGAGCGGTTCTCCGACTTCGGCATTGTCGTAGGCGACGTGGCGATGGATGTCGAGCGGATGATCGCTCGCAAGGACGAGGTGGTGAAGCGGCTCACGGGCGGCGTCGAAGCCTTGTTTCAAGGCAATGGCGTCACGGCGTTGGCCGGCCATGGCAAGCTGTTGGCCAATCGTCAAGTGGCGTTCACGCCACACGACGGCGAAGCGCGAACGCTCCAAGCGCGACATGTGATTCTTGCACCGGGCTCGGTGCCGGTGGACATTGCCCCGGCTCCGCTCACCGGAGACTTCATTGTCGATTCAACCGGCGCCTTGGAGTTCGATGCCGTGCCGGCCAGGCTCGGCGTGGTCGGCGCCGGCGTCATCGGGCTGGAACTCGGCAGCGTCTGGGGGCGGCTGGGCGCCGAAGTGGTGCTCTTGGAGGCGCTGCCGGACTTCCTCGTCATGGCGGACCGGCGTATCGCTCGGGACGCCTTGCGCGAGTTCGGTCGGCAGGGATTGGACATCCGCTTGGGTACCCGGGTCACCTCCGCCAGTGTCCGCGACGGCGCGGTGACCGTCGACTATCAAGACGAGGGCGGCGAGCACCGGCTAAGCGTCGACAAGCTCGTCGTCGCGGTGGGCCGTCGGCCCAATACCGAAGGGTTGCTGGCCCCGGACAGCGGCGTCAATCTCGACGAACGCGGATTCCTCTATGTCAATGACTTGTGCGCCACCGACGCGCCGGATGTCTACGCCGTCGGCGATGTGGTGCGCGGGCCGATGCTGGCGCACAAGGGCATGGAGGAGGGCATCATGGTGGTCGAGCGCATCAACGGCCACAAGCCTTTGGTCAATTACGACTGCGTGCCTTCGGTGATCTATACGCACCCGGAAATCGCGTGGGTGGGCAAGACCGAACAGGAGCTGAAGGCGGCCGGGGAGGCCTTCAACACCGGCATGTTCTCCTTCGCCGCGACCGGGCGTGCCCAAGCTGGGGGCGAAACCGCCGGCGTCGCCAAGGTCGTTGCCGACGCCGAGACGGACCGCGTATTGGGTGTTCACATTCTGGGCCCGCAAGCGAGCGAGTTGATCGCCTTGGCGGTCGTGGCGATGGAGTTCGGCGCCGGCGCGGAGGACTTGGCGTTGACCATGTTCGCCCATCCCACGCTGTCCGAGGCGGTACACGAAGCGGCGCTCGGCGTCGGCGGCAACGCCATTCACATGGTCAACCGGAAGCGCAAATAGCGAATGAATCTGCACGAATACCAAGCGAAGGAACTGTTTCGGCGCTACGCCTTGCCGGTGGCCGCCGGCGTCGCCGCGGATACTCCCGCCGAGGCCGCGGCCGCCGCCGAACGTTTGGGCGGAGAGCGCTGGGTATGCAAGGTGCAGGTCCACGCCGGCGGACGCGGCAAAGCGGGCGGCGTGAAACTCGTCGCCGACCTCGACGGGGTGCGCGAGTTCGCCGAGCGCTGGGTCGGCGAACGCTTGGTTACGGCGCAAACCGACGCCGATGGCCAGCCGGTCGACAAGATTCTCGTCGAGCAGGCGGTCGCCATCGACCGAGAACTCTATCTGGGCGCCGTGGTGGATCGAGCCAGCCGGCGGGTGGTGGTCATGGCCTCCACCGAAGGCGGCGTGGAAATCGAGCAAGTCGCCGCCGAGACGCCGGAGAAGATCCTGCGCGCCGTGATCGATCCGGCAATCGGCGCCCAGCCCTATCAAGGGCGAGGCATGGCGTTCGCTTTGAACCTAACGGGCAGGCAGGTGGGCCAGTTCACCAACATCTTCTTGGCACTTGTACAGATGTTCCATGAACTCGATTGCTCGCTGGTGGAAGTGAACCCGCTTGTGGTTACCGGCGAGGGCGATGTGCTTTGCTTGGATGCCAAGGTCAACGTGGACGACAACGCGCTCTTTCGCCAGCCGGATGTGGCGGCGTTGCGCGACTCGAGCCAAGAGGACGAACGCGAGGCCCAGGCGGACCAGTTCGGCCTCAACTACGTCGCCTTGGAGGGCGACATCGGTTGCATGGTCAACGGCGCTGGCTTGGCCATGGGCACCATGGACTTGGTGAAGCTCAACGGCGGCAGCCCGGCGAACTTCCTCGATGTCGGTGGCGGCGCGACAGAGGAAGCGGTCGCGGAGGCGTTCAAGATCATATTGTCGGATGCGGCCGTCCGGGCCGTGCTGATCAACATCTTCGGCGGCATCGTGTCGTGCAAAGTCATCGCCGAGGGGATCGTCGCCGCGGTGCGGCAGGTGGGCGTGACAGTGCCCGTGGTGGTGCGGTTCGAGGGCAACAACGCCGCGGCCGGCTTGGCGGTTCTTGAAGCGAGCGACTTGGCGATCGCCACCGCCGCATCCTTGGCGGACGCGGCCAACAAGGCCGTGGCGGCAGCGCGGAGCGCGCTATGAGCATCTTGGTGAACAGCGAAACGAAGGTGCTCTGCCAAGGGTTCACCGGTGCCCAAGGCACGCTGCACAGCGAGCAAGCCATCGCCTACGGCACCAAGCTGGTGGGTGGCGTCACGCCCGGCAAGGGCGGCGCCGAGCACTTGGGCCGGCCGGTATTCGACACCGTGGCCGAGGCGGTTGCGGAGACCGGCGCCACGGCATCGGTGGTCTACGTACCGGCGCGATTCTGCAAAGACTCGATCCTAGAGGCCGCCGCGGCCGGCATCGAGCTCATCGTCTGTATCACGGAAGGCATTCCCACGCTGGACATGATCGCCGTCAAGCACCACCTCGACGCCAACGGCGTGCGACTGATCGGCCCCAACTGCCCCGGTGTCATCACCCCGGGGGAGTGCAAGATCGGCATCATGCCGGGCGACATTCACCTGCCGGGCAAAGTCGGCGTGGTATCTCGTTCCGGCACCCTCACCTACGAGGCCGTCAAGCAGACGACGGATTGCGGCTTCGGCCAGTCGACCTGCGTCGGCATCGGCGGCGACCCGATTCCCGGCACCCACTTCAACGATGTGCTGGCGTTGTTCGAGGCGGACGCCGCCACGGAAGCCATCGTCATGGTCGGCGAGATCGGCGGCACCGCCGAGGAAGAGGCGGCGGCCTTCATTGCCGAACGGGTCAGCAAGCCGGTGGTGGCCTATATCGCCGGCGTCACCGCGCCGCCCGGCAAGCGCATGGGTCACGCCGGCGCCATCATCGCCGGGGGCGCGGGTACGGCGGCGGAGAAATACGCGGCCTTGGAGCGTGCCGGCGTCACCACGGTGCGCAGTTTGGCTGCGATCGGCGACGCGCTCGGCGACGTGACCGGCTGGCGCTAAGCGCCAAGCGAGGCGCCAACCTGCGCTTGAAGCCGCCTGAAGCGCTTGAAGTGCTTGATAAAGAGTGGCGCCGTCCCCATGAAGCGTAGCGCTTGCCTCAACCACTCCAGTAAGAAGCTATGACAGACACTGCCGCCGAGACGCTCGGCTTCCAGACGGAAGCCCGCAAGTTGCTCAAACTCATGATCAACTCGCTGTACTCCAATCGCGAGATATTCCTGCGCGAGTTGATTTCCAACGCTTCGGACGCGATCGATCGGTTGCGTTTCGAGGCGCTTGGGGACGAGACGCTGACCGCGGACGACCCGGACCTCGGCATTGTCGTCGAGTTCGACAAAGACGCCGGTACGGTATCGGTGGTCGACAACGGCATCGGCATGAGCCGAGACGAGGCGGTCGAGCATCTCGGCACGATCGCCAAATCCGGCACCGAGCAGTTCTTCGAGCAGCTAACCGGCGATCAGCGCAAGGACAGCGCGTTGATCGGCCAGTTCGGCGTGGGCTTCTACAGTTCCTTCATCGTGGCAAAGGAAGTGGAAGTGCTGACCCGTCGCGCCGGGCAGAAGGACGGCACGCGCTGGCGATCGACGGGGGAAGAAGAGTTCACCGTCGAAGCGGTCGCCGACTTGCCGCGCGGCACGCGCGTAACGCTCACCTTGAAGCCGGACGCCGACGAGTTCGCCGACGGCTTCCGGCTCCGCTCCATCGTCCGCCGCTATTCGGATCATGTCGGCGTTCCCGTGCGGATGGCCAAGGAAGGTGACGACGAGGACGAAAAAGCCACGGAGTTGGAGACCGTCAACGAGGCGAAAGCGTTGTGGACCCGGCCCCGCAAGGATATTCGGGAAGACGAATACAAGGAGTTCTACAAGCACATCTCCCACGACTTCGACGACCCGGCGGTTTGGCGCCACAACCGGGTGGAGGGCAAGCTGGAGTACACCAGCCTGCTCTACATTCCCAAGCGCGCCCCGTACGACCTGTGGAACCGAGAACTGCCGCGCGGCTTGAAGCTCTATGTGCAGCGGGTTTTCATCATGGACGAGGCGGATCAATTCTTGCCGCTTTATCTGCGCTTCGTGCGCGGCATCGTCGACTCCGCGGACCTGCCGCTCAACGTCTCCCGGGAGATCTTGCAGCAAGACGACCGAGTGCGGACGATCAAGAGTGCCCTCACCAAGCGCGTTCTGGACATGCTCGGCGAGATGGCGGCCGACGAGTATGCCAAGGTCTGGGACGAGTTCGGCCAAGCGCTGAAAGAAGGCGTGGGCGAAGACTTCGCCAACAAGGAGACCTTGCTCGGTCTCATCCGCTTCGCCTCCACCCACGACGCCGATCCCGCCCAACGCACCTCCCTTAGGGATTACATCGGCCGCGTCTCCGGCGCCGAGGGCGACGGGGACGAGAGCGACACCGACTCGGACGATAGCGAGAAGAAGGGCGAAAAGAAGGACGACGAGGACGATCCGGCCAGCAAAGGCAAGATCTACTATCTGCTCGCGGAGACGGACGCCGCGGCGCGCCAAAGCCCGCACTTGGAGGTGTTCCGCAAGCGCGGCGTCGAGGTGCTGCTGCTGACGGATCGTATTGACGAGTGGTGGATTTCGTTCGCCGGCGAGTTCGACGGCTGGACGTTGCAAGACGTCGCCCGCGGCGAATTGGACCTCGGCGGCGACGACAAGGAAGACGAAGCGGCCAAAGCCGACGAACGCGAGCCGTTGCTCAAGCGCATGAGCGAGGCTTTGGGCGACAAGGTTGAGAGCGTGCGCCGGTCGAAACGCCTTACGGACTCCCCGGCCTGCCTAGTGCTCGGCGAGCACGATATGGGCGTGCAGATGCGCCGCCTCATGGAGGCCACCGGACAAACGGCGCCGGATAGCAAGCCGCACCTAGAGGTGAACTTGGCGCATCCGTTGATCGTTCGTCTCGACGACGAGCCGGACGAGGATCGCTTCAAGGATTTGGTGTCCATTGTCTTCGATCAAGCGTCTCTCGCCGAAGGTGCCGGGGTGGCCGAGCCGGGCGCCTACGTGCGGCGCATCAACAAGCTGTTGGTGGACCTTTTGGCCGCGTGATGCCAGATTGATTACGCTCAAAGGAAATCGCGTGTATTCACGGAGGAAAGCACCCACCGTTGTTGTGCAGGCGGCGCTGCCTCTTTTATGTTTCCCGCGCAGTGGGAGATGTAGCGCAAGACAACAACATGATAAGGACGATAGTCGCCGACAGTCACGGCCTGTTCAGGGCGGGAATCTCCCGTCTGTTGCGCGATGTCAAAGTCATTGACGTCGTCGCCGAGGCGGACAGTGGCGAGGAAGCCGTGGAGTTGACGCGCAAACTCAGGCCGCACGTGATCACCCTCGACATCGTCATGCCGGGCATCGGCGGCTTGGAAGCGGCGCGGCGCATCATCAAGTCGTCCGGGCGCACCCAAGTCATCATGCTCACGGGCGCGTGGACGCCGCCCTATCCCTCGCAAGCGATGCGCGCCGGCGCGTGCGGGTTCGTCACCAAGCGTGGCACGCCGGAGGAGCTGGTCGCGGCGATCAAGCGCGCCCGTGCCGGCAAGCGCTTCGTGAGCGCCGACATCGCCGAGCGGCTGGCGTTTCAGTCGTTCGACGAGGAAGGGCTGTCGCCCTTCGACCAGTTGTCTGGGCGTGAGCTGCAAGTCACTTTGATGGTCGTCAACTGCCAGAGCGTGCAAGACATCTCCGCCAACCTGCATCTCTCGCCGAAGACCGTGAACAGTTACCGCTATCGCATCTTCGAAAAACTGAAAGTGTCGAGCGATGTGGAATTGGCGATGCTCGCGGTGAAGCACGGTATGGTCAATCCGCTGTTGGGTACGGCCGGCTGATATGGCGCTCTTGACGTTGCGCAACATCGAGACCTACTACGGCCCGATCATGGCGATTCGCGGGGTGTCGCTCGAGGTGCCGGAGAAGTCGGTGGTCGCCATTCTCGGCGCCAATGGCGCCGGCAAAACCACGGTATTGAAAACCATCTGCGGCGCGATGGATCCACAGAAGGGCAGCGTCGCGTTCGACGGCGCGGACATCACCTCCCGCGACCCGGACTACGTCGCCCGTCTTGGCATCGGCCACGTGCCGGAGGGACGCGAGGTGTTTCCGTTCCTCACCGTCGAGGAGAACTTGACGGTGGGGGCGTTCACGCGGCCCCGCACCGACTTGAGCGACGACTTGGCGATGGTCTACGGCTACTTTCCCGCCCTCGCCGAGAGCCGCAAACTTCCCGCCGGTTTCCTCTCCGGAGGCCAGCAACAGATGCTCGCCATCGGTCGCGCGCTGATGTCGAGGCCCAAGCTCATGTTGCTCGACGAGCCCTCGCTGGGGCTCGCGCCTCGCTTGGTGGCGGAAATCGCCGAGATCGTCGAGCGCTTGAACCGAGAACGAGACGTGGCCATTCTGCTCGTGGAACAGAATGCGCGCATGGCGCTCGATGTCGGCCACTACGGCTATGTGATGGAAGTGGGCAGAATCGTCATGGAGGACACTTGCGAGCGGCTCAAGCAGGCGACGGATATCCAAGAGTTCTATCTCGGCATGAAGGACCAAGGCGTGCGTGGCCGACGCCGCTGGAAACTGCGCAAGACTTGGCGCTGAAGCCGACCATCGCGACTATCAAGAGGAGCCTGCCGGCACGATGACCACCCTGTTGACGGACACCGGAATCGAAGGCTGCGCTACCGTTCCGGCGCTGTTCCGCAAGCGCGTGACCGAACATGGCAGCGACAAGGTCGCGTTGCGCGAGAAGGACTTCGGCATTTGGAACGAGCACAGTTGGGCGGACTGGGGCGACCAAGCGCGCTTGGTCGGCAACGGACTCTTGGCGCTCGGGCTCGAACGAGGCGACGTCTGTTCGGTCGCGGCCGAGGGCGTCAAGGAGTGGCTGTTCACGGACCTCGGCGTGATTTGCGCGGGCGGCGTGACCAACGGCGTCTACCCGACGGACTCGGCGGAGCAGGTCGAGTATCTGATCAACGACAGCGGCACGCGCTTTTATTTCGCCGAGGACGAAGAGCAGCTCGACAAGGTGTTGGCGGTGCGCGAGCGGACGCCGACGTTGAAGAAGGTGGTCATCTTCGACATGGAGGGTTTGCGCAACTTGGACGATCCCATGTGCATGTCGTTCGAGGAACTCTTGCAGCTCGGCGACGCCCATGCGCGCCGCCATCCGGACGTTTGGGATGCGGCTATCGACGCCGCGCGGCCAAGCGATCTGATGATCCTTACGTACACGTCCGGCACCACCGGGCCCCCCAAGGGCGCGATGATCACCCAAGCCAACATGATGTTCATGATGGCCACGCTGCAACGCGCCTTCGGCTTTATCGAAGCGGACGAGCAACTCGGCTTTCTGCCTCTGGCGCATGTCGCGGGACGTTTGTTCTACACCTTCATGGTGATTCAGGCGGCGTCGGTGGTGAACTTGGTGGAGAACCCCGAGACGATGGTGCAGGACATGCAAGAAGTCTCGCCCACCGTTCATTTCGCCGTGCCGCGCGTGTGGGAAAAGCAGTTTTCTACGGTGCAGATCAAGCTGAAGGAGGGCACGGGGCTTGGCCGCTTCGCCTACGGCGTCGCAATCAAGCTCGGCCAGCGTCGCGCCGAGTGTTTGAAGTCCGGCCGCGACGTACCGCTTGCGTTGCGCCTCGCGTATTCCCTCGTGGATGTCGTGGTGCTGAAGAACGTGCGTCGGCTGCTCGGCATCGACGCCTGCCGTTGGTTGACCACGGGGGCGGCGCCGATCGCGCCGGAACTCATCGACTGGTATTGGGCGTTGGGCAAACCGATGTACGAGTGCTATGGCCAGACGGAATGCACGGGCATCGCCACCGCCAACGTTGAAGGCGATTTTCGCATCGGCAGCGTTGGCCGGGCCGTGGAGGATGTCGAGGTGGCGCTCGCCGAGGACGATGAAATCGTGATCAGGAGCCCGGGCATCATCCGTGGCTACTGGAACAAGGCGGAAAAGACCGCGGATACGATTCGCCAGGGGTGGTTGCACACCGGCGACGTGGGGCGCATCGACGACGACGGCTTCGTCTACGTCGTCGATCGCATGAAGGACATCATCATCACCGCCGGTGGCAAGAACATCACGCCGAGCGAGATCGAAAACCAACTCAAGTTCTCGCCGTACATCACTGACGCCGTGGTGGTTGGCGACCGCCGTCCCTATCTCACCTGCCTCGTGATGATCGATCACGAGAACGTCACCAAGTTCGCGCAGGACAACGACGTGCCGTTCACCAACTACACCAGCCTTTGCCACGCCCGGGAGGTCGAGGATCTGGTGGGCGGCGAAGTCGAGGCGGTAAACGCCAAGTTCGCCCGGGTGGAGACGATCAAGAAGTTCCGCCTAATCGACCAGCTCTTGGACCCGGAGGACGACGAGCTCACGCCGACGCAAAAGCTAAAGCGCAAGGTGGTAAACGAGAAGTATGCGGACCTCATCGACGGCATGTATCGGAACTGAACGGCCGCCGCTCCGAGGCGCTTTTCTCAAGCGCGTGTTCTCGGTAAGGTGAACGCCTACGGTTAACGGCAACGAGGACGGCTCCTTGGCAGACACATCGGTTGGCATCTTTCAATCCATACGCTTTTGGCAGGGCTGGGCGATTTTCGCTACGGCGGCGGCGCTCTTCACGTTCATCGCCAACGCCGAGTTCCCGGTAGACGGCCACACGCCGGATTACGTCGCCGTGGTTGGCGACTTCGACGCGCCGTTGTGGGTGGTCAATGTCGACTTGGGCGAGGGTACCGTGCATGTTCGCGCCCATGCGGCGAAAGCGCCCGCGCAAGGCGAGGAGTACACCCTTTGGATCGCCGGGCAGCAGCCGCAACGTCTTGGTGCCTTGCCGGTGAACAAGGCGCGCAACGCGCTCAAGCTCGACAGTACTGAAGCCGCGTTGCTGGCGCATGTAAAGACGCTCGCCGTCAGACGGCAACCCATTGACGCCACGGAGGACGATGCACAGGATGCGCCGGCCGAGTGGCTTCACCAAGCGAGCATCGCCCGGCTGTAGACCACCATGCGGGTGGCTGTTGTTGGCGCCGGCAACTTCGGCACCGCTCTCGCCAACATCATGGCTGGCAACGGCGTGGCCGTGCGCTTGTGGATGCGTGACCAAGCGCAATTGGCGGATATCCGCGCGCACGGCGAGAACCGTCGCTATTTGCCGGGGCACCCGCTCGCCCGGCTCGTCGAACCCACGACGGACTTGGCGTCCGCCGTGCGGGAGAGCGATGTGCTCCTCGTTACCGTGCCGGGCGCCTCGTTTCGGGCCGTCGCCGAGGATCTAAGCGGATTGGTACAACCCGGCACCGGCGTAATCAGCGCTACCAAGGGCATCGAGGCGGAGGGCTTCCACTTGATGAGCCGCATTTTGGAGGATGTGCTGCCGCAGGTGCGCGTAGGCGTGATCAGCGGTCCGAATCTCGCCGAAGAGATAGCCGACGGTCGCCTCACCGGCACGGTGGTGGCGAGCCGGGACTCCGCTTTGCGCAGCACCGTTCAAGGGATGCTGATCAGCCCGAGTTTCCGCGTTTATACCAGCGACGACGTCTACGGGGTGGAACTCGGCGGCGCGTTGAAGAACATCTACGCCATTATCTGCGGCTTGGCGACGGCCCTCGATGTTGGCCAAAATGCACTCGCTATGCTCATCACCCGAAGTCTTGCCGAGATGGGCCGTTTTGCCGTGTCCTTGGGCGCCAACCCCTTCACCTTTCTGGGCTTGGCCGGGGTTGGTGACCTGTTCGCCACCTGCACGTCCAAGCTGTCGCGCAACTTCCAACTCGGCGCGAAGCTCGCCGCCGGCGCCACCTTGGACGAGGCGATGCACGACTTGGGCAAGCTCGCCGAGGGGGTCAACACCGTGCGAGCGGTATGCGCCAAGGCCGCCGAACTCGATGTCTACATGCCGCTTGCCAATAGCCTCGATCAGCTCTTGTTTCACAGCGGGGACTTGAACGGCATCATCGGCGACTTGATGACCAGCGAGCAACGCGTCGACGTCGAGTTCGTCGCGCCGAGCGCTTGGCGCCAGCGAACGTGAGCGTGGCATCCGCACGACTCGCGTGGCTGTTGGCCGCGCTCGCGCCGGCGACGCACGGGGCGCCGGCGCCGGATGTCGACGGTTCCCGAGACGTGGCGGGCGTGGCGAGATTTCCCGGCTCGTGGATCGTCGCGTACCAACCGCCCGCCGAAGTGCGCAGCTATCAATTCGTTATCGGTCGCGTCGACCGCAGCAGCCGGGACTTGCGCGTGGACCGCGGCGTGCGCAAGGCGGCCGAGCTTACGCGCGTCACCTATCGCTGCGCGGATGGCACGCGCTTGGACGATGTGGTGGACCACTACCGGGAGCAAGTCGCCGGTCTGGGGGGCGACGTGGCATTCACCTGTCGAGGCCGAGACTGCGGGCGCAGCACGGTATGGGCGAACGATGTGTTCCGCGTCAAGGAGTTGGTGGCCCCCGACGCCGCACAGTTCTACTCGGCGGTGGAGCTGGGCGACCAACTCCTGTCCATCTATGTTGTGCAACGAGGTAATCGCCGCGTTTACGCGCACATCGACTTGGCGCGTATCGAGGGTGCGAACGACGACGACATCGCGGACAAGATCGCACGGCGTGGCTACGCAATCTTGCCGACCGTCACCCCGAGTCCGACGGGTGAAGTGGACGCCGCTGCGCTTGACGCCGCCGCGAGCGCCTTGCTGCCGCTCAAGGGGCGCGCTTTGTTCGTGGTATGTCACCTCGACGGCGACGCCGAGACGGCGCTTGAGCACTCGCGAACATGTGCTGAGACCGCCGCCGAGCGGCTGCGGGAAGCCGGCTTCGACGCTTCCGGTTTCGGCGCCGGGCCGCTGCTGCCGCGCCAAGGGGCGCCGGCGCGTCGCTTGGAACTGGTGGTGCCCACTGCGCGACGCTGACGCATCGCCGCTGGCCGCCCCGGTAGCGGCGCTCATCGACGAGTACGCAGCTAGGCTTGCCGAGGCGGAGTTGGCTTTCGGGCACGGCACCGACAACGCTTGGGACGAGGCGTATCGCTTGGTGACGGATACCTTGAGCGACGGCCAAGCAGCGGCTGCGGCGCGGCGACGGCTCGACACAGTACTGCGGCGACGCATCGAGCAGCGCATCCCGCTGCCGTATCTCACCGGCGTCGCTTGGTTCTTCGGCCAACCCATGCGCGTGACACCGGATGTGATGATCCCGAGATCGCCCATCGCGGAAGTGTTGCGGGACGGGGTATCGCCTTGGCTTGAGGCGGCGCCGAAGCGAGTGCTCGATCTGTGCGCGGGCGTAGGCGCACTCGGCATCGCCGCGGCGCAGGTGTTCCCGGAGGCACTCGTCGATCTGGTGGACAGCGACCTTGGCGCACTCCAATTGGCTGACGAGAACGCCCGCCGCCTCGGTGTCGGCAACCGGGTCCAAGCGGTGGTTTCCGACCTATTCGCCGAGATTCCCGATCAGCGCTACGACTTGATTCTCTGCAATCCACCCTATGTGCCGACCGCGGAACTCGATGCCGCGCCGCCGGAGTACCACCACGAACCGCGGGCCGGCCTCGATGGCGGCACCGACGGGTTGATGGTGTGGCGGCGCATCGTCCAAGCGCTGGACAACCACATGACGACCAACGGCGTGCTGGTGGGCGAGGTCGGCAACCTCGGTCGCGAGTTCGAAGCCGCGTTCCCGCAGCTCGGCGCGATTTGGCTCGCACTCGAACACGCCGAGCCGCAAAGCCACGGTTTCGGCGTGTTCGTGGTGATGCGGGCACACCTCGGCATCCACCGGGCTTTAGCTTGACGGCGCCAAGCGGTAGCCTTTCGTGATGGCTGGCAACACGTTCGGGCAGGCGTTCTCGCTGACCACCTTCGGCGAGAGTCACGGCGCGGCGCTTGGCGCCGTGGTGGACGGTTGCCCCCCGGGTTTGCGGCTCGCCGAGGTCGACCTGCAGCGGGATTTGGATCGCCGCCGCCCCGGCCAATCCAAGTACACCACGCAAAGACGCGAACCGGATGCCGTGCGCATTCTGTCTGGGGTGTTCGAGGGGGTGACCACGGGCACGCCCATTGGCCTCGTGATCGACAACGTGGACCAACGTTCGCGGGACTACGGCAGAATCAAGGATCAGTTCCGCCCCGCGCACGCGGACTTCACCTACCAAACCAAATACGGCATCCGAGACTATCGAGGCGGCGGCCGCGCCTCGGCGCGGGAGACGGCCATGCGCGTCGCCGCTGGCGCCATCGCCCGCAAGTACTTGGCGGACAATGTCGGGACGACTATCCGCGGGCACTTGGCGCAAATCGGCGACCGAGTCATCGACTGCGTCGATGCGGACGCCGTGAACGACAACCCCTTCTTTTGCCCGGACCCCGCCGCGGTCGACGACATCGCCGAGTTGATCGATGCCCTACGGCGCGATGGCGACTCCATCGGCGCCAAAGTCACCGTCGTTGCCGGCAACGTGCCGGTCGGCTTGGGCGAACCGGTGTTCGCCAAGCTCGATGGGGACCTCGCCGCCGCGCTCATGGGCATCAACGCGGTCAAGGGGGTGGAAATCGGCGCTGGTTTCGCATCGGTTCGGCAACGCGGCAGCGAGCACCGCGACCAGCGCGACCGCGCCGGCTTCTTCTCCAATAACGCCGGCGGCGTGCTCGGCGGCATCTCGACCGGCCAGGAGTTGGTGGTCAGCATCGCGTTGAAGCCGACTTCGAGCATCACCAAGCCCGGCCGCAGCTTGGACATTCACGGCGAAGAGGTGGATGTGGTGACGACGGGACGTCACGACCCATGCGTCGGCATTCGCGCGGTCCCGATCGCCGAGGCAATGGTGGCGTTGGTGCTCATGGACCACCTGTTGCGAGATCGCGGCCAAAACGCCGGCGTGCTTCGGGAAGTCTAATCCCATACACAGATGAGCTTGAACTCCGGTCGCGAAGACCCTGTTCAGGCAGGGCTTGGGATGTTGCCCAAAGTGCGGCGACGGATGGATCGCAACGGCATCCCGGGCAACACGGGCATGGCTTGAGGCGAGGGCACGAGCGCCGGCGTGCCGAGTAGCGTTTTCCACGGCCTGTCCACGGGCGCGATCCTCCAGTACGCTTTCGAGCGAGAACGCAACCTTCGGAGACAGCAAATGCGGATAGTCGGCCGGCACCTAGCCGTGCTTCTCGTCGCCCAAACTACGGGATCGTTATTTGTGGCAGCGGAAGAAACCCAGAAGCCGATGCAGGCGACGATTAGCGCCACCGACCTCGCGTACTACCAGCAAAGCAAGCCGATCATTGACGGCATTCTCTCGGGCGACCTTGCTTCCGCCGATTCGGGATTGCTCGTTTTGGCCGAACTCGACGAGCCGCAAGCGTTGGTATCCGCAGATGTCCATGCGACGATCGGGATCGCCTACGGCGAATCAGGGTACTTCGAAGAGGGAATCGCGCACATCCGCCAAGCGCTAGCCGGGGAACACGACGGCATTCCGCACGGGCTT
>CAYGBI010000081.1:0-15246 GCA_964348085.1 uncultured Pseudomonadales bacterium | reverse complement strand
GACCATGACACGGGACAATCATTGATTCAACTCATTTTCGAGTCGGAACACTAGCGTCCTCGCGGCGGAGCACCCGTGCTCGCCGGAGACTGGTAGTGCTTCGTACCAGTCCGCCGGCGAGATCGCCTACCGTGCCGGCGAACGCTCCGCGAAGTACCGAGGACGTGCGCACGGTTGGCGTAGCGGGTTGGCGGCGTTCGCCGCCGGCAACAAGCCAGGACGAATAGCGCCATCGTGCGCACGTCCGCCGGTTCGAGTGCCGGCCTCGGCTTCGGTTCAGTGCGGGTGCGAAGCAGCGCCGGCAAACGCGAACGCTCGCCGGCGAGATCGTGCGCACGTCCTCGGTTCGTACCGAAGTAGTCGCCGTTGCCGGAGCGTCAAGGTGCGCGTAGCAGCGCGTGCTTTCGCCGGCCTTGAAGTCTCCGGCGGAGTGCCGAGGACGTGCCGAGTTTGACTGCTAGCCGGACGGCTTCGGGTGCGAAGCCTTACCGCCGGCCATCGTGCGGCGCACGTTGCCGGCCATCCTCGGCACGTCCTCGGTTCAACGAGATCGCCTAGCCGAGGATCGCCGGCAAACGCGGGTGCTCGCGGCGGACTGGTACGGAGTGCTACCAGTCTCGCCGGACGCGATGGCGGATACAGCGCACTTCACCCGCCGTTGATCGCGTGCTAGCCGTGCCGTGCGGCGCGTCTCGCCTTGGCTTCGCGGTAGCGGATCACCAACCACACGCCTACGCCAATACTAAGACCATATGCCGTTACGTCGAACGCCAAGTTAGCCAAGTCTTCAAAGCCGACAACCAAACTAACGAGTACGGGTGCGCTAGCAGCACCCGCCCCCGCTACCAAACCTAGTTTTGTTTCCCTTTTCACTCTCTGCAAATCCTATACATACGATCCACCGCATAAAACGCCACGCCTACGGCAGTTCCACACACCGCCGCCGTAGCAATTCCTCCAGTGGCCGGAATCGAAGCGCCGCAAACAATAGCGGCGCCGGTGGAGGCCGCGCCAATCATGGCCAATTCGCAAGCCGTAGACAACGTTTCTTCTACGGCGGCGCACGTTGCGTCAGAAGGGCAAGCCGACCAACCGGTTACCGGGTTATGAATCGAAACTCCGCATCGACAATTCGGTTGTTTGCCGGACGGCCCAAAATGGCCGGCTGAACTAGTCCTATGGCACCTTTGGCCGAAGTACTGAGAACAAGATCTGCTGTTAAGGTAGCGGTCCGGCACGCTTGGCGGCCTAACGTTACCGCCGGAATCGTTACCGCCGGAACCCGAACCGCTACCGCCGGAACCGCCGCTACCGTCTCCAAAAGGAACGTCGGCATACGGGTTTGGCGTCGGAACGTAGCCGTTGTTATAGCAAAATTGCCGGAGACCGCGGCCGTAGGAAGCGTTCATAGCGCACCAAGAATCAAGGCTCAATCCGTCACAACGAATCGTGCCATCGCTTCGGCGTTGGCAGTTTTCCGGCATAGGCTCCGTAATGATTATTGTTTCTTCCGCGTAAGCCGGCGTTCCGAACATCAAGAACGCGGCTACGAACGCCAACGGCGCCGCAAGGCACTGTTTCAGGTGCTTCGTGGCTTCGCTCGCAAGCGATCTTGGTCGCACGCAGGCCAACCACGCCACGGTTTCGATCAGGTGTTTCATTCCATCTCCTTCTTAGTTGGACGGTGCGTTCCGCAAATCCGCTTTTGCGGAACCGGCGGACAAGGAGAGCGGGAGAACACGCCGCATCAAGTGGCGTTTGGTAACGAGTTTTCTTGTAGCGAACAGCGGCGGAAGAGGGCACCCGGATTTCCGACCGTTCAAGAGGCGTTGCCTCGAGACGGGCTTTCTTGGTTGTCGAACCCCCACAATTCGTCAAGAACTTGACTAGAGGGGAACACCATGGCTGAACGAGCGGCGAACGGGGACGACGGCAACCGGGCCGACGACGGAATCGACGCGGCGCCGACGCGCTTGGCCGACCGGGCGCTCGCCCGCTCGACCTTGAACACCTACCGCGGGGCCGTCCGCCGTTTCGACGAGTGGCTCCGCGGACGCGCCGCGACCGACGCCACGCTGGCGGACTACCTGGGCGCGATGTTCGCGACCGAGGCCTAACGCCGAACTACGCCTCCGTCGTCGTCGCGGCCGTCGCGCACCGCGCAAGGCGCGAGGGCGCACCCGCGGTGGCCGGCGAGCGAACGGCGCGAGCGTTGGCCGCGTTCCGCCGGGACGGCGCTGGGCGCGGCCCCGGACAGGTGGTCGGCATCGGCTGGGAACAGGCCGACCGCATGGCCGTGCTGGCGGAGGCCAGCGGCACCGTCGCCGGCCTTCGCGACGCGCTGTTCATCCGCATCGCCTCGGATTGCCTGCTGCGAGTGGGAGAGGCGGGGGCGCTGGACGTCGCCGACATCTCTTTCGCGAACGGCGGGCTCGCCGTCGTCGTCCGCCGCAGCAAGACGGATCAGGACGGACGGGGCAGTGCGCTCTACGCCGGTGCGCCGGCGGCGCGGCTGCTGCGCCTGTGGAAGGCAGCCGCCGGCATCGAGGAAGGCCCGTTGTTCCGTCCGGTCGACAAGGCGGGCACGGTGGCCGCACGGCGGCTCGGGGAACGCAGTCTGCGCGACATCGCCAAACGCCGCGCGGCCGAGGCGGGAGTCGAGGGGCGCGTTTCGGGGCACTCGTTCCGGGTGGGCGCGGCGCAGTCGCTACGCGACGCTGGGGCCACGACGCCGGAACTGATGGCGGCGGGACGCTGGCGGCGCGTGGAGACGATGGCCGGCTACACGCGAGTGCAAGACGCATCCGCCGGGCCGGTGGCGCGGCTGCGCTACGGGGTCGAGCCTCCGGACGGGAGAACGTCGCGGGCGGACGCCCGCCAGACCGCCAAGCAACATCGACGAACGGCTCGCAACGCGAAACAGACCGCCAAGGAGAAGAAGCGCCGGCGAAAGGAGTCGAGATGGTTGCTGAAGATGGCGAAAAAAGTCGAAAAAAGGCTTGCGCGTCTCCAAGAAGCCATGTAGCTTCCTAAAAAGCGGATTTACGGAACCTATCAAAACTATCTGATTTATTTGATATTTTTCGTTCGGATTGGTTTGCCATAGTCAGCACAATAATCAGTTGGAGCCGATGCGATGCGTAAGATAACTAGGGCGATATGCGCGGTTGCCGTCATCGTCGCGGTAACCGCGCTTTGGTTCGTGGTCAGTAGGGACGAAGGCGATGTGTCCCAAAGCACCTTGGCGGTCGAGCCGCCGGCCACGACGCCTGAGGATGCGGCGGCCGCCGACCGAGCGGCGAGAGAGCTGGCGCTGCGTCAAGTTGCCGCGACGGCGAAGGACCGGCGCGACGGTGAAGTTGTCCGCCCGGTACGCGCCGTCGCGCCACCGAATTTGCCAGTAGCACTCAATCGCGAATCTGTCGCCGAGGCCAAGAAGACGCCGCCGGAAGGGTATTCCTTCACCTCTTTCAACGGCGCCATGGCAAAGGCGCCGTTGATCACGGCCGAGGACGCAGATACGGCGACCACCCTCCCCCCTTGGCTCGACGACGCAAACGCCATCGAGGGCTTGCTCGCCGCGGCCCAAGCCGCCGGTCGCGCTTGGGCGTTCGGTTGGGTCGGCATGGCGAACGACGCGCCAACGCGCACGGTCGAGGCGCGCGTGGCGGCGTTGGGGGCGACGGTGGTCGGGCGTTCGGGCGATCTCTTGCGGGCGCAATTGCCGAACGACGCGGCAAGCCTTCGGGCGATCGCCGAGCTGCCCGAAGTGGCCGGCATCGCCGCCACGCCCGTTCCCAACAAGGTGGCGCCGTCGTTCCGTAACGTCGCCCGCGAGTTGCCGCACGAACGATCACCGGCATTCGTGACATTGATGACCGGAGATGCGAACGGGACTTGGCGGCAGGAATTAACCGATCTCGGCGTCATTGTCGGCGCCTTCGATCCGACCATCAACGTATATATGGTCGACTTGCCGCATGCGGCGCTCGACGCGGTGGTTGCCGCCGACTATGTGCTCGCCGTGGAACGCGTCGGACGAGTGACGGCGACGCACGACTCCGCGGTGCCGGCCATGGGCGCCGACGCGCTGCGACTGTACGACGAGTCCGCGCGCCTATTCACCGGCAACGGCGGCGCCTCCATCCCTATCGGGGTCATGGACACCGGGTTGAACATCAACCACTTGGACATCGCCTCGAACCGCCGCAGCATCTGCGGCGCCAACTTTATACCGAGCTTGGTCTTCGATTCGCGGTTTGAGGATCAGGATCTGTGGATCGATGAAGACGGGCACGGCACCCACGTTACCGGCACCATCGCCGGCAACGGCAGCGTTGCACCGCACCTCGCCGGCATGGCACCGCTGGTGTCGGACATACGGTTCGCCAAGGTGCTTAGCGTGGAGAACCCGTCCCACGCCGCAATCATCGGCCGCGCTATGGATTTCCTCGCGCAGCCGTCAGCCTGCGGGGACGGCGATCTCGCACCGGCGAAGCCCCTCCTAGTCAATATGAGCTTGGGGGCCCCTAGTGTTCATTGGGAGGGACGCAGTGTCGGCGAGCGCAAACTCGATGCCACGGTGTGGAGTCATCAACAACTCTATGTGGTCTCCGCCGGCAACAGCGCCTTCTCCCGTCGTGGCGATTTCGCCTCGGCCAAGAACTCGCTCACCGTGGGCGCGGCGGACAACAACGGCGACATCGCTGGTTTCAGCAGCTACGGACCCACTTTCGATGGGCGTCTGAAACCGCAGGTCGTCGGCACAGGCGTAGGTGTTATGTCCGCGGAGGGCAACGGATCGCGGCAAGGTTACGGCATCAAAAGTGGCACCAGCATGGCCTCGCCAGCCGTGGCTGGCGTTGCCGCGCTGTTGATGGAGGCGGTGCCGGAGTTTCGCGAGCAACCCGCCGCGGTGCGCGCGCGACTGATGGCGAGCGCCATCAAACCGGATGCGTTCTTGGACGACGTGACGCTTTTCCCCCTACACAACAGCGCCGGTCCGGGGCCCCTGCAGCACCGCTATGGGCTTGGCAAAGTCTCCGCCCGTACCACCGTACTCGATCGCGACCAAACGGATGGTTGGGTGAGCGGCAACGCGATCGTCGAAATCGGCGACGCGGAGTACGGCTATGTCGATGTCGAGGTTCCGGCCGGCGCGAGCCGCATGGATATCGCCATGACTTGGGACGAACGTGCCGCGGATACCGTCGCGCAACCGCTGCTGAACGACTTGGATTTGTGGGTCGATCGCGATGTGGACTGCCCGGAGACCGGACCCGCGGCGTGCGGCAACGCGGCGTCGCGTTCCAGCAAGGACAATGTCGAGTGGCTGATATTGCGCTCGCCCCTTGCCGGCCGCTATCGCCTGAAAGTCGTGCCGAAACGCGCCCGGGTAGACGCCCCGAAAGTGGCGTTGGCGTGGACGATCATTCGCGGGCCGTCGACGCCGCAACTTGCCGTTGATGTCGACCAGACCTCGGTCGCCGCCGCCGTCGACGAGTCCTTCGAGGTGAACGTGACCCTTACCGCTGACGGCTATGTGGCGGCTGGCACGAATCTGCGCGTGGACTGCCAAGCCCCGGCCGATGCCGACTACACCAGCGCCTGCGCACGACTGACGTACGTCGCAACCGAGGCGAGCAGCGTCGAGCGGGAGGACAACCTGACGCGCACGTTGGCGCGGGAATCCGGCGACGATATCCGCTTAGGAGAGGTCGCCGTCGGCGAGGAGCAACGGGTTAAGCTGATCTTCCACGGCCGCCAGCCGGCGCAGAGTTTTCGCCTCCACTTCACGGCGACGGCTTGGAACGCGAGCAGCGCAACGGCAACCGTGGACGTCAATGTGGGCCAGTCCGCAACACCGGTGCCGGCGGCTGGTCAACCGCCGGCGAATGACGCCTTCGCCGACTCGGCGCGGTTGGTGGGGCCGAGCGGCAGCGTCGAGTTCGACTTGTTGCTGGCCACGCCGGAGCCGGGCGAGCCACCGTTCAAATATGGGCTGATCGACGACTTCGGCTACCCGCAGAGCACGGAGCGACCGCGATCGATCTGGTATTCGTGGGTCGCGCCGGAAACCGACACATTCGCCTTCAGCATCGCGCCAAGGGCCGACCAAGATATTGCCGACAGCGTGCAGCTTGATCTGTTCGAGGTGTTAGGCAACGAAGCCCTAGTGTCCTTGGCGAGTACCAGCGCCAAAACCGGCGGCGGCCTGACGTTCGCGGCCACAGCCCGGCAGGCGTATCGCGTGCGTCTGAGCCTAGGCCGCGAGAGTTTGCTCTACGACCGAGTGTTCGAGGTTCCCGAATTTCCGATCGAGATCGAATTTCCCGCCCGGCGCCTGATGACGCCGCTCACGCTGTCGTGGCGCCGAGCGTCCCGCTCCGCCAACGACGATTTCGAACTGGCCACTCGGCTCGAAGGGGAGTCCGGCGCCGCGATGGGCAGTAACTTCGGCGGCACGCTACAGCCCGGCGAGTTCTTCGGCGAATTGGCGGCAACCGCTTGGCATCGCTGGATCGCGCCGGCCAGTGGCGATTGGCGATTCGAGGTGGATCGTCGCCAGCTCCGGGTCGCCGTCTTCGTTGGCGACGATGTGACGAACTTGCGCTTGGTTTCCGGAGAGCCCGACACGGCCGCCCTATTCCCGGTGCGGCAAGGCAGCGAATACCGCATTGCCGTCGCCGCCGCGGACGCCAGCACGTCGAGCAGCGAATACACGTTGCATTGGCAGCCTGACGAGCGGTTAACCACTTACTACAGTACCGACCTGCCGCCACAGCAGAGCAACGATGACATCGCCGCCGCGGAAGAAATAGTTGGCCTGCCGTCGTTCTCGCACGTCAGTCTGCCGAATTGGCGCTTGGCGACCGTGGAACCCGGCGAACCCAGCGAGACCGGTAGCCGAACGGTGTGGTGGCGGTGGACGGCGCCGCAAAGCGGCCACTACACATGGTCGGCCCGGGCGCCGTTCGCATTGTCCGTGCGGCTCACCGTGTTCAGCCGGGATCCGCAGGGCAATCTCAGTTTCGTCGCAGCCAGCAACTCCGCCACCAAAGCGGCGCTTTCGCTTTCCTTCTGGGCTGATGCCGGCGAGAGTTATTGGATTGCCGCCGGTTTGCCGGCGAACGTAGCCTTCTCGCCAATGCCGTTTGGCCTGCTCGTCTTTAGCTGGGGGCCGACGCCTAGCAACGACACGCTTGGCAGCGCCCCGGTCATTGCCGGCACCAGCGGCATCGTCACCGGCAGCAATTTCTTCGCTACCGTCGAGCCGGGTGAAAGCACTGGACTTTTGGGCGACTCGTCGGTCTGGTGGACTTGGGAGGCGCCGACCACCGGTTGGTACCGCTTCAGCTTGAACGACATCTGGCGGGCCAACACGCTCGCCATCTACCAAGCGCAGGATGGCAACCTGAACAGCTTGCTGCCGATCGCCACCGGTCGACGATTGACGGGCACCGAGGACGCCGTATTCCGGGCCGAGGCGGGTGTCCGATTCGCGATCCGCGTCGGTAGCGATAGCAGTTCTCAAGGCGACCGTTTCGTCATCTCGTGGGACAAGAATGGCCGGCCGGCTTGGTTGCGCTACGTCGACTTGTTGGCGGATGACCACCTCGACGCCGACGGCAACTTGCTGACCATCGCCGAACCCCAACGTTTGGCCTTCAACGGTGATGGCAGCAGGCTATACGCCGTCACGTTCGCGGGCCTGCAGGTGTACGCCCGCGACCCGGCATCGGGGAATTTGACGTTCGTCGAGTCGCATCGCGATGTGGACATCTGGTCCGTCATGCTATGGGACGCCACAACCGATTCGTTGCTTGTCGGCTCGTGTAGAGGGTGGCTCAAGTACACGCCGTCAACGGACGGTGCGGGATTGATGTTCGCCGGGGTTCTCGAAGGGGCGATGCCGTGCCCTTCCTCGTCGAACTCGTTGGTGATCACCGATTCGTCTAGCCGATTCTTGCACGTCGTCAACTCCGGATGGAGCATCGAAACCTACCGACTGGACGACGAGAGAACCGCGTTCGAGTTCGTCGCCTCGACGATGGTATTCGGCTTACGGACGGCGACCATCAGCGGCGACGGCCGGTTTGTCTACGCCGCCGGGCAAGGTGTGCAGATATTCGCTAGGGATTTGGAGACCGGCCACCTCACGCCCGCGGGAATGCTATCCGGCGACTTCGCGGTGCAGGTGCGCCTCAACGACGTGTCGTTGTTGGCCATGGACGACGAAGATCGGTTCTTGTTCGCGTTTAGCGAGGACGGCGGCACGACGGATGTGTTCGATCTCCGGGAGGATCCGACAGCACCGCGGCACTTGGCTCACTTACCCCCTTTCAAGGACGACGCGGAGGACTTCGCAGACGACGATGACCGCTTCGGCGGGTTGCCCGAGCGGTGTACATTCGCGGACGTTCGCTCGCAGACGCCCTCCGCCGACGTGTTCTGCACGGAATCGGTGTTCACGGTGCGGCTCCTGCCACAAGAAGGGGCGTTGCGCGCCGAAGACCTAATCGTCGCCGACTACCCGGACCGCTACGACAATATTGTGCCGCCGTTCGAATTGTCCGGTGGCGTGACGCAGTCCGGTGCCGTGGCGGCAAGTCCCGACGGCAAGCACCTGTACGGGGCCCTGCCCAACGGCATCTTAGTGTTGGCGCGCACGAGCCGGTAACGGCTACCCGTCCGGCCACCCGGGCGCCGCTGCTAGGCGGTCGCGCCCAAGTCGTATTTCGAGATCGGCAGTTCGCGAATGCGTTCACCGGTGGCGTCGTAGATGGCGTTCGCCAGCGCCGGCGCGACGGGCGGCGTACCCGGCTCGCCGGCACCGCCGAGCGGGCCGCCGCCATTGATGATGATCGTCTCTATGGTCGGCATCTCGTCGATCCGCAGCATCGGGTAGTCGTGGAAATTGCTCTGCTTCACCCGCCCGGCCTGGATGCTGATTTCGCCATACAACGCCGCCGTCAGACCGTAGACGATGCCGCTCTCCATCTGCGCCACTAGGCCGTCTGGATTCACGGCGAACCCCACGTCCACCGCGCAAGTGATCTTCTCGACGTCGACTTTCCCGCCATCCGCCACCGCCACCTCCACAACCTCGGCGACTACGGCACCGAACGACTCCTGCAACGCGATGCCTCGCCCTCGACCATCGCCGAGCGGCGTATCCCAATTCGCCGCTTCGGCGGCTGCCGTCAAAACCTTGGCGTGGCGTTCGGCGCCACGCAGCAGGCCGAGTCGAAACCGGTAGGCGTCCTCGCCGGCGGCCGCCGCCATTTCATCGATAAACGACTCCGTGAAGAAGCCGTGTTGCGAGTGGTCGACGCTGCGCCATACCCCGAACGGCACATGCGTCGGGCTCGTCGCATAGGCGATGCGCTGATTGGCGATCGCGTAAGGGATATGCGGCGCCTCGGCGGGTTCATGCTTGTCGACGTAGTGATTGACCCAGGCGACAGGTTCGCCACGCGCGTTCAGACCGCCTTGGAAGCGGCTGATGACCGCGGGACGATACCGGTCTTGGGCGATGTCCTCCTCCCGGGACCAGATGAGTTTCACCCGCGTCGGCGTGATCGCCTTGGCGATGCGCGCGGCTTGCAGGGCGTAGTCGTTGCTCGCGCGACGGCCAAAGGCGCCGCCGAGATAGGCGTTGTGAACCGTCACCTTGTCGGCGTCGAGGGCGACGGCTTCGGCCACCGCAGCACGCAAACCCAAGGGGTTCTGGGTGCCGGTCCACACGTCGCAAACGCCGTCGCGCAGCCAGACCGTGCAGTTCAAGGGTTCCATCGCCGCGTGCGCCAGATAGGGCACGCGATACTCGGCGGAAACTCGTTGCTCGGCACCGGCAAGCGCCGCGTCGACATCGCCGGACGCGACATCGACTTCGCCACCATCCGCTTCCGCGGCCGCGAGGTCTCGGGAGAACTGCGCGAATATGGCTTCTTGGTCGATCTGATCGCGACCGCCGTTGTCCCAGTCGATCCGCAGCGCCGAGAGACCTTGCTTGGCTTGCCAGTAGCCGTCTGCGACCACCGCCACGGCGTCGTCCAAGTCGACCACCCGACGCACGCCGGGCAGCGCCAAGGCAGCCGTTTCGTCAATGGCGGCAAC
The DNA here is from genome assembly GCA_964348085.1 of uncultured Pseudomonadales bacterium. Lineage (GTDB taxonomy): Bacteria > Pseudomonadota > Gammaproteobacteria > Pseudomonadales > Azotimanducaceae > VXYL01. The sequence continues at coordinate 5,127 of CAYGBI010000081.1, read as the reverse complement.
CTTGCCTTGGAATACCGGCGAGCCGAGCACCGTCGCCACTTGTGCGCCGGGCACCCGCGCATCGATGCCGAAAGCGGCGCTGCCGTCGACCTTCGCTGGAATATCGAGGCGCGGCACGGACTTGCCGATCAGCCGGAATTGCTCGGCGGTCTTCAGTTTCGGCTTGGCGGACGGGGCAATGGCAGCAGCGGCCGTCGCAAACTCCGCGTAACTGCCGCGACGCGAACTCGCCGCATGCGCGACGTGACTGTCCTGCAACGTGAGCTCGCGCACCGGCACTTGCCACGCTTGCGCCGCCGCTTGCGCGAGCATATCCCGGGCCGCCGCCCCGGCGACGCGCATCGCGTGCCGGCCGGTGGTGCGAATGCTGGTGCTGCCGCCGGTGATCTGCAAGTCGAGTGCCTGCGTAAGTTGCAGAAAGGCGCCGTCCACGGTGCCGACGAGTGCGCGTGGAATATCCGCCTCGCCGAGCAGAAATCCCTTGCCGAGCGAGTAGTTGGCGTATTCCTCGTGCGCCGGGGCCTCCTGCACATCCACCAAGCGCCAATCGGCATCGAGCTCGTCCGCGAGCATCTGCGCCAGCGTCGAATGCGCGCCCTGGCCCATTTCCGCATGCGGAACGATCGCCGTCGTGCGGTTGTTCGGCGCGATCTTCAGCCATACGGTAAGCAGTGCCTCTTCATCGTCGGCGACCAATGCGCGCACTCTCGGCGCCCGATGACCGGGGCGAATGGCGACGCCGACCAGCAACGCGCCCCCGGTGACGATGCCGGCGGTGATGAGGCCCCGGCGGGTCCACTTGCCGAGGCGTTTGGGTGCCCCGGCGCTCACGCTAGCGCCTCCGGTTCGCCGTTCTTGGCGGCCCGTTTGATGGCGCGGCGGATGCGCGAGTAGGTTCCGCAACGGCAAATGTTGCCGCGCATGGCCGTGTCGATCGCCGCGTCGTCGGGCGACGGGTTCTCCGCCAGCAGCGCCGCCGCCGCCATGATCTGCCCGGACTGGCAATAGCCGCACTGCGGCACTTGTTCGTCGATCCAAGCCTGCTGCACGGCGTGCGGGGCACCGTCCGGCGCCAGCCCTTCAATGGTGGTTACCGAACGCCCGGCGACGGCACTGAGCGGTGTCGTACACGAACGCGCGGCTTGGCCATCGACATGCACGGTACAAGCTCCGCACTGGGCGATGCCGCAGCCAAACTTGGTGCCGATCAAATCCAAGTTTTCACGGATGATCCACAGCAGCGGGGTCGCCGGGTCGGCGTCGATGCGTTGCGCGACGCCGTTGACTTTCAATTCGATCATAGGTCGCTCGCAGCTAGAACGAACAGGAAGCCTACCGCAGTATGGCCTTCAACACCGTGTCGATGTCCGCCCCGCCGCTCACATCCTTCAATGGCGCCATCCGCGCATAGAGCGACGCCGCCGCATCGTGAAAGCCGGACGGCAACTTCGCGCCGGCGAAGGTGGCGGCGATCTCGCGCATCTCGCCTTCGAAACGCCACGCCTTGGCGCTGGTCGCCCGCGCCGTCGCATCGCTGCGCGCCTCGAGACCCGGTTGCGAGATGCGCCATTCGACAAGCAACTCGGCGCTGACGCCATAGTGCTCCGCCAAGGCGCGAACGCCGAGCAACAATGCGGAGGAGCCCTTCGTGAACGCCGCGTAGCACATCTTCAGCGCGGAAGCGGCACCCGGCCCGCCGTCGATGGCGCGGGCATCCACCAGCGAACCGGCGAAGAGCGCCACGACGGCTGCCGCGTTCGCGCCGGACAAGTACATGCGAGTCGCACCTTCGCGCCAAGCCGGCGGGCCGACGATGCCGCCATCCACATAGTGCTCGCCGAACAACGCCGCGAGCTTCGCCGCGGTGGTCGGCGACACCGCGTTGGCGTCCACGAAAGTGCCGCTGCAACCGGTCCGTCGCACCTCCGCGGCGACATCGAGAGCCGCGTCCGGGGGACACACGGAGAGGACCACGTCCGCGCTCGCAAGGCCTGCGCCAAGCGTCTCGACTGCGGCGAGGCCAGCGTCTTCCGCCCGTTTCTTGGTCGCGGCGCTGCGTCCGGCGGAAACCCAGCGCACACCATGGTCGTTGGCGATCAGCGCCGCGCCGATCGATGCGCCCATCGCGCCGGGATGCAGGAGCAGGACGTTCATCGTCGATAGTCCAGCGGCGGGGCGCGGTCGCCGAGCAATGGCTGGTAGCTGAAGTTCTCCCCGCGGCGCTCATTGAACTCGGCACGCGCCTCGGCGATGCGCTCGGGATCCCGATACAGCTCGCGGGCCGCCGCGGCAAGCACCCGAGCGGCGGACACCATGCCCTTGTGGCCGATGCTCATGCCGCCGGCGGCGACCGCCTGCCAGCTATGGGCCGGCGTGCCCGGTACCCAAGTCGCCGTGTTGAAGCCAGCGGTGGGCACGCGCCAACTGACGTCGCCCACATCCGTGGAACCCATCTTTTGGCGAAAGACGAACGGTGCGATGTCTTGCGCCGCCGTCAACGGCCTCAACTTGCCGATGAAGGTCTCGCGAATCGCCTTCGCGAACGCGAGTTCCTCCTCGTCGTAGTCGATGCCGCCCAGCGCGGTCAACTGTCCATGCAGCAGCGTGGCCAGCACCTCGTTGGGCAGCAACGGGAAGTTGCCGTGCATCACTTCGTACTCCATGCGCGTGCCGGTGCCAAGCGCCGCGCCTTCGGCGGCGGCCACCACCCGCTCGAACAGTTCCTCCACCAACTCCGCCTGCGGATGGCGTACGTAGTAGTACACCTCGGCGTACTCCGGGACGATATTCGGCGCCCGACCGCCGTCCGTGATGACGTAATGCAGACGAGCGTCGGCGGGCATGTGTTCGCGCAGCAGATTGGCCATGTAGTTCATCGCCTCCACCGCGTCCAACGCCGAACGCCCGCGCTCCGGCGACGCCGCCGCGTGGGCGGCGACACCGTGAAAGCCGAACCGGCCGGACTTGTTGCCCGTGCTGCTCTCCGGCACCGCGACGTTGCGGTCGCTCGGGTGCCAGTGCAACACGACGTCTACGTCGTCAAAGAGTCCAGCGCGGGTCAGGTAGACCTTGCCGGAGCCGCCCTCCTCCGCTGGCGTACCGTAAACGCGAATCGTGCCGGGCGTCTTAGTGGCCACCAGCCAATCCCCGATCGCCGCGGCGGCAACGACCGATGCGCTACCGAACAGGTGGTGACCGCAAGCGTGTCCGGGGGCATCCGCGACCAGCGGCGCCCGATGCGGCACCGGCGCTTGGGAGAGTCCGGGCAGGGCGTCGAACTCCGCCAATATGCCGATGACCGGGCCGTTCGACTGATCGCGCGAGCCGCTACTGCGGTCGGCCACGAATGCGGTGGGTATGTCGGCCACCCCGCGTCGCACATCGAATCCGTTGTCGGCGAGATAGTCCGCCAAGCGCTTGCTGCTGCGCGTTTCCAAGTAGCCGAGCTCGGCGTAGTCGAAAAGGTCGCGGGCCAAAGCGACGGCGTCGTCGCGGCGCACCTGCACGCGAGAATCGATGTCGTCCGCCACGGCGGGCGGCGCCGCGAGGCAGAGCGTCAGTCCCGCCGCAAGCGCGACGCGCCAAACGCGCCGCGGCTTCATGCCGGCGACATCGCGCAGCGCGCTACGCGGTTCGAAATACTCACGCCGCGACTGCCCATGCGCAGCGGATTGCGATCGTGACCGTTGGTGCAGTAGCCGATGGAGATGCCGGTCGCCGGGTCTCCCCAAGCAATCTGACCGCCGGCACCGCCATGGCCGAACGCAAGCTCGGAGTTGGCGTGGCCGAAGCCGCGCAAATTGCGGTCTTCGTCACCCGCCACCACCACGCCCAGCGCCCGGTTCACGCGCTTGCCGGAAAGCGGGTCGGTCAAATCGCCGGAACGCACCCGAAGGCCCATCGCCAACGTGTCGTCGTGCCAAACGCGACGGGCGCCGGCGCTGCCCCCGTGCATGAGCGCTTGGTAGAAGAGCGCCAATTCCGCGGCGGTCATAACGCCGCCGCCACCCGGCACCGGCACGGCGCGGGTTTGCGGCAGGTTGAAGTTCAAAATGGCCTCTTCCGTGACTTCCGTGACCGGCGGCTCGGGGATGCCGAGGCGGGCGTAATCCGCGCTGGAGAGTGGTTCGCCGCAGTATTCGAGCGTGGCGACGCGACCGTTCTCGGCCGCCGGCAGGCCGACATGCAGGTCCGGAAGCTGAAGCGGGGTGGCGATTTCCTCGCGCACGAAGTCATGGAAGTCCCGCCCGCTACGCCGTTCGATGATCTCGGCGATCACCCACATGCTGGAAGTGGGGTGGTACTCGAAGCGCGACCCGGGCGGCCAGTTGAGCCGCCACGTGGCGAAACGCTGCAAGCGGCGCTCCTTGTCGAACCAGTCGCTCGGGCGGAACGGCGCACTGGGAAAGCCGGCGGAGTGCAGGAAGAGTTGCTCGACGGTCACCACTTCCTTGCCGTTGGTGCCGAACTCGGGGACGATGTCCGCCGCTCGTTCGTCGATGGCCAAGTCGCCTGCCTCGATCAACAGCCAAGCCGCCGCCGAAGTAATCGCCTTGGTGGCGGAGAAAACGCAGTACAGCGTGTCGTTGGTGGCGTCGCCGAAGGTCTCGAACAGCACCAGCCGCCCGTGCCGCGCGACCGCGATCTGCGCGGACGGCAAGAGGTCGTTCACGTCCCGGCGCACGCGCTCAACGACCGCCGCCAAGCGTTCCGGATGCAACCCGACGGACTCGGGCGACGCGAAGAATTGCGGGTCCGGCATGGTGTCTCCTTGTCGGTTGCTACGGTTGCGGCGGACGGGGAACGTCTCGGGCGGCTCGGCTACGCGTTGGACAAAGGTGAACTCGCGACCAGCGAATCAGCGCTCGACACATGGCCGTCAATGACGGTTGGTGTCTTCACCCGAGTCCAAGCCCTTGAAGCATGCACATTAGAGTACCCATTCCCCGACAAGGAATCCGAGAGAAATAACGACTCACCCGGAGCAAACGGGCCCTCCCCAACAGCATTCCGGCTGGAAGCTCGTGCATTACAGTGCGTCTTGTTGCCGGCAGTTAGCCGTTTCCGCGATAGTTCGGAATCTTCCCGGAGGCGGGCAAAGCGCGCGGCCCCCCCCCCCCGCCCGGC
>CAYGBI010000080.1:0-15362 GCA_964348085.1 uncultured Pseudomonadales bacterium | reverse complement strand
GCGTCGTGTTTAAGGAACGGATCGACCGGTGGAGAGAGGAACTCCTGCGGGAGGGGGAGGAAAGGGGCCGAGCGCAAGGCATCGAGCAGGGTTTGGCGCAAGCGGCCGTCCGCGAAACGGAAGTCTTGCAGCGGGGCGTGGAACAGGGAGTGGAACAGGGAGTGGAAAAGGGCATCGAGCGGGGCTTGGCGCAGGCGGTCGTGCGCGAAAAAGCGCTCCTGCGACGCCAAGCATTGCGCCGGTTCGGGGCGACGGCGGCGGAGCGGCTGACGGCGGCGCTGGACGACGTCCGCGACGACGACCGGCTCGTCTTGGCGGGCGACTGGATCGTGGACAGCGTCGACGCCGAGGACTTCCTCGCCCGCGTAGCGCGGGGCGCCGGCGGGTAGGGATCCTGCGCCGAGCCGGCGAAGCGCCGGGTTACCTCGCCAAGCCCGCATGGCGAGGTAACAGGCACGGGTCGCCACGTACCTTATCGCGCAGGCCGGCGGCCCAAGCCGTCGAGCACCCGACGACCAAAGCAGTGACGATGCCGGACGGGATGCGTGGCCGTTCGAATGCCGCGTGCCTTTCACCACCGCCAGCCAGCGGGCAAATGTCTCAAACAGGTTGTTACAGCTTGTAACAAGAGTGCCTTTACGGTAGCGTTGGCGCATCTGAAATCACTTGGTAGTGGGGGGTTGCATGCAATCAACACAGTGGGTTCGCTTCGTTGCGTCACTTGCGTTGCTGGCACTCTTGGTGCCGACGGCACGAACGGTGTTGGCGCAAGAGTCGGAAGAGGCGGACGAAGAGGAAGACATCGAAGAGGTCGTCGTCACCGGCTCGCGCATCAAACGAACTGACTTTAGTTCGCCGAGTCCGCTGACGGTTATCGATGGGCAGTCAATCTTGGAATCCGGTTTCGGCAACATCGGAGAGACCTTGCGCCAAACCGCGGCTGCCGGCACCGCCGGCTTCAATCAGTCGAGCGTTTTGTCCGGTGGCGGCGCGACCTCCGTGGACTTGCGGAATCTCGGCCCGAATCGACTGTTGATCCTAGTCAACGGCAAACGCGTGGCTAGCTTTGCGGATGCGCTGGCGAACCAAGCGGTCGACCTAACTTTCGTGCCGAGCGCCATGGTCGAGCGCGTGGACATCCTCCGCGACGGCGCTTCTGCGGTATACGGAGCCGATGCCGTCTCGGGGGTGGTGAATGTCATCCTCAAGGACAACTTCGAAGGCGTTGAAGCCGGCGTTTCATCCGGCATCAGCGGCCAGCGCGACGGCCACCAATATACGGCCGAGTTCGCCCTCGGCAGCACCAGTGACCGCGGCTCGGTCATCCTTGGCGGCGAATACCGCTATTTCAACAATGTGCCGCAAATCGACAGGGATTGGGCGTTTCCGGCGATCTCGAGTCTCTCCGGCACGGCGCAAAATGGCAGCTTCTTCTCTACTGGTGGCGTGTTCTTCGCCGACAACGGTGCGCTTTTCTGCACCCAACCTAAAGCGTTGGGAGGCAACGAGCGAATGAATGTCTCTCCCAACTGCGTTTCCTTCGCGCCACGTCAGGAGGTATCCCATCCTGGGGAGGTGGAACTCGTGCGCTACGACTACGCCTTGGGGCAGGACATCTGGGGCCAGTCGGAGGTATACGCCACGGCTGGCTACGGCGTGTACGACTTGACCGACACGGTGGAACTGTTCATGGAGTCGCAGTACTCGAAGAGGCGCAGCGTGTTCCGCTTGGACGGCAACCCCGGTAGCTTCGGGACACCTTTGGTGCCGGAAGGATGGCGGGTTCCGGCCACCAACCCGAACAACCCAACGGGTTCCGACGGCTCCTACTATGTTCGACCGACCACTACCATCGGTGCGCGGGTCAGCACGCACGAGAGCGACACTTCGAGGGTGGTGGTCGGCGCACGCGGCGACATCGTCACGAACAACAGGTTCAACAATTGGAGCTGGGAACTGTCGCATTTGTACACCCGAGTGGATGCGAATCTGCGAACCAACTCCACATGGAACCTGTTGCGCGCCAACATCATCTCGGATCCGGACCGCTGCGCCGCAGATTCGGTGTGCAGCGCCATCGTGAATCCATCTGGCGCGTTGGACGCGTTGCGGCCCGGCAATTGGACATACGATGAGATTCTCTATCTGCGTCAGAACTCGCTGGCGCGCTCGGAGTTCCAAACCACCGGTTGGTTCGGCCTGCTTACCGGGCCGTTCTTCACCTTGCCGGCGGGCGATATCCATGTCGCCGTTGGCTTTGAGTACCGAACGGACCGCGGATTCAGCAAGCCGGATTCGGTCACCGAAGCGGGCGAGTCGGTGGCGAATCAAGTGTTTACTACAGAAGGCTCCTTCAGCCTATCCGAGACTTTCGGTGAGGTGGATGTGCCGCTGTTGGCCGATTTGCCACTGGTGGAATCTTTGGATGTCAATTTCCAAGCGAGACGATCAGATTACTCCACCTTCGGATCCGAATCCGTTTGGCGAGCCGGCGTGAACTGGCAGATCATCCAAGATGTGCGCATGAGGAGTACCGTGAGCACCGCCTATCGTGGCCCGCAAGTGACTGATTTGTTCGGTGGCGGGACGGTGAGCTTCGACTTCTTCACCCACCCCTGCGCGGATGGCGACCCGGCTCGTCAGCCTGGCAACAACGTGGACCAGAACTGCCTGCTCGACGGCATCCCCGCTGGCGTTTCGCAGGTGTCGAGCCAGTTCGCGGTACTTGCGGGGAGCAATCCTAATTTGTCACCGGAAACAGCCGACACATGGACCGCTGGATTCGTCCTCACGCCGCGGTTCCTCGACGGATTCTCTGCGTCGGTGGATCTGTGGGATATCGAGGTGGAGAATCTTATCACTCGCTTCACGTCCGACTCGGTGGTCGATGGCTGCTACTCCGGCCCGGTTGGTCTTACGGATGAAAATTGCGCCCGGTTTACTTCCGTGGTCGGCACGGCGGGCCTGTCTCTGCGCGGACTCGTCAATCAGCTCATCAATAGCGACAGCGTGGCCACCAAGGGTGTCGACTTAGGCCTCCGCTACGAGACCGATGGTCCCATGGACACTTACATCGTCGCGGACTTCAACGCCACCTACGTTACCGAAAACACCTTCGCGCCACGCGCCGGTAACGCCGATGATCGCGGCAGCATGCCGCGCATCCGGGGGATCGGCAATGTTCGCGTGGACAAGGGACAGTTCGACTTTCTATGGCGTCTGCGCTACATCGACGGCATGAATGACCCTCGTTACGACGGTGACAACGCATTCGGATACAGCAACGTGCCGTATCACTTGGAGCATGACATTCGCGTCGGGTGGAATCCCGGTCAGTACCGCATTCTGTTTGGCGTCAACGACCTCTTGGACAACGACCCGCCGTATGTGTTCAGCAGCGGCAATAACACTGACTTGTTCTTGTACAGCGCCATGGGGCGGTACTACTTCCTGCGCGCCAACATCAGCATGTAGGCCGCAGCCGATCTAAGCGGTGGCTAGGCGACGGGTTCCGGCGAATCAGCCGGGGCCCGTCGCTTTCTTGCTACCGATGTGTCGGTCCAGAAACGCCAGCAGGGCCCGATAGAAATCGACCCGGTTTTCCTCCTTGAAGAAGCCGTGGCCTTCGTTGGCTTTTTCCATGTAGTTCACTTCCACGTTCGACTTCTCAAGTGCCTTGCGTAGTTCCCGAGCATGGGCGACCGGCACACGAGCGTCCTCTTCGCCATGCACTAGGAACAGGGGAGTTTCCAAGTGCTCAAGGTGGGCAATCGGCGATGCGCGTCGACGATCATCGACCGTTGGCCCGATCACCCGGTCCATGTACTTCTTGCCCCAGCGCGTGAAGCGGGCAAAGTCCGCTCGCCGGTACTGGATTTCCATATCGTAAACGCCAGCGGCGGGAACGGCGCAGGCATAGAGCCCCGGCTCCTTGAGCACGCTCATCATGGCTGCGAAGCCGCCGTAACTCCAACCGTATATGCATACCCGCTCGGCATCCGCAATCTTCTCCGCTACCGCCCACTTCACGGCATCCGTTAGGTCGTCCTGCATTTTCTCAGCCCATTCTCCGAACCCCATACGCTCGAAGCGCATGCCGTAGCCGCCCGAGCCTCGGTAGTTGACTTGCAGCACGGCATAGCCGTTGGCGGCGAGCAGTTGAGCGTCGTTATCAAATTGCCAAGTGTCGCGTATTCCGTGCGGTCCTCCGTGTGGCATCAGAACCAGCGGGCCGGGCGTCCCGACTGCGCTGTCAGGGGGCATGGTGAGATAGCCGCGCAGCGGGGTGTCATCCCGGCTCGTGAACTTCACGGCCTCGACGCTCGCAAGCGTCGCGTCGTCGATCCACGGCATGTTGTCGAAGAGCTTGCGCAACGCCTGCGCCTCTCGATCATGGATGTACACCTCGGTCGTGGCGTTCGCAGCCCGCACGCCAACCAATGTCAGGTGTCGGTCCTCCGTTTCGTTGAAAATGGTTACCGAGCGGTTTGGGAACAGAGGTTTCACTTGCTCCAGTAGGGCGTTGAAGCGATGGTCGTGTTTGATGGGCACGATAGCCGGGTAATCCGCTTCGACGAATGCGCCCCAGACCTCGCCATCCGGCCCCCTTAGCACTTGTGCGTCGGCGAACTCGTGCCGATAAACGAGTGACAGTTTCCGCGTGCGCGGATGCATTTCATACACCCCGAGCGGCCCGTCGTCCGGCGCGGCATGCACGAACACTGTGCCGTCGGTATCAATGGCCACGGGCTCGACTTGCGTATCGCCGTATTCCGTAAGGCTGAACAAGCGCCACTCGCTGGTTTCGGGGTCGCGTTCGTGGATGACGTTGTCGAAGTCGTCGTCGGTGGAGAAGGCGTAGCGGATCTCCCCCGAACCGTCGGTGAGGAATTGCGCACCCGTGGTCGGCGCCCGAATACGACTGGACACCCGTCCGTTGTAGACATTCAAGCGCGCCGCTTCGACCGGCACGCTGAGGCCGAACGTCCAGTTGCGGATTTCAACTAGGATGTGCTCTGGGTCGTCGGGCAGCAGGTGGAGGATCGACGCGCTCGCCGCGGTACTGCGCTGGGCTTGACGAGTGGCGGAAGGCCCTCTCGTATCGCCAGCGCGAATGCCGAACAGGTGTTTGCTGCGCGAGCCGTCGGCGTTCATCCCGAACAATTCCCCGGAAGGCAGCAGGAATTCGAAACGCCCGAAGTCCCGAGTCACCGAACCGACGATGCGCGTGTCGTTGACCCAGCGGAAGTCGTGAACTTGATTGTTGCCGGGAAAGCTCATCACCGAGGAGAGCTCAAGCGTCGGGAACGCAAGCACGGCTACGACCCGCTTGTCGTCGACGATGCGCAACACCGCGAGGTAGTCGCCCTTGGGCGAGAGCCGGGCCTTCAGCACATCCGGCCGTTTGGCGAAGTCCTCGATGCGGTTTTCGGCGGACACGCCGCAAGGCAGGGTAGCGGTTGCAATCGACAGCCAAAATACGAATGCTCTCATCAGTTTGCTCCACCCGAGAAGGTGATGAAACCGTGCCACTCGCGCCACAGTCGCGCAAGCCGGGCAAAGGGCTGCGTTCGGGCTCTCCGGGTGTTGGTGGCTGCGGTCGCGATTTCCGGCGGTGCGGAACCACTCGAAACCAGAATGGCGCGCGACGAGTTCGAGCGCGCCGGGCTGCACAAGCTCGATGCCGCCGAGCTTCGCTATCTCAACGCTTGGCTGCGAAGAGCAACCGGCGAGCGCGAGCCGGCGCCGGCGTTGGATGCGGACGCCCAGCCGGAGTTTGGCGATGAACAACTCAACACCGATAAAGGCACGCCTAGGGGGGCGGTGATCACGACGCGCATCAAGGGTCGGTTCCACGGCTGGAGTGGTGCGACTATTTTTCGCTTGGCGAACGGCCAAGTGTGGCGACAGCGCGTAAGGGGCCGCTATCGTCACGCAGCCGAAGATCCGCCCGTCCGTATAGAGCGCGGGCGGTTTGGTTACTTTCTAGTGCTCTTGGCGACCGGGCGTCGAATAGGAGTCGCGCGGGTAGAGTAACCGGCTAGCGGCCGTCGCCTACGGGCGGGGGCTGCCCAGCCCATAGCCGTCACCCGACGGACCGTCACCGTGTGCAGTCGACCGGGCCCCCGCGGGAGACTTCGAGCGCTGCTTGCGGGATTGGGCGCTCGAAGGGGATCGCACCTGCGCTTCGCGGTCTACAATGCGTGAGGGATACTCATTGGCCGTCGAGCGCTTGCCGCCGCCGATATTGGAAATAGCAGGCCATGACCAGCTACTTCATCCGTCGCTTTCTACTCATCGTGCCGACGTTCCTCGGCGTCACCGTGCTGGTGTTCACGCTTACGCGCTTGGTGCCGGGCGGTCCGATCGAGCGCATGTTGAACGAGGCGGCGATGGCGGGGGCGGATCAAGCCGGCGCCACGTCCAACTTCGGCGGCCGGGGCGCTGGCGTCCTGTCCGATGAGCAAATCGAGGAACTGAAGGCCTACTACGGCTTCGACAAGCCGATCGCCATTAGCTACGCGCAGTGGCTGGGCAAGGTGCTCACCCTCGACCTCGGCACCTCCACCCGCTACTCCGAACCGGTCTGGGACACCATCAAGAGTCGTTTCCCGATTTCGATTTTCTACGGCGTGACCACCCTCATCCTCACCTACGGCGTGTGCATTCCGCTCGGCATCGTGAAGGCCATCCGTCACAAGACCGCGTTCGACAACCTGAGTTCGGCGGTGGTTTTCTTCGGCTACGCCATTCCCAGTTATGTAGTGGGCATAGCGCTGCTTACCGCGTTCGCGGCCAACCTCGAGTGGTTTCCGCTCAGCGGCTTCGTCAGCGACGACTTCGACGAGTTGTCGGGCTTGGAGAAGGTCGCCGATGTGCTGAGCCACGCCGCGCTGCCCCTCTTGGCCTACATGGCCGGTAGTTTCGCGGTCACCACGCTGTTGATGAAGAACTCGCTGATGGACAACTTGGCGGCGGAGTATGTGCGCACGGCCATCGCCAAGGGAATGGACTTCAGGCGCGCGGTATTCGGTCACGCGCTGCGCAACAGCCTGATTCCGATCGCCACCTCGTTCGGCAGCAATGTCTCGTTGATCCTGACGGGCTCGTTCCTGATCGAGAAGATATTCAACATCGACGGTTTCGGCCTGCTCGGCTTCGAGTCGCTGCTGGAGCGCGACTACCCGGTGGTGATGGGCATTCTGGTGATTTCGTCGCTTTTGTTCTTGGTCGGCAACATCCTCTCGGACATCTGCGTGGCGCTGGTGGATCCGCGGGTTCAGTTCGGCAGCGGCGCCTCGGGCGGTTGACGATGCTGAACCCATTGACCATCAAGCAGTGGCGGCGCTTCAAATCGATCAAGCGGGGGTATTGGTCGGCGGTCGCGTTGCTGGTGGCGCTGGCGCTCACCGCCGTCGCCGAGCTCTTGGTAAACAGCCGAGCGTTGATCGTCTCCTACCAAGGCGAGCTGTTCTTGCCGACCTATGGCGCGTTTCTGCCGGGCAGGACGTTCGGTCTCGACTACGACTACGAGACGAACTACCGCGACCTCAAGCGCGTATTCGCCGAGCGAGGCGGCGACGACTGGCTGTTGTTGCCGCCGGTGCCCTACAACGCGTTGGAAAACGACTTGCGACCCGGCGTTTACCCACCCTATGCGCCGTCGTTTGCGAGTCGGCACTTCCTCGGCACGGATGCCACCGGTCGCGATGTGCTGGCGAGATTGGTCTATGGGTTTCGCATCGCGTTCGGCTTCGCGCTGATTCTGCTCACCTGCAACTACGTCTTCGGCATCGCCGTCGGCTGCGCGATGGGCTTCTGGGGCGGCGCCTTCGACCTGTTGTTTCAACGGCTCATCGAAATCTGGAACAACGTGCCGTTCCTCTACGTCATCATGATCGTGGCAAGCGTCGTGGTGCCGAGTTTCTGGACGCTCATGGCGGTGATGGTGATCTTCGGTTGGACGCAGATGACTTGGTACATGCGCACGTCCACTTATAAGGAGAAGTCCCGAGAGTACGTTCTCGCGGCCCGCGCCCTCGGCGCCACAAGCAAGCGCATGATCGGCAGCCACATCATGCCCAACACCATTTCCGTGATCGTGACCTTCATACCGTTTTCCATCACCGGCGGCATCACCGCGCTGACGGCGTTGGACTATTTGGGATTCGGCTTGCCGCCACCGACGCCAAGCTGGGGCGAGTTGCTGGCCCAAGGCACAAACCACTTGGAGGCGCCGTGGATCGTCGGCTCCGTGGTCGTGGCGATGGTGGTGGTGTTGCTGATGGTCACCTATGTCGGCGAGGCCATCCGCGAGGCGTTCGACCCCAAGCAATTCACCTATTACGAGTAGCTTGAGGCGGACGTGCGACGTCTCGTGGTACATCGTGGTCGGCGCCGTGTGTTGGGATCGCCCCGTGCCGCAGCATCAACTCTTGAAGCTTGGCCAGAGCGTCTTGACCGTCTCGTTCGCGCGCAGCCACTTGCAGCGCCCCCTCGATCAGATTCGGGGTAATCCTTGGCAGTATGGTTGAAGCGTCGACGGACTCCGGGGGTCGTTTTCCTCGGAGCGACAGGAACGTAACGGTTGGCGTGGCGTCGTCTTCCTTTCTGTCCACGCGCCAATATTCCGCCACGCCGCGGTCCTGATAAACGAGCGTCTTTTCCTTGTCGACGTTGGTCACCCCGACCTCCACCACTAGATCCGGTGGATTGTCCAGCACGAACCGATCCGCCTCTGCCTCGCCAATGGCTTCGGCTTTCAAGTACGCTTCGGCCTGATCGCCGACGTAGAAGGAACAGTCCGCTTCCGGACCCGTGTTCGGCGGATCAAGACGCCGCCGCCATCGCGCGGAGCGCAGAGATACAAGTGAAATGCCGAGCAAAGAGGCCATTCCCTTGATTGCGTCTCCTGCGAGCTCGCTTGTCCGCTCATGGGCTCGCGCAGGCGACATCAGCAGAACTAGCCCGCGCGCCGGATCGAGCAAGACACGGCGAAAGGACTTGTGGATCTCCGCTTGCGCGATAGCGCGGATGAACTCCGGGTCGGCAAAGAGAGACCAATAGCGCGAGCCGAACGAGGTGACGCTTGCACGGCAAGCCGGAAGCGGACGGGCGACTCGAGTGGCAAGAGAATCGACCATGCGGCAATCTTACGCCGGCCTCGGAAAGGGCGCCAGTTGCCGGCCCGAGGCGCAACCCATTTGGCGTCGCCGCGGATCGTCGACTCCGCGGTCGTGGCGATGGTGGTAGTGTTGTGGATGGTCACCTACGTCGGCGAGGCCATCCCCGAGGCGTTCGGCCCAGAACCATTTACCTATTGCGAGTAGCTCGAGGCAGATCATGCACATCGTTCTTAAGTTCGTGCCGCTAGCCGGCTTGCTGCTTGCCGCAGCGTGTGAGGAGGTCGCGTCGGTGGAGAGCGAACCGAGCGAACCGGCAGCGGTCGCTGTCGAGTTACCGCCGATCGCCGTGCGGGAGGGCGACGGTTTGCCGAATGCGCTGCCCGGCGACCTCGTTTGGCGCACCAACGACGAAGACCCGGAGTTCGCGTCTTCGGACGCCAAGCGGGGCGGTACCCTGCGCACCTTCATGCTCGGTTTTCCGCTGACCTTGCGGCAGGTGGGGCCGGACTCCAACGGCGCGTTCGCCGGCTATCTGCGCTACAACCAAATGGGACCGGTTTCGTACCACCCGAACACGCGCCAACCCATTCCCGCCTTGGCGACGCATTGGGCGTTCGGTGCGGATGGCCGCAGCATCTACTACCGTCTAAATCCCAAGGCGCGCTGGTCGGATGGCATTCCCATCACGGCCGATGACTTCATCTTCGCCGTGCAGTTCATGCGTGCCAAGGAAATCGTCGCCCCTTGGTACAACAACCACTACACGGAACGCATCCGCGACGTGAAGCGTTACGACGACCATACCATCGGCATCCAAGGGGCAGACGCCAAGCCCCAAGACGAGGTGCTCTACCAGTACTCGTTCTCTCCGGTGCCGAGACACTTCCACGTGTTGAACGACGACTGGGTGAAGAACTACAACTGGCGCGTACACCCCAACACCGGCCCCTACCAAATCGGCAAAGTCGAGAAGGGCAAGTACATCGAACTTCATCGCAAGCAAGATTGGTGGGCGAACGATCTCAAGTACTACCGCCACCGGTTCAATCCGGACAAGGTCCGAGTGCGCGTTATCCGCGACCTGAACATCGCCTTTCAACACTTCCTCAAGGGCGAACTGGATACGTTCACCTTGGTTCAGCCGCCGTTTTGGCACGACAAGGCGAGGGGCGAGCTCTTCGACAATGGCTACATCGCCAAGTATTGGTTCTACAACGACTTGCCGGTGCCGTCCGCCGGCATGTACCTCAACACCGCGGACCCGTTGCTCGCCAACGCGTCGGTACGGTTCGGTCTCG
This sequence comes from uncultured Pseudomonadales bacterium, assembly GCA_964348085.1. Classification (GTDB taxonomy): domain Bacteria; phylum Pseudomonadota; class Gammaproteobacteria; order Pseudomonadales; family Azotimanducaceae; genus VXYL01. The sequence goes on along the minus strand of CAYGBI010000080.1, from coordinate 4,939 downwards.
CTCATGCGATGGACTTCGACCGCGTCATCGACACCGTTCTGCGTGGCGACTATCAACGCCTGCCCACCTTTCAACTCGGTTTCGGCGCATACGACAACCGCGCCGTCGAGGCGCGCGAGTTCAACATCGACAAGGCGAACGCGCATTTCGACGCCGCCGGCTTCACCGAGCGTGGCGCGGACGCCATCCGCGTGCGTCCGGGCGCCGATGGCGCCTTGGAGCGGCTGTCTTTGCGCGTCACCTACGGTCAACCACATCACACGGATCGACTGGTGATTCTTAAGGAGGAAGCCAGAAAAGCCGGCGTGGACTTGGAACTGCAGTTGCTCGATTCCACCATGTCGTTCAAGCAGATGCAGGAGAAAAAGCACCAGGTCGCGTGGATGGCGTGGAGTTCGTCCGGGTTGTCGCCGCGCTACTGGGAGCACTTCCACTCGGTCAACGCGAACAAAACGCAAACCAACAACCTAGCGAATTACGGCGACTCGGAGATGGACGAACTCATCATGCGGTTTCGGGCATCCGCGGACAAAGCGGAGCGAGTGGCGTTGGCGCATCGGCTCGAACAGATGGTGCACGATGCCGGCGTGGTCATTCCTACCTTCCAAGTGCCGTATACGCGGGAGGGCGCTTGGCGTTGGCTGAAACTGCCGGACGGGTTGGGCACGCGCACCTCCGGTTCGCTATTCAACTCGCAGGCGTTGTCGGCCGGGATCTTTTCGAGCGGCGGGCTGTTTTGGATCGATACCGAAGAGAAAGCGCGCGTCTTGGCGGCGAAAGACGCAGGCGACGTTCTTTCGCCGGTGCTGATCGTCAACGACGACTACAAAGGCTGACGTTGGACGCGACTCCGGCGGCCGCCACCCGCGACTCCTTGCTGCGCGTGGCGGACCTCGCCACCACGTTCGCTACCGAGACCGGCCCGGTCACGGTGGTGCAGGGGGTGGGTTTCGAGCTCGAGCGGGGCGAGACGCTGGGCATCGTCGGCGAGTCGGGTTGCGGCAAGAGCGTCACCGCATTGTCGATCATGGGGCTGTTGCCGAAACCGGCCGGACGAATCTCCGCCGGCGCCATTCACTTCAAAGGCGAGGATTTGACGCGGGCTTCGCCGGCGCGAATGCGACAGATCCGCGGCAACCGCATCGCGATGATCTTCCAAGAACCGATGACGGCCTTGAACCCGGTGCAGCGCATCGGCCGTCAACTCGCCGAGACTTTCGCGTTGCATGGGCGGGCGATGAAGGCGGCCGATGTCCGACGGCGTACCTGCGAACTGCTCAAGCAGGTCGGTATTCCCGCGCCGGAGCAGCGCCTGCGCGAATACCCTCACCAGCTCTCCGGCGGCATGCGGCAGCGGGTGATGATCGCCATGGCGTTGGCCAGCCGTCCCGACGTGCTGATTGCCGACGAACCCACCACCGCTCTCGATGTCACCATTCAAGCGCAGATCCTGGAGCTATTGCGGGAGCTGCAAGACGAAACCGGCATGGCGATGATCTTCATCACCCACGACTTGGGCGTGATCGCCGAATTGTGTTCGCGGGTCGTCGTCATGTATGCGGGCCGGGTGGTCGAAGAGGCCGACGTGGCGCCTCTCTTCCAGCGTCCGTTGCATCCGTACACGCGCGGCTTGTTGCGTTCCATCCCGCGCCTCGAAGGCGAGCCGAAAACCGAGCTCGCCACCATTCCGGGCACCGTTCCGGGCATTGACGAGTTGCCGAACGGCTGTCGTTTCATGAACCGTTGCGGTCACGCGCTGCCCACCTGCGGGCAGCGGGTGCCGCCCGGGGAAGCGCCGGACCCAAGGCGGCGCGTCGCTTGCTTTCGTTGGCGCGAGGCGAGCGCGGCCGAGTCCGCTGCGTGAGCGTCGACGCGGAAGTACCGTTGCTTTCGGTGCGTGGCCTGACCAAGCGCTTTCCGGTGCGCAGCGGCGTTTTCCTGCGCACCGTGGGGCATGTGCATGCGGCCGACGACGTCTCGTTCGACGTATACGAAGGTGAGACCGTCGGCTTGGTCGGCGAATCCGGTTGCGGCAAGAGCACGGTGGGCAAGACGCTGCTGCGTTTGTACGAGCCGACGGCCGGCCATGTCTTCTTCCAAGGGCGCGATGTCGCCGCCATGAACCGAAGGCAGTTGCGCCGCGCGCGGCGCGATATGCAGATCATCCTGCAGGATCCTTTCGAATCGCTGAACGCGCGCCACAACGTCGGCAAGATTCTCGAAGAGCCGTTCGTCATCCACCGCTTGGGAACGAGCGGGGAACGCAAGCGGTGGGTCGCTGAACTCTTGGAGAAAGTCGGCTTGGAGGCGGCGGCCGCGAATCGATTTCCGCACGAGTTCTCCGGCGGGCAACGCCAGCGCATCGGCATCGCCCGCGCCATCGCCTTGAACCCCAAACTCATCGTTTGCGACGAGGCGGTTTCGGCGCTCGACGTTTCCATTCAATCGCAGGTCGTCAATCTGCTCTTGGATTTGCAGCGGGAGATGCGGCTCGCGTTGGTGTTCATCGCCCACGACCTCGCCGTGGTCAAGCATGTCTCGGATCGCGTCGCGGTGATGTATTTGGGCGAGGTCGTCGAGACCGCGAGCGCGGCGGAGATTTACGAGTCGCCGCGTCACCCGTATACGCAAGCGCTGTTGTCGGCGATTCCCGTTCCCGATCCTACCGTGCGTCGTCGCCGCGTCGTACTCAGGGGGGACGTGCCATCGCCCATCAACCCCCCGAAGGGCTGCCGCTTCCACACGCGTTGCCATTACGCGAAGGACGATTGCCGCAACTACAAGCCGGCGCTCGAAGGCGTGCGGGACGGTGCCAGCGTCGCGTGCCACTTCTGGCGGGAACTGGCGGCGAACTAAAGCTCGCCTCTTGCGATGGACGACCAAACCCGCGCCTTTGTGCGCAAGCACAGCCTTCGCGTTGCTGGCGGGCCGTGCCGTTCTCGGTGCGACGCGGACTCTCGCCGTGGGTTGCCAAAGCAACGACCTGCCACGTTGATCCGACCCCTTGAATGAGGACCGACTTGCTCCTGCTATTGACAGGTCTGGCAGGCTTGGTTCTTTGACAGATGGGGAGGCACTGAATGAGTATGGACTTGCTCTTGCTATTGACGGCCTATTCCGTCGCCCTCGTGGCCGCTTCGCTGTTGGGCGGCTGGCTGCCGAGGCTCATGAGAATGACCCATGTGCGCGTGCAAGTCGCCATGAGTTTCGTTGCCGGCTTGATGCTCGGCGTTGCCCTATGCCACTTGCTTCCGCATGCGTTGGTGCATCTGCAGAGCAACGGCGGTTTGGTGCCGGCGATCGAGCGCGTGGTGCTTTGGGCGATGGCGGGCTTGATCCTGATGCTGCTTTTGTTGCGGGTGTTTCGCTTTCACCAGCACGACTTCAGTGACGGTGCGAACGATCATCACGGTCTGGGTGTGAATGTACACCCTTTGAGTTGGCTGGGGGTCGCGGTGGGCCTTGGTCTGCATGCGTTGATGGATGGAGTTGCGTTGGGCGCGGACGTCAAGGGTGGGGATATGCAGGTGGATGCGACGAGCCTCGCGGGTTTCGGCGTGTTCTTGGCGATTCTGCTGCACAAGCCCTTGGATGCGTTGTCCATCACTGGTTTGATGCAGTTGGGCGGTTGGGGGAGACGCGCGCGGACACTGGCGAATGTCTGCTTCGCGTTGCTCTGCCCGCTCGGCAGCATATTGTTCGTCTGGCAGGTTGGGCAGCTTGGACCGGCGCAGGCATCGGTGGTGGGGTGCTCCTTGGCGTTTGCCGCCGGCGTCTTCCTGTGTATCTCGCTAGGGGATCTGCTGCCTGAAATCCACTTCCACAGCCACGACCGACTGAAGATGATCGTCGCTCTCTTGGCGGGCATCGGCTTCGCTTACGGCTTGCGCTACGTCGAGCCGGCGGTGATGCATATGAATTAGGTCTGCTCCGAGCGTTCTGGCATAATCCTATTTCTCGAAAAATAAGAGTGCACAATGAGCATCGTCGGCATTGAGGAGATATTTCTCGACGTCAAGGATTTAGGCAAGGCGGTCGATTTCTATAGCGACCTGCTGGGCATTCCCGTCGCCATGCGGAACGAAGAACGCGCCTATCTACAGTGCGAGCGCAGCCATGTGGTGCTCCAAGTGAAGGGCCACGCCGGCCGGCACCAGGGCGGCGGCCCCATGCATTTTTCGTTCACCGTGAGCGAGAACGACTTCGACGAGATCGCTGACCGAGTGGCGAACGCGAACATCTTCTCCCGCGGCCCAATGGGTGAGCGGGGCACGGGCCGAGCGCTCTTCATGCTCGACCCGGACGGCAACGAGGCGGAAGTCAATACTCGTTATCTTTACGGGGTTCCCAAGCGTTGACGAAGTACCGCAAGACGGATGGTACGAAAGACGCAGCCTTCTCCTGACCACATTGGGGCTACCAATCGGTCTGGACTTGGCGGTGTTAGCCGAGAAGTCCGACGGGGTGCGGGGGCGGCTTGGGCTGGGGCGAAAGGCGGTGCCGAGAGGCAACGACTTTCGTGGCGCCCGCGTAGCTTGATCGGTAGCCGATGCCGTTAGTGTTGAGTTCGGCAAAGACTTCGAGCCGCAGCGGCGGCCCCTGTTCGCGGTGGCTTTTCTGGGGTTGGCCGTCATCACGCGCCTCGACTTGAGGGAACTGCACCTCTGGGGACTGCCGGGCGTGCAGTTCGCGGGCGTCTTGGCGACCGTGGCGTGACGGGCTTCAATTCATGTTGAACTCGTACGTCGACCCGCTCCTGCGCCGAACCGGGCGGCTGCAAGGCGTCCTGATCGCCGTTGCCTTCTGGGCGTTGGCCGCCTTGGCTCTCCTCAACCTGAGGAACCTGCATCTCTGGGGACTGCCGGGCGTGCAGTTCACGGGCGCCTGGGCGACCATACTGTGCTGCCTGATCGTGGTGAGCCTGGTCGGAATTCGATAC
>CAYGBI010000079.1:0-15707 GCA_964348085.1 uncultured Pseudomonadales bacterium | reverse complement strand
GTCGACCGCGTACCCGATCGCCCATGGAGCGTCTCCAAGTCCGACAGACTGCTAGGAGCTGCAAAGGCAGAAACACGACCAAGACCGCTAGCCCACCCATGCTTGGAAACAGCACGAAGGGTGGGAGTATCACCATCATAACGAGATGCGCCACCACCATCGCTTTTCGATGCGCCAACTGAAACGCCCTCCACTTCGCATCGAGGACCTCGTACTTCGCATGGAGTCTCTTGAACATTCCGATGCCCCCGTAGCGGTACTCGCCTATTGCCCCGGACACAATGTGTTCTGTCGCGCCCGGGGTTTCCGCCTATAGAGTAGAGAGCTATCGAGTTGTACCAAGACCTGACTACCCACGCACCAGCCACAATCGCCGTCATGCACATAATTACAGGATGGCGCGTCACGGTCTACACCATTTGACGGCGAAACAAGCAAGTTCGGCGTCGTGCAAAGCGCCAGCGCTCGAGCGATTCGGATCCCTCAGCAGTTCTTCGGCCTTCACATACCGATACCCCTTTTCCCATGTATGTGCGAGTTCTGACTCCTTGTTGCCCTTGCACCGAACTACCTGCGACGGGACCGCTTGACCTTGACGATTCTAGCGGTGTTGTGGTGACCTAATAGCGTGTTCTCGAAAAGCCCTTGAAAGGACAGCGATCACATGGAAACCACCCTGAAATACCCGAGCCAACTATTCCGTCAGCCAGTGTGTTACGAGATCCCCCCCTTCCAGCGACGCTATGTGTGGGACCAAGATATGCAGTGGGAACCTCTGTGGAATGACGTTGAGGTGTTGGCGGAATCGATCATGGACGGCGCTGAGAACGAACCCCATTTCATGGGTGCGGTCGTTTTCCAGGAAACAGAACTCCCTAGGAGCACGATGGAGTCCTTCAGCGTGGTGGATGGCCAACAACGACTGACCACGCTCCAGTTGCTCATTGACGCGATTCAGGAGGTACTCGAGGCGCGAGAACACAAAGGTCCGGCCGGCCGCCTATCGGAGTTAGTAGTCAATAACTGGCTGTACTGCAATGAGAATCCGGACCTTAAGTTTAAGGTGTGGCCGACAGTCGTGGACAGAGAAGCGTTTCGTTGCGCGATGAGCAACGAGCTTTCTACGGTGGAGCACACCACGTCCCGCGTAGTTCACGCGCATGACTTCTTCAGAAGCGAAGCGGAGCGATGGCTCGACCAGTTTGTCGGGGGACAAGGTGGGCAAGCAGCACACGCAGCACACGCATTGGAACAAGCCGTTAGTAAGAAGCTTCAGATCGTCGTAATCAACTTGGCCGGAAAGGACGATCCGCACGCCATCTTCGAGACGCTGAACGCGCGCGGAACGCCGCTGCTTCAGTCCGACATGGTCAAGAACAAAGTGCTGCATGATGCGGAGGTCGGGCTGCGCAACGGCGACGAGGCGTCGGAGGAAGAGAAGCACCTATGGCCGTTCGGCCAAGACGAATGGTGGACTCAGGAGGTGGGCAGGGGGCTCCAGAGGAGACCGCGTATAGATGTGTACCTGAACCACTGGCTCACGCTACGCAACCGGTCGGAGATGAAGCCCTACGATGAGTTTAAGGCGTTCAAGACGTACACCGAATCTAAGAAGGTGGATGGCGCCACCACCAAAGACACAATCGATGAGGTGGCGACCGACATGTGCGAGATGGGAGATGTCTATCGCGACATTGAGGAAATCCGAAAGGTGGACGTCGCCGTCGCCAAGTTTCTCAAAAGGCGCCAAGTGATGAACGTGGGCGTGGTGACACCCCTGCTGCTATGGCTCTTGTCAGAAGACCTGCCAACCAACACGTTGGCGAACTGCGTAAAGGCGCTGGAGAGTTTCTTGGTGCGGCGGATAATTTGTGGGTACGGCGCTAGAAGCTACGGCGAGCTCTTCGTTGGATTGCTCAACAAGCTAGTTGGGGATTCGGCAGGCAATGCAGATCGCGTGATCATTTCGCACCTTCGTAAGCAAGAAGCCCAAGCCACGTTGTGGCCACGCGACAGAGAGCTACTTGAACAATTCATCACTGCACCTCTCTACCGGCGCCTTACCCGTGGACGACTCCGGATGGTGCTCTCGGGAATCGAAGAGGAATTGCGTAGGAACGGAGACGTGCCGAACGGGCTCCACATCGAACACGTCATGCCACAAGCTTGGCGCCGGTGGTGGCCGCTTCCCAATCGCGCCGACAACGAGGCTGATGCGATTCGTGAAGAAGCGATCCACACGATAGGGAACCTGACGCTCGTCAACGGTCGCGTGAACGCAACGCTATCGAATGAGCCTTGGGACAAAAAGCGCAGGACGCTGTCGATGCATAGTGACCTCTTCCTGAACAAGCACCTAGTTAGGAATCCGCCAAGACATTGGGACGAGAAAGCGATTAAGAAGCGGGGAAAGTGGCTCCACAAGCGGGCCATTAAGGTCTGGCCGCGTGGAGATGACGTTCAAGCCACCTGAGGAACAACGGGCTGAAACCCTCTCTGCGACTACGAGAGTCAGCTCCCAAGCGAGCCACCTCTTTGGCGTCCTAGGCCACCTCTGAACATTGCCCACCCCTCGGACTCGGCGTCGTGCCGCTAGACGCATGTCCTGCGCAGATATGGAGACCAAAAGGTCAACGTCGAGGGTGGTTCGAGGCGCATTTCGATAGACATTGGCTGCGACGGCGCCATAGACCGCCCATCGGGCCGAGCGCCGCGCCAACAAGGACCGGATGCTCCGGAGCGCGGAAATCCACGGGTTCTCAGGAGTCAGGCGTCATGGCGTCGGCGCCGTTTACTTGGTGCCTCGGACATCTTCCGGTGTACGGCGTCCAAGTAGGCCATGTGGGACTCAAGATCCGGCCATTTGTCAGCGTATGCGCGTAGGTCGATACCCCGTTGTTGTTCTATCCGGCGCATGGCGTCCAGAGCTTCACGAAGATTACCAGGCGGGGATTGGAGGTGCGGGACGGTGAGGGCTTGGGCGTACTTGCGCAGAACATCCCGGTCCCGACGCGAAACTCGGCCAAGTTTCGCCGTCCCGACCGGCTTCGGGGATGGCGAGTCGGAGTCACGTTTCACGGCACTCACCCCGGCATTCGGTCGGCGTGCGAAATGTTCTGTCGAGGACATTGCCACGGGATCGGAGGCCCCGCCCTGTCGTATGCACTCGACGTCGCACTACATGATGCCTGTCTCGCGCCGGTATCGGCCCTACCTAGCTACAAGATGGGCGCGGTGTGCGCAAGCATGTTCGCATCTGCTTCCAAGTCGCGGACTTTCCCCATAAGCGTGTCAAATCCCGGCGCGTCGTCGGTGATGATGGCGGCGGCGCGCATGGCGTTGTAGTCGGATCGAAGGTGGGGAAGCTCGTCGTCCTCGGGAACGAGCCGCATTCGGCCGTCTAGACATTGATCGTAGTTGGCGTAGCTGGCGTGGAAGAACACCTTCTTGTGGCGGACGACATCCTCTAGGAGGCGGCGGTCGGAGAGTGCGGCCCGGCCGACATCGTGCGCGGCAAGACATGCGAGGTCGAACCAGTGCCGAGAGAGGCGTTCGGGGTGCTTGGCGAACCGGCGCCTGTGGCATTCGACATGGATGAGCGTCGCCTTCTCCCAGAAGGTGCGTGCCGGAGAGAGGACCGTCACCGCCGCGGCAGGATAGTCTAGGTGCGGGGTCAAGGCGGCCATGTCCGGTACGATCACATGCTGCTCGTTTGGTTCGATAACGTTGCGGCCGCCAAATTCCAGTAGAACCTCGCTGCGGACATAGTCGGAGCGATTCTCGACCGCTGCCGGATAGGCAAAACGGATTGTCTCCCCATTGTGGCCGATGTGGATCTCGCGCGGACCGTCGACCGGAAGGCGTTGGGTGGCGGCACTGAGAAAGGGGGCCACACCGTCGCGAACATAATTTGCAACCCGATCCCGCAGGCGTTGGCTGAAGCGCCTGATCTGGCTCCGGCTTGCCTCGTCTGCGAAGGGGTCGAAGTCGTCGTTGAACGCCCGGTAATCGAGGGTGACATCCACGTCTTCGGAAAACCGGTCGATGATTCGGTAGACCTTCGAGAGCGAAGTGCCGCCCTTGAATGCCATCGGATGCGGATCAGGCATAGAGAAGAGGGTCTGCAGGATCCAACAAACCCAGATGTCCTTCTCCAAGATGGTCGCCGACCGCCCGGACCGGGCGGCCATAGTGCGGAGTATGTCTGCGCGTTCTCGGGCGCTGAGGGACAGGAACGGCTCAGCCAAGCGCCGCCTCCTGACCGGGTGCGGCGAGTACCTTCGCCATCCATGCTGGCATGTCTGCCGAACGCAGCCTTTCGCACTCCGCCGGGCCGAGGGCGGCCTCGATCTTGGAGACGGCCTCGGGCGTCACGTTGTCCCTGCCGAGATACCAAAGCGCGGCGAGTGCGACCCCCGCCGCCTCGCCAGCGAACTGGAGCCGCCGGCGGTTCGAGGTGTGGACCAACCTGACAGTGATATTGGCGATCCGGATGGTACGGCTCGATGCGCTGGTGTGAAATACAGGAGCGGTCGGTACTTGGGTGCTGAGTCCGAACCGCCGGGCTGCTTCGGCGCCGTGGACCTGGACTGTCTCGCCACTGCTGTGCGCAATGGTCTCAACGACGTCAAGGACGTCAGGGATCACGTTGCCCACGAAGCGGTTCGTCCTCGGCCGCACGAATACACCGCGGGCGATCCGCTGGATATCTCCCCGGCCCACTAGGCGCGAAAGTGCTCGGTAAACGGCACCGCGTGAGCCATGCTTCAGAAAGCGCTCGTGCGTGAAAGGCTTCCCGCTCGGTAGTTTCTGTATCCCGGATCGGACGGCTTGTGCAGTGGACATGATGAGATGCTCCTATGTCCAAAAGTATGGTGGTTTTTCAGACATATTCAAGTCAGTCTTTCTGACAGTCCTTTCCGACCGACGTTCGGTTATCCACAATCCGGTCGATGTTGTAATAGCGCGTGAGCCTTAGCTCCCGCTTCTCGCCCGTTCGGTAGCCGCTGAACGACGGGATCAGTTCGACATCCCCCGGCTCGGACGATGTGGCGTAGGCGGTCCGGACCGGCAGTCCCACATAGGACTTGCCACTCTCAAGCGCCAGTTCTACATACCAATTACCCTGCATCGCGTCGTCGAGCAGAACCTCGATCAGATTCGAATCCGACTCGGCGAGGGCGCGCAGTCGCTGCAATCTCGTCTCTTGCATCCCCGGCCAAAGGTTGAACGCGTTCGCCAGCAGAAAACCAGTGGGTAATCCCAGAATACCCGCGATCGTCCAGACACCAATGTCCTCCGGCCAGAAACCGAACTTACCACGGACGAATACTGCTATTGGCAGCGTTAGGCCGGCGAGCAGGACGCCGACGATTCCGCAAGCGAACAGCATTTCGTAGCCGTTCCAACGAACCATCCGGTCTCGCGTCAGGACGAACCTCACCACGAACGCGTATCCGCCCAGAGCCAAGGCAACGATATCCCCAAGACCCACCGCACAGGCCCCTTGCTAGTCGGCCGGCTCGCCCTTTAGCCCGAGTCTGTTTGCTAGGCGGTCTGCGCTTTCGAGGCGACGTCGCACGTTCGGATCCCTCAGTAGTTCTTCGGCCTTCACATACCGATGCCCCTTTTCCCCCACATATATGCGACGTTCCGACTCGTTGTTGCCCTTGCTCTGATCCGTCATCTTGTCCGCCAAGTACTGCTTGCGGAGACACTATAGCCGGAACTGGCGTGGCAGGCAGTCGTCGATTCTGTATTGGCTCGGTACTTCGATAGACATTGGCTGCGACGGCACCAAAAGACCGCCCATCGGGCGGAGCACCGTGCCAACAGGGACCGGATGCCCCGGAGTGCGGAAATCCACGGGTTCTCAGGGGCAGGTGTCGCGGCGTCGGTGCCGTTTATTGGTGCCTCGGACATCTTCCGGTGTACGGCGTCCAAGTAAGCCACGTGGGACTCAAGATCCGGCCATTTGTCGGCGTATGCCCGTGGGTCGATACCCCGTTGTTGTTCGATCCGACGCATGGCCTCCAAAGCTTCGCGCAGGTTACCTGGCGGGGATTGGAGGTGCGGGACGGCGAGGGCTTGCGCGTACTTGCGCAGAACATCCCGGTCCCGCCGGGAAACTCGGCCAAGTTTCGCCGTCCCAACCGGATTCGGGGGTGGCGCGTCCGAGTCATGTTTCACGACACTCACCCCGGCACTCTGTTGGCGTGCGAAATGTGCCGTCAAGGAAATCGCCACGGAAGCCGAGGCCCCGCCCTGTCGCATGCACTCGACGTCACACTACATGATGTCGGTCTCACACCGGTGTCGCGGACGCAGCGACCTGCCCGGTCGACGCCGTGATTCGCGGTTCCGACCAACGCCGCCGTCAGTGCCACACGACACCTCCGTCCTAATATCGTGATCGGGCTCGTGTCGCCGCGATCTGAGCGTCGTTTAGCGCGGACCCGCGCCAAAATGATACGGTTGGCCGGTGCTTCCACATGCGTCTATCTCGTCCCGCCGACTCGTTCCAAGCCTAGTCGTGCTCGCACTTCTCGCCGTGGCGACAACCGTGACGGCCGCGAACGATGTCGACGCCATGGTCGACGAGATATATCGCGAGCAGAACATTCAGCGCCAACTGGCGATCACCGCACCGGACGAATCGGACGAACCGGGCGAACGCCCGAGCCGCGGCGTCGGGATTCCACTCGTATTCGGCTGGCTCGTGCTGGCAGGAGTGGCCGTCGGTGCCATGGCCTTGATGGTGTGGCTGATGGCCGTCGATCAAGATGCAGCGCCGGCAAGCCGATTCAAACGTCGCAGACGCAAACGCCGCGCCGGCAAGCGTCTGGACGACGCCGCTTCGACTGCGGCAACGCAAGTGTCGAGCGATTGGCTCGCTACTGCGGATAACTTGGCGCGCCAAGGCCGATTCGCGGAAGCCATCCACCGGCTACTGCTCGGGGTACTCGACACGCTGAGCACGGCGAACGGCCGAACATCCGATGCCAAGACCGCCCGGGAGATCGTGCGCACCCACGTCGGTCCTCGCCCGGAGCGCCTGCGCATGCTGGCGCAAGCGTCGGAACTCGTACACTTCGGCGGACGGGCGGCCACGCAGCGGCAGTTCGAGAACTGTCGGCGTGACGCTGTCGACATCGATCAGGCCGCCAGTCCCGCACCTCGTAAGCGGTCACCTTAAGTGTGTAAGCCGCGAAGATGACCGCCGCCGGCGATCACATACTCTCCCGCCGCACGGCCGCGATGCTGATATTGGTCGGGGGCGCCGCGTTCTGCGCCTTTCTCGCGCTGGCAGTCCTGATCGACCCGGCAGACCGCACGGTCATCGGTTCGAGCAGCTACTCCCGGTCGGCGTTGGGACACGCCGGCTTCGCAACCTTGTTGCGCGACGCGGGCTACGACGTAGCGATCAATCGCAGTCGACGCGGCCGGGGCATCGCTCCCGATGATGTGCTGTTGATCTTGGAACCGAATCTCCGCAGCCATGTCCTCGCGGACCTTGAACGCCTCATGGAAGGAAAACGCCGCGTCCTTGTCGCGTTGCCGAAATGGCAACCGCAAGGCGCCTCGTCGTGCGGTTGGATTGCTGCCGCTGAGCTTCTGCCGAAGCGCGCGGCGCGCGAAGTCGCGGACGGTGTCGTCGGCGCCGAGGTCCAACGACCCGAAGGCGACAACCCTTGGACGGACGGACTCGGCACAGGGGATCCCACCATCGACAACACTCTCCAACTGGTTGGTAGCGACCAACTTAAGCCATTGGTTTCCAAGCCGAATGGCATGCTCGCTGGCGAGACGAGACAAGGCGACGCGCAGATTGTCGTGCTGGCCGACCCCGACATCATTGCCAATCACGGCCTGCACCGGGGCAACAATGCTCGCTTGGCGCTCGGTCTGGTAGCACGGCTTGCGCCGTCGACCAACACGACCGTCCACTTCGACGAGACCCTCCACGGCTTCGCCATCGTGCCGAGTCTGCCGCGTCTGCTTGTCGCGCCGCCCTTGCTGGCAGCTACGCTGCTGGCGTTGGCCACCGTCGCCGTTGTCGTCTGGCGTGCAGCGGTGGGGTTCGGCACGCCGCGTTCGACCGCCGCCGCGCCGGTGTTGGGGAGCGGCCACGAGACGCTTCTGCACAACGCCGGACGCCTGCTCACATCCGCAGATCACGCCGTCTATATTGCCGACCGCTACGGCAGGGCCTCATTGGCGGAGGCCGGTCGTCGACTTCACCTCGACGGCCGAACGCGCCACGGCGAAACCGACCAGGACGCCGACCTGCGCGATGCGCTCGAGAACGTCGCTAAGCGACGCGGGATCCGCACGCAACTGCCGAACCCCGCTACGCGGCCGCTTGCTCGGGCCCGGCGCTACTACGACTGGATGGAGGAGATGTTCGGTGGACCCGGATCGAATCGCGACGCTCGCTGAAGCCATCAAGGCGGAGATCCACAAGGCCGTGGTCGGTCAGGAAACCACGCTCGATCTGCTTCTCGTCGGCCTGCTCACCAATGGTCATGTGCTCATCGAGGGGGTGCCGGGAACCGCCAAGACCATGATCGCGCGCTGTTTCTCGGCCAGCTTGGATCTCGACTTCGGCCGCATCCAGTTCACGCCGGCCCTCATGCCGGGCGACGTCATCGGCACCAACATCTTCAACTTCGCAGACTCCCGATTCGTGCTGACCAAGGGCCCCGTGTTCACACAGATCCTGCTGGCCGACGAGATCAACCGTACCCCGCCGAAGACCCAAGCGGCGTTGCTCCAAGCGATGCAGGAACGTACCGTTACGATCGACGGCAAAGACTATCCGATGAGCCGCCAGTTCATGGTCGTAGCCACGCAAAACCCTGTCGAGCAGCAAGGCACCTACCCCCTGCCCGAAGCGCAACTCGATCGCTTCCTGTTCAAGCACATCGTGGACTATCCGACCCGCGACGAAGAGCGCAACGTCGTACAGGCACACGGCAGCCGCACCACGATGACTAGCCCCGAAGCGTTCGGTATCGAACCGGTCGCCGGCGTGGCAGATCTGGAAGCGATGCGTGCCTTCGTCGAAGGCATCCGGCTCGGCGACGACCTCGTGGACTATGTGGTCGACTTGATCCGCGCCAGCCGAGAACACCCCGGATTGAACTTCGGCGCATCGCCCCGCGCCGCCAACATGCTCGCCACGGCCGCCCGCGCCTACGCGGCACTGGACGGACGGGATTACGTCATCCCCGACGACATCAAGTATCTCGCCTCACCAACGTTGCGACACCGTATCGTGCTGTCGCCCGGCTCGGAAATCGAGGGACTGCACGCGGACGAGATCGTCAGGGAAATCATCGAGCAGATTCCCGTGCCCAAATGATCCATCCCACCGCACGCGCCGCAGTCGCCGTCGGCGCTGCCGCACCCGTCATGCTGATCGTCGCCGTTGCCGCCCCCGACTGGTGGGTGGCCGGACCAACGTGGCTCTTGGTGGTGTTGGGCGCACTCGTCGCCGACGGGGTCAGCCTCGTTCGGCGTCGTATCGACGCCGACGTCCAGCCGCCCAACGTACTTTACGTCGGCGAGCCCGAGCGAATCACCGTCCGTATCGCCTGTCGGGATCCCGTTCCCAAAGTCGAGTTCACCATTGATGTCGAGGGGCCGGTCGTACCGTTGGATGCGCAATTCGCAACTGTCGCCGGGGACGGCACCTTCAACAAGGACATCGACATCCGTCCCTATCGCCGAGGCAATGTGCGTTTGACGAGCCTTTGGCTGCGCTCGGTCGGCCCGCTCGGATTCGCCGCCCGCACGCTTCGGCGCCACCTAGACGCCAACCTCCCCGTGGTGCCCAACATCGCCGCGGTAAAACGTCAGGCCCTCGCCTTCGCCACCCGTGACGCGCCTTTGGGCGCCAAACCGCAAGTTCAGAAAGGCACCGGAAGCGAGTTCGAGGCGTTGCGCGAATACGCCGGGGGGCTCGACACCCGCACCATCGACTGGAAGCACTCCGCTCGACATCGCAAGCTGTTGTGCAAGGAGTACCAGACCGAACGCAACCACCCGATCGTGCTGGCTCTCGACACCGGCCACCTGATGGCCGAGACAGTCGACGGCTTGCCGAAACTCGACCACGCCATCAGCGCCTTGCTGCTTCTTGGCTATGTCTCGCTAAAGGCCGGCGACAAGGTGGGCCTCGCGGCGTTCGATGCCCGCACCCGAGCGTTCGTCGCGCCTTCCGGCGGCATGGGGACCATGGCGCACCTGCAACGCGCATTCGCCGACGTCGACTACAGCACGGAGGAGACCAACTTCACCTTGGCGCTCGCGGAGTTGGGCGGTCGACTAGTGCGCCGCTCGCTCGTCGTCGTGGCGACGGATTTCGTCGACACGGTAACGGCAGACCTCATGATCGACAATGTCGCTCACTTGGCCCGACGGCATCTGATCATCTTCGTCGCGTTAAGCGACACTTCCCTTGAACAGCCCTTTGCCCGACGACCCGACGATCTCGAGCAGGTCGCCAGAGCGGTCGTGGCATACGACCTGATGCGCGAGCGGCGAGCCGTATTCGCAAGTCTCGCACGCCTCGGCGTGCTTTGCGTCGAGGCTCCGGCGAGTCGCCTCGGTACTTCGCTCGTCAACCGGTACCTAGCCGTCAAGGCGCGGGACCAAATCTAGCCGGTTAGCCCAACGTGTCGGAAGACTTGCTCAAGAGCTACCGATTTCGCGTAGAACGGGAGGAAAAGTGGCGCGAACTCGAAGCGTTGATCTCGCGAGCCGAACGGCATGGCTTGCATTCCCTCAGTGCCGACGAACTCGTGCGCGCCCCGAGCCTGTATCGAGCGTGCATGTCGTCCCTTTCCGTTGCCCGCAGCATTTCGCTCGACGCCAACCTGATCGCCCACTTGGAGTCTCTTTGCCTGCGCGCCTATTTCGTGGTCTATGGCGTGCGCACCAGTCTCGGCCAAGTGTTGGCCGGCTTTTTCCGCCGCGACTTCCCGGCCGCGGTACGACGGACAGTTTGGGCCAGCGCGCTGGCCGCCTTCCTTCTCTTTGCCGGCATCGCCACGGGATGGGCCGTCACGGCAACGGAGCCGGCGTGGTTCGAGGCATTTATTTCGCCGGACATGGCGCAAGGGCGGACGCCCGATGCATCCCACGAGGAACTCGCCAAGACGATATTCGACAAGCCCAAAGCAGCGGATCAACTGACGGCATTCGCGACGTCTCTTTTCCAGCACAACGCCCGCATCGGCATGCTCTGCTTCGCCTTGGGGGCCGCATTCGGGGTACCCGTCGTCCTACTCCTGTTCTATAACGGTCTCACCATCGGGGCCATCATCGCCGTATTCGCGGACAAGGACTTGACCATCGAGTTCCTCGCGTGGTTATCGATCCACGGCACCACGGAACTCGCGGCCATCGTGCTTTGCGGCGGTGCGGGGTTTCATCTCGCCGCGGCAATGATCAATCCCGGCCATCGCACCCGGTTGGCGGCGCTCAAGGAAAACGGGCGAACCGCGACGATTGTCTTGGTTGGTGCGGTCGTCATGCTGTTTGTCGCCGCCTTGCTGGAGGGCCTCGGTCGCCAACTCATCATAGACACGACCGCACGCTTGACCGTGGGTTGCACCATGCTCACCCTGTGGCTCGTTTATTTCGCACTCTGCGGGCGATCCCAACCAGCGAGGGGCGCTCGATAGTGGAGAGTCAGAATCCCGCCCTCCGGTCGGTGCAGACGCCTGAAGGCGTACCGATCAAAGTCGAACTAGCTGACCACGGCGCACGCGCCGGTGCGGTGCTGATCGACATGGTGATTCTGGTCGTTACGCTGATGATCGCCGTTCTGGTGACAATGTTGCTCACGGCCGTCGCGGGCAGCGTTGCCCTTGCCTTGTTCTTCATCCTCGCCTTCCTCATCCGCTGCCCCTTCTTCATGGCCTTCGAACTGCGCTGGCGCGGCCAAACGCCCGGTAAGCGCGTATTCAAAATACGGATCGTAGACCGTCGAGGCGGCGCACTCTCGCCGACAGCCGTGGCGGCGCGCAACGTCACCCGGGAGATCGAGCTCTTCATGCCCGCCACGCTATTGATCTTCGAACAGTCGGGCCTAGGCGGCAGCAGCATGGACAGCCTGCTGTTCTTGGTCACGCTGGTTTGGCTCGGCATCTTCACGCTCATGCCCGTATTCAACCGTGATCGGCTCCGAATCGGCGACATGATCGCAGGGACTTGGGTAGTACGCGCCGAACCCGTGGCGCTGTTACGCGACTTGACGACGACAGCCGCGTCTCGTCGCTACCGGTTCACGCCGGCGCACCTCGACGTATACGGCATCGCCGAACTGCAGGTCTTAGAGAGGTTGCTGCGCCAACCGGACACCCGAGCGACGCAGATCACCAAAGAGCAGGTGCTGAAACGCATCGTCGCCAAGATCGGCTGGCACGACCGGCAAGCCATCGACGGCGGGGCTTTCCTGAACGACTACTACGCAGCGCTACGTGCGCACTTGGAACGTCACGCGCTGCTTGGTGATCGGCGCAACGACAAACACGAGGCGGCGGCGCGACGAAGTGATCGAACACCGCACGACTGACGATCACTCGGAAACTCTAACGAAACTCGCCGGGGCTACTCCGGGAGATGGCGAGTGACGCCAAAAGCTCAGACCCGCCTGCGACCAGACGCCGCAGATCGCGCGGGCCGTTTCGCAGTAACTGAATGCCACGGAAACGGAACCAAGTCCACTGCAAAGCAGGGCGAATGTACCTCGCCGCAACTACTCGAATACTTGGGAGATCCCCCGCGTATCCACGCCTTCCTTGAGTACCCGCAGATCGTGGTAGGTGATCGCGACTGCGGTTGCTCGGATGCCACCCCATATCATAAGGAGCAACTGTGGGACGATGAGTGCCAAGCCACCGTCCGTTGCGACGCTGTTACCGTCCGTTGCGAGGCTGTTCATCGCCCCGATAGCAACCACTAGTCCCAGCACATAGTCAGGCGCTGAGAGAATCAACATCAAGCCGAATATTTGACCCTTGTACCCCTCAGTTAGTTGCGCACTGCGGCGAAGTGCCCGTAGGCCGCCACGCTCCACGACCACCGCTGGCAGCGCCACCCATAAGGCCAAACAGATGATGACGCCCGGAACGACAAGCAGAATGAATCCGGCAATCGTCGCAACATACACCACTACCCAGACCAAGATGGCGGCAGGCAACCGGCGCAGCGACGGTACAAAGAAGCCGGGCTTGCCCCCCCCCCGCAAATACTGAACCACACCATATGCTAGGCAGACCTGCAACCAGATTCCGAAGAGCAGGGTGACAAATATATCGGGAGTCGCGAGTTGCCATAAGTCGAAGTTCTCGGGATCCGGCAGGTCGGTGGTACTGTTCCAGCTATAAAAGAATAACGCCAGCGACGGCGTAAAGGCGATCAACAACAGCGGAATGAAGTATGATATATCCTTGATATACAAGGAAAAAGTGAGCCCGAGAATATCGCTCACCGAGAACGCGGTCACGTCCCGCATATACCCCTCCGAAACTGGTCGAACACCATGCTATTACAGTGGGGCAGTGAAGTCACAACGGCCTCTCGCACGCGCCCCCGGTCAGTACCAGCGCGTCTTGTCCACGACGTTACGCAGCGGTTCGACGGCCTAATAGAAGCGCACATTGTCCTTGAGCGATGCGTAGCAGCGCTCTTGGCCCTCGATACCGGCCACCTGATGGCCAAAAGCTCAGACCCGCCTGCGACCAGAAGCCGCAGATCGTGCAGGCCGTTTCGCGGGAATTGGATGCCACGGAAGCGGGACCACGTCCACTACAAAAGCGGGGAATGTGCCTCGCCGCGACTACTCGAATACTTGGGAGATATCCCGCGTATCGACGCCTTCCTTGAGTATCCGCAGATCGTGGTAGGTGATCGCAACTGCGGTTGCCCAGATGCCATACCACACGATGAAGCACGACTCTACGACGATGTCTGCCAAAACACTGTTCGTTGCGACGACATTAACGCTGACAACAATCATCACCACTTCAACTAGAAGGAAAATCAACGCCAAGCCGAATATTTCGCCCTTGTACCCCGCCGTCAGTTGCGCACTGCGGCGAAGTGCCCGAAGGCCACCGTGTTCCACTTCCACGACCATCACTGGCAGTGCCACCCACAGGACCAACGTGATGATGATGCCCGGAATGATAAGCAGAAGGAATCCGAAAAACTTCGCAAAAGTCACCGCTCCCCCGACGAAGATGGCGGCAGGCAACCGGCGCAGCGACTGTACAGACGTTTCCAAGAAGCCGGGATTGCCTCCCCGCAAATACCGAACCACGCCGTATGCCAGTCCGGCCTGCAACCAGATTTGGCAGAGCATGCCGACATAATCATAGGGAACTGCGAGTCGCCAAAAGTACCAAAAGTAGAAGCTCCCGGAATTCGACGCCGCCACATCCCCTACCGACAGGCCGGTGAAACTGCTCCCGCCAAGAAAGGAAAACACCGACAACGGTGCTAAGGCGATCAACGACAGTGGCAAGAACGACTGCAGATTATTGAAGTACACAGAAAACGACAGCTTGAGAATGTCGCCGATCGAGAACACGGTCACGTCCCGCATACACCCTCCGACACTGGTCGCACACCACGCTATTACAACGGCCTTTCTCGCGCACCGCCCCCGGTCAGTACCAGCGCTCCTTGTCCACGACGTTGCGCAGCGGCTCGCCAGCCAAGAAGCGGCGCGCATTGTCTTTGAGCAATGCGTAGCGGCGCTCCGGGAGGTCGTCGGCGTCGCGCACCGCGACGTGCGGCGTGATCAGCACGTTCTCCATGCCCCACAGCGGGTGCCCCGCCGGCAGCGGCTCGACCTCGAACACGTCCAAGCCGGCGCCGGCGATCTCGCCGGCCGCCAGCGCCGCAGTGAGATCGTCCAGCTTCGCCGTCATGCCGCGGCCGATGTTGATGAAATAGGCGGACGGCTTCATGCGCCGGAACCGCTCGGCGTTCCACATGAACTCGGTCTCCGGCGTATGGGGCACCGTGGTGACCACGAAGTCGGCGCTCGGCAGCAGTTCGTCCAGGGCCCGAGGCGGGTGCAGCTCTGCGGGACAGTCGTGCTCCGGGCGCGGTTCGATACCGATCACACGTGTCCCCAAGGCAGCGGCGAGCCGCGCCGTTTCCGCGCCGATGCCGCCGACGCCGTTGATAAGGACCGTGGCGCCCGCGATGTTGACGTAGCCCCGCTGGCGCGCCGTTGGCCGCCAAAGACCGTCGCGCTGGGCGTCCACCCAGTACGGCAGGCCTCGCGCCAGCGCCAACATGAACATCAGGATGTGTTGCGCGATGTGGTCGGAATAGATGCCGCGTGGATTGGTGACCACCACGGGATGGTCGGCGAGTTCGGCGTAGTAGTAGCCCGCCGGCGGCCCGGCGAAGGGGTTTTGCAGCCAGCGCAGCTTGCTCGCCAAGGGCAGCAGCTCCGGCGACACCCAACCGTAGGCGGCATCCACATCGGCAATCCTGTCGGCAACTTCCGCCGGGTCGGCCACAACCACCACCTGCAAACCGGGAACATCCGCACGCAGTCGTTCGGCCCAAGCCCGCATGTTGGCATCGACTGGCGGCAACATGGCGAATATCGGTCGGCGTTCAGCAGGGCAATCGCTTTTGAAAAAGGTCATTCGCGTCGCCGCATCGTCCGCACCATG
>CAYGBI010000078.1:0-16324 GCA_964348085.1 uncultured Pseudomonadales bacterium | reverse complement strand
AGTGCAGACCGGCCCCGGCCGTCTCGACACCACGGTTTACGAGCCGAACTAGACCAGCGGGCCGGGAGAGCGCAACGCACGGCTCAACCGGCACGCGGTTCCAGCCCTCTGATAGGAAAGGCGGACCCTCTTCAAGCAGTCCGCCCTCTTTTATCTCTGCAATTGCGAGTCGCGAAGTCAGGGCGCCGTGCCGGCTACCTTCTCACATCATGGCCTATCGTCGTCGGCTGGGCGCAAAGCGACCGCCGACCCGACGTTTCAACGACGGGCGCCAAGTCCTAGAAGCGCGTAAACCGCCGCGCAACCGACGAGTTCAGCCGACGCGACGCCCCTCCTGCCAGTACGGTTCGCGCAATTTGAACTTTTGCAGCTTGCCGGTGGCGGTACGCGGCAGCTCGTCGCGAAACTCGACGGATGTGGGGCACTTGAAGTGCGCGAGGTGTTCGCGGCAGAAGGCGATGATTTCGCCTTCGGTGACGGACTCACCGTTGTGCAAGACCACCAAAGCCCTCGGCGTTTCGCCCCATCTTTCGTGGGGCACGCCGATAACGGCGCATTCCATGACCGCGGGATGTTTGTACAGCGCGTCCTCGATATCCGGAGAACTGATGTTCTCGCCGCCGGAGATGATGACGTCCTTCTTGCGGTCGACGATGTGAATGCTGCCCACCGAGTCCCAAACGGCGAGGTCGCCGGTGTGGAAATAGCCGTTCCGTATCGCTTTGGCGGTTTCCTCGGGTTGTCGCCAATAGCCCTTGAACACAACGTTGGACCGGGCGCACACCTCGCCGATGGAAACACCGTCCTGCGGCACCAATTCGTCGTTGTCGTCCAACAGCACTAGCTCCGCGCCAACCGTTGCCACGCCGGCGCGTGCTCGGCGGGCGTAGTCGGTTTGTTCGGTTGCGAAGTCGGGGTGGCAAACGGTCAAGAGCGGCGCGGTTTCGGTGAGGCCGTAGATCTGGATGAACTCCCAGCCGAGTTCTTCCTCGAGGCGTTTGATGAACGCTGCGGGTGGCGGTGCCCCGGCGACGGTAAACCGCGGCCGTGTTTCGATGGCGTGGGCGCTCTTGTCGGGGTAGTCCAAGATCGTGCGCAACACCGTGGGCGCCATGCAGGCGAAGGTAACCTTCTCGCGTTCGATCAACCGGTAGATTTCGGCGGCGTCCACCTGCCGCAGCACCACGTGCGTGCCGCCCATGCCGGTGATCGCGTAGACGCCTCCCCAGCCGTTGCAGTGGAACATCGGCAGCGTCCATAGCTCCACATCGTCGTGGCCGATACGCAGGTGCGCGATCAGGCCGTAGGCGTTGATGTAGCAATTGCGGTGCGTCATCATCACGCCCTTCGGCCGTGCCGTGGTGCCGGACGTGTAGTTGATCGACACCAAGTCGTTCTCTTCCCGCTCCACGGGCGGCGGCGCCGTGGTCGCTTGGTCCGCGATCAGCGCCTCCCAACTCGTCCAAGCGCGTGGCGCGTCCCGCGAATCTTGGGCTACGACGAAGTGCCGCACGGTTTGCAGGCGCGCACGAATGTCGTCCACGACTTGCGTGTACTCGTAGTCCACCAGCACCACGTCGACGCCGGCGTGGTTCAAGATGTACTCGTGATCCGCCGCCACGAGGCGGTAGTTGAGCGGCACGAGCACCGCGCCGATTTGGCTGGTGGCGTAGAAGCTCTCCAAGAAGAAGTGCGAATTGGGGCTCAGGATGCATACGCGGTCGCCTTTACCGACGCCCAGCCCAATGAGCGCGTGAGACAGCCGGTTTACGCGCGCTTGCAGTTCCCCGTAGGTAAAGCGCTTGTCGCCGTCGACGACCGCCGTCTTCTGCGGGTAGAGCGCTGCGGAACGGCGCAGAAAGTCATCGACAAGAAGCGGCACCTGCATGGATTACAGACCTCCCGGACCGCAGTCGTTGGCAAGGAAATCGATCATGGCGGTAAAGAACTCGAGCTGATGGTCGTAGAGCAACGTCCCGTAGAAATGCCCGGCGCCTTCCAGCTCGACATACTTGTAGGGCTTTTCGTGCTCGTCGAGCCGCCTGATGTACTTGGTGGCTTGGTCAAGCGTTACGCGAGTGTCCACTACGCCATGCACGATCAGCATAGGCACGTTGACCTTATCCGCCTCCTCGATTGGGCTGACGGCGGTCTCGGTCATTCGCTCGTAGCGTTTGCGAACCGCTTCGGCCATTTGGAAGCGTTGGAACTGGTTGAGTTGCAGCCAAGGATCGAACACCGCCGCGCCGGCGATTACGCATTGGTAGAGTTGCGGTGTTCTCGTCGCGGCGACGCCGGCCGCGTAACCGCCGTAGGACCAGCCAAACATCGCGAGCCGATCTTTGACCGCGAGCCCGCGCTCCACCAAGTACAACGCCGCGTCATCCTTGTCGTCCTGCATCTTGCGGCCTTGCTGCCCGCCGTCTTCGAACGCGGCTTGGCGCAACGCCAAACCGAAGCCGGTGGAGCCGCGAAACTGCGGCTGAATCACCACATAGCCGTTGTTGGCCAACAGTTGCGCCCACTTGTCGTAGCCGCCGTAATCGCGCGCGGCCGGGCCGCCATGCGGCAACACGATGGCAGGAAATGGCGGCTCGCCGGACGGGATCGTCAAATAGGCAGGAATCCGGCGGTCGTCCCTCGACGGATAGGTGACGTATTCGACGTCCGCGAGCCGTTCACTCTCGAATAGCGGCTGGCGGCTACCGATGGTTTCCAGTTTGCCGCCCTTCAGCAGATAGAAGGTGCCGGGGTCTCGCGGTCCCGAGTTGCGAACCACCAGCGAAGCACCGTCTCGGGAACGGCTGACGATACTGACATCGTGGGCATGAGGAATGACGTCGGCCAACTGCCGGTATGTGGCGCCCTCGGCCTCGTCGAAATACTCCACATGCAGTTTGTCCGTGAAGTAAGCAACGCCGACGGCGACGTCCGGGTGCTGCCAAGTGTTGCTGTGATTGCGCACACCGGACACGTCGACCTCCGCACGGCGGTAGATGATCTCGCTGAACGCCTTGTTCTTAAGGTCGTAAGACCAAAGACCAACCGTGTCGTGGCCGTTGCGCGCGAGGACCAGCGCGTGGTCGGCTTTGTCTTCGTCGCCTTCGTCGCGGCCAACAACGGTGAACGGCTGAAACTCGTACTCGTCCACCGACGCCCGGTGGACTTCCTCCCAAGGCGCCCCGTCGCTTGGCCGCCAATAGCGCACCACCTCACCCTCCTTCCTGTCGAAGCCAGAGGCCAGCCAACGCTTCCCTTCCGGGGTGAAGCGATAGTTGCCACGCGACAGCTTGCCTTGGAACAACAGTTTTCGGGTGCCGCGCACCAAGTCGAACTCGTAGTAGTCGCGCGGCGTGAAATAGCCAGCGATGCGCCTTGCCGTAGAGGTTTGTCGTTCCCGTCCCGGCGGCACCATCGCCAACATGATTTTGTTCGGTGAGTGCGGTAGCAGATGCGCGATGGTGGCGCTGCCTTCGCTGCCGAACTCGCGCACCTGCTTGCGTTCGAGGTCGAGGAGGCCGAGCTTGTATTTGTAGGTGTCTTGTTCCCGCCCGCGTATCGTGTCGCGAACCGCCTGTCGCGCTTGGAAGAGTATCTGAGCGTCACTGATAAATGAGAAACCAATGATCTCCATCGGTTCCGCGTTCAGCCGGAATGGTTGCTTCCCGAGGTCCGCGGCGTCGTAGATTTCGACGATCGGGTTGCCGTCCTTGGACGGGATCCGCATCAACGCCAAATGCTTGCCATCGGGCGAGAGTTCGACGCTGTCGATCACGCTGCGCATCGCCCAGTAGTCGAGCGGGTACGGGGCTGGAGACTCTTCGCCGACGACGCCGGGGGCCGCAAGCAGTGGCAACGCCAATGCCCAAGGCCGCACCAAGGCGTGGCGTCGCCCGTTGCACTTGCGCAGGTTAGGCCAGCCACCCCCGTGGCAGCAGCGAAGAAGGACGAAGAAATTGGACAGCAGAGCCTTCACCTCAGCCTCCTCGTCATTTATTTCCGGTCGCGCACTTCTAACACACGCCGCGTTGTGACGCAAAACACGCGCTGGGTCGATGGTCGCTTTGCGCAGCGCATTAAGGCACGCCGGACAACGATTCGACGCACTCGTCGGGCGCCGCGGAAGCCGTCGTTCCGCGGGTGCGAAATCCGTGCAGGGACCGCGTGATCGCGTTATGGTTCAACCCCTTGGACTTACCTGCAAGCACAGGAGAGCACCATGCCATTAAACGACCCAACGCCAAGCACGTTACGCAGCCTTTGCTGGGCTTTCGTGGCAACGTGCCTGGCCCTATCGACGCCGGTTGCCGGTCAGGAAGATGCCGACGACCAAGAACAGGCGGTCGAGGACGTCGAGACGCAAGACGAGGAAGAAGAGACCACCACGCCGGCAACGGCGGCCGGTCCGGTGGAGGAAGTCGTCGTCACCGGCTCGCGCCTGAAGCGAAACCAATACACCAGCATCACGCCTTTGCAGATCATCAACGCCGAGGTGCAACGGGAGGCGGGCCTGATCGACCCCGGCGACATCCTTCAGGAGTCGTCAACCGCCAGCGGCATACAATTCGACCTCACGTTTCAGGGCTTGGTGCTAGACGATGGACCCAGCGCGCGCACAATCAACCTGCGCGGCCTCGGGGCAAACCGCACGCTGCTGCTGATCAACGGCCGCCGGATCGCCCCGGGCGGTGTCGAAGGCGCACCGTCCTCGCCAAGTTTGAACGTCATTCCGGGGTCGCTCGTCACGCAGTACGACCAACTGCTCGACGGAGCATCCTCGATCTACGGTTCCGACGCCATCGCCGGGGTCACAAACGCCATTCTTCGCAAGGACTTCGACGGCTTCGAGTTGCAGACGTTCATCGATGGCGCGTACCACGGCGGCGTGGATCAGAGATACGGCGCCACTTGGGGCAGGAACTTCGATCGCGGTTTCATTGGCTTCGGCGCCGAATGGACGGACGAACAATCCGTCACGTTCGCCGATCGTCCATGGACCAATCACTGTGCGCGTCACGCCGAGATCGATCAGAGCGGGGCGCGGCGCCATCAGGACGTGTATTACTCCACTGTCTTCGGCATGAGATGGAACGACTGCGCCCTAGGTTCGCTTGCCGGGCGCGTGTACATTCAAGACTCCAGAGCGGGTTCCATCTACCACACGCAGGGTTACAGCAACGGCGGGTGGCCGAACTTCTCCGAGTCGTCATGGGCGGCCGAAACCCGTTGGCAAGACCGAGGCGTGCGAGGGCCAGCGTTTGGCGTGGACGGCGACGGCGACGGCGAAACGGACATCAGCTTCCTCGACTACACGACGAATGGCAGGGATCTGCACGCCCACCTCTTCCCAGACTGGGAAACCGCGAATCTCATGGCCTACGGCGAATACACTTTCGAGAGCGAGATGAATCTCACCATGTTCTTCGAGGCCGGGTGGTCGACCGTGGACTACTTCCAGACCGCCGACGAAGGTGCGCTGTTGTTCCCGGATGTGCCGCCGAACAGTCCGTACAACCTATGCAATCCAAACGCGGTCAATGGCGTGGACTGCGGGCTTGCCACAGACGCGCTGTTTCAAAATCCGGCGTTTGTCGAGCAATTTTCCACCAGCCGAGAAGGTGTCTGCGCATTGTTCGGCTTCCCCAAGGCGGCTTGCACGCCAGCGCTCTTCGGCATGATCAGCGGGCCGATCGGCCCGACTTGGACATACCCCATCGTTCGCGTGAGGGGCGACCGCAACCTCAACGGCGTCGAGCGGGATCAGGGGCGTTTGGTCCTCGGTGTCTCGGGCGACATGCCGTTCTTGAACGTTGGGCCACTAAACGATTGGTCGTTCGAGCTCTCGCTAACCCGCTCCGAATCAACCGGCAAGTCTTGGCGATACGGCGTCCGGGAAGATCGGCTTTGGTACGGTCTTGGCGCCTATTCCTACGAGAACATCCCGTGTGAGAAGAACATCCCCGACCAGGTCATAGAGGAAGGGTTCAGTTGGGGGTTCAACAACCTGATATTGCCCGGGTCGGACGCTTTGGAGGGTTGCGTGCCGGTCAACATGTTCGCGTCGTCCCTGTACGCCGGCGTGATCGGCGAGTTCGGCTCGGCTGCGGAGCAAAATTATCTCTTCGACACGCGCGACTTCGACACGACTCGCGACCAAACCATCGCTGCCTACTACATGACGGGCAATGCGTTCTCGCTGCCGGGCGGCCCGATCTTGGCCGGCTTTGGGCTGGAATACCGCTACGACGAAATCAACTCCATCCCGGACGAAGTGGCTCGCGAAGGCTTGTTCTTCGGCTACTTCGCCGATGGCGGCGCGGTCGGAGACAAGACCACCCAAGAGGCGTTTGGCGAAGTCGAGTTGCCGATCTTGACGGTGCCCAACGAGATCACCCTGAACCTCTCGGCCCGATGGACGGACGACGAATACTACGGCGGCGCTTGGACAGGGTCAGGCAAGCTCGGATGGCGGCCCGTGGACTGGTTGCTGATCCGTGCCACCTACGGCACGTCGTATCGAGCACCGAACTTACGCGAACTCTTCTTGCGCGCTCAGACGGGGTTCCAGAACGTGTTCGACCCCTGCTTCGTTCCCGAAGCCGCTCTCGACGACGAAGGCAACTACATTCCCGAGGAGGATCGCCGGGAAGCGCACGTGCTGGAGAATTGCCAAGCGGACGGCGTCGATCCAACGAGGGCAAGGAACGACGGCTTCAACACTTTCAGTACGGAAGTCGCGAGCGGCGGGTCATTGGTGTTGGACGAGGAAACCTCCACATCCAAGTCCTTTGGTATCGCGTTCGAGCAACCCTTCACCAACATCTTCAGCTTGTCACTGTCCTTGAGCTACTACGACATCGACATCGAGGACACCATCATCGAGCCGACTAGCGGGTACATCGTGGCCGAGTGCTACACGATCGAGAATAGCTCGAACTCGTTTTGTGGCCGGATAACGCGCCGAAACGACCCCGACTTTCCCCGTTTCGAACTGATCGATCAGGGGTTCGTCAACCGCGACAACGAAACCGTACGGGGGGTGGACCTGAACTTGGCACTGGAGTTTCCCATTACGGTTCTTGATCGACCCATGGACGTGGTCTTTGATGTCACGGGCCATCGGCTGATCGAACGCACCACGTTGTTCCTGAGCGACCAAGGGGAAGCCGACTTCGATGCCGACCATCGCGAGTTTTACTATCCCGAGCGTCGCGCCCAGCTCCGGCTCGCCGTGGATTCCGGACCCTACGGAGCTACATGGTTCGCACGCCACCAAGCGGGCATGGAGAACGTGGATGCCGGCATCGACGATTGGGACGAGGCGATCACCGGCTTCTCGGATACATGCTACGGCCCACCCAACGACCTGCTTTGCCGTGATGTCGGATTCACCGACAACTATTGGGTCCACACGTTCTCCGTGCGCTATCGAGGCGACACATGGCGCGTCTCGGGGGGTGCCCGCAATGTATTCGACACCCCCCCCCCGGTGGTCGATGGCAACGAAGTCTACTCGGTGAACAATACCCCCCTCGGCGCCGGCTACGACGTGAATGGCCGGGTGTTTTTCTTACAAGCGGTGGTTGAGCTCGGCGGCGGAGGCTGACAACCCGTCGACTTGGCTAGCAGTCCGTCGGGCTTGGCGGCGCCAGCCGCGAAGCCCGACGGAGTGATAGGGCGGCTTGGGCTGGGCGAAAGGCGGCGCCGAGAGGCGACGGCGTTCGTGGCGCTAGCGGGTTCGGATGCGAACCCGCTGCACCCCTTGGCGCTAACAGTCCGCCGGACTTGTGGTGGCATAGCCGCGAAGTCCGACGAAGTGATAGGGAGGCTTTGGGCTTAAGGCGAACGCGGCGCCGAGAGGAGAGTCAACGGCTCTCGTGACGCCCACGTCCTAGGACGATCTGCGCCTCAAGCGTTGTCCTCCAACACCATCGCCGCCCCTTTCTCACCGATCATGATGGCCGGGGCGTTGGTGTTGCCGGAGACGAGCGTCGGCATGATGGAAGCGTCCGCCACGCGCAAACCGCGAATGCCGTGTACGCGCAGGCGTTCGTCCACCACCGCGTTCGCATCGCTGCCCATCTTGCAAGTGCCGATCGGGTGAAACACGGTGGCGCCGGTGCGGCGGCAGAAGTCCAAGATTTGATCGTCCGTCTCAACCCCGGCACCCGGATAGAGCTCTCTCGCCACGTAACGCTCTAACGCCGGCGCAGCGGCTACCCGGCGAGCGATCCGCATACCTTCGACGAGCGCGGCCCGGTCGACCTCTTCGGCTAGGAAGTTCGGCTTGATCGCCGGTGCGGCGTTCGCATCCCCGCTCTGAATGTGGATGCTGCCGGTGCTTTCCGGCCGCAATTGACAAACCGAGCAGGTCATGCCGGGCTCCTTTTCCAACTCGCCGCGCTTCTCGCCCCGCGCGTAGCTCGCATGGGCGAAGTGGAACTGCACGTCCGGCGTTTCGAGCTCCGCCCGAGTGCGCACGAAACCATGTGCGATGCCGGCTGTATAGGTGAACGCGCCACGGCGAGCGAGGCCGTATTGCAGCGCCTGCCACAAGAAACGCACGCCGCGGGTGTCCTCATTCAAAGTGTTCGAGCCACTCACGCGCCAAGCGATCGAGCTGGAGTAATGGTCGCGGTAGTTCTCGCCCACGCCCGGCAGGTCGCGAACCACGGCGATGCCGTGCTTGCGCAGGAGCGCCGCTTGGCCGATGCCTGAGAGTTCGAGCAACTGCGGGGATTGCACCGCGCCCGCCGCCAAGATGACTTCGCGGTTCGCGGTCGCCGTCACGGGTTGTCCGCCGCGGACCCGGTAGCGCACGCCGCTCGCACGGCCATTCTCGGTCAGTACGCGCTCTGCGAGCGCACGGGTCGCAATAGTGAGATTGCCGCGCGAGCGGGCTGGAGTAAGAAAGGAGCGGGCGCTGCTCGCCCGCCGACCGTTGCGCTGCGTCACTTGGTAGATGCCGAATCCCTCCTGCGACGCGCCGTTGTAGTCGGGGTTGCGGGGGTAGCCGGCCTCTTCCCCGGCATCCACCCAAGCGTTGAGCAACGGATGACTCTCGACCATGTCGGCGACGTTCAACTCGCCGCCCCGACCGCGGTACTCGTCGTCGCCGTCGGCGGCCACGCGTTCGCAGTTTTCCGAGCGCTTGAAGAACGGCAGCACTTCCTCGTAGGACCAACCGCGATTGCCGAGTTGCGCCCACGTGTCGTAGTCGAGCGCTTGGCCGCGCACGTACAACATGCCGTTGATGGAACTCGAACCGCCCAAGACCTTGCCGCGCGGAATCGGGATCTTGCGATTGTGCGTGTTGTCTTCCGGCACCGTCTCGAAGCACCAGTTGACGCTCGGCCGCTCGATCATCTTCCAGAAACCCACCGGCACGTGGATGAGCGGGTTCCAATCGCTGCCGCCGGCCTCCAGCAACAAGACGCGGTTGCCGGCGTTCGCGCTCAGCCGATTGGCGAGCACGCAGCCGGCAGAGCCCGCGCCCACCACGATGTAGTCGTAGTCCGCCATCGCTACAGGCTCTCGTAGAACGCCTTGCCGAGGCCCCCGCCGCGGCGGTCCCCCACAATCGACGCCTTCATCTGATTCATGACGTAGGAAAGACAAACCCGCGCCGGTTGGTCCACCACGATGGTGGAGCCGCCGGCACCGCCCCAGAACATCGCTTGGTCGTTGGGCGACATGGGCATCTGCTCGCTCGGGAACGCATAGCCCAAGCCAAAGCGCACCGGCAGCATGAGCACCGCGTCCGCGCCGTCGGTTTGCTCTTGGCGCATCAAGCCGCAAGACGCGGGCGAGATCAGTTCGACGCCAAACGCCTTGCCATCGTTGGCGAGCGGCGTTTGCGCGCGAACTACGGCCCGGGCGTTGCCGTGACCGCCGGCGGCGGGAATCTCGGCTTGCCGCCACGCTGGCGTGTTGACATGTTCGGTGCCCGCATCGGCGCTGGCGAATACCCGAGCCGGAATGGAATCCGCGTCCGCGCCGGCGAAAGGTCCGTCCTCGACGGGTTCGTCCGGAATCATCTCCGCCACCCGCGGGAACTCCGACGCCGCCATGCCGATGTGGAAGTCGGCCCCGAGGGGAGCGGCGATCTCTTCCCGGAAGAAGGCGCCGATGCTGCGACCGTCGATGCGGCGCACCAGTTCGCCGATCAAATATCCTTGGGTGATCGCGTGGTAGCCGCTGCGACTCCCCGGCGGCCACCAAGGAGCTTGCTTGGCGAGGTTCGCCACGCAGGCGTCCCAGTCGTAGAGTTGCTCGGCACGATCCAAGGCGGGATCGAAGCCCGGCACGCCGGCGGAATGGCTCATGAAATGCCGAACCTCCGTGTCCTGCTTGCCGTTTTGACCGTATTCCGGCCAATAGTCCGTGACTTTGGCGTTGAAATCCAAAAGGCCGCGGTCGGCGAGCACGAATGCGCAGAGGAAGGACATCGTCTTGGTGGTGGAATAGACGTTGACGATGGTGTCTTCTTGCCAAGGCCGGGTGCGGGCCTTGTCCGCATGGCCGGCCCAAAGGTCGATCACGAACTCGCCTTCCACGGTGGCGGCAAAGCTCGCGCCCACATCGCCGTAGTCGTTGAAATTGCGTTCGAAAGCATCGCGCACTCCGGCGAACTTGTCGTCGCAGAAGCCGTGTATATCCATATCTAGGGTCCTTACCTTGTTGATTTCATGTGCTGTGGCACCGCCTGCGTCGGGTGAGCGAACGCCAAGCCGCCGCGACTAAGGGACTCCCAACTGAGAATCGGCATCTCTTCGAGCAACGTATCGAGTTGCGCCTCGGCGACGCTAGAGCGATCGCCCGGGTGCAATCTCGCCAGTCGGTTGAGCGCGTCGAGCGCCGAGCCCACGCTGAAAATGTTCGAATCCTCGCGTACCACCGCCGCCAAAGCATCCACCAAGGATTGCAGCATGGAACCGACGATGGTCGCCCCGTGCGAGCAGAGTATCACCGTCGCCCAAAGCGCGTTCTCCCGCACCGCCGAGCGGACCGGCTTGAACCGATCGACGCCGTAGTCGATGCCGATGCCCTCGCAAACGTCGCACTCGTCCGTTGGCCGTACGATCTTGATATGCCGGCCTTGGGCGATATTCATCGCCAAGCGATTCCGCTCCCGGCGCAAGCAGTCGACGAGAGCGTCGAGGCAGGACGGGACGAGGGACTCGCCGACATCGTCGGCGACAGCGCGACGACCCATGCAGCCCAGTGCGTCGGCGGCGACCGAACGCACATACACCGATGGATCCTCCCGCAGCCGCGCGGCGATCGCGCGCAGCACCGGTCGCGTCGGGGTGCCCACCTCGCCCAAGCCGAAGACGCCGGCCTTGCGTAGCCACTTCACCGGCGAGGTCGTCGCTGCCATAAAGACGTCGGTGGCCGCCGGTCCGACGGCGATCAGACCATAGGTGGCGGCCCGGCGCACCGCTTCCCGTTCGTTGCGCAACGCGCGCTGCAAGTACTCCAACGCCAAAGTGGTTTCGCCATCGGCGAGCTTGTAGGCGGCGCCGATACGCGCAGGCTCGCCGGCTTCGCCTGGCGTCAGGAGTTGCTGGTACAAGCCCTTCGCCCGTTGCCTGCTTGCACTTCCGCTCCCGTTGAGCTTTCGCGCACGCGGCGCCGGCGGCTTGCCCGTGCGCAGCCAGTGGTGGTGATGGCGCCAAACCACGGTGGCGTCGTCCGGCGCCTGCGCCAGGTCTTGGCCGGTGAGCGGATCTACGCTTGGCGAGCGCCAGTCCAATTCCTCAACGCCAGCGCCCTGCGGTTCGTACGTCCGATACAGCCAAAACCGCCACATGAAACGAGGTCGCTCGCGCCACTTGCGCCAATCGTCCCGCCGGTGATTGCCGCGATGGAACAGATTGTGCGAGTAGAGCACCACGCTACCGGCTTTGAGCGGCGCCACCTCGAATTGGCGCACGAGCGGCCAGCCCGTGTTCGCAATGGCGTCGCGCATGCGAACGTCATGCGGCGTGCGACGCTTGGCGATGTCCTCGGCGCGGTACTCGGATTTCGGGCCGCTGGCGGCGCGCTTCTCCATGCCGCCCAAGTGATAGCCGAAGTCGAGATGGTCCGCACCGGCGAAGTTGTCGTGGTTTTCTTCGTGATTGAACGCCCAGTACTGGGAATACGGCACGATCGCCGTCGGCCCCATGTCCTCCTCGACGGCTTGCGGGTAGTAGAGCATCTCGATCTGCACGGGGTGGTGGCGACGCTGCCTTCGGCCATTGAACGGGCCGATGTCGTCCTTGTGCCAGTGCTGATCGTGGCCGCCGCTGGCGAACGGCGCGTTGTGGGTGAACGGTACGATCGCCCAGTGCTTGCCGACAAGCCGGTCGCACGCCTCCACTACGCCGGGAGCGTTGATCACATCTAGGATTTCCGGAATGTAGGTGGCCGATATGGTGTTGCGGTTGTCGACGAAGGCAAGACTCTCCTTCCGGTAGATCACCTCGTGAATGGCGGTGGGAATGCCGAGCGCCTCCGGCGCCAACACCACGACGCCTCGACTCGCGAAGTCGCGCAGTAGGCGATCCGCAGTGGTATAGCGGAGCGCCGGCGGCGGAGGCGTCGCGCTCATGGGCTAGTTCCCTGTCCGGTTGAACTCAAGCATTTCCGCGCTTGCTCGGCGCATCGACGCAAGGCGGAGCTTGCAAGCCAACATCGACCCCACCGGGCCGCGACACCACGTTGCGCACCGAGCGAACTCCCGTGCGGAAGCCGTGGCGACGTTGCGCCCCTTGGCGATGGGGCCGGCCATTCCACTAAGCACGGCCCCCCGTCGTCACGGCGGTGCCACTCGCGGTGACCATCAACATGTTGCCGCCAACCGTCTCGTAGTCGAGGTCGATCCCCACCACCGCGGTGCCGCCGAGCCGTTGCGCGGCAGTCGTCATTTCCTTCAAGGCAATCTGTCGCGCCTTCGACAGTGCTTTTTCGTAGCCGGCGGTGCGTCCGCCCACGACATTCCGAACCGCGGCGAAGATGTCCCGAAACACGTTGGCGCCAACAATGGCTTCTCCCGTGACGACGCCGTGGTATTCGCGAATGGTCGTGCCCTCGATGCTGGGCGTGGTGGTCAGAATCATGGCTGTCTCCTAAAGGTTGATTGCCGCCATGGCCTCCATCGCACTGCGGGCTCGCGCCTCGTCTTGGGGCATGAGCGCGATTAGACGATGGACGCCGAGTTCCCCGTACCGGGCCACCGTGTCGGCGGTCACGGCTACCGATGGGGTAATGCTGATGTCGAGATGAGCACCGCCAAACCCACGCAACCGGGCCAGTACCGCGGCCGTCTGCGCCAAGTCCATGGCGAAGCCGTACCAACCTTGCGCGTAGTCCGCCGCTCGTTTCAAGGCGGCGTCGCTGGCGCCGCCGACGATAATCGGCGGTCCTCCGGACTGCACCGGGCGCGGCATCGCTTGGATATTGTCGAAGCGATAGAAACGACCAGCGAAGGAAGGCCGTTCCTCATTCCACAGGGTACGCATGATGGTCACGTATTCGTCGGTGCGCGCACCCCGTTCCCGGAACGGAACGCCAAGCGCGGCGAACTCTTGGTGCAGGTAGCCGGCGCCGATGCCGAGCAGCAACCGGCCGCCGGAGACAACGTCCAAGCTCGCCATTTCCTTGGCCAACACCAAGGGATTGCGCTGCGCGATGAGGACGATGCCGGTGCCGAGCTTTACGCGCTCGGTAACACCGGCGATATAGGCGAGCGCGGTCGAGGGATGCAGCATGGCGAAATCCGGCGGCGCCGGCGATGGCGCCTCGCGCGGATCCGGCAGCACCACATGTTCGCCGACCCACAACGAGTCGAAACCAAGGGCTTCCGCATGCTGAGCGATGCGCTTGGCCACGTTTGGATCCGCGCAGATGCCGGAACCGATGCCGAACAGGCCGAGTTTCATTCGGGTTGCTCCTTAGTCGTGTTCTTTGGTGAAGCCGCTTGGCTCGCCGACGCGGGAACGTTCATCAGCGCCCGCAGGCGGTCGAACATCGACGCCAGCGTGGAAACGAGCACCAGCAAGGCGGCCCAGTAGATCGCCTCGTCCGGCGGCCACGGCAGCTCGATCGCGTTGCGGATGATGACCACGCCGGCGACGACGAAATACGCGATACCGTTGATGCGACCAAGACGGCTGGTGCGCAACGGCTTGCCGGCCAGCACTCTGGAATCCAGCAAGTACTGTAGAAACGCCAGAGCGATGAACAACGGCAATATGCCCGGCACGGCGTCCACGCCGGCGTGCGCCTCTTGGTAGGCGATCGCCCACAGCGTGACGGTGACGAAGATGGCATCCGCCGTGTGGTCGAGAATGCCACCAAGCGCCGACACAGTGCCCCGGCGGCGAGCTACGACGCCATCCAATATGTCGCTGGCGACGGCCCCTGCGAAGATCCCCGCCGCCAAGCGCCAGTTGCCCGAGAGTACGGCGTAGAGCGAAAACGGCACGGCCGCCAAGCGCGCGATGGAGAGCGCGTTGGCGATGGTCAGCCAGTGGTTCCCCCCTTGGCGAATGGCGGTTCGGGTGTCCTCTTGACTGGCGCTCATCGCGCCGGCGGCCGATGCGCAGGGTGCGTCACGGCCGCAACGCCCCTGAGAGCGCTCTCGTCGCGTTTGCGCTGCATCGGCACCATCCAACTTCGCTCGCCTCGCGCTATGCTACGTCAATTCGAGGGTTGAGCGAACGGAGGCAGGGAGCGATGACCGGCAATCTTCAACAACCCCCGTACGACACATCGATGATGGGCGTCGTCAAGGGTGCGCTGGACCACTACGGCATCAAGCGCACGCCGGGCGAGGCGTTCGCCCTTTCGGGACACGCCTTCGTCATAAACGTCCACGAGGAGTTGTGTCCGAGCGGCCCGTACTGCTGGGACTTTCGTCCCTTCTTCGCCTTGCTGCGCAACTTAGGCTTGGCCGGCGAAGAACTCGGTTCGCTCGTCCCCGGGGCGAGCTCGGCGGCCGAGAAAGCGCAGGTGGAGCGACGGATTCGCGATGCGTTGGGTGAAGGCGCGGTGTGCTCGTTGCTCAACCTCGAAAATCAGCTCGTGCTCGGCGCCGACGACAATGGTCTGACGATGGCGCAACCTTGGGGCGACCAAGTGGAGAGCACGCCGGCGCGGCTGAGCTTCGGCTCGTGGCGCGAGTACGGTTTTGGCCCGCCGGTGACGTTCTTCAAGTTCACCCCTTGCGAGCCGGCGTCGCCCGCCAAGGCCGTCTACGCCGCGCTCGATTTCGCCCGCCGCGTCTGGCGCGACCTCCCCGCGCAAGCGCATTACGGCTTGGGTGGTCAAGCGTACGCCAACTGGCTTGCCGCCATCGACGCCGGCCACGGCGCCGAACACGGCAATTGGTGGAACGGCGTGGTGTGGGCGGAATGTCGCCAACGCGCCGGCGACTACTTCCAAGATCTCGCCGCCGCCGACTATCCGGGCGCGTTGGATCAGGAGCGGGCGCGTCAGCTCGCGGTGAAATACAGAAACATCGCCAAGCTCTTGTACCGCGCTTCGGACAAGACCGCGACCCAAGCCCAAAAGCGCCGCTTTGTCGAAGAAGCCGGTGACATCGAAGCGGACTGCGTCGATACGCTCCCTCGTCGCGCGTAGCTGGACGGGCGCACCAACGCAGTGTTGCGGTGCTCGCTACTGGTTGCGGGCTGCGGCCGTACCTCGACGCGCCGAAGAAGCCCCGAAAGTGCGGGAAGCCAATCGGGACAGGTCATTAGTATTCCGCACTAGAAATGAGTTGAATTAGTTATTGGGCTCCTGGACCTCCGCCGGGCGCGCTTGGTCTTCCCTAGGACGTCTTCGCCCTTGGCGGTCCAACGGCAGGGCCGCGGATCGTCGTCATGCGCTGCCAAGCGGCGGGCGATCCCGCGCCGCAGCGCGGCGACGCTGGCGAAGCCGGCGACGCCGCGTGTGCGGATCGCGGCGGTCAGGTCGGCGAAGAAGCGTTCCACCAGGTTGAGCCACGACCCCGAGGTCGGCGTGAAGCGCGTCTCGAACCGCGGGCGACGGGCGAGCCACGCCCGGACCTCGGCGTGCTTGTGCGTGGCGTAGTCGTCGGCGACGACGTGGATCGTCGACTCGTCGATCTGCTCGAGGAAGCGCAGCCACCCGACGTGCGCGTGTTTGTCCTCGAGACGCTGGATCGGCTTGCCGTCGAGGTGGTTCGGGCCAACGGTCGTACCAATCGGGCGGCAAGAAGCCAGTGCCGCACGGAGGCAACCTTGTTCTTGCCGAGCCCAGGAGTGACAGCGGCATCTCCGTCCGTGAAGGCACGGGGGTGTTCACGGAGAGCCTC
>CAYGBI010000077.1:0-16325 GCA_964348085.1 uncultured Pseudomonadales bacterium | reverse complement strand
TGCCGATAGTCGACAGTGCGCCAGTTACGGCAAATCGGTGAGCGATCCGGGCTAGTTCGGGCGTGTTCTCCCGCCCCCCCCCCTTGCACTCCCCGACCCGGGGACGTCATCCCTACTGCAATTGCCGCCCACCCGATTTCCGAGTATTCGTCGGCTCTGCCGACCAAGGCAAGTGCGTACGCCCCTACGTCTATTACAATGACGACAGTGCCGGCAGCGCGTCCCTTAAGCGAGCTGAGTCAGTCGCGGCCGGCGCCGGTTCTTGACGAGCCTGTTCGGGTTGACGAGTCGGGTGAGCCCGTGGAGGCCGGGGAATGCGCTATCTAGCGTGTGTTCGCGACGCATGTTGCACGGCCGCGTGATCGGTCCAGAGTTGGCGAATAGGCGAATTGGACGACTACAACCCGTTCTACGGTATTGCCAAGGCGGACACCCACTCTCCCGAAGATGTGGCGAGCCTCTTTGTGCGCGACGCAAGCCCCATCTGGGGGGATCTTCGGTCTCCTATTAATCAAATCGTCGTCGGCGCCCGGGGCACAGGGAAGACCATGGCCCTGCGCCAGCTCGACTATCGCACGTTGGCAGGCCGCGAGCAGCACCCTGACTTTGTCGGCGTATACACGCATGTGTCCCGAGTCGCGGCCATTTTCCACGTCCTATTCGCCGACGGCGAAGGGGGCGCGGACCGGCCTCTAATTCGGCAGTTCCAGCAAGTCTTCGCGGACTACCTTGCGCTTGAAATCGTACGCAGCCTCTGTGAGTTGGCGGACGAGTACGAGCAGCTAACGCGTCCAGACTTCAACGCGGTGTTTCGCTTCCCCGGCGGGTTCGACGGCGGCGACGTGGCCGGCAACTGCTCGCGCCTGCAAATGCAGGTCGAGTCCAGCATCCAGTCTTGGTTGATCTCTGGACGATGCGCATGGCAGCCGCTCGGCGACCTTCCGACCATTTTCGCCCGGCTGGCAAAGGCCCTTCGGTGCGCCAATTCGTGGCTTGAGCGGGATAAGCCGTGCCTCTATGTCCTTCTTGACGAGTCCTCCCCTGTGCCACCCGCCTGCCAGACCGTGTTGAACGGCCTCCTGCAGCGCGGCCAGCCCTACTGCGTGAAACTCGCCGTTCGCCCGTTCGAATGGCGCACGTTGGACACTCCGTCGGGTCCGCCGAAGGAGCAGAACACCGATGTCTTTGTCCTTCACATGGATCGGCCGGATGAACTCGGCGCCGCGTACATTTCGCATATGAAACAAATCGTCGGCAAAGTGCTTGCCACGCGAGGACTCGCCGTTCCCGACGTCCGGGAGGTTTTGCCGCGTAACGCGGACCATCCATATTCGGGGTTCGACGCAATCTGCGCCGCGTCCTCCGGCAACCCCCAAGACCTTTTGCTGATCTGCGCCGCGATATTCGCGGGACGGAGGGCGGAAGGCGCCGCTGGCGAGACCTTCGAGCCGGTACCGCCGAAGATGCAGGATGAAGTCATCCGTATGTGGTCGCGCGACTTCGGCCACCAGAACGCGGACGACGGATCGCGCCGTCTATGCCGTTCGCTGGCACAACGGGTGAAGGGGGTGCCGGAGGAGAGTCGGTCTATTGGATTCGAGTTTCGGCCGGATGAACCTGACCTCTTTGCGAACAGGGCGCTTCCGGACGACTTGGCGGCGCCGCTCCGTCCCGCGTTCGCCGGCGGCTTCCTGCGGTACGGAGAAAGGGCGCACGCTTCCTTGTTCGACGTGCCCGGGAGCTTCCGATTGAGCCGCGGCGCCTTGCCTGAACTGGATATCCCGCTTGACACGCCGACTAGCCCGCCGTTGCCCGTAGATCGCAAGTTCATCGAGAGCGAGTCCCGCACAAGTCACCCCTATCGTGCCACTCGTGCCACTAAAGAGAAGTCGGACCCGGTCGTCTATCTGTCGAGTTCTTTCATCGATCCCACCGATCCGCGCCGGGCAGCGGTGACCCAGGCACTACGTCTCGCCGGA
This sequence comes from uncultured Pseudomonadales bacterium, assembly GCA_964348085.1. Taxonomy (GTDB): domain Bacteria; phylum Pseudomonadota; class Gammaproteobacteria; order Pseudomonadales; family Azotimanducaceae; genus VXYL01. The sequence continues at coordinate 14,346 of CAYGBI010000077.1, read as the reverse complement.
TTCTCCTTCCCCAAGATTCGGCAAACCGACCGACGTTCTGCTTGGTTCGGCAACACGCGGCGCAAGATCGCCAAGGCCCGTGTCGCGCTTATCGGTGGCCAAGTGGCGACCTGCCGCACCATGTTCGAAGTTGGGCTTTGCGCGGGGGCGCTCCAACCAGTCGACGTAATCGTAGGTCGGCTCGACAACGGTGGGGCGCCTTTGGAAGCGCCGTCGGGCTTGCCGCCGCTGGTGACGGTCTCGCGCCAAGCGGATGATGCGGACTACCGTCGGTTCGCCGCCGAGCTTCGCGCCGCCGCCGAGCAACTCATGGCGCAGCCGAGCGAATTCGCCAGCGTTGCCCTTACTGGCGTGTCGTTGCGACCGAGGCGAAAGCGCGACAAGACCGTCTATCTATCCGTACCCGATATTGTTGCGGATCGCATCCCGCTGGACGAAATCCGGCAACGTTTGGGGGCTTGCGGATGGTCCATGATCACGGAGGCGGACATGACGTCCTACGCCGCCAACGCGCTGCAGGTACCGGTGCTTTGCGCGTTTACAACCAAGATCGGCGTGATTGACACCTCGGCTGCCGATGGGTCGGACGTGATCCAGAGCTACAAGTTGGGCCTTTTTGCCGGCAAGCGAGGGTGGCGCGTATTGCACACCTCCAACACGGAACCCGCAATCCTCCGCCCGCTTGACCGCGTCTCGGGCGCGGAGTGTTTCCGATGGGAGGGAGAGGCCGAACTAGTGGAGCGGGTCGTGCGCTTCGTCGATGCGTGAGGTTGCGGCGCCGTGGCCGCTCTCGAACCTGTAGACCGCATTGAGGTCGGCGACGACGCGGACGCTGAGCTCTTCTTGGTTGCTGGTAGTTTCGAACCACGGTCGGTTCGCGCCGCCGCACTGCTCGACGGTGACGTTGATCGAGCCGTCGTGTTCAGCTACGACGACACGCTCGATATCGAATCGGGACGACGGCACACCCGGGAGATCGAAGTCTCCTTGCGCATGAAGTCTCGCACGGTGGATGTGCTGCACTGCCAAGTGGGCGATCCGTTCAGCGTTGTCGGCGCATTTCACACCTATGTCACCAGAGAGCAACTGCTAGGTGCCGTTCGATCCGTGACTCTCGATGCGACGTGCTTCACCAAACTACACCTGCTCTTGCTGCTACGGTTCCTGAGCGACTGGCTCGGCGTGGATGTCATTCGCATCTGTTACACAAAGCCGTTGCTCTACGCTACGGCGTTTGGGAAAGAGCTGAGCTACGGCATCCGCAAGACGGTGTACTTGCCGTACCGCGGCGCGGATCGAGCGAGCACGGGCACGGGCCTCATCGCACTCCTTGGCCATGAACCTCGCCGTCTGGAACGCATCGTCCAAGAAATAGAGCCGGACCTTTGTGTCGTGTTGATGGGCGATCCGGGGTTTACTCGCGACATGGCGGCGTACAGCGAGCGGGCCAATGCGAGCTTGATTCAGCGAACCGTGTACAACCGGCAGTATCGGCGAGCCGTCGCACCGACGGACGATGTGGAACGGTGTCTCGATGTCCTCGCGGAGCAGCTTCATGCCTTGCACCAAGAGGGATGCCGGGATGTTTATGTAGCACCACTCGGCACGAAACTTCAGGCGCTTGCATTAGACGCACTTCGCCGGCGCAACGATACGGGTCGGCTTTCGTTGGCGTATGCGGTTCCCGAGCGGTATGAGCGCCGGAGCTATTCCCAAGGCTTTGACGCGACAGTCGTCATCATGTTGGCGAACCAACAAGAAAAAAAAGATGCGGGCGCGCCGATCCCACTGGGCGGGGCCGTCGTCACTGATGACGACGTGAACGCTCTGCGCGACGAGTTGGGGATTTGATGACGAGTTTGCTGGACGTCAACGTCTTGATCAGCATGCTCGACGCCACCCATAAGTATCACGCGGCGACCACGGGATGGTTGGACCAGCACAAGGATCTCTGGGCCTCTTGCCCGATCACGCAGAATGGCTATCTGCGTATCGTAACCCAAGAAAAATACCCCAACAGAATCAGTATCAAGCAGGCCATCGAGATACTCTCGCAGGCGGTCGCCAAACCCCGTCACAAGTTCCTTGCCGACAACATCTCGCTGCTCGACCGACGTCATGTCGCACACAGGCACATCAAAGGGCACAAGCAGTTGACCGACATCTATCTGCTCGCGCTGTCGGTTTCCCACGGTGCGCGGTTCGTGACGCTCGACCGAGGCGTCTCAAGCGTCGCCGTGCCGCAGGCGAATAACGCATCCGTGCATATCATCAAGCCTTGATATATTCAAGCCATGCCAGCCTCCGCAGCCACCACGGCTTATGTGCCGCTAGACACCTCCGCGGTCGCCGCCGGTGCCGACGCCGTCGCCGCCGCGTTGGCGCGCGCCGGCGTTGCCGTGGTGCGCAATGGTTCGCGGGGTATGGCGTGGGCGGAGCCGCTAGTGGAACTCGCCACCGGCGAGGCTAGGCTTTGCTTCCGGAATGTCGCCGAGGGCGACGTCCCCGGTCTGCTGCGCGAGGGCGCGGCGCACGCGAAGTGCTTGGGCGAAGTAGGCGACATCGATTACCTCCGCCGCCAAACGCGGGTGATCTTTGATCGCGCCGGTGAGGACGACCCCTTGGCGTTGCCCAAGGCCACCGTGCTCGACCAATGCCTCGACCGGGATCCGCAAGCGTTGATTGCGGAAGTCGAAGCCTCGGGCTTGCGTGGCCGCGGCGGGGCGGGTTTCCCTGCGCACATCAAGTGGCGCACGGTGTTCGACACGCCCAGCAAGCAAAAGTACCTCGTCTGCAACGCGGACGAGGGCGATTCCGGCACCTTCGCGGATCGGCTGCTGCTCGAAGGCGATCCCTACCGGCTGATCGAGGGCATGACGCTCGCGGCGCTCGCCACCGGTGCCACCGCCGGCTATGTCTATCTGCGTTCGGAGTACCCGATCGCCGAACGGGTCTTTCAGGCCGCGTTGGACGAGGCGTACGCGGCGGGTCTGCTCGGCGACAACATCTTGGGCAGTGGCCGCGTCTTCGATTTGGAACTCTTCATTGGCGCTGGCGCATACATCTGCGGCGAAGAGACGTCCCTGCTAGAGAGCTTGGAGGGGAAACGCGGGGAGATTCGCGCCAAGCCGCCGGTGCCGGCGGTCAGCGGTTTGTTCGGCGAGCCGACCTTGGTCCACAACGTGATCTCCTTCGCGTCCGTGCCGGCGATATTCGCCAACGGCGGCGAGTGGTATGCGAACTTCGGGGTTGGCCGCTCTACCGGCACTATGCCGCTGCAAGTGGCCGGCAACGTTCGTCGCGGCGGCTTGGTGGAGGTGCCGTTCGGCATCACCTTGGATGAACTGGTCAACGGCTACGGCGGCGGCACGCGCAGTGGCCGAGCCATCCGCACGGTGCAGGTCGGCGGCCCCTTGGGGGCTTATTTGACGCCGGACGAGTTGGCGACACCCATCACCTACGAGGCGCTGGCCGAACTCGGCGCCGGTGTGGGCCACGGGGGTGTCGTGGTCTACGACGACACCGTGGACCTCGCCGAGCAGGCGCGCTATGCGTTCGAGTTCTGCGAGGTGGAGTCCTGCGGCAAATGCACGCCGTGCCGGCTCGGGGCGGTGCGCGGCAAGGAGACCATGGACGCTGTGCTTCGCGCCCGGGCGGAGGGTCGCGCCACCGCGCAGGAAATGACTATTATTGAAGATCTCTGCGAGGTGATGGAAACCGCCAGCCTGTGTCAGATGGGCGGCATGACGCCCATTCCCGTCACCAGCGCCATGAAGCGGTTTCGAGAGGACTTTCAACCATGAGCACCGCCCTTCCCGATTTCGGCACGCCGCCCGTGAACGGCAACGGCGCGGCCCACGATGTGCAGCTTACGATTGACGGCCAGCCGGTAACCGTGTCCGCGGGCACATCCATCATGCGCGCGGCGCGCGAGGCCGGTTTGGAAATCCCCAAGCTTTGCGCCACTGACAACCTGAAGGCGTTTGGTTCCTGTCGCGTATGTCTCGTCGAAATCGACGGGCGCCGGGGCCTGATCGCCTCCTGCACGGAACCCGTACAGGAAGGGATGACGGTGCGCACGCAGACCGAACAGGTCGCCCGAGTGCGCCGCGGCGTCTTGGAACTCTACATCTCCGACCACCCGCTGGATTGCCTCACCTGCGCCACCAACGGCGACTGCGAGTTGCAGGACGTCGCCGGCGCGGTTGGGCTGCGCGAAGTGCGCTACCAAGAGGGCGCGACTCACCTCGATGCAGTCAAAGACACCTCCAACCCGTATTTCCAGTTCGACCCCGCCAAGTGCATCGTCTGTTCCCGCTGCGTGCGCGCCTGCGACGAGGTGCAAGGCACGTTCGCACTCACCATCAACGGCCGGGGCTTCGCTTCCAAGGTAGCTACCGGTGCCGAAGATTTCTTCAACTCCGAGTGCGTGTCCTGCGGCGCCTGCGTGCAGGCGTGTCCGACTGCGACCTTGATCGAGAAGTCCGTCGTCGCGCACGGTGTGCCGGACCGCGCCGTTGACACCACCTGCGCCTACTGCGGCGTCGGCTGCTCGTTCCGCGCCGAGGTGAAGGGCGACCAAGTCGTGCGCATGACGCCGCACAAGGACGGCAAGGCCAACCACGGCCATTCGTGTGTCAAAGGCCGCTTCGCTTGGGGTTACGCCAACCACCGGGAACGCATCACCACGCCGATGGTGCGCGATTCGATCCACGATCCGTGGCGGGAAGTCTCTTGGCCGGAGGCGATCGACACCGCCGCCCGTCGCCTCAAGGCCGTTCAAGCCAAGTACGGCCGCACGTCCATCGGTGGCATCACCTCCTCGCGCTGCACCAACGAAGAAGTGTGGGTGGTGCAGAAAATGGTGCGCGCCGCGTTCGGCAACAACAACGTGGATACCTGCGCCCGGGTGTGCCACTCGCCGACTGGTTACGGCTTGAAGCAGGCATTCGGCACCTCCGCCGGCACGCAGAACTTCGACTCCGTGGCCGACGCGGATGTCATCGTGGTGATCGGCGCCAACCCCACCGACGGGCATCCGGTATTCGCCTCGCAGATGAAGCGGCGTCTCCGCCAAGGCGCAAAGTTGGTGGTGTGCGATCCGCGCAAGATCGACTTGGTGCGCTCGCCGCACATCGAAGCCAACTATCACTTGCCCCTCAAACCCGGCACCAACGTGCCGATGATCAACGCCTTCGCACATGTGGTGGCGACGGAGGGGCTGATCGACCACGACTTCGTCGCCGAGCGTTGCGACCTGCCATCGTTCCGGGAGTGGCTCGCGTTCGCCAAGGAGGACGCCAACTCGCCGGAAAGCGTCGCGCCCATCTTGGGCGTGCCGGCCGAGGACATTCGTGCTGCGGCTCGGCTCTACGCCACGGCGGGCAACAGCGCCATCTACTACGGTCTGGGCGTTACCGAGCACAGCCAAGGCTCGACGATGGTGATGGCGATGGCGAACATCGCCATGGCCACCGGAAACATCGGTCGCCCGGGCGTGGGCGTGAATCCGCTACGCGGGCAAAACAACGTGCAGGGTTCCTGCGACATGGGGTCTTTCCCGCACGAGCTGCCCGGCTACCGGCCGGTGACGGACGAGCAAGTGCGGGGCGAATTCGCCAAACACTGGCGCGTGGATCTCGACCCGGAACCGGGGCTGCGCATTCCCAACATGCTCGATCAGGCCGTTGCCGGCGGTTTCAAGGCGCTCTACGTCCAGGGCGAGGATATCGCCCAATCCGACCCCAACACCAAACATGTGGAAGCGGCGTTGGCTTCGATGGAATGCGTCGTCGTGCAGGACTTGTTCCTGAACGAAACCGCCAAGTTTGCGCACGTCTTCTTCCCGGGTACATCGTTCTTGGAAAAGGACGGCACGTTCGTCAACGCCGAGCGACGCATCAACCGCGTCCGCGCCGTGATGCCGTCGAAGGCGGGAATGCAGGAGTGGGAGGTCACGCAAAAGCTCGCCAACGCGATGGGCTACCCCATGGCCTACGAGAGTGCCGAGGACATTTTGGCGGAAATCGCCGCGCTGACGCCGACCTTCGCCGGCGTCACGTTCGACCTTTTGGACCGGGAAGGCAGCGTGCAATGGCCTTGCAATGAACATGCGCCTGTCGGCACGCCGGTAATGCACGAGGACGAGTTCGTGCGCGGCAAGGGATTGTTCGTGCGCACCGAATACCAACCGACGCCGGAACGCGCCAACCGCAAGTTCCCGCTGCTGCTCACGACGGGTCGCATCCTCTCGCAGTACAACGTAGGCGCGCAGACGCGGCGCACGGAGAACATCGAGTGGCTGGCCGAGGACGTACTGGAAATCCACCCCGCGGACGCCGAGACGCGCGGCGTCAGAACGGGCGACTGGGTGTCCATCACCAGCCGCATCGGCGAAATTACGTTGCACGCGACGGTGACGACGCGGGTCGCCCCGGGCGTCGTGTACACCACCTTCCATCACCCGGAGACGGGCACCAACGTGGTTACCACGGAACTGTCGGATTGGGCCACCAACTGCCCGGAATACAAGGTAACCGCCGTGGAGGTGCGTCCGGCGAACCATCGCGCCGAGTGGCAGGAAGCGTTCGCCGAGCGGGCGCGAGAGCAGGCCGAAGCCCTGCCCGCAGGATGATCGAAGCGGCGATTCCCTCGGCGTCGGTGCCGGCGCAGAGTCGCCGCGTCGCGGTCGAGTTCCGGGGCCGCGAGTCGCCGGCCGGCACCGACCTCGTAACCGTTGAAGAGCCGATGGAGATTCGGCTGGTTCACGGGCCCGACGACCGACGCGCCACGCAGAGCTTGGCCGTGACCATGCGCACGCCTGGCGATGATCTCGATTTGGCGCGTGGGTTTCTCTACACCGAGGGCATGGCGAGCGGCGCCGACGACATTTTGGACATCTCCTACTGCGGCCCACCGAGTCCGGACAAGGGCTTGTACAACACCGTGCAGGTCGCCTTGGCGAGCCATGTGGTAGTGGACCAAGGCAAGTTGTTGCGGCACTTCTACACATCGTCGAGTTGCGGCGTCTGCGGCAAGGCGTCGTTGGATGCCGTGAGGGTGCAGCTTCCTTGGGTCGAGCGGGGCGATTTCGTGATCGAGTCGTCCGTGGTACATAGCCTGCCGGCGGCACTGCGGGCCGCGCAGATGGAGTTCGACCGCACCGGCGGCCTGCACGCCTCCGCCTGCTTCGAGACCACGGGTAGAATCACGAGGCTGCGCGAAGACGTCGGTCGCCACAATGCGCTGGACAAACTGATCGGCGCGTCCTTGGTCGCCGCCGGCGAAGGCGAGCGGCCGCTCGGCGGACTCGGCGTAGTTCTCTCGGGACGCGCCAGCTTCGAGTTGATCCAGAAGGTGGCCATGACCGGCGCCGCCTTCGTCGCCGCGGTCGGTCCGCCATCGAGCTTGGCGATCGAGCTCGCGGCCGAAACCGGCATCACGCTGGTGGGCTTCCTGAAGGCGACCACCTTCAACGTCTACGTCCATCCCGAACGCATCGTGTGAGCGACGTCCAATCGGTGCGCGAGCCGACCACGGCGGTGGTGCTTTGCGGCGGCGAGGGACGGCGCATGGGGGGCGTGGCAAAACCGCTGGCCGTCTTGGCCGGCAAACCGCTAGTGGCGCATGTCGTCGCTCGACTGCGGCCGCAGGTGGACGCCATCGTGCTTTCCTGCGGGCAGGACGCCGATGCCTATCGACACCTCGGCCTGCCAGTGGTGGTGGATCGATACGGCCAGCAGGGTCCGCTAGGTGGAATTGCGTCGGCGGTGGTGGCGGTTTCGACGCCGTGGCTGCTCACGGCACCCGCCGACACGCCGTTCCTGCCGACTGATTTGGTGGCGAGTTTGACGCCAGCGTGCCGCCGGCGCGGCGCCGCGGTCGTCACCGCCGGCGGTCGCCGTCAGAATCTGGTGATGCTGCTCGACAGGGCGAACGCCAACTCGCTGGTGGGCTTTTTCAATAACGGGGGGCGTGCCGCGCATCGTTGGTTGGCCGACAACGCGGCTGAAGAAGCGAACTTGCCGGAAGCGGCGTTCTTCAACGTGAACACCCCTGAGGACCTTGAGCGGGCGGAGGCGTGCGTCGGTTAGTACGGGTTGCTGGCGCCACGAAGTCGTTGCCACTCGGCACCGCCCCTTGCTCAAGCCCAAGCCACGCTAATGTATAAGTCGGACTTCGCCACTAACGCCGTCACGTCCGACTGCTAGCCACGAAAGTCGTTGCCTCTTAAGCCCAAGCCGCCCTACACATATGCTGACTTCGCGGCTACGCCAAGTCCGACTTACGTGCTATATCTCCTCCTCAAGCGTCACTTCGATCGGGTTCGGGGCGTGCTCGTAGTTGCTGCCGCTCAAGCCGTCCGCCAACGTGCCGAGCAGGCCAGTGTCGACGTTCACCCGGCTGCCCGGCCTTGTCTGCGCGCGTACGGAGCGCACTTTGACCGTCTTGGTGACGTAGCCTTTCTTTCGCAGCGTCACCGTGAAGTCGCCGCGCCGGTTCACTTGCACACTGCATGGCGTCACGCACTCCCAGCCGCTGGTGGAGAGAGCTTCGGCGCCTTCGGGCGTGGTGCGCACGACGAATGTTTCCGTCGGCCCTCGGGTCACCGTCGCACAGGCGCCGAGGAGCAGCGCGGTTGCCGTGAGCGCGATCAGCAATGTGGTTCTTCGGGGGCGCATCGGGGCGAGCTTACACCGGTCGCGTCGTGAGGGCGCGTAGCGCGTATGATTGGCCGTACGCATAGCCGGACACGCCCCTTGGTCACCATCCACAGTACCGACAGTATTGTCACCATTGCCCTTGACGACAAGCCCATCGACTACGCGGCAGTGGAGTCGGTGCGCGAAGCCGTGGCCGCGGCGACGCATGATGACGGCATCCGCGCCTTGGTGCTGGAATGCGAAAGCCCGGGCGACGCGGCCGACATGGGCGAGTGGCCGGCCCGCCTCGCCCACCGTCGCCCCCGGGGAGGCCACGGCCCGGGTCCGTTGCCGGAGCAGGAGGCCATCAAGGCGTTGCGGGCGTTCATGAAGCCGACGCTTGCGCTGTTGCGTGGCGAGGTTCTGGGCTTTGCCTTGGATCTGGCTTGCGTCTGCGACGTCCGCATCGCCTCGAGAGTGGCCAAGATCGGCGATCCCCGCATTCGCCAAGGCCGTGCGGCCGCGACCGGCATCACCTATCTCCTGCCCAAGTTGATCGGCCTTTCGCAGGCGATGCGCATTCTGCTGTTGGGTGAGATTCTGAGCGCTGACGAAGCGCTGCGCATCGGCTTGCTGCACGAGGTGGTGGAGGATGCGGAGTTCGATGCCCGCGCCGCCGAACTTGCCGATGAACTCGCGCGGGCGCCCACTCGCGCGTGGGAAGTTCACAAGCTGCAGGTGTTGCCGCAGTTGGATTTGCCGTTCGACGCGGCCATGACGCACTCGCTCGGCGTCCGGCAAACGCACGTCATTGAAGACCGCTTGGAGGGCATGCGCGCTTGGCGAGAGCGGCGCGAACCGAAGTTCACGGGTCGATGAGCGACGCGGACGCCTTGATCGTGCAGGACGAGGGCGCCGTTCGCCACTTGGTCTTGAATCGCCCGCGCAAGCTAAACGCGCTCGACGTCGAGCAGCACGCCCGCATCAAACGCGCCGTGGAGCAAGCGGGCGCCGAAGCCTCGGTGCGCACGGTGGCGCTTTCCGGCAACGGGCGAGCGTTTTGCGCCGGCGACGATCTCGGTGCCGGGCCACCGGCAGGCGACGATCCGCTGGCGGGCCGGCGCGTCGATCTCGATGTCGGCCCCGGCCCGACGCTGTTGCTCGAATCCGCCGCCGCATTGCGCGCCTGCCCCAAACCCACCGTCGCGCTGCTGCACGGCCACGCGCTAGGCTCGGGCTACGACTACAGCTTGTCTTGCGATTTCCGCCTCGCCACCGAAGACGTGAACTACGGCGACCCCCGCATTCACCGGGCGCTGTGGGCCGCCGAAGGCTGGTCCTACAAGTTGCCGAGGTTGGTTCATCAATCGGCGGTAACGTCCATCGCCTATCTCGGCGAAACCATGAGCGGCGACACCGCCTACGCCCGGGGTTTGGTCCATCGCGTGTTCCCGGCGGGTACCGATCTCCGCGTTGCCGCGTTGCCGTTTCTGGACCAACTCGCCGGCCTCGATGCCGCCGCCTACGCAGCCACCAAAGCGCGCTTGCTTGCCGCCGGTGACATCGGTTTCGAGGCGGCGTTAGCATTTACGCCATGACCAACGCCAAACTTCTAAACGACGAACAGGTTCGCGAGTTCATCGCCAACGGCTTCTTGCGTCTGACGCCGGATGTGGACGCCGGCGTACATAAGCGAATCGAAGCGCTGTTGCGCTATTCGGTGGAGCAGGAGTCTTGGTACGGCAACAACATCTTGTCGCGCATCCCGCAGATGTACGATGTGCTCGAGTGCCCGGTGGTTCGTGGTGCGCTCACGTCGATCGCGGGGCCGGACTACTACCTTCATCCTCACCGTGCGGTGCATAGCAGTACGCCGGTCGAAGATCGATCACTGGCGCTGAGCGCCGATGTCAACGCGCCACCGATGGGCAAGGGCTCGCGCGCCGGTTCGGGCTGGCATCAAGATGCGCAAAGCCCGTTGTCCCGCGCCCGCCACCACCCGCCGCGCTACCTGATCGGCTTTTACTTTCCGCACGAGACGCCCATCGAAATGGGCCCGACTCGCGTCCAAGCCGGCAGCCACCTGTACGCCAACCCGGTGGAGCCGCACGGCGTGGTGCTTGAGCGCGTCCCCGCCGGCACGTTTTTCCTGCTCCACTTCGACATGGTGCATGCCGGGTTTCCGAACCGCACGGACCAAACCCGCTATATGGTGAAGTTCGTGTTCACGCGCACGCGACATCCCGATGCGCCGAGCTGGCGGAACGTGGACGCCGAGTGGCAGCGCCCGTCAGCGTGCATCCCCGCGTTCGATGCGCCAGCAGCGTGGTCGTACATTTGGAACTGGATGCGCGGCGTACCGACAGCGGCCCTCAACGGTGCCTCGTGCGAAGAGCACATCGCTGGTTTCAACAACGAGGATCAAGCGCTTCGCCTGGAGAGCATCTACAAGGCCGCGGGCGACGTCGAACGGCTGGTCCAAGAGCTGCTGCGACACGCCGGCCTCGACAAACACCAGCGCACGCTTGCCAAGGACCAGAACGGGCAACCGTTGCCGCGCGACGACGTGCGCGGATTCCCGCGCTGCTGGAACGAGCGAGCGGTGGTGATGGAGGACGCTACCTACGCTTTGGCCGCCCACGGCCCGGCCGCGATTCCCGCGCTGCGGGAGCTGCTTGCGCACGAAGACCCGTGGCTGCAAATCAACGCCGCCTTCGCGCTCGGCGAACTTGGCCCCCCAGCGCGTGATTGCGTGACCGACATCGCTCAGTTGCTCGACAGCCCGCACCAGCAAGTCGTTCGCCAAGCGCTCGACGCCTTGGGCGGCATCGGCTGCGGCTTGACGCCGGCGCTCGGGAAGATCGAGCGCTTGCTCGGCGAGACCAACTTGGCGTGGCAAGAGCCGCAGGTGATGCGAGGCTGGACGGGGGAAGACCAAGTGCGGCTGAACGCGGTATTCGCGTTGTTGAACGCGGTCACGGCCGGCGAAGACTCAGCGCGCATCGGGAGCATCGCCCGCTCAGCGCTCGGCGACAAGAACGGCTACGTCTCTGCCGTCGCCGTCGAAATCCTCACCCGTATCGGCACGCCGAGTGCGCAGTCGAGCGCCTTGACTTTCCTCGCTCGGCGCCGTTGGGACGACACGTTGTTGCGTGCGAAGCCGTTCTAGGCAGGCAGGAAAGGGGACGGGCGTCCGCGACGAGAATCGATCCTCGGTCATCGTGTCGTAAGAAGGACGGGCCGAAAGTCGCGTCTTATGGATGCAGCGGCACCGTTGACCGGTCGGACGCACTACAAGGCGATTTTCCTTCCGATATTCACTTGGAGGGCCTCTTCGAATGTCGCGAGTGTCAAGATTGTCCCTAGGTGTCGCGGTGACGCTCGTAGTGGCGTCAACTTGGTACCTGATCGCCGACCGATCGCCGATTGGCCTCGACAAGAGGCCGGATGGTGTCGGCCGTGATGTCGAGAACGGCGCAAGCGCCAACCTCGGCACCGAGGAGCGGACGCCGAGTGCGCAACCGAACTTGGACTGCGAGACGGAATTGGAGAACTTTGGCGACAGTGGGTTCCTCAAGCGCGTCGGATACCTGCAAATCCGGAATTACTTCCGCTCTCTCCTCGAAGGTGGCTATTCACCGCTGCAGAGGCAGATCATCGCGGAAATGGCAGGTTTGAGGTGTGTTTCGTCCTGCTACGACCACTGGTCCCTTGATGATGAAACCTCGGTAGCGGCCTACACCGAGTACGCGTTGCCTTCTGTGCGCTCTCGTCATTCACCTGTTGCGCGGCAAGATGGAATCGCATCGGTGGACGTGGATGACGTGGATATAGAGCAACTCGCTCTGGCTATTCAGCAAGACCTACCACCGCAAGCGTTCTCGGCACTCGTGGATGCTGCAACCGATCTCGACGCGACTTGGCGCGACCGGCGGACCGGGCGTCGAATTAATTTGGCGATGTTTGCGGCGACCAGCTTGAAGCCGGCGCATCTGCGCATCTTGGTTGATCGTGGCGTCGATCCCGTATCGGCGAAATGGTCCGTCTTGGACGACTTGGCGTTTAAGGTTGTTCGGTCCCCCGACCAGGTGCCAGCGATGGACGCTGTGGTCGCGATATTGCTCGACGCCGGAGACGGTCCTTTCTGGCCGAAGTCGGTCGAGGCGCTGGAATCGAAGCTGCCGGCCAGTCGGACTCCGCGCCTGCGTTCCGAGTCGCTTGCCGCCATGGCGGAACGGCCTCTCGAAGCACCGGCGGGGGCGCTGGCGTCTTTGGTGGCCGAGGTGGCGGCGGATGTCGAAGCGGCTCGTTCCAAGGAAGAGCAGTGCGGTAAGCAAGGTCGGCTCCCAACCGTAGGTCAAGGGCTGGCCGCAAAAATGCGCTTCGAGGCCGAGAAAGACACGCGAAACGAGCGTCTCCTACAGCACGCGTTAGACCTGAGCGAGCAGCGCCCGGTGCTTTCCGAAGACGAGGTGTCGCGTTACGAGGATCTTCGACGTGCCGTTGCCCAAATCTGGGAACTCGCCGACGAGGGCAAGTGGGCCGAGGCCATTGCTTTGGCGGACGAGTGGTTGCCAGGCTTTGAGTCTGCCGAGGTGATCGAGATGATGTACGGAATGCTGCTCTCCACAGCGCTGCGGGATGCGCCGATCGTCGCCATCGTGCCATTGATTGAGCGTAGCGGCGGTCGGCTGCCGGATGATGCGATTTTGGAGATTGTGCGAAGCAGGCGTGGCGATGCGGTGAGCGTTGCCAAGGAGTTGGAGCAGTATGGAATAAATCTCAACTACGTCGATGACATGGGCCGCAACGCGCTCAGTGTCGTTTTGGAGCGCTTCTATGGCTTTCCGGATCTCGGCGCACTCGACGAAGACATGCTCGGCATGGCGCGTTTCTTGGCGGAGCGAGGCGTGACCGTCAAGCCGAGCGCTCTGGGTCTCGACCCGTTGGACGGAGTTCTGCTCGCAATCCTCGAGACACCGCTTATGAATCCGGCCGGCGTTTACTACGTTCGCTTTCTATTGGACCATGGCGCACTGATCGAGAGCAGCCACCGCGAGCTTGTGTGCCGCCTGAGAAGCGTGGATCCCCAAGGCTATCAACACTTGGTTTCGGCCGTGCCGGAATTGGCCTGCTAGTGGTTCGATTCCAAAATGTGGATGCATTCTTGGCGCTTGATGTCGATGCCGAGAAAGGTCGTGGTGGGCGACGGCCCTGCTCGGACGGCGCTTGAGAGGCGCGATCCGGAGGGTGGTTTGGCGCGGCTACCAATACGGTAGCGAACTAGCCGCGAGCTACGCCGAGGCGAACAACTGGCGGACCGTGGTGGGACGATTCTTGGACCTCTTGTCGAACAGCGAGCGAATGCATAGCCACCCCGTCTAGGCACGAGTCGGGGAGTCGGAACTCACACCGGCGAGCCGCCCTTCACAACCAGCTTTTGCGGAGTCTGACCGGATGGCTACTCAGCTCGAAACCGCTCTGTGCGGACTGACGGACATTCAGCGCAAGGCGGTCGAGTGGGAGGACGGGGCGTTGCTCGTACTGGCCGGCCCCGGTTCCGGCAAGACCCGCGTACTGACTTGCCGGGTCGCGCACCTGCTTGATCGAGCGCCGAACGAGCGCTTTCGCGTCCTCGCGCTGACATTTACGAACAAGGCCGCCCACGAGATGTCGAGCCGGCTGACCGCCCTTGCGCCCGGGC
>CAYGBI010000076.1:0-16740 GCA_964348085.1 uncultured Pseudomonadales bacterium | reverse complement strand
CTGCGCCCGCATTCGGCGCTGGGCGGCTGGACGCCGGGCGACGTCTACCGGGGCGCCGCGGAGGAGGCCGCGTGAGCGGGGCGGGAACCGCGTGCGCCGGGAACGCCGCGGCACTCGCCGCGGCGAAGAGGTCGACGACGACCGGAAGGATACTTCCGGTCGCCATTGACCGGCTTTTCGACAAGCCGGTCCGCCGACATCCGACGATGCCGTTGACATCGTCCGCCCCCGTCGGCAAGTTCCGTTCACCGAGGGTCCAGGATCAACCGGAGTACACCTTAATCCAGCCCTCGGACTGTCCAAAAAGTGGGACCACCTCACACGTACACCAATAAGATCTGGCTTGGCCATGACAAATGAATAGCAGCGGACGAACTCCTCTAGGGCGCATGAGGCATAACTGTCGAACATCTCGGCGGCCTCCCGGTAGTAGTAGTCGCCGAGATAAGTCTCGACTTTGTGGTGGTCCCGGGTCAGGAGTTCGTATAAATCTGCAGCCGTCATGATCGCTTGAACATGTGGTAGAGCAGCGCCTTTGCAGTGGTATAACGATTGTGTGCTTGCGCGAAAACCATACTCTTTGGATGGTCGAACACCTCGCTCGACACCTCCAAGCCACGCTCGGCAGGAAGACAATGCAGGAAGATGGCGTGCTCCCTCGCTTCATTGAACACTGCCAAGGTGATCGAAAACGAACCGAACACCTCCAGCCGACGGGCACGATCGGCTTCGCGACCGAGCGACACCCACGAGTCGGTATAGACAACATCGGCGTCCGCGACCGCCTCGTACACATCGCCGGTCATTTCCAGCGCACCGGCAGCACGGGCAGCAGACAGAATCGAGTCGTCGCTCCTCTCCGACTCCGGGATGGCCGCCTTGACCTTGGCACCTAGCAGCATGCACGTTTCGACCAGACTCCGGAACACATTGGTCAGGTCACCGGCGTAGGCTACGGTCAGGTTCGGCAGTTCGCCCGGAACCTTCTGTCGAATGGTCACGATATCCGCGAGAGCCTGACACGGATGCGTCCAATCGGTCATGCCGTTGATGACGGGCACGCTTGAGGCTGCCGCCATCTCGCTCAGCAGCGCGTGGTCGCTCAGTCGCACGACAAGCAGATCCGCATAACCACTAAGCACGCGAACCTCGTCAATGGCATGGGCCTTTGCGAAGTTGGTCGTGCTCCAATCCGCGTAGCTATGCGAACAACCGAGCTCGCCAAGCGCACGCTCGAAAGAGAACCGGGTGCGTGTCGACGGTTTGTCGAACAGTAGCACGGCGTTCTTCCCCGACAGAACAGGCGGAACACTCCGAGCGCTGTTCGAGGCTGTCCGCAGGACATCCTGAGTCGTTCCGTAGGGTAGATCGCGGTTGGTCAATAGATGCAGCATGTCCCGCACTTGAACATCTTCCGAAGACGGTACGTTACATCACCGCAAAGAATATGCTGAATAGAAATTTCGGTTACGGCCCCGGGCACCAGATTTCTTTGCCCAACCCGCCACCTGCTCCAGCACTGGGTTCAACGATGGGCCGGCCGCGAGAGATGTCCCGGGGCTCATGGGGCGATGCGAAGATTCATGGCCATCGCGTTGGGCTGGGCGGTAATGCCTCCAACACATTCCAGCATTCGTCGCTCGGACTTATCCTAGGCACACTTCCAGCAGAATGTGAGAGCCGGTAGTCATAAGTTATTCAAGTCCTTCGCTCCCTAACTTTGACGTGTGGCGCATACCCTTGGCAATATCGAAGTCGGGGCAGGTCAAGGACGCACCTCTCGCCCCCAACACCTCACTCCCCCGTCCTCGTCTTCGGCCACCGCCGCCGGATTACACTCCCCGGCATCGCCAACTCCACCACCCCCCGGTGTCTCCATCACCAGCGTCGCTCCGGCGGGAACCACGTCCTGGCCCTTGCCGCGGAGTTCTTCGCCACCCTTCAGGTAAACCCGGCCCGGCGCGCCTGCGCCGCCGCCGCGACGGCCGCGTGCCGGGTGGTGGATGCGGTCGAACATCTTCGAGATGACGAACGGGGCGCCTTCGGCGTGGGTCACTTCGATCACTTGCCCCGCGCCGCCGCGATGTTCGCCAAGGCCGCCGGAGCCGGCGCGGTATTCGCGGCGGTGGAAAATCAGTGGCGCCGTGACTTCGTTCACTTCCGTCGGCGTCGTGCGCACCCCCGAAGGGAAGGCGGTGGTGGATAGGCCGTCCTTGGTGGGGCGGGCGCCGGTGCCGCCGTTGAAGATCGGATTGATGACGAACGGGGTGGCGGAAAAGTTGCCGCCCGGCACGCCCGTGCTGCGCAGCACGGGGTTCCAAATGCACGACGCGCCTTCCGCCGGCGCGATGCCGGGGCGCGCTTGGTCGAGGCAGCCGAGCACGACGTCTGGCAGCATTTGACCTAGGGCGTGGCGGGCGGATACGGCTGCCGGGAACTCGGCGTTGAGAATGCAGCCGGCGGGTGCTCGCACGGTGACGGGCGCGAGAGAGCCAGCGTTGTTGGGCACGTCGTTGCCGATCACGCAACGCACGCCGAAGGAGGCGTAGGCCTCCGTATAGTTCAGTGGCACGTTGATGCCGTACGGCGAAACGCCAGATGAACCGCTGAAGTCGATGTCGATGGCGTCGTCCATCACGGTTAGCGCGCAGACGATGTCCAAGGGCTGGTCATAGCCGTCCACGGTCATGGCGTGTCGATAGACGCCATTCGGCAGGTCGCCGATTTCCACCGCCATCGCTTGACGCGAGGTGGCGATGATCCAGCGCCCGACTTGGTCGAGGTCGCCGAGGTCGAACTCGCGCATCATCGCCAGCAGTTGGCCGCCACCGTTGTGGTTGCAGGCGGTGAGCGAGTGCAGGTCACCTTCCGCGACTACGGGGTCGCGGACATTGGCGGCGATAAGGCGCAGCAGGGCGTCGTTCGGTTCGCCGCGGTCGAAGAGCTTCATGATCGGTACGCGGAGGCCCTCCTCGAACAGCTCGCCGGCGTCCGGCCCGAAGCCGCGACCGCCCACGTCGGCGATGTGGCTGGTGGCTGCGAACAACGCCACGGCGCGGCTGCCGTCGAAAACTGGGGTGACGACGGTGAAGTCGTTCAGGTGACCGGTGCCGTCCCACGGGTCGTTGGTGACGAGCACATCGCCCGGCGCAAGTCTTCCCATCGGGTACACCGCGAGGAACTTGGCGACGCTCGCCGCCATGGCATTGACGTGGCCGGGCGTGCCGGTAACGGCTTGCGCAAGCATCGCGCCCGATGTGTCGAACACCCCCGCCGAAAGGTCGCCGGCTTCCCGCACTACGGTCGAGAACGCCGTGCGCATCAGCGTCTGCGCCTGCTCTTCGACGATGGCGAGCAAGCGGTTCCACACGAGTTGATCGCGAATGGTGGCCATGGTTTCGCACCCCCTAATTAGCCAAAATGAGACTCAGGCAACTCGGCGTCCGCGTCAAACGCCGCCAAGCGCACTGAGTCAGACGGTCGGCGAAGCGTTCCTCGGCTCGAATGATGACCGCGCCGTCCACCCGGTCGCCAACGGCCAGCGCCTCACAGCGAAGCGCTCCTCGCAATAACAACATTGTCGTGCGCGCTCACCCCCGCCTGAAATCCTTGCGGCACGACCACGACCGTTTGATCCTCGACAATCGTGGCCGCACCGTCCACGCGGTCGCCAACGGCCAGCGCCTCACGGTCGACGCCACCCCCTGCAAACAGCCGCGGCGCACGCTCGCCACGCTCGACGCCTGCTGACGACACCGGCTGCTCGACATCGCCGCGAAGGGTCAACGTCCAACTCAACACCTCGACGTCGAGGTTCGGAATCAAACGCCCGTACAAGCGTTCGTACGCGGCGTCGAACGCTTCGCGCAGTGCGCCCGCGGACCACTCCGCCGGCAGGTCCACGGCGATCTCGTAGCCTTGACCGAGATAGCGCATGTAGGCGCGCCGGGTTTCCCGCAACTCGCCAACGGCTATACCGCCGACGACGCCCTCAGCTTCCGCGCGCATCTCCGCCATCACCGTGTCGACCACCGACGCATCGAACGCCGATAGGCGCAGGTAGCGACTGCGCACCACTTCGTAGGAGATGGGCGCCGCGAGGAAACCCATGGCGGAGCCCACGCCCGCCGCCGGCGGCACGAGGACTTTGGCGAGTCCGAGTTTGTCCGCCAGTCGAGCCGCGTGAATAGGCGCCGCGCCGCCGAATGCGATCAGGGTGCGACCGGCGAGGTCCTTGCCCCACTCCGCTGCGTGCGCTCGCGCCGCGGCGGCCATGTTTTCGTCGACGACCTCGCTTACGGCCAGCGCCGCCTCGCGCAACTCAATCGCCGGTCCATCCCGCCACGGCTCGGCCACGTCCCGCCGCAGCGCCGCACGCGCGCCCTCGCCATCCAAGGCCAACGAACCGCCGGCGAAGCGCGCAGGATCGAGACGACCCAAGACGAGGTCGGCGTCGGTGACGGTGGCTCTTTCGCCGCCTCTCCCGTAGCACGCGGGACCCGGTTCCGAGCCGGCGCTTTGCGGTCCGACTTGCACGCGCCCCAAGCGGTCGACAGCCGCGATGGAACCGCCGCCGGCGCCGATCTCCACCATCTCGACCACGGGAATGCGCACGGGCAGGCCGCTGCCCTTGCGGAAGCGGTAGCTGCGGTCCACTTCGAACGCCCGCGAGTGCTGCGGCACGCCGTCGTCGATCAACGCCACCTTGGCTGTCGTGCCGCCCATGTCTAGGGACAGCACGCGGGAGAGACCTAAGTCGGTCGCCATCCTCGCGGCCAAGATGGCGCCACCCGCCGGGCCGGACTCCACCAACCGAATGGGATAACGGCGAGCCGCATCCACGGAGGTGAGCCCGCCGCCCGAGGTCATCATCAGGAAGGGGCAGCGCAGCCCCAAACGCTCGAGGCGCTGGGACATGTCGGCGAGATAGCGGGACATCAAAGGTTTCACATAGGCGTTCGCGCAGGCCGTTGAGAACCGCTCGAACTCGCGGATCTCCGGGCAGACGTCGCTCGCCAGCGTAATCGACAGCTCGGGCGACGCGGCGCCAAGCACTTCACGCACCAGAATCTCGTGCGCGGGGTTGGCGTAGCCGTGGAGGAACCCTACCGCGACACTCTCGACGCCTTGGGCGACGAGTTCCGGAATCAAAGCCTCGACGGCCGCCCGCGACAAGGGGGTGAGCACTTCCCCGGCCGCGTTCATGCGTTCCGGCACCGTCAAACGCAGCCGTCGCGGCACCAGCGGCTTGGGGCGATCGATGTTTATGTCGTATTGCTCGAAGCGGTTCTCGAACGCCATCTCCAACACATCCCGGTGACCTTCCGTGGTAATGAGCGCCGTGCGCGCGCCGCTGCGTTGGATGAGGGCGTTGGTGGCGAGTGTGGTGCCGTGTAGTACGACGCTTACGTCCGCGGGCCTGCGCCCGGCTTGGCCGAGCACATGGCGTAAGCCGGCGAGCACGCCGACCGCGGGTGCCCGGTGAGTGGTGAGGACTTTGGTGGTGACATGACGCCCGCCGGTTTCGAGCACCACGTCCGTGAACGTTCCGCCGATGTCCACCGCGACGCGGTCAGGCATGGCGAACGCCGCTTTCCTCGCCCACCTCGAAGTAGAAATGGTGGTGCGCCGCACAACCCGGGTTGAACGCCGCACCGCAACGCGGGCAAGTGGAGTCGCAGCCGAGATAGCCGGCGACGGTGAGTTGGTGGCCGCAGGCGCCGCACAGCACGGCGGGCACGTCGCGTTCCCTGCGCGACCACACGATCACCTCGTGATCGGCGGTCGCACGGTGGCAGAGGATGCAGGGATACCATGTGTCGCAGCACTTGAAGCGGATGGCGATGATGTCTCGGTCGCTTGCGTAGTGGGCGCACCGCGTTTGTGCATCGATGCCAATGCCGCGAAGTTCGACGCCGTGCAGCCTTCGGCGGCTCGGGAAACGAGAGGAACGATGCATGGCCGGAGGGCTCAGACGGAAGAACTCGTCTTGTCGGCGTCCGGCAACGAAGCCACCGCGGAAGCCGAGGCTTGGCGCATGTCGGTCTGTCCGCCTTTGGCTGCCAATTCTCCCAAGAACTCCGGCAGTTCGATGCCCGCCATCTTCGCCACTTCGTGAAACGGCGGCAGCGCTTGCGTGAGGCCGCCCAAGAAGTTGCCCACCGCATTGCCGTTGCCGTTGTCGTACACCACTACTTTTTCGAAGTCGATGTTGCTGATGGCGCTGGCTTGCACTTCGGCGAGTTGCTCCAGCTTGTCGACAATCATCAGCCGCGCGGCCTTGTCCGGGTCGCCGCCCGCCGCGAGCACGATGTCACGGAAGCCGTCCGCCATCTTGGTGAGGATTTCCATGCGACCCAAGGCTTCGCCGGCCATTTTCGCGCGGGTCGCCTCGCCTTCCGCTTCGCCGGCGAGCACTTCCTTTTGCTTCTCGCCTTCCGCCTCGGTGCGCACGCGGTCGCGCTCGATTTCCGCCGGCACGACCACATCGGCATATTCGCGCGCCCGGTCACGCTCCGCCCGAGCGGTTTCCGCCTGCTGCTCGGCGACATAGCCCTCTTGCTCGGAAGCCGCCGACTTCACCGCTTCAGCGGCGTCGCCACGCCGCTTGGCTTCTGCTTCGGCCTCGCGCAAGTCCGCCTGGGACGAGGCCTCGACGGCTTTCGCTTGGTTCTCGCCCGTCACCGCCCGCGCGTTGGCCTCGGCCACGCGGATGCGCTGGTCCTGCTCCGCGACCGCCGAGCCGATCGCGCCGTCGCGTTCCTGCTGCGCGACTTCGACCTTCGCCTTGTTCACCGCCTCTGCCGCCGCCCGTTGTCCGAGCGCTTCGATGTAGCCGGATTCGTCGGTGATGTCCGAGATGTTGACGTTGATGAGCCGCAAGCCGATTTTGATGAGCTCCGACTCGATGTTCTCCAGCACGCGGGACTCGAACTTCTCCCGGTCGCCGTTGATCTCCTCGATGTCCATCATGGCGATGGTGGCGCGCAACTGCCCGTAGATGATGTCCCGCGCGGCCTCTTCGATCTGTCGCGTGTCCAGCGAAAGCAGGCGCTCCGCGGCGTTGTTCATCAGTTCCATAACGGTGCCGATGCCGAAGGTGAAGCGCGACGGCACGTTGACCCGGATGTTCTGTTTGGAGAGCGCGCCGCGCAGGTCGATATCAACCGTCATCGGCGTCAGGTCGAGGTAGCGGTAGCCCTGAATCACCGGCCACACGAACGTGGTGCCGCCGTGGATGGGTTTCGCCATGCGATCGCCGCCGACTTGGCCGTATTTGACGAGGATGCGGTCCGAAGGGCAGGTTCGGATGCGGCGAATGGTCGCGATTGCCGCGACCATGAACAGCACCGCCAACAGGACGGCGACGATGATAGTGGGCGAAAACGTCATGGTGACTCCTCGATTGCGCGGTCGATTAGGTGGTCGATTAGGTGAACGGTAGCTGGCGTTTGGCTTAGACGCTGGCGACGATCAACTGGCTACCCGCTAGGCCAACCACGCGCACGGACGAACTCCGTGCCAGCGCGTCGCCGTCGGTCACCGCGTGATACTCCTGCAGGCGCCCCTGCACGGACACGCTCACTTTGCCGACGCCGTGGCGCCCCCTCGGCACGCCAAGCGTCACGACCCCCTCCTGATCGATGGCGTTCTCAAGGCGCAGATTGCCCTCGTGCCGGAGCATGGAGAGCAAAGCCAATAAGCCCATATTGATGGCGACGAAGAGCGAGCCCGTGAACAAACCAACCAAGAGCACGAACACAGCGTGGACAAGCCCCCACTCGTGGGCCATCAGTCCACCCCAAGACAAACCCATCAGGAAGGACACGCCGTTGCGAATGGTAAAAATATCGCCGAAAGGGATGCCGCTGCCGCCGACGTCATCGGCGATCGCGCCTTGGTCCAGATCATCCGCCCCATCGGCTTCGCCGATGCCAAACAACGTGAACACCACTTGGATGGCGAATACGACGGTAGAGAACACAGCGACGACAAACAGCGTCTGCTGCAAGGTTGAAAGGCCATCGAACCACTCCGTCATGTAACTCGTCCTCCGCCGGCGAAGCTGTGACATATATTGTCAAGGAGGGGAAGACGCGGATCAACGTGAGAACAATGGATGTTTCGTGACAAAAAAATGGAGCGCCCCGCAACCCACGCAGGACGCACCAAGCTCGCCGACTCGCGACCTGTCGGCGGGCCTCGACCGCTGCTGCGTCGCTAAACCGTATAGCCCTCCTCGCTTATGGGCATGTTGCGAATGCGGTGGCCCGTCGCGGCATAGATGGCGTTGCACACCGCCGGCGCCAGCGGCGGCAAGGCGGGTTCGCCCAAGCCGGTGGGCGAGAAGTCGCTCTCGATGAAATGCACATCCACGTTTGGCGTTACTGGCATACGCAACATCGGGTACTTGTCGAAGTTGGTTTCTCGCGCTCGACCGTTCTCAAAAGTGACAGATAGGCCGAGCATCGTCGACAAGCCATCCACCACCGAGCCCTGCACCTGATTCTCGGCACCGCTCAGGTTGACGATCGGGCCCACATCCGCAGCCACGGTGACGTTGTGGACCTTGATCTTCTTGTTCTGATCCACGCTTACGTCCGCGACTTCCGCGATATGACCGGCGTGACTGAAGTAGAACGCCAAACCGAGCGCTCGACCGGCCGGCATCGCCTTGCCCCAACCAGCCTCCTTGGCGGCAAGCCGGATCACGTCCGCCGCCCGACCGGTATGCAGCGTGCGCGGATCGCCTTCGCCGAGCCAGCGCGGCTCGCCGAGCACTTCGAGCAGCACCTCCAAGTGGTCCCGACCGGCGGCTGCCGCCAATTCGTGCAGGAAGCTCTGCACCACGAAGCCGAAGACGTTGGAACCGGGCGCGCGCCATGCCGCGCAACGCGTCTGCCAGTCGAGCGCCGTTTGCTCGTAGCGCACATTGTCGATCAACCCGGCCGGGAATACGCCGGGAGACAAGCCGCCGCCGCTCACCGGACGTTCGCCGTCGTTGGTGAACGTCACGAAGCGGTCGCGCCAGCCGGATACCTTGCCGGCGTCATCTAGCGACGCCGAGAACTGATGGAAACCGCCGGCGCGGAAGAGGTCGCAGCACATGTCGTCTTCCCGCGTCCACTGCAACTTCACCGGCGCGCCGACGCGCTGGGCGATCGCCGCCGCTTCGCACATGAAGTCGTTGTACAAGCGCCGACCGAAGCCACCGCCGCAACGGGTCTGATGCACGGTGACCTTGCTCGGGCTGATGCCGAGCGTGTTGGCGACCCCTTGGATGCCGCTCCCGGGGGTTTGCGTGGGCGCCCACAGTTCGATCACGCCGTCCCGGTAGTGCGCCGTGCAGTTTTGCGGTTCGAGCTGCGCGTGACTGACGAAGTTGTAGGTGTAGTAGGCGTCCACGCGCTTATCGGCGGAAGCGAAGGCCGCGTCCACATCGCCTTGGTCGACCACCCGCTCGCCTTCCTGGTTGCGCAGGCCCTCGGCCGTCGCCACCGCATCCTGCCAACTATCTTTGCCCGCCGTGCTTTCGTCCCACTCCACCTCGAGAGCGCGCTTGGCGCGAATGGCCGCCCAAGTGGAATCCGCCACGATGGCGACCCCAGGCGCGAGTTCCATGGCGTTGCCGTTGCCTTCGAGCACGAACGCGTCGACTACTCCGGGCATGGCCTTGATCGCATCGAGGTTGGCGGACTTGGCCTTGCCGCCGATGGCGGGGCACTTTTCGTAAGTGGCGTATTTCATGCCCGGCAGGGACTGATCGATGCCGAACAAGGGTTCGCCCCGCACCAGCGCCTCGTTGTCCACGCCGGTGATGCGCGAACCCAACAAGCGGAACGCCTTGCGGGGTTTCAACTTCAGCGAGGCAGGGTCGGGAACGGGCATTTCCGCAGCTTCGGCGGCAAGCGCCGTGTAGGCGAGCTTGCGACCGCTTGCCTCGTGAATGACATGGCTATCGGCCGTCGTCAGTTCCGCAGCCGGAACCTCCCAGCGTGCGGCCGCGGCGCCCACCAGCATCGCCCGCGCCGCGGCGCCGGCGCGACGATGCGACTCCCAATTCATCGGAATGGACAACGAACCGCCGGCGAATTGCGGCCCGTAGGTCGCTTGGTCGATGGGCGACTGCTCGACGCGGACGTCGTCCCAAGCCGCATCGAGTTCTTCGGCGACGATCATGGGCAACGAGGTCTTGACGCCCTGACCGACTTCCGGGTTTTTGGCGTACAGCAGGATGCCGGTCTCGTCGATGCGCACATAGCCGTTCGGTTGCAGTGGGCGGCCACTCGCGGAAGCCCGGGGCAGCGTGAACGACAGCATCAAGCCGCCGCCGACGAGACCGGTGAGCTTGAGGAACTGGCGACGATCGATTTTGTCGATCCGGAGCGCCCCGGCCGATGCGATGCTTCCGGCGCGTTCGCCGTTGACTTCGGCGAAGGTCTCGTGAATGCCTCGATAGTTCAGATTGGTCATGATTCGCTCCCCTATTGGCTACGTTTGGCGGCAGCGGTCTTTACCGCCTCGCGGATGCGCAGATACGTGCCGCAGCGACAGATATTGGCCGCCATCGCTTCGTCGATGTCGTCGTCGCTCGGATTGGCGTTGCGCCGCAACAACCCTTCCGCAGCCATAATCTGGCCCGCTTGGCAGTAGCCACACTGGGCGACATCCAAGTCCACCCACGCCTGCTGAACGGCGCTTAATTCGCCGCCCGGCTTGGCGAGGCCCTCGATGGTCGTGATCTCTCCGGTCGCGGACGCCGCCGGATACGAACACGACCGCACCGGGTTGCCGTCCACGAGCACGGTGCAAGCCCCGCACTGGCTGATCCCGCAACCGAACTTGGTGCCGACTAGGCCAAGTTCGTCGCGCAAGACCCACAACAGCGGCGTCGACTCGTCTTCGGAGTCGAGCACGCGCTCTTCGCCGTTCACCTTCAAACTCAGTGTCGCCATCGCTCCCTCCCGTGACTATGTGTTGACGATGTATAGGTGTGCGAGTAGGTTACACGCCACGCGGCGTTTTGGCAGGGATTTCGCTCGCGGTCATTGCGGCAGAAACGCGGTCATTGCAGCAGAAAAGGAAGGCGAACGATGGCGGAACCGGCGCTGATTACTACCCTAGACGACTTCGAGGCCGAGTACCGCAAGGGCGTCGGCCATATCATGCCGTCGTCCGGTAGCCGCGAGGCGAGCCTCGACAACATTCGCCGGTTCGGTGACGGCGTCGGCGACTACAACCCCCTTTACCGAGATGAAGCATACGCGGCGAAGAGCCGCTTCGGCATGGTGGTCGCGCCGCCAATCTTCATCTACGGCGCGAGTTTGGGCATCGCCTTGGCGATCAACGGCAATGTCGACCGACGGCGCTTGTCCTCGAGCTATTTCCCGATGAACTACGCCGGCGGCACCATCGAGTTCCACAAGACGATTTGGCCCGGCGACCGCATTTTCGCTCGGGAGCGCATCCTCGACATCCACCGCAAGCACAGCGAGCGCATCGGCGATTTCGTGCTCTGCGAGGCGGGCATCGAATACCACAACCAACGCAAAGAGCTGGTGGCCACCAAGACCACGCTCATGGCCCGCTATCAGAACTTGGGCGGCGGCCGCACGATTCAATATGATCGGGAAAAGAAAACCCAAGTCATCGAGGAGTCCCCGGACCCCTTGGTGTACGAGCGTCAGCGCCAAGGTAGCCGGCCACGCTACTTCGAGGAGGTAACCGAGGGAGAAGAACTGCCGCCGCTGCACAAAGGCACCTATACGGTGACCGAGCTCTTCCTCTTCACCCACGGGGTGGTCGGCACGCACCGCAGCCCCCGCGCGTCGTTGGAAGCGGAAGAGTCCAAGGACTTGGGCGGCGGCGGGCGTTACGACGCCGAGCACGCGCGCAATCGCCGCAACATGCCGGGGCAGTTCGACTGGGGGCCGCAACGGGTGTGCTGGCTGGCGCAGATGGCGACCGACTGGATGGGCGACGACGGCACCCTCAAGAGCATGCGAACCCGCGTCCGGCATCCCAATGTGGTCGGCGACACCAACACCGTGTTCGGCAAGGTGACGCGCAAGTGGCAAGCCAACGGCGAGCATCTGGTGGAGCTCGACGTATACAACGAGAACCAAGCCGGCTTGGCCACCGCCGAATCGCGCATTACGGTGGCTCTTCCCCCTCGTCCCGCTTAAGCGGGCGGGGTCTCGGCAAACGACATCGGCTAAGTGAGCGGCATGTCTGCAAAGCGCCTCGCGCTATGCGCACTCTCTTTCGCGTTGATTTTGCATGTCGGCGCCGGCGCTTCGGCGCAGCACGTTCACTTGGACGAGGCGGAAACCTGCTCACTGTGCGCTTCGGTTGGCGACGAGACGAGCGGCACCGGGCAAGTCGCCGAGGGTTCCTCGGTCGTTGCGAAACAGTCGTTCTCGGCTCGCGTTCAGGCAGCCGACGACACCCTCCCGAACGCGTACCTGCCGAGAAGCCCTCCTCTCCTTCGCTGACTCTCTTGTGATGCGCTCTTGGGCGCTATTCGCTAGTCACTCGAAGGAGACGAAATGTCTACATTACGCATTTTCGCCGCCGCTTGCCTGTGCTTGGCAACGGCGAACTTGGCTGTCGGCGAAGAAGAAGCCGGCGACACCGACGACGCTGAGGCGCAAGCCGCCACGGTCGAAGAACTAACCGTCATCGCCCATCCCCTGTCGGGCGAGGGACTGTCACAACCCGCCGTGGTACTCACCGGCGAGGCGCTTGAACGCGATGTCGGCAACAGCATCGGCGCCACCGTATCTCGGCAACCCGGCATCCACTCGGCGGACTACGGCACCGCCGTTGGCCGCCCGGTGATTCAAGGCTTGAGCGGTGCGCGGGTGCGCGTTATGGAGGACCGCATCGACGCGATGGACGCCTCGGTCACCAGCGCCGATCACGCCGTTACGGTGGAACCCTTTCTCGCCAACCGGGTGGAAATACTCAAAGGCCCCAGCACGCTGCTTTACGGCGTAGGCTCGATCGGCGGGGTAGTGGACGTCCACACGGGTCGCATCCCCCACGAACCCACCGACTTCACCGGCAAGCTGGAGGTTCGCGCCGCCGACAATGGAGATCGCACCAACGCGGCGGTCCGGCTCGACGGCGGCGGCAGCAGCGGGCTCGCTTGGCACTTGGACGCCTTCTCCCGCTCCTCAAACGACTACGACATCCCAGGCTTCGCGGAGTCCGCTCGGCTACGCGCCGCCGAGGAGGCGGAGGAAGAGCACCACGACGAGGACGAGCATGAGGGAGAAGAAGAACACGACGAGCACGAAGACGAACATGAAGAGGCGTTCGGTCGATTGCCCGGTAGCCGGGCCGATGGCGAAGGTGGCGCGTTCGGCCTTTCGTTGGTCTTCCCGCGCGGCTTCGTCGGCGCATCGGTCAGCATCTTGCGCTATGACTACGCGCTGCCTGGGGAGCATGCTCATGCCCACGAGCACGACGAGGAGGAAGAGCACGAAGAGCATGAAGAGCATGAAGGCGAGGACGAACACGACGACCACGACGAACACGAGGGCGAACACGAGGAGGAGGAAGGCAACGTCATCCTGAACTTGGATCAGACCAAGTTCGATTTCGAGGCCGGCCTCAAGGATCCATTCGGACCGTTCGCAAGCTTCAATCTGCGTGCCGGCGTCAACGACTACACCCATGTCGAAATCGAGCCGAACGCCGAAGTTGGCACCACGTTCGCCAATGAATCCTATGAGTTGCGGGCGGAACTGGTGGAAGACGACGGGCAAGGCATGGATGGCGTGCTCGGACTGCAAATGGGCAATCGTCAGTTTTCCGCCATTGGCGAAGAGGCGTTCGTGCCGCCGGTGGACACTGCTTCAACCGGGTTGTTCTGGGTGGGCGAGCACTCCTTCGACAATTTCGACTGGGAGCTCGGCGGCCGGATCGGACGCACCAACCACGAAGCGCAAACCGGCGCGGATGCGGATTTCACGGTGTTCTCCGCCTCGACCGGCCTAGTGGTACCGTTGGACGAGACGGTGTTCAGCGTCCACGGCAGCTATTCGGCGCGGGCGCCGATCGCGGAAGAACTGTTTTCGGACGGGCCGCATTTCGCCACGGCGAGCTTCGAGATCGGCGATCCGTCTTTGGATACCGAGGGCGCTTTCCACGGCGCCGCGACGCTGAGTTGGGCCGGCGACAGGGCATCGCTCACGGCAACGGCTTACGCCACGGCGTTCCGCGACCACATCTACCAATTCGCCACGGGCGAGATGGAGGATGGGCTGCCGGTTTTCCGCTATGGACAGAGCGATGCCAACTTCCGCGGTTTCGACGTGCAGGCGAGCGTCACGGTCGCCGAGTTCGAGGGCGGCTCGCTGTCGGTCAACGGCATGTTCGACACGGTGGCGGCGGAGATCGATGTCACCGGCAACGACCGCGTGCCTCGTCTGCCCCCGTCGCGCATTGGCGCCGGGTTCGAGTGGAATCACGGTCTTCTGACGGTGGCCGGCGATTACATCCGTGTCTTCGAGCAGGACGAAACAGCCGCCTTCGAACTGCCCACCGATGCGTACGATGACTTGCGACTACATATCGCGACCCGACTGAATGTGGGTGGCGGCGATATGCGACTGTTCTTCCAAGGTCGTAATCTGACCGACGATGAGCAGCGCAGCCACACCTCCTACATCAAGGACATGGCCCCGAGGCCGGGACGGACGTTGGAGGTGGGCGTAAGGCTGGCTTTCTAGCCGAGCAGGTCGGCCTCCGCGGCACGAGCGCGGAGGCCGACTTGAGTCCTGGCACGGCCGTCGCCCATCGGCACCGCCTTTTGCCCGTCAACCTAAGCCCCTATACTTTCTGCCACCATGCAGCGCAAGAAGCGGCGTTTCGCCTATCTGGAGTTCCGCGGACCGGATGCCGCGGCGTTTCTGCAAGGGTATCTGACCGCCGACTTGGACAAGCTTCGCTCGGATGTCGCCTCGCCGATGGCGTACTGCAACTTGAAGGGACGGGTAGTCGCCAACGGCTGGGCGTCGGGAGATGCAACCAGCGTGCGCCTGTTGCTGCACGCGAGCGTGGTGGCGGACTTCGCCGCGGACCTAGGCAAGTACCTATTGTTCGCCAAGGCCAAACTGACACGCCCCGACGCCGGACTGCGACTCTCCCCGACGCCGGTCGCCGGCAGCGTCGAGTTGCCGCCGACGGGCTACTTCGCGGCATTCGACGCATCGAGCGACGCCGGCCACGAGGACTTCGCCGACGCCTGTGCCGAGGTGGGGTTCGTCGTCGTCGAGCAGGCCGTTTCAGCCGCTTTTCTACCGCAGATGATCGGCCTGACCGAGCGCGGTGCGGTCAGCTTCGCCAAGGGCTGCTATCTCGGCCAAGAAGTGGTCGCGCGCGCCGAGCACCGAGGAGCGGTGAAGCAAACGCTGCGACGTTATCGTTTCGACGGCGAGCCGCCAAATATCGGCGCCACCGTAATGGACGGCGAAAGGAAAATGGGTACGGTGGTGGCAGCCGGCACCGACTTCGTGCTGGCGGCGACCCGATCCGAAGCGGGATCGGTGGCTGTCGGGGAACTTGAACTCTCGCTCTCTGGCTAGTAGGCAAGTTTAGGGCGGAGGGCGGTACCTTGATGCAACGAGGGTGTCCGCATCCAGAGAATACCTTTCAAAGGTACTTCGCCTCGGACTCACTACGGGGAGAGCGCAATCCCGGGCTAACACCAGCGATTAAGGCGGCGAGGCCAAGTCCTCGATCATCTCAGCCATTAACTTTGCCCTCTTTTGAAGATACCGCTTGTAGCGCCTATGTATGTCGCCGTGCTTGTTCTTCAACTCCGTGAAAGGCACGAGGTGGCTCTCAATCCGCCTCTTAAGTTGAATCTCCCCAACGCCGATCTTCTTCAGCGTCTTGTCGTTCAGCATTTTATCGACATGTTCGCTGGGCGAAACCTTCCAAAGTCTGAGATTCGTTCGCCGATCCAGCACCACTCCGTTAAGCCCACTGTCGATCAAGTCCTCGTCTACTCCTCCATCCGCGAGGGCAGCCTTCGGGAACACATGGTGACGATCGAGCTTTCGCAAGCTTTGAAGCTCCCGAATCTCAGTTGCCGACAGTGAAACTCCTGTCATCCACTCTACGGGCTTCGGATCCCTCGCCATTACGGCGGCTGCCAATGCCCTTCCTAGCCGGCTCGAACCAATCCAACCAGCGTGTCGCATCAGATGATCCTGGTCGAACAATGGATGGTCCTGTTCGTCAAAGGCACTGAGGTTGGGTAAGTCGCCGCCAATGGCGTCCAATGCCGAAGACAGTTGGCGATAATCCTCGTAGAGCCGGTCGTTCGCCTGTACTGCGTGCCGATTTGAGAACAGGCAGCGCCAGTAGTACGCTTTGAGAAGTCGCCGAGCCACGTTCATCGTCGCCGATTCTTTAATTTCCAGATACTGGGAACGGAGCGCTGACAGCACGTGCAGCACAGGCTGACTCGGTACCATCTTATCCGTCGCCGCTCCAAACCCCTCTGCCCGCCTAAGCGCCCAATCTAAGTCTTTAAATACGTCCTTGAGCTCTTTCCCACCAGCACCGCTCCTCAGCAGATAATCCACGGCCTTCGAGTAGTTGCTCTCTTTGGGTGGTTCCCCAACGTGCAGGCAAGTTACCTTGAGCATCCATTCGCCTATGCCGGGGATGTAATCCTCAGCGTCGTCAGAGAAGTAGTACTGCAGCATGTCACTCTTTTTGTAT
>CAYGBI010000075.1:0-16768 GCA_964348085.1 uncultured Pseudomonadales bacterium | reverse complement strand
GCATCGGCCGCATGACGACCCCGGAGGTCGTTCACCAAGGATTTGTCGTACACCCTGTTTGGCGATGTCGAAACGTCTCGAATTGAGCCGCTACAAAGGTGGCACAGACTCGTCAAGCAGCAGCTTCATCCTGCTCGCCGGCGAGAGTCTCCTTGGCTCTTTCCAGCACCCTGACCGCTTGACTCCGGGACACCGAAGGGAAGTCCTGAAGGAAATCGTCGAGCCGATCACCCGCCTCTAGGTACTCCATGAGTATGCGCACCGGAACCCGGGTACGGGCGAACACCGGGGTGCCACCCAAGATGTCGGCATTCCTGTCAATCGGTTCGTCGTTCATGGCCACCTCCGTCGCCGTAGTTGGCGCGGTGTTCGGCTTCTCTTCGGTGGCACACCGGCCGTTGGGCCGGCAATGCAGGACTCCAGAGGCCGTTCGGCTATACGAAATCGAGGACCGCGACCACCTCACCGGCAACCGGGCTGCCCTTATCCAGAGCGCTGCCTTAACAGGCGCGTCCTTTCGTGACGAGCAAATGCGCGACGGCAAGAGCGCTTACCGGGCGCACGCCGCCGAACGGCGCCGCCGCCTACCGCGAACGCCCGAAGTTCTCGTCGTACTTCCGGAGTTCTCCCCGGCCCACCACCAAGTGATGCACTTCGTCCGGGCCGTCGGCGATGCGCAACGTGCGTTGACCCGTGTACATGCCGGCAAGCGGCGTCCACTGCGAAACGCCGGCGGCACCGTGCATCTGGATGGCTTGGTCGATGATCTGGCAGACCCGCTCCGGGATCATGGCCTTGCACATATGCACCCACACCCGCGCTTCCCGGTTGCCGAGCACGTCCATGGCCTTGGCGGCTTTCAGCACCATTAGCCGCATGGCCTCGATTTCGATCCGTGCCCGAGACACCAGTTCCAAGTTCTTGCCGAGTTGCACCAGTGGTCGGCCAAAGGCTTCCCGAGACATGCCCCGGCGCACCATAAGGTCCAGCGCCCGTTCCGCTTGGCCGACTGATCTCATGCAGTGGTGAATGCGTCCTGGGCCCAAACGACCTTGGGAAATCTCGAATCCTCGACCCTCGCCCAAGAGGATGTTCTCCTTTGGTACCCGGGCGTCGTCGAACCGGAGATGCATGTGACCGTGGGGCGCGTCGTCGTGGCCAAACACGGTCATCGGTTCGATGATCTCCACGCCCGGGGTGTCCTTCGGTACGAGGATCTGCGACTGTTGCCGGTGCGGCGGCGCATCCGGGTCGGTCTGCACCATAGTGATCATGATCTTGCAGCGCGAATCGCCGGCGCCGGAGATGTAGAACTTCTCGCCGTTCAGTACCCATTCGTCGCCGTCGAGACGCGCTTGCGTCGCGATCTGCTTCGCATCCGAGGAGGCGAGGTTTGGTTCGGTCATCGCGTAGGCGGAGCGTATTTCGCCGTTCAACAACGGCTTTAGCCACCGCTCCTTTTGCTCCGGCGTGCCGTAGCGCTCCAACACTTCCATGTTGCCGGTGTCGGGCGCACTGCAGTTCAAGCACTCGGAGGCGATGGGGTTCTTGCCGAGTTCGGCCGCGATATAGGCGTAGTCCAAGTTCTTCAGGCCCTCGCCCGTCTCGGCGTCGGGCAGGAAGAAGTTCCACAGGCCGTTGGCCTTGGCCTGATCCTTGAGGCCACCCAAGATTTCCTCTTGCCGCGGCGAAAGACTCCAGCGGTCGCCGTGCTCGAAGGCGGCCTCGAAGTACGCCGGCGTCTTAGGCTCGATCTCTTGGGCGATGAAGGTCTTCACCGCAGCGTACAGCGGTGCTACCTCCTCGCTCATTACGAGATTGTTGAGATCGGCGTCGAGATCTGCCAGCGCGGCTTCCGCCATGTCGTCCCCTAGCAAAGTGTTGTGAAGAGCATGAGAGTGTAGCAGTTTCGTGTCGTCTCAAGGCCGCGCGAGCCCAAACGCCAGAGACCGTGGCGGGCCGGCGGGCAGCCCAGTGCCGAGCCATCGATCCCAAACCGCGAGATAGGAACCGAGATTCGCGTGCCCGTGGTGTCGGCTGTGGTGCAGTTGATGCTGTGCGGGGCTGACGAACCAGCGTTCCATTCGGCCAAAGGACAGCCACACGTGGGAGTGGCGCAAGTTCGCGCCGGCCATGTTGAAAAGGAACCCCAAGAGGTCTACGCCGAGCACGTCGAAGGTGGTCAGACGCGAGCCGAAAAGCCAGATGAACAAGCCGCTCACCAGACCGAATACCAAGGTTCCGCGCACGAAATACAGCGCCTGCTCCACGGGGTGCTGCCGGAAGAGCGTCAGCGGGGTGAGAATGGGAGCACTGTGGTGAAGTCGGTGGAATCGCCAAAGAAAGGGTATACGGTGCATCGCCAGATGCAGGAAGAAGCGGCTTGCGTCCTCGGCAACGAAAAAGCACAGCCCGTACACCGTAGCGATGGCGAACCACGGCAGCGCGAGCGTCGGCGCGTCGCCAAAGCTGCTTTGGAGAAATCGGCCCGTCGCCAACGTCAGCGCCAAGTGGCTGCCGACGATCGGCACGAACACGAGCACTCGGATGGCGTTGTTGAGGAACAGCAGGCCCGTGTCCTGCAAGGTCGAGACGGTGAGCCAGTAGCGTCGGTCGAACAACCGCCTTAGCTGATCGCGGAGCGAGAAGCGACGGGCCCGGATGCTGACGACGAGCGACGCGAGCAGCAGGGAGCTCAGCAGGCAGCCCCAGAACAGTCGCTTGGCGGGATCGGCGAAGTAACCGAACGGACCCAGCAATGCGTCCGCAAGGTCAATCGCCAAGCGCGACCCTCAACCGAACGATGGCCGCGAGCGGTCGATTCGGGCGCGCCCCGAACGGCCGATGCGAAACGATCGCCGCCTCGTCGGTGACGTTCTTGAGCAGCAACTGAACCAACGTGCCCTCGGTGGCTTGCCAGCCTGCGGCCAGATCGAGGACTGCGTAACCGTCGGCGTACAAGCCCGCGTCGATGGCGTCGAAGCCGGGCTCCTCCCGGGTCTGCGACTGTCCGCGCACGGAT
This sequence comes from uncultured Pseudomonadales bacterium, assembly GCA_964348085.1. Classification (GTDB taxonomy): domain Bacteria; phylum Pseudomonadota; class Gammaproteobacteria; order Pseudomonadales; family Azotimanducaceae; genus VXYL01. Next base: position 13,746 of record CAYGBI010000075.1, on the reverse strand, counting down.
GCCGAAAACTCCCAAGGATGCTTGGCGACCCGTACGCCGACGCGGCCGACATGCGTGGGTAGATAGGGAAGTTCGTCGCCTCGGCGCACCAAGCCCCACTGGGAAAACTGCGACAGGAACGAGTTTTGGAAGGCGGATTCCGTATAGGTGTAGTTGAAGTGGACATCCACGGCTACCCCGGGCCAAGGTTCGGAGCTCGCGCCGGCGGTAAGTTCCAAGCCCGCGATCTCCACCCGTCCGCCGTTGAACTCGTCGCCGGGTTCGCAACCGCTGTCGGAAACGCGACACCGGCCAAGCAGATTCCGGTAGTCGCTGAAAAACCCCACGGCCTCGAAGCGGACGTTGTCGCCCGCGTGGCGCAAACCGTACTCGAAGTTCAAACTCTGTTCGGGATCGATATCCACCGAGCCGGGGCCGACGGGCGAAATTCCCCGATAAACGCCTGCCAGCAAGCCGAAGCGCTCGGTGGCTTGCCAGAATACGCCGGCGCCGGGCGAGAGCACGAATTGGTCGTCCGAGCGTTGCGCGCGCGTTGTCCTGTCCGCGAACTCGCCGGCGATTTGCTCCAACCGGACGCCTAATGTCAGCCGCCAGCGGTCGCGCACTATCTCATCCGAGATGAACGCCGCCACGGCGTCCGTCGCCGCTTGGTTGCGCGTCTTGGCAGCGCGCGCGAGGCCGTCCCAGATCAGATCGCCGGCGGCCATGCGATAGCCCCGAGGACGATGGTCTCGGCGCACCTCGTCGTGATGCAAGCGCAGGCCGGCGGTGACGGTGTGCGCAAAACTGCCACTCGTCAATGTCCTCGCCATGGCCGCTTGTACGCCGTAGGAGGAAAAGCCTCGGTCGTTGTTGGTGATGTCGATCAAGTCGCCTTCGGCACCAGTTGAATCCGTCGCGCCAGTCAGCAAGCGATAGTGTCGTGCGAACTGCGCGGGTCGTGCGAACACGAGGGGCAGCATGGGCCCGTCGATGAAGCCATCCACTTTGTTCCATTCGCGCTCGAAACGATTCCAGTAGACCTTGGCGTTGACGCTTCCTCGCTCCAGCGGCGCGCTGTAGTCGAGGTGCGCGAGATAGTGCGACGACTGAAATCGAGCCAGCTTGGACGCCGGATAACGACGGTAAGGAGTGCGGCCGAAGTCGTAGTCGGTGAGGCCGAGATACGTCTCGTCGGCATCTTCGTCGGCATAGCCGAGTTTCAGCGTCAGTCGCCGGCCGGTGCCGGTGCGCCCGGGTTGCCAACGTAGTTTGGCATCAATGCCGTGGCGGACGAATCCGGTGTCGCCGCCACCGTCGATTTCCTTGAAGCCGCCGCTGCCGTAGCGCAACGCTTCGACAAGGTAGCCGACTCGCTCCGAGGTGCCTCCCTTCGCTCCGCGAAACTTGTGAAAACCGTGATTGCCTAGACTGGCGTCCAGTTCGGTTCGCGCCCCGTCCGGCACCGCCCGGGTGACGAAGTTCACCGCGCCGCCAACGGTGTGCGGTCCGTGGCGGATGGCGGACGGGCCTTTCAGCACCTCTATTGCGCTCAGCCGACTGACGTTCGGAACGTAGTAGGCGGCGGGCGCCGAATAGGGTGCCGGCGCAATCAACACGCCATCTTCCATGATGGTGACTTTTTGACTGCGCTCGGCAGAAGCGCCGCGGATGCCGATGTTCGGACGCAGGCCAAAGCCGTCCTCCTCGCGCAAGTAGACGCCCGGCACAAACGACAACGCTTGGTGGAGATCCACGAAGTCGAACTGCTCCAGCGTGGCGGCATCGACGCGATAGCCGGAACCCGGCAGGCTCGCTTGCGTCTGCCCGACCACGAGCACCTCCTCGATGCGGTCATCATCGGCGGCGGCCAAGCCGGCGAACGCAAGCAACGCCACCGGCAGCCAACGGCTCAAGTCGGAGTGGGCGAGCATCAATCGTTGTCGGTTTGTGCGCTACCCGGTAGCGACACGTTGACAATGGCTACGAAGTCGATCTTGAGGTCGTCCGTGATACGTTTGATGCGACCGACCAAAGCGCACGCCGGCAAATCCGATTCGCTATCCGGATCGGCGAACGCATTGACGCAGTCGGTCTCCCTAGTCGCCGAATCGATGGCCAGTACTTGGTCGTATAGGGTCGTATCGATGGTATCGACGAGATCGATTACCGCTTGCGAGTTATCGACGAAGCGTTGCGCGACATCGGCGAAGTCTTCGTGGGTGATCAGGTCGTCAAAGCCGAGGCCGTCGCCGCCGTCGAATAGCCGCTGGAACGAGGCGATATTTTCACGGATGTTCGCCAGCGAGTTGCGGCTGTAGGGAGACTCGACCAGATCCGCGCACGAGAACGACGAACAATTGTCGTGTATTCCGGTAGGAATACCGAGTTTGCGGTCCTTCACCAACGTATCCAGCGCGAAAATCGCGTCGGTGATCGCTTGCAGCGCGTCGCCGGTTGCAGTGGGGTCGAGAAGTTCGCTCCGGTAGTTGTCCCACCCGGCGAGGATCGCCGCCGCGGCGTCCGCCGCATCCTCGGCGACGAGCATGGCCAGTTCGCAGCGGGCGGTGCGTCGCTCTCCTTCGTCGAGCGCATCCCAACGGCTAACCGTCGCCACTTGCGGCGGGCAGGTTTGGCCTAAGTCGTCGTTGAACAGCAGATATTCGAGAGCGCCGAAACCAAGTTGGTTTAGCGACCTCGTGGCGATGGCGAAATCAGCGTCCATTGCCAGCACCGCGGCTTGATCGACGCCACAGGTACTCAAGGTGGAGTCGGCGTAAGAAAGAATGCGTTTACGGAGCGCTTCGTTGTTGCCGAGCGCAGGGCCCAAGACGTGCATCTCGGTCCTCTGCACTGCGGCCATCGCGCGTCGCCAAACGGCTTGCGCTTCGGCTCGGGTACCGTTTTCGGCAGCCGTGCCGATGGCGGAACAATAGCTTGCCAACGGGCCGTCGCCGGCCGCCAAGGTGGCCGTTTGCCGAGTCAACGCTTCGTAGTTCGGCACGATCACCTCGTCCGCCAAGTTGGCCAGCATGGCCGGCGTGTCGAACTCTTCCGCCTGCACCGGTTGCACCGGCGTTTGCGCCTCGCTTTGCGGGGGCGGCACGGGTTCGGGGTCGCGTGAACTGTCCACGCAGGCGGACAGTACGACTGCGCCGATGGCCGCGCACACCGCCGGCGCGGCCAGACGCATACTGCCGGACACCGGCGTTACCACGCGTCTACGACGTCACTATCGAAAGCGTACGCCGCCTCGAGGATGTCGCGCGCTTCGCGCAGCTCCGCCTGATACCCAGCGATGGCCTCCTCAGCGGTTGTTTCTTCACGGAAAACGCCGTTTTGCTTGCCATCGGCGAGCATCGGCGCGTCGCCCATCAAACTGAGCACGCGCCGCAGGCTGTCCAAATCGATACCTTCCACCGAGCCGTCCCGGAACGGCGAGAAGGGGCTGAATTGTAGGGCGAGCGCAAAGCCCTTCATCTCGCCCCAGTGTTTGGTGACGGTTCGGAAGTTGTCCAGATCCGCGAAGTTCGGCGGTACGAAGTCGTTCATGTCGGCAGTGACATCGTTGATGTAGTGGATCACCGTTGCCGCAATGCACTTCTCCCAAGTTTTGGCGGCGATCTCGACCTGTTCGTTCAGCGCGGCTAGTTCGTCCTCCGTGATCGTGCCGGCGATGGTGGCGTTGCTGATGATCTGACGGCCGAGCAGAAAGGCGTCCATGGCTTCCTTGGAGAAGTCGGTCGCGCCGGCGGAACCACGGTCTCGTTTGGCGCAATTCTGCGCATGACCGAACACGAACTCGGAGCGCAGGTCGATGCTGCCGTCGCCATCGCTGTCGTAGTAGCCGTTTTCCCAGTCTTGGCGACCACCCTTGGCCGCCGCTTCGTCGTCCGTGTAGTCGTTCATATCGCGTGCGGCACCGTAGTAGCCGAACGCTTCGTCGAAGTTGTGCTCGCCCTCGGCATAGTTGCTGTCGCCCTCTTGGTCCAAGGTGATGTCCCAATCCGTCTGGAAATAGTCGTTGGTGCCTTGCGAGAAAGACACCGCCCCGGAAAGGAACTTCTGCAACAGTTGCCGGTAGTCGAGACCGGCGGTATCCACCTGCACCGTATCGAGGGTTACCGGCCCGTCAACCGTAGGGATGAGCGGCGCGATGCCATCGGTAGCTTCGGCCGCCAAGCGGTCAATGTAGTGCCATGCCAGTTCAATCGGCAGAGGCGACGAGTCCATGCCCTCCTCCCAGCCGAAGAACTCGTCGTCGATCAGCCGCGATGTTTCGCCGCCACCGGCGCCATCGCCGCCGGCGATCTTGCCGGTGAGGGTTTTGTTCGCGCTCACGTCACCGTAGTTCGGGCCGGGTATCACCGGTTCGCCTCCCGCGGTGGTAAATCCGTGCGGCGTTTCGTTCGCTCCTTCTCCGGTTAGGTAGAACCGGAGTTCGTCGCTTACCACGTCTTCTTCGCCTGGGCGTTCCTGCAAACCTTCGACCGCTCGCACCAAGCCAAGCATCAGTAGGTGCCTTGCGGTTTGGCCGGTGTAGCTGACCGAGTCGCCGTCGTCAAAAGCGCTGGGATACGAGTAGGTGGTCGCAATGGCGTCGCAGGCGTCGCCTTCGCCGTTGGCGTCGCTGTCCGCTTGATCGGCGTTCGCGTCCGCCGGGCAGTTGTCGGCGTTGTCGCCCACCTCGTCGCCGTCGGTGTCCTCGGTCTCGTTGGGATCGTTGGGAAAGGCGTCGGCGTTGTCGCCTACCCCGTCACCGTCGCTATCCATGGTCTCGTTGGGGTCGTTGGGGAAAGCGTCGGCGTTGTCCCCCACCCCGTCGCCGTCGCTGTCTGCCGTCTCGTTGGGATCGTTGGGAAACGCATCCGAGCTGTCGACGACACCATCTCCGTCGCTGTCCGGTGGCGAGCTGCTACCGCCACCACCACAGCCGGAGAGCGCCAGCACCAATGCCGTGACTCCGGCTACGGCGAACACGGACGACCCATTCATCCGTGCCGTAATTGCCCCGAGCGGGTTGGAAAGCGAATACGAGAGTAGGGAACGTACCATTGCTGAACTTTGTCGTTATCGGAGCCGCAAGACTATTGCAAATGCAAATGTTTGTCAAATGCGTTTCCCTTGTACTTGTATTTGTGACTCCACAGGCTCGAAACGTGCCCACGCAGCGAGTGCAGGCATCGTCCCCATGGAGATGCGTACCCGCTGTCCTCCTCCCGATCGGTATGGTTTGTTCGCTACACGCGGTGTTGGTAGCATCCGCGCTTCCCTGCCGCGTGTCCGCCTGCGGTGAAGAAATACCCGCCCACAGCCAGAGAACTGCGCGAATGGATGGATAGCCTAGGGCTGTCCAACAAGGATGTGGCCAAGGCGCTCAGGCTCTCGGACGGGCGCGTGGTGCGCTTCTGGACGGCGAAGAAGGACGCTCGGCCCATCCCCTACCCGAGCTGGTACACGTTGCGTCACAAGTTCCGCAAGCGCCACAAACGCATGTTGGCGACGAGCGACAAGCCCGTGTCCGAGGCGAGCGACAAGAGTGCGACGGCTAGCTCCACCGACGAGCCCGGCCGGCGCATCGAACGGGTCTCGCGACGCTATTCGGTTGCCATAACGCTGCCGGGAAGCAAGTCCATCGCGCTGCGGCAGATTCTCATGTCGCTACTCGCCAAGCGCCCAACCCGGCTCGACGGCGTGCCCCGATGCGACGACGTGGACGCTATGTTCGGGGCAGCGCGCCGCTTGGGCGTCGGCGTGCGCCGGCAAGGTAAAACGGCTTGGTTGACGCCACCGGATGCGTTGCCGGACGGCGAGCTGGAATTAGATTTGGACATGAGCGGGGTATCCCTGCGCCTGCTGCTCGCAGTCGCCGCGCTACGCGACGGCACCACGCGCTTTAGCGGGCACCCGCAACTGCATCGCCGCCCGAACGCCGACCTGCTGCGGGCGCTCGAAGCAATTGGGTGCGAGGTCGCGTCGCAACGCGGCCACTTGCCGATCACGGTCACCGGGCCGGCTACGAGCGCAGCAACGACGACCTTGCGCACCGACGTTACGAGTCAATACCTGTCCGCCTTGTTGTTGACCGCGCCGCGGTTGCCCGCCGGCCTCGCTATTCACCTGACGGGGCGTCGAACAAGCGCTTCCTACATCGATTTGACGGCGGCGGAAATGGCCAAGCGAGGCGTAGCCGTGCGTCGCGTCAACGACGCTACCGTGTGCGTCCCGAACGGCGAATATCGGGGTGGCGACGTGACGATCGAAGGCGATGCCTCGGCAGCCACGTACCATGCGGCGCTGGCCACCCTGCACGGTGCCACGGTCACGTTCACCAACCTCGGCAGCGGTTCGCGACAAGGCGACTACGGCTTCTTGGCAGTGTGCGAGCGCGCCGGTGCCACAGTCGAGCGCCGTGTCGACGCTACGACGGTATGCGGGCCGGCCCGGCTGTCGTCGGTCGAGCGCGTGGACATGCGCGACATGCCGGACGCTGCGCCGACGCTGATGGCGATGGCGCCGTTCCTACCCACGCCGACGCACATCACGGGCTTGGCGACCCTGCGCGTCAAGGAGTGCGACCGCATCGCCGCCGGCGCCACCGAACTCCGCAAAGCCGGCGTCGACGTTCGCGAATACGACGATGCCATGACGATACGCCCAGTCACCGCAGCGCGTCCCGCGGTGTTCGATACCTATGAAGATCACCGCATGGCCATGGCGCTGTCGGTGCTCGCAAGCGAGATCGGCGGCTGCCGCATCCTAGGCGAGGATTGCGTGGCGAAGACCTACCGCGACTATTGGCAGGACTTCGACCGCATCTATGGGCCTACTCCCGCGCCAGCGGCCTAGTCTTCTCCGCCGGTCGTACCGAGCGCCGCAACAAAAGCCGTTGTCTACGGCACCGCCTTTTGCCCCAGCCCAAGCCGCCCTGCCACTCCGTCGGATTTCGCGGCTAACGCCGCCAAGTCCGACGGACTGGTAGCGCCACGTCGGTCTCCGGGTCGTAGACCAACCGCCCGTCGGCCACGAACGGCACCGCTTGCGCCCACAAGTCGCCCGAAGCCGAATAGATGGGCACGCGGCAGTATTGGGTGAGGTAGGCGCGACGCAGCCGACTGGTGGTGTTGGCACTGCTGCGATGCAAACTGGTACTTGAGAAAACCGCAACGCTGCCCGCCGGCATTTCCAGCAACTCGCCGGGGTCGTCGCCTTCGTAGCCGACGAGGTCGTTGGTTCCTGGCTCGTGACGGTGCGGCAGGACGGTGTCCCGGGTGCCGGCGCGATCGTGCGGCAGCACGGAAATCGTACCGTTGGCTCGCGACATGTCGTCCAAGGCGCACCAGCATGTGAGGTAGGGCGCGTGCGTGTTGCCGGGGTCGCGAAAGTTCACGTAGCCCGAGTCTTGATGCCAAGCGAACTTCATGCCCTGCTCGGCACCCTTCACCACCCACTGCTCGTTGAAGAGATAGACCGTCGGGCCGAGGAAAGCGGCGGTAATGACACGCATGAGGTCGCCATAGACGAAGCGCCGCATGCGTTCGCTCTCGCGATAGCGGTTGCTGATGAAATAGCGCTTGCCGCGGTGGGTGATGCCGAACACGTCCGTCCCGCGCGCGGCGAGCCAACGGTCGGTGCGTTCCACGAACACAGCGCACTCTTCGCGCAACACGGCGAGCATTGCCTCGTCGATGACCGATTCGAGAACGGCGAAGCCATCGCGTGCGAAGCGCTGCAAGGCGGCAGAAGGGACGGATTCCATACCGGACGTTCTGTGCAATCAGAAGAACGTAGATGAGACGACATTGCGCAAGACATTCGCAACCGTCGTGCAGCCAAGGCGAGACGGCTCGCGCAACGGCGAGCAGGGTTTACACTTCCACCATGCGCAAGGTTCTCGTAGTCGACGACGACTCGCATATTCGCGACGTAATCGTGTTCGCGCTGCGACGCGCCGGGTTCGAGGTCGAAGAAGCCGCGAATGGCGAAGCGGCGCTCGAACGGATCGAGGGCGACAAGCCGGACTTGGTGATTCTCGACATTCTCATGCCGGAGATGGACGGCCTCGACGTTTGCCGGGCCGTACGTGCCGGCACGCTCGCCGTTCGCAATTTGCCGATTTTGTTTCTGTCATCCAAGGATGCCGAAGTGGATCGCGTAGTCGGTTTGGAGCTCGGCGCCGACGACTACATCGTCAAGCCGTTCAGCCCGCGGGAATTGGTAGCCCGCGTGAAGGCGCACTTCAGACGTTTGGACAGCCTAGCGGACCCCGGGACGACGGAAATCGTGGTCGGGCCGTTGGCGATGGACTTGGAGGCGCAAACGGCGAGCGTCCACGGCTGCCCGGTGGCGCTGACCCGAACGGAGTACGGCCTACTCGCCACCTTGGCACGACGTAGCGGCAAGGTCGTCGATCGCAGCGCACTCGTCAACGGTGCGTATGCGGATCACCGCATCGTCAGCGACCGCACCGTAGACAGCCATATGCGACGGCTGCGCACCAAGCTCAAGAACGCCGGCGTGGACCCCATCCGCACGGTACACGGCGCGGGATTCCGGTTGACCTTCGACCGGCGGGACGATCAATAGCCGAGCGCTTTGTCGATCACGCCGACGAGTGGTTTGCCCTCGCGCAGTCTCGCCAAATTGGCGACAAAGCGGTCGAGATTGCGACCGGCGCGGAATTGACTCGCACCGGCTGTGTGCGGCGTCATCACCACCTGCGGCAGCGACCACAATCGGCTATCCGCTGGCAGCGGCTCACGCGGCGCCACGTCCAATGCCGCACCGGCGATTTCTCCGTCCACAAGCGCTGCCGCCAAGTCCTCCTCGACCATCACTTCGCCGCGGGTGACGTTGACGAGGATGGCGCTCTCTTTCATGCGCCGAAACGCAGCGGCATCGAACTTGCCGCGGGTCTCCGTCGTTAGCGGGCAGCAAATCGCCACGACGTCGGAGCTCGCCAACAGCTCCTCGAACCGATCAGGTGGCAGCACCGCATCCACTTCCGGGGAGCCCGGCACCGGATCCCGATCCAAGGCGATGACGGTCATGCCGAACGCCCGAGCGCGCCGCGCCATCGCCCGGCCCGTGCCGCCGAACCCGAAGATGCCCATGGTCGCGCCGGTCAGCTCGATTTCCTTGAAGCGCATCTCCGGGCGGTGATTCCAAGCGTCCAGACCCAAGCGCAACGCCGTGGCCAATTGCCGGGTGAGCATCAACAGCAGCCCAAACCCGTGGTCGGCCAAGTGCTCGCCGACGAGGCCTTTCTCGCTGGTGAGAATCACGTCGCCCGCCTTGAACTCGTCATAGAGGAAGGCGTCGACGCCGGAAGCGATGGCGTGTACCCATACGAGTTTGGTCGCGGCAAGGTACATGGGCCGGGACACGAAACCGAGCACCACGTCCGCATCCGCTACTTCCGCCACAGCGCCCGCGGGATCCGTCACCACCACTTCGGCACCGCCGCCGGCGGCGCGAATTCGCGCCAAGTCGGCGTCGCTCACCGCCGGTAACGTGAGGCCGGGAATAATGAGAATCTTCATGTCGCCCTCCTGCGAGTCAGTGTTCCTACCTGCCGCCGTGGAGCTGCCAGGCATAGTCGACGGCGGCCTTGAGCGACGTCGTGAACGCCTTGCCTTGCCAAGCGATGTCGAACGCCGTGCCGTGATCCACCGAGGTGCGCACGATCGGCAAACCGATGGTGACGTTAACGGCCGTCTCGAAGCCGACGAGTTTCATCGGCGCGTGACCCTGATCGTGGTACATGCACACGATGGCGTCGAAGCGACGATTGCGGATCGCTTGGTAGAACACGGTGTCGGCGGCGAACGGTCCGGAGACGTCCCGCCCGTGGCGCCTCTGCGCGTCGACGACAGGCGCGATGATCGTCTCGTCCTCGCTGCCGAACATGCCGTGCTCCCCGGCGTGTGGATTGAGGCCGCAGACGGCGATGCGCGGTCGGCGCAGGAACCTGCCGAGCGCCTCGTCGGTGAGCCGGATGACGGCCGCCAAGCGCTCCGGCGTCACCCGTCGTATGGCGTCCACCAGCGAGACGTGGGCGCTGACGTGGGCAACCGCCACGTCGCTGGTGGTGAGCATCATGGCGAACTCGTCACTGCCGCAAAGGCCGGCGATGTACTCGGTGTGGCCGACGAAGCCCGGCGTCGTGAGTCGCGTCGCTTCCTTGTTGAGCGGCAAGGTCACCACGCCCGCCACCTCGCCCGCCAGCGCGTCTCGGGTGGCGCGGGCGACATACTCCCGCGCGGCGGCGCCGGCGTGCGCGTTCATTTGGCCGGGGGTCAAGTCGGCCGCCGACAACAACGCGAGATCGACGACGTTGAGGCGGCCCTGCTCCGCCTGCCGAGGTTCGCCGACGGCATTGACGACCACGTCGAGATCCAGTAGACGGGCACCGGCGTGGAGAATCTCGGCATCGCCGTAAACCAGTACGTCGTCGCCGAGCGCGTCCGCTGCGAACCGGCGCAACAGGATCTCGGGACCGACGCCGCTCGCGTCGCCCATGGTGACAGCCATGCGCACGGTTAGGTGCCGCTTAACGTTGGAGCACGGCGCACACCGTACTACAACGAGCGCAGTCGCTGGAAACGAAAAGGGACCGCGCCCGCCACGGTCCCTTAGCGCACGCTACTCGGTCAACGCTTCTTTCGTCGTCTTGACGATGGCGGCTGCCACTTTGTACGGGTCGGCGTTGGAGGCCGGGCGTCGATCTTCCAAGCGTCCCCGCCAGCCCTCTTCAATGGTGGCGATAGGAATGCGGATGGATGCCCCGCGATCGGAAATCCCGTAGCTGAACTTGTCGATGGACTGGGTTTCATGCAGACCCGTCAAGCGCATGTCGTTGTCCGCGCCGTACACGGCGATGTGCCGCGCGATGTTCTTGCCGAAGTGGTCGCAGATGCGCGTAAACGTCTCTTCTTCGCCGGATTCGCGCATTGCGCCGTTGGAGAAGTTGGCGTGCATCCCGGAGCCGTTCCAGTCGCCCTGCACGGGCTTGGGGTGCCAATTGATGGAATAGCCATATTTCTCGCCGGTGCGTTCCGCCAAGTAGCGGGCGAGCCACGTCTCGTCGCCGGCGCGCGCCGCGCCCTTGGCGAAAACTTGAAACTCCCACTGGCCGGCGGCGACTTCGGCGTTTATACCCTCGACGTTGATACCGGCTTCCAAGCAAGCGTCGAGATGATCGTCCACGCAATCGCGCCCGTAGGCGTTGCGCGCGCCGACCGAACAGTAGTACGCGCCCTGCGGACCCGGGTAGCCGCCCAAGGGAAAACCAGGCGGTAGGTTGGTTTTCGTATCCCACAGGAAGTACTCCTGCTCGAAACCGAACCAAAAGTCATCATCGTCGTCCTCGATGGTGGCGCGACCGTTCGACTCATGCGGCGTGCCGTCCGCGTTCATGACTTCGGTCATTACCAAAAAGGCGTTTTTGCGCGCCGGGTCCGGATACAACGCCACCGGCTTCAACAGACAATCCGAGGCACCGCCGTCCGCCTGTTGCGTGGAACTGCCGTCGAACGCCCACATCGGACAGTCCGCCAATGTGCCGCCGAAATCCGTCTCCACGCGAGTCTTGCTGCGCAGGCTCTGAGTCGGCGCGAAGCCGTCCAGCCAGATGTATTCCAACTTGGTTTTCATTACTGTCGTTTTGCTCCTAGACATTTAGGTGTGACGTGTTCCGTTGCCCCTTCGGCAACGGCCATATTCTCAACAACAACCGCGAGCAACAACCGCGCCAACAAGCGGCCTACCACCGAGCGCAGGGCGATGATAGACGCTAGCCGCGGTTTTTCAAGGCGAACAAGGCGTTCACGGGCCAGTAGCGCACCAATATAGTGCCTCAACGCAGCCTTCGCGCACCAAATCGTAACAGTCGGTTAGTCGGGCCTAAGGAGACCGGGATAGAGGGAAAAGCGCGTATCTTGGCGCGTGCGAATCTCGATCATCGCCACTTCCCCTTCGGCATTGGCGCGTTTCGCCGTCTCGATGGCAGGGCCGATTTCCGCCGCCTTGGTCACGTGTACGGCCTTGGCGCCAAGCGCCGCCGCGACGCCGGCGTAGTCGCCGGATTGATTGCCGACGCCATAGCGTTCCATCGCCACCGGCATCTTCTCGTCGTAGCCGCCCATGGTGAGGTTGTTGATGACCACCGTGGTAATGGGAATCTGCGCCCGCACCGCGGTTTCCAGCTCCATGCCGGTATGGCCGAAGGCGAGGTCGCCCATGAAGTTCATGCAGAACTTCTCCGGCGCCGCCACTTTCGCGCCGACGGCCAACGGTATGCCGTAGCCCAGATGCGTCGTCTTGCCCCAGCCAATGTAGCCGTGCGGCTTCGACGCTTGGTAGAACGGCATGATCTGATCACGCGGATTGCCGGCGTCGTGGGTCAGTACGGACTCGGCATGGTCGATGTGGCGGTTTATTTCCCGAATGACCCGGTACGGGTTGATCGGCGTTTCGTCGGAATCCAGCAGCGGCGCCCACTCGGCCAGCCACTCCGCCTTGGTGGCGGCAATGGCGTCGACCACGCGCGCGTCGTCCGGCCGTCCATCCTCGCCGAGTTCGGCTTTCGCTTCGTCGATCAGTGCTTCGAGCGTGAGCTTGGCGTCGCCCACCAAGCCGATGTCCACGGCGTAGTCCTTGTTGATGTCTTCGGCGGATACGGTGGCGTGAATGAGGAACTTTCCGTCCGGGATCGGCAGGCCGAAGCCGGTACGGGTAAGCCCGGAACCGATGGCGAGCACCACATCGGCCGCGCCGAGCCACTTGAACACCGCCTTGGGCGCGGTGCGATTGGCGGAACCTAGCGCCAGCGGATGATCGTCCGGGAACGCGCTCTTGCCTTGCATGGTGGTGATCACGGGAATCTGCGTGAGTTCGGCGAAGCGCCTGAGCTCGTCGCAAGCGTCCGCGTAGAGCACCCCCTGCCCCGCCCAGATCACCGGGCGCTTGGCGGCAAGCAGCTTGGCTACCGCGTCTTTGGTGTCGCTCCGTGACGGGGCGGAGCGCATGACGGTGGACGGCTTGTAGCGCTCCGCGGCGCCTGCCGGCGCTTCTCCGCCGAGCACATCGCCGTGCATTTCCACGACAACCGGCCCCGGCCGGCCTTGGCGAGCGGTATGAAAGGCACGTCGGATCTGCGCGACGGTGCGGTCCATGCGGTCGATGGACAGCGCGAGCTTAGTCACCGAGGCATAGTTCTTCGTCGCCGAGAAGTTCGGCTGCACATCGTAGCCGCCGATCCCCGCTCCGCCCGGCAGAAACACCATCGGCACCGCCTCGCCCCAAGCTTGCGCAATGCCGCCAAAGGAGTTCTCCACGCCCGGCCCGGACTGCGACGCGAACACGCCCACCGGCGCACCCCGCGTCTGGCGGCTGTACCCATCCGCCGCGTTGATGCCGCCACGTTCTTGACGAAACACCAATGGCCGGATGCCCACCCGCGCCGCCGATTCGATTAGCGGATTGGCGGGGAAACACGGCATCCACGTGACCCCCTCGGCCTTCAGACAATGCGCGATCAAATCGTAGCCGTTCACGGTCTCCCCTCAATATTCGCTGCCGTCAAGGAGCGAGAATACCACTTGCGAGGGCGGTGCCACTGCGGCGGCCAAGCGGCCCAAGCCGTGGCACTATGCGGTTTCGGGCGCTGCTGGGGACCGTTCTCGAGGCGACGCGTACTTCCACCAAGGGTTGCTAGCCCGGATAATTCACGAACAGATAAGACAAAAGCCCTTGGTCGTGAGAAAA
>CAYGBI010000074.1:0-17112 GCA_964348085.1 uncultured Pseudomonadales bacterium | reverse complement strand
GGGTGGATATCGATGCCGGCCTTCTGGATGCGAAGCGCGTTCACGAACACTACAACGAGTATCTCGACGAATTGGAGTACGCCGGCGAAGTCGGTTTCGACGGCGTGTGCTGCAACGAGCATCATCAGAACGGCTACGGGTTGATGCCCTCGCCCAACCTGATCGCATCGACGCTGACGCGACGCACCAGCAGTCCGGCCATTTGCGTGATGGGCAACTCGCTGGCGCTGTACAACCCGCCGACCCGGGTCGCCGAGGAGTTCGCCATGCTCGACTGCATGTCCGGCGGCCGCTTGATCGCAGGCTTCCCGGTCGGCACGCCCATGGACACGATTTTCGCCTACGGGCAAAACCCGTCGAAGCTGCGAGAGCGGTACTACGAAGCCCACGACTTGGTGATGAAGGCGTGGCGGGAACCGAACACCTTCGCTTTCGACGGCCGCTTCAACAAGCTTCGTTACGTCAACGTCTGGCCACGACCGGTGCAGCAACCCCACCCGCCGGTGTGGATTCCCGGCGGCGGCTCCGTGGAAACGTGGCGTTGGTGCGCCGAAAAGGACTACGTATACAGCTACTTGTCCTACTTCGGCTACAAAGCCGGCGCCGCTACCATGCAGGGCTTCTGGAACGAGATGGAGCGCCTCGGCAAGGATAGAAACCCCTACCGCGCCGGTTTTCTGCAGTTCGTCGCGGTCGGTGAAACCGAGCGGGAGGCATTGGAACTCTACAAGGCACCGGCCGAGTACTTCTACGGCCGCTGTCTGCATGTCAATCCGAAATGGGCGTCGCCGCCGGGCTACCAATCCGAGGCCACCATGCGCGCCAGAGTGCAGTCGCAAGTGGCCTTGGCGGCGCAGCGTAGCGCGGCCCCAGCGGCCAGGGGCGGCATGGGGACGGCGCGCGACTGGCAGGACATTCTGGACCTCGGCTACGTGATCGCCGGCGATCCCGACCAAGTGGCGGCGCGCATCCGCGAGGTGTGCGTCGACTTGAACGTCGGCCACTTGATGCTGCTCTGTCAGTTCGGCAACATGAGCACGGAGCTCGCCAAATACAACACCCGCCTCTATGCCGAGAAAGTGATGCCGCAGATCGCCGACTTGTTCGACGACCAGTGGCAAGACCGCTGGTGGCCGCAGCCGCTGGCCGAGCGCGCCACGCCTCGCCGGCAAGCCACGCAAGCCGCCTGATGCGCCGCCAATACCAACTGCGTATCGGTGGCGAAACGGTGCGCGTTCTGGAGCGGGGCGAGGCCGCCAACGCGCCGCCGGCGGTGTTTTTCGCGGGCATCGGCGGCCTGCCGGATTGGATTCCGTTCCTCGACCGCATGTCCGAATCGCGCCGCGTCATCGCGCCCTCGCTGCCGGGCTTCCCCGGCGCCGAAGCGTTTCGCCATCTGGACTCGTTGCTCGACTGGATCGTCCATGCCGTGGAGACCATCGAAGCGCTGGACGACTCGCCGGTGGACCTCATCGGCAGTTCCGTCGGCGGCGCGTTGGCGGCGGAGGTCGCGGCGATCGCCGGCGGCTTGGTGCGCCGTTTGGCGTTGATCGCGCCGTTCGGCGTATTCGACCCCGAAGAGCCAGCGGCGGACATTTGGGCGCAAGTGCCCGGCCCGGACTCGATTCCGAATCTGGTCTGCGAACACCCCGAAAATTGGCAAGCCGCATGGCGGGTGCCGGAAGGCGGCGATGCGTTGGAGTGGCAGGTGATGCACACCCGCGCCATGGAAGCCGCGGCGCGACTCCTGTTCCCGTTCGGCGACACGGGCGTGGTCTCCCGCTTGCATCGCGTGGGCCAGCCGACCTTGCTGGTGCGCGGCGCGCGAGACCGGGTGCTCCCCGCCTCCTACAACGAACGCTTCGCCGCGGCCCTCGCCGGGCCGGTGCGCAGCCGCGAGATCGACGACGCGGGCCATCTGCCGGAACTGGATGCGCCGGACGCTTTGGCGCGGGAAATCAACGCCTTCCTAACCGATCAGGAAATATCGTGATCGACGCGATCCTGTGGGATTTCGGCGGCGTCTTCACCACCAGCCCATTCGTCGCGTTCGACCGCTTTCAGCGCGCCCGGGGGCTTCCCGACGACTTCATCCGCACCGTCAACTCGACCAATCCCGACAGCAACGCTTGGGCGCGCTTCGAGTCTTCGCAAATCGACGAGGAGCAGTTCGACGCCGAGTTCCGCCGGGAGGCCGAGGCGCTAGGCCACAGCGTCGGCGGCAAGGACGTGCTTGCCCTCCTGTCCGGCGACTTTCGCCCGCGCATGGCTGCGGTGCTCGCCGAGTGCAAGAAGCACTACAAGGTCGGCTGCATCACCAACAACATGAAGAACGACGGCTCGCGCGCAGCAAGTAAACCAGCCGATGCCCATAAAGCCGCTCGCATCGCGGCAGTGATGGCGAGCTTCGACGTGGTCGTCGAGTCGAGCATAGAGGGTATGCGCAAACCCGACCCCCGCATCTACCGTATCGCCTGCGAGCGCTTGGACGTCACGCCGGAGCGCACGGTGTTCTTGGACGACTTGGGCATCAACCTGAAGCCGGCGCGGGCCATGGGCATGACCACCATCAAAGTGGTGACGGAAGAGCAGGCGATCGGCGAGCTCGCCGCGGCAACCGGGTTGACGTTCCCGTAGCGACTGCTCGCACGCTCATTCGTCATCAACCATGGCGACGGCCTCGGCCAACGTGGGAATGGAGCTAGCAGCGCCGGCTTTGGTCACCGCCAAGGCGCCGGCCGCGGAACCGAGCAACAGGGCGCGCCGCATCGAATCGCCAGCGAGTAGCGACGCCATGAAAAAGCCGATGAAGGCGTCGCCGGCCCCAGTCTCGTCCACCGCGGCGGCAGGATACGCCGGCAGCGCGAAGTCGCCTTCCCGCCCGGCGTAGATCAGCCCATCGCTGCCCAAGGTGAGCACCACTTCGGCGGCGGGATAGCGCTCGCGCAGGGCACCTAGCGCGGCTTGGGGTTCGCGCTCGCCGGCCAAGGCGGCCGCTTCGATCTCGTTGACGATCAACAGCGAGACGCCGTCCAGCGCATAGCCGCCGATCCTCCCGTCCACCGGCGCGACATTGAAGGCGACGCGACAGCCGCGCTCGTTCGCGGTACGCAAGACATATTCCAAGTCATTGATTTCGTTTTGCAGCAGCAGCCAGTCGTCCTCCGTCACCTGTGCCAAGGCGCCGTCCACGTCGGCCGCGGTGAGTACACGGTTGGCGCCGCCGGCGATGACGATGGCGTTTTCCCCGGCGTCGTTGACTTGGATCACCGCGTGGCCCGAAGCCGCGGCCACGGTGCGCACCCGAGTGACGTCAACGCCTTCCGCCGCCAACGTGTCGCGCAGCCAGGCGCCGTCGCCGCCGACGCATCCGGCATGAATCACATTCGCTCCCGCGCGGGCGGCAGCGAACGACTGATTCAAGCCCTTGCCGCCGGGGAACACCTCGTGCGACCGGCTAGCGACCGTCTCGCCGGCGGCGCTGATGCCGGGCACGCGATAGACATTGTCGATGCACAAGGAACCGAGGTTGACGAGTTTCGGCACGGTGGTTCTCCTTCTCTATAGTTTGTGGTTCGCGGCCTCTATAGTTGCGGCTCGCGGCGCTTATCCCGCCGCCCGCGGCCCCCTTCCCAAGCCCGTCCAGCGCGGGGGCTGTCATAACGGCGGACCAAACACCGTTTACAATGCGCCACATCTGCGAGCCGCGCCACGGTACACGACCATTTCGCTCATCGAGATCTACATGGTCGTGGGGTTCTTGTTGGCCGCCTACGCGGTGGTCGCCAACGACTCCATTCAGACTCTCGGCACGTTCTTGGCGTCCAACGCGCATCGGCCTTGGTGGCTGCTGTGGCTGTTCGCCGGCAGCATCCTGCTCTTGGTGCTGTGCTACGGCTGGGTGGTCAACGACGGCGATGTCGCCTACGGCCGGCTGAGCAAGTTCCCGGTGCCGGAGGGCGGCGTATCTTGGATTCACGCCATTCCGCCGCTCGCCTTGCTGATATTGACTCGCATGGGCGTACCGGTGAGCACGACCTTCCTGGTGCTCACGGTGTTCGCCGTGACGGCGGGGCAGGAAGGCAACTTGAACGCTATGCTGATGAAGTCCTCGCTTGGCTACGTGGTGGCCTTCGTCGCGGCCATCGTGCTGTTTTTACTGGTGTTCAAACGCCTGAGCGAACACTTCCACCGCACCCGAAAGGAGCCCATCCCGAACTACTGGGTGTTTCTGCAATGGGCCTCCACCGGATTCCTGTGGAGCCAATGGCTGGTGCAGGACCTCGCCAACATCTTCGTCTATCTCCCGCGGGAGCTACCGGTGGCATGGCTGGTGTTCGGCGTGGTCACGCTCGTGGCCATGCTCGGCTACATCTTCTATCAGTTCGGCGGCGAGATTCAGAAGATCGTCACCACCAAGACCGACACCACCGACATCCGCGCCGCCACCATCATCGACTTCATCTACGGCGTGGTGCTCTTGGTGTTCAAAGAATGGAGCGACGTGCCCATGAGCACTACGTGGGTCTTCTTGGGCGTTCTCGCCGGCCGCGAGTTCGCGCTATCCGTCTATCTCGCCGATCTTTCCGGTAGGGTGACTACGAAAAAGGTGCTTGCCGATGCGGCGAAGGCGCTTTCCGGGCTCGTCGTGAGTGTTACTCTCGCTTTCGGTCTGCCTTGGCTGCACGATTTGACCTTCGGTTGAGAGGCGCGATGACACGCTCGTTCTGTTGTGTTTTGATTGTCGCGCTGACCGCCTGCGCAACAGCGCCCGAACCCCCGGCCGATACCGTGCAAAACCCTGATTCGGACCCGTACCTTTGGTTGGAAGAAATCGCCGGCGAGCGCGCCGTGCGTTGGGTGAAGGCGCGCAATCGCGCCACCAATCGGACCTTGGCGAACACCGCCTCGTTCAAGCGATTGCGCTCGCGCCTGCTCGAAGTCTTCGACGACGAAGATCGCATTCCCTATGTCGACAAGCTCGGCGAGCACTACTACAACTTCTGGCGCGACACCGACCATCCGAGAGGCCTGTGGCGACGCACGACGCTTGCCGAATACCGGCGCGACGAGCCGGCGTGGGAATCGGTGTTGGACCTCGACGCGTTGGCGGAGGAAGAGAACGAGAACTGGGTGCTGAACGGCTTTTTCTGCCGCCAGCCGGACTACGAACGCTGTTTGGTGCGCCTCTCGCGGGGCGGCGCCGACGCCGTGGTGACGCGGGAGTTCGACCTCTTGACCAAGGCCTTCGTCGCCCCGGAGGCCGATGGCTTCTACCTGCCGGAAGCCAAGAGCACCGTCGATTGGGCGGGTCCGAACCGCATCTTCGTCGCAACCGACTTCGGCCCGGACTCGCTCACCGAGTCCGGCTATCCGCGGATCGTCAAGCTGTGGCGGCGCGGGCAGGCGTTGGCGAAGGCGGAAACGGTGTTCGTCGGCGACGAGACGGACGTATCCGTCGGCGCATATGCCAACCTCGCCACCGGTCATGAACTGCAAGTGGTCTGGCAAGCGACGGACTTCTATTCCAGTACGTTGTACGTCCGGCAAGACGGCGAGCTGCTCCCGCTTGAGAAACCAGCCGACGCGAACGCGTCGATGCATCGCGGCCGGCTGTACATCGAGCTGAAGTCGGATTGGCAGGTCGCCGGGCGCCGCTACGCCGCCGGGAGTCTTCTGAGCACGGAGTTGGCCGCTTTCCTCGCCGGCGAGCGGGAGTTCGACAAGCTGTTCGAGCCGGGGCCGGGCACGTCGCTCGCCGGCTATTCGCCGACTCGCGACCACATGCTGATCAACATTCTGGACAACGTGAAGAACCGGGTTGTGGTCGCGACGCCGGCGGACGACGGGTGGACGACCCGTCCGCTGTTCGAGGAGACCGGCTTCCGCACGGTCGCCATCAATCCCGTGGACGCCGACCAAGACAACCGGTACTTCGTGGAATTCGACGACTACCTGACGCCACCGACGCTGTCGCTCGGCGACATCGGCGAGGCGCCCGAGCCGCTCAAACAGGCGGCGAGCTACTTCGACGCCGCCGGCCTCGACATCTCCCAGCACTGGGCGACGTCCGCCGATGGCACGCGCATTCCCTACTTCCAAGTCTCCCGTCCCGCGCTCGACGGACCGCAGCGGACATTGCTGTACGGCTACGGCGGCTTCGAAATCGCCCTGTTGCCGCGCTACTCGGCGGCAGTCGGCTTGGCGTGGCTTGAACGGGGCGGCGTCTATGTCGTCGCCAACATTCGGGGCGGCGGCGAGTTCGGTCCAGACTGGCACCGGGCGGCGCTGAAAGAGAACCGGCATCTGGCCTACGACGATTTCATTGCCGTAGCCGAGGACTTGGTACGCCGCGGGGTCGCGCAACCCGCCCAACTCGGCATTCTTGGCGGCAGCAACGGCGGCCTCTTGATGGGCAACATGCTCACCCGCCGCCCGGATCTGTTCGGCGCGATCGTCGCCCAAGTGCCGCTCTTCGACATGCGCCGCTATCACAAGCTGCTCGCCGGGGCGAGCTGGGTAGCGGAGTACGGCGACCCGGACGACCCGGAGGAGTGGCGATTCTTACGCGACTATTCGCCCTATCACAATGTCGCCGCGGAGACGGCGTACCCGCCCCTACTGGTCACCACCTCCACGCGCGACGACCGGGTACACCCCGGCCATGCACGCAAGATGGTGGCGCGGATGAGGGAGATGGGGCACGACGTGACGTACTACGAGAACATCGAAGGCGGCCACGGCGGCGCCGCCGACAACGCGCAGAGCGCCTTCATGTGGGCGCTGGTGTACGAGTTCCTTTGGCGACGGCTCGGTCCTTGAAGCCTCTCCAAGCCGAGGGACGCTCAACCACCCTCGATGCGCTGCATGAAGAACACTTCGCTGCCGGGCTGAATCGGCTCCAGCCAAGCGTCTTGATAGATCTGGCCGTCGATGGCGACCGCGGTCTTGGCGAGCACCTCCTCGATGCCCGGCCACTTCTCCTCGAGCGCCCGCACCAATGCGCGGTAGTTCTTGCAGGCGACATCGAGCTCGCGCACACCGCCCGTGTTGCTCAGCAAGTGATCCGGAAATACCACCTTGGCCATGGCGACGGATTCTCGCCACTCCGGGCGCCGTTTGCAAGCAGCGCGGCGCCACCAAGGGCCGCGTCAAGTGCTCGTTTGCGCACCCTGATCGATGCTTGCGACGCCCAAGCAAACACCTCGCAGAGACGGCGCGCCTGCCCTCTCAAACGGCCTGCCGCGCGGCTTTCATTCCGCCCGCCAATCGCCTAGTATTCGCGCCCGCCCCTAGGGACGTGGGGCGCGAAACAGCTCCCTTGGAGATTAGGAGAAAGTCAATGAAACCAACTTGTAGCGTGCCGGGACTGCTCGCATTCGCAGTAGTAGCGGCACCGATCGCACCTGCGGCCGCTGCCGAAATGGAAGCAGCCGAAGCCGACGAGGACGTCGAAGTCGTATTCGTCATCGGCTCCCGATTCCAAACCTCGAGATCGGCGTCCGACGCGCCGGCGCCAGTGGATATCCTGTCGGCTGAAGACATCACCAGCATCGGCAACAACGCCGACTTGACCGACAGCTTGCGCGCCCTCGCGCCTTCCTACAACGCGCCAATGGCCTCCGGCGACGGCGACACCTTCGTGCGACCGACATCGCTGCGCGGTCTGGCGCCGGATCAAACCTTGGTGATGGTCAACGGCAAACGCCGCCATCGCGCCGCGCTGATCGCGGAGTTCGTGCCGGCCGCCGGCAAGGGGTCGCACGGTCCGAACATCGGCATGATTCCGAGCATCGCGGTGGAGAGCGTCCAAGTGCTCCGCGACGGCGCAGTGGCGCAGTACGGGTCGGACGCCATCGCCGGGGTCATCAACTTCCAGATGAAGGATGCCGCCCAAGGCGGCACAGTGAGCGTCGACTACGGCCATTTCTACGAAGGCGAACAGAGCATCAAGTTGGCCGCCAACGGAGGCTTCGCCTTGGGCGCCGACGGCTTCGCCAACTTGAGTTACGAATATGTAGACAACGAAGCCCTTTCGCGGGGGCGACAGCGACCGAACGGGCAAGCGTTGATCGACGCCGGCGTGCGCGGCGTCGGCGCCGACTCGCCGTTCGAGGACGCGCCTTTCGTGCAGACTTGGGGGCGTCCGCAAACCAAGGACCATCGCTTCTTCGTCAACGCCGGCCTGCCCGTGGGCAATGCCGGGGAACTCTATCTCCACGGCAATCTTGCGGACACGGCCGGGCGCTATCGATTCTTCTATCGCGCTGGCGACAACCCGTCCACCCAGGACGCAAACGAAGCTCACGTCACGATCCGCTCGCTCATGATCGAAGACCGGTTGCCGCAAGGCTTCACGCCGTTCTTCGACGGTGACCACTTCGACTACGGCTGGGTCGCCGGCTTGAAGGGCCTGTTCAGCAGCGGCACGACCTACGACTTCAGCATCGGCTATGGACAGGACGAGTTGGACTTCTTCCTGAACAACACGATCAATCCAGACATCGGTTTGGGCGGCAACGGCTTGCCGCTGCAAATGGGATTCGACGTGGGCGCGCTTCAGCAGCAAGAGCTCAATCTCAACGCGGATTTCACCCGTACCCTGAGCGACAACATGCAACTCGCCTTCGGCGCCGAATGGCGGGAGGAGACGTTCACCGTCAACGCCGGCGAACCCAACTCCTACCGAGGCGCCGGTTCCAGTGGCTTCAAAGGCCTCGAACCGAGAAACGCCGGCGAGTTTTCCCGGGACAACGTCGGCGTGTACGGCGAAATCGAACAGGCTGTTTCGGATCGCACGCTCATCCAATATGCCCTGCGCTACGAGAACTTCTCCGACTTCGGCGGCACACTGAACGGCAAGATCGCTCTGCGTCAGGACTTGACCGACCGATTGACGCTGCGGGGCTCGGTCAACACGGGCTTCCATGCGCCGACCCCCGGCCAATCGAACCTGCAAAAGGTCACCACCACCTTCGACGTCAACGACACGGGGAGGCAGGTCGAATCAGGCACCGTTCCGCCAGACCATCCGTTGGCGCTCGTCGCCGGCGGCGCCCCGCTCAAGGAGGAAGAGTCGATCGACTACAGCATAGGCCTGTGGACCGGCGGCGACCAAACCGAGCTCACCATCGACGCCTATTTCATCCGCATCGACGATCGCATCTTCAAAACGCAGACCTTGCCCGTCACCGATCCGGTGACCGGCCTCGACGCCAACGTGCAGTTCTTCACCAACGCCTTGGATCTCGATGTCCGAGGCGTGGACGTGGTATTGACCACACGCGTCGACTGGTCCGCCGGCCAGAGCACGGACTTCAGCTTCGCCTACAACCACAACAGCGTCGAGGTCGCCAGTCAGTCGTTGGTCAACCGCCGGCAACCCGTTAGCGAAGCCGACGTGGAAGACATCGAAGAGAGCTACCCCAATGATCGCTTCACTATTGTCGCCGACACCGGCCTAAGCCCTCGCTGGGACTTGATGCTGCGCGCCAATTACTACGGCGAACATTACGACGAACGGGGGCGAATCGGCGGCGCGGGCGGCGCACAGCCAACGAAGCTCTTGGGCTCGACGCTCTTCGTTGACGCCCAACTCGGCTTCGATTACAGCGAAGCCCTGCGGTTCACACTGGGCGGCGTGAACATCTTCGACGAGTACGTCGACGTGATCGACGCGCCGTTCGCCAACCGGCTGAACGTCGGCCTTCCCTACGCCCGTCGTACCGCCGCCAACTTCGAAGGGGGCTCGTGGTATTTGCGGGCTTCCTATCGCTGGTAGGCCGGCAGGCTTAGTCTCGCCGAAGCGCGTGGGTTGCTCGAAGCCTTTTAGGACGAGCAACCCACGCACCGGCGGGCCTCCGCGCTCCCACTCAACCCCGCGGTACTAGCCCTACACGCCATTGCGTGGCGGCGGCCCCGCTCGTGGCGCCTCCCGTAGCGAGCGCAGCAGCGCCATCACCATCAACACCATCACTGCCAGCAAGGGCAACGAAGCCACCAGCGTTACCGACTTGGCAGCATCAAGCGTTTTGACCACCACAAGACCAACGGGCAACGGCGCCAAGGCGAACGCCCAGAACAGGCGATGACCACGCGAGGGATCCATGCCCGGGGTAAGGCCTCGCGTCACCGACGCCGCGATCGCATACGACGCCGAGTCGTAGGTGGTCGCCACAAACACGAGGCCAAGGACTAGAAACACCACCAGCGGCAGCGGCTGCCCGGCTAGGCTGCCGACCGCGACGGCGATGGCGGTCGGCGTGCTGTCGTCGCGAACGAGATCCAGAAAGCCGATGTTCTCGTGCATGTCCATCCACATCACGCTGTTGCCCCAGATCACATAGAACGCAGCGCAACCCGCGGCGCCGAACCCCACCACGCCGAAGATCACCGCCCGCAGGGTCCGACCGCGGGAGATCTTAGTAACGAACAGGCCTATGAACGGACCGTAGGCGATCCACCAAGCCCAATAAAAGACCGTCCAATCCTCCGTGAACCGGCTTTGGTGGAACTCATCCGCCCAAGTGCTCATGCGGATGAACTCCTGCAGCATCAGGCCGATCGCCGAGGTGCCGAGTTCCAGCAGGAAGACCGTCGGCCCCGTGGTCAGCACCCAAACGAGGAACACGCCGGCCAGGGCAACGTTCACATTGGACAGCCGGCGAATGCCTCGCTCCAAGCCGAAGTACACGCTGAGCGCGAACAACACTATGCATACGGCGCAAATCGCCATCGTCATCGCAGAGGACTCCGGTAGACCGAAGAGGCGCGCCGCTACCGCAGCCAACATCGGCGTGGCGAGACCGAGCGAAGTCCCCGTCCCGCCGATCAGCGCGACGATGAACAGGAAGTCGATGGCGCGCCCCCACGGCCGGTAGCCGAAGTCGCGCCCGAACAGTCCTGTCAGAGCCCCGGACAATCGCAGATAGGGCAGCCGATACCGGTAATAGGGCCAAGCGATGGCGACCGTCGGCAAGCAATACAGGCACCAAGCGGATACGCCCCAGTGGAATATGCCGAAGCTGGCCGCCCATTCCCGTGCTTCGGACGTGCCTGGCGCAACGCCAAACGGCGGCTGGTCCACATACGACGCCCACTCGGCGGTAGACCAATACAGGAGCCCAGAGCCGATGCCGGCGCAGAACAGCATTCCCGCCCAACTCACGGTGCCGTATTCCGGCGTCGCTTCGTCGCCGAGCACCCGCCCACCGTGGCGGCTGAAGGCAAGCCAAGCGAGAAAGACCGTGACGCATACGGTCGCCCAGATATAGAAGATGCCCAAAGTGCCGGCGACCCAAGCGTAAGCCGCCTCCGCCACGGCACCGGCCGCGGTCGGAAAGAGAATCATCGGCACCGATGCGCCGACCACGCAAAGGACACTGATGACGAACACCGGGCGATCAAGAGTCGCCCGCCCGGCGTGCGACGCCGGACCGGCCTGCGAAGCCGATTCCCTCGCCAAGCTTCCTCCCGTCCCGTCGACCGAGCTACTCGCAGAGCGTAGCAGTTTGTCGCACTCGCCTAACGCCGCAAAGCCGTTGCCTTTCACCCCAGCCCAAGCCGCCTACCGCCCGCCGGACTTGCGGCTACGCCACCAAGTCCGGCAGGCGGTAGGCGAGTCAAACGCGGAGGTGGGAGCTTTCGGCAATTGGCCAAGAAACAACGATATCCGGCACTCGCCAAACCGTCGTCGGCAACGCCACTAGCACGGCGGAGGAAGCGTCACTACGCAATCCGCCACTCACTCCCGACGAGCCTGCTGTCGGCCTACGACCGGCCATCTCACGCAGTTAGTAGCGACCGTCAAGTTGGAGCGGTCTCGCGTTTTCCACGATCACACGCCTCGGCAAGGCGCGACGAGGGAGCGTATCGGCCCTATACGACCGAGGAGCGACGATGCCGAGCGGGATGCGGGCCGTTCGAATGCCGCGTGACTTCCACCGCGGGCCGCTAGGACTGAACGTTCAGCGGGCCGAAGGCGGCACTCGCATAAGCTCTCGTCGTAAAGGAGGCGGGCCGGATTGCATAGGCGCCAAATGCGCGCCAGGATGTTCGGCGCAGGGATCGTGGCTTTACCGGCCAGCATGACGAAACGCCCAACGCCTGCTAGCTATTGCACAAGTCGGCAGCGGCGACGAGCACGATGTCATTGGGGTGCCGCAGTGGTGTAGACCGGTTTGCCAACTCCAATTCAGCGCGTTGCGCCATCTGTCGGAGGGCATGTCGCCGTTCATCGCGACCTTTGAAAGCACGTTTCAACGGCTTATCAACGTCTTGCCTACCTAGCAGAAGGTGGCCGAAGAACTCGGGGTTCGCAGCCACTGAGCCATCATCTGCTGGAATATGGACAGGTACCAGCGCCTCCCAGCGCGGCAGGCCTTGGTCGTTTTGCCACCTAACTTTGTAGATGCCCAGCGCTCCAGCATTCTGGGAACGCAACACCGCGTAGTCGCCGCCAAACTCCGGAGACTTGGCGAACTCGATGAGTTCGGAGAAGAACACACTCGCGAAATCCATGGGGACGTTTCGTTCATCCCGCAGGGCAAGGCGTCGGTCTACCGTGATTCGCACAACGGTGCGCCCGCCAAACTCCGAATACCGGCCGCGTAGTTCTGCTGGCAAGACGACTTCTAGGACGCGACCGTCGTGCAAGCGAGTTCGAACCTGTATTCCTCGACGGGGCAACACGCCCTCCAAGAACGCAAGTACTTCCGTGGGTCCGAACGCATGCAGCGCAGCGGCTTGGCTCGGATCGTATCCTTCGACATGTGAGAACAGCTTCTCCTGCAGGGACTGGGCACGCCGCGCACGGTCAACGGCGTCGTCAATCTCTGATCGACTGCGCTCAATGTCCATCTCTCGGTTACTCGCGAGGATCTGCGCGACATCTACTCGTTCGAGTATCTCTCCGACGATCTCAGTTTCGAGCCCGTCGTGATACTCGACGCTCACATTAGACATGTCGCGTGCGATCCTAGATACGCGATCAAGAAGCATGCCGAGCGCTCGATTGTCAAAACCGTCCCCCGCCATTAGATTGAACACCACCACTCGTTCACGCTGGCCGTAGCGATACAGCCGACCAGCTCGTTGGACAAGCCGCCTAGGATTCCAAGGCAGGTCGTAATTCACGAGCACATGGCAGTGCCAGTGCAGATTAATACCTTCCCCACCCGCTTCGGTGGAAACCATGAAGCTGGACGAGGTGTTGAATTCGTCGATGTTGCGGCGCTTCGTCGCGAGATTCATACCCCCGTTGATCTGACACACGCCGCAATTCGGGTAACGGCGTTTCAAAGCGTCGACAAGGTAGTCTTGGGTCGCACGGTACTCCGTGAACACTAGGAGCTTAACGCCGCGTGCGTATAGTGGGTCGACGATCTCGGTTAGGAATCGACTGAGCTTCCTGTCGTCCTGTTTGACAGTTTTCGCTACTTCGCAAAGATCAGAGAGCATGTCCAATTCGTCGACGAAGAACGGACGCCCCCCTACTGCGAGGGTGGCCACTCGATCAGACATGCTGTCCAGATCGTCTTCTCCATCTTCGCCTTCCTCGAACGCATCCTCAAATTCCTCGAACGAGGGGAGCGTGTCACGGCGCACGCTATCTTCCGCTACGCCCGAAAGCTTGGCTCGCCGGCGTAGCAGCGCACTTTCGATCGCAGCTACGCTAGAGGAGGCAAGCTTCCGATAGGTCGTCATTACGAAGCCCACCGCACGACCTTTCGTGCCGCCTACGTCAGACGCGGCGTACCCGTCCCGTATGTATCTTTGCAGCCGCCGGTCGAACTCTCGCGCTGCCTCGGACAGCGGCACTTCAACGAGGTTCGTGTCCTGCCCGCGAAACAAGAAATCGCCGGTTGCGTCAGTGACAAGGCTCTTGCGATTGCGCAGGACGACATCCGCAACAACTGACGGGTCCGCAATCATCTGCGCGAGTCGTCCGCGGAGATCAGGGCGCAGCAACAGCAAGACGTTGACGAATTGATCGGTCTTGCCCTGATGCGGCGTTCCCGTCAAGAATATGAAACTGTCCGTAAGCGACTGTAGGCGCTCTGCGAGACGGTAGCGTTGCGTTACGGTCGCACCTTCGGTCTTGCTTAAGTGGTGCGCTTCGTCAAACACGATTACGTCCCACGGCCCGGACTCGGCGAATGTCGAGCTGTGTGTCGCCGCCTTTGCTCGGTCTATCGAAACCACTACCTTGTCGAAGGATTGCCAGTGGGACGCTTGACCGATATTGAAGTCGAGTCCGTAGATGCGGAAGTCCTCGTTGAACTTGAAGCGCATCTCGTCCTGCCATTGCTGCACGACGCCTGCCGGGCAAACGACCAGCACGCGCCGAGCTTGACGACGCCGCTTCATCGCCGCCAACAACAAACCCACCTCAATGGTCTTTCCGAGGCCAACATCGTCCGCGATCAGCCAATTGCTGTGGTCCGACGTCATGATGCGATGCACGAGGTCGATCTGATGAGGTAGCGGGTCGACATCCAAGCGATCAAGCGCCCCGGTTATCTGATTCCACGAATCCAGCGCATACGCCAGCGTCTTAAGGCGAAAACGCTCCGCGCCGTCCCCGTCCTTGATATCGGCTTGCTCGTATCTGTGACGTGCATCCCTAACTCGTACTAGGCGTTCAAACGGCAGCCAGCGGCTCTCTCCCGTGCGATGCAATTGCACCAGCACCATGTCCCGCTCCGCGATCCGGCGCCGGGCGACCACGGTCCCTGTACCGAGTGTCTTGCGAATGTTGGACCGGGGGCGGTCTTGTACGACGTGTCCCGGCCTGAAGCCGCAACCCAGTTCCTCAGCGTCGTGCCACTCGTCGACGCCTGATTGCCCCCAACGAACTCGCAGTCGCTCGCCATCGGCATCGGTTTCGACGACAACACCTAGTTCCCTGTCACGCCTGCCAGCGTGGCGATGCGCAACAAAACAGTCTTTTCCCGGATATAGGTGTCGAACGCCACGCTGCGTCGCTGTCATCCGTTGGTACCTTCGTCAAGTGAGGCAAGCGAGGCAGGTGAGGCAAGTCAAAAGAGGTGCTCCGCTAGGCTGTTTGGTTGCCCTTCGTTGGTTTCGCCCTCGTACCGAAGCCGCCCTTCAGAATCTAGCCGTATGCGGCCGTGACTGTACCTTTCGTAAGGCAATCCATATTGATCCGCGAAAGATGGCAGCATGAATGGCGCGAATGTGTCATCCATACACTCCGCACACTCGGCTCTGCTTCGGCGGTCTATTCGAATAAGCATGCGGAGCCAATTCTCCTCGGCTGCTAAACCTGCCCGAAACAGGGCAAAGCTCGCGAAAGAGCGAACACCCAGTTCCCAGACATTGTAGTTATCCCAGTCCTCGAACCACGCATCGTCTATTACCTCCTCCGGCTGACAATGCGACCGCTCCCGCACCAACTCGCACGCAACGTCAAACGTCAGGCTACTTCGGTGGTACGTCGGTCGCCAGTCCGTATTGCGTGCGTCCCAATACCAACTCTCCCACCAATGAGAACGGGTTTTCTGATACCAGATCTCGCGAAACTCCAAGAACAACGTGAGCATACGACCACACCACGTTCGTGTGCGGAGCCAAGGGAGCATGTAGCGCAGTTCAACCGCGCCGAACTGCCTGAGAAGAGCGGTACATCTCGCCCTTTGATCGTCGTCAATCGGGGTGACAAGCAGTAGCAAGTCATGGATCTTTAGTTCAAGCGAGACGTCGTCGACGCTGTTGTCTGGCGGATACAGTTGCTCGGCAAGGCCGCTATCGGGATCGATCGTCGGGTCTGGCTCGTCCCACTCATCCGTTATCCCGGATGCAATGTCGTCAGACCACTGGGCTTCACCCGCCAACGACGTTGTCGGGTCGCTGTCGGTTAAGAAGTCCAGATGTGCCTGCCCATCGTCGTCTGCCACTTCGATTCCAGCAACTGTTTCCTCACGTTGGTGTGAATCGAAGTCAACGTTAGGAACGCTGGCCGCCGCCCAAGGATCGGACTCGTCCAGCGGGTCCGACAGCGCATCCGGGTCGACGAAATCTTCACTCGACCAACCCGCTCCCTTCCGCCTCAACGCCACAATACAGTCCGAGTTGTTCTGGGCCTGCGCACCATCGCCCGCCGGTCCTTCATCGCCAACTACACGTCTGAGGTCGCTGCCCATGCATTTGAACCGAGCAGATATAACACGGTGGATCAAGCGGCCCCC
The DNA here is from genome assembly GCA_964348085.1 of uncultured Pseudomonadales bacterium. Lineage (GTDB taxonomy): Bacteria > Pseudomonadota > Gammaproteobacteria > Pseudomonadales > Azotimanducaceae > VXYL01. The sequence goes on along the minus strand of CAYGBI010000074.1, from coordinate 904 downwards.
GAGGCAACAAGGTACTCGTTCGGGGTTTGATATGCGAGCAACGCATCGGGCGCGCGGGTAGTTGTAGTAGAACTCGTAGCCGACGATAACCTTGGCGACCCCGCATCGCCCTCCGGGCCCGTGGGAGCCCGGCCCTGCCTAGGGCAATCGCTTTTGGATTCGGGTGTTCCGGTGACGGCGGCGCTGCGTCAAACTTTGTAGGTTCCTTCGGTTGGCCTGCCCGTTCGGTTCGGGCCCGTTCAGAACCGGCTTTCGTAGGTCAGGCCAAACAAGGCCGAGACCTCCTTCCGGCGCTCGTCCGACGCCCTAGTGTACCGATCTAGAAATAGATTGAATTAACGATTGGACTCCCGGACCTCCGCCAGCCGCGCTCATGTCGCTTGGGGGTCTACTTCGTCGCTTTGCGTGTGGCGTTCGAGCGATGGCGAACTGCTCCGTTCCCACGCGAACGGTCAAATCGTGCCCCCGTATGTCCGGCCGACATTTCGTGCGCGGGTTCGGGCTTATCGCTCACGAAACGACTGGCTCCTTTCGCACGGCAAGAGCGGCCTTTGGCGCGCAGACACGGGGACTTCGGGGCGCTAGTGTCGTTCGCGTCACGAAGCGAACCGACGCGAAACGACATGTCCGACGCCGTTTACAAGGCCGTGTTGGCCGAGCCCCGCGTCGCCCGCGACCTGATCGAGGGCTTCGTCGCGCCTTGGTGCGGCGCCGGCTGGCTGGACGGCGTCGACCTCGACTCGCTCGCTCCGGCGCCCACCGAGATCGTCGCCGACGACCGCCGCCGGCGGCTGGTCGACGTGGCCTGGTCGGCGCGGCTGCGCGGGACCGGCGCCCCGGACGAGCCCGCGTCGGTGCATTTCCTGGTCGAGCACCAGTCGACCGTGGACCACGGCATGGCGCT
>CAYGBI010000073.1:0-17350 GCA_964348085.1 uncultured Pseudomonadales bacterium | reverse complement strand
GCAAGTTGCCCAGCCGTCGGACCGGGTGATTCGTTAGCTACAAGGATCGATTCAGGCCAACTACCTGCTGCCAGGACTGGATCGTTCGGAACGGAACGCCGCGTACCACCCGCCCGTCAATCTGCCTCACCTTCGTTGGGGCTTGAGTGACCAAGAACACGCTGTCCACACCGCCAACATCGGCAATCATCTTGCGTAGTGTGGTGCCGACCTTCTTGGCCTTGTCCGTCACCTTGTCGGCCTCTTGGCCGACCAAGTCGGGGTTCCTCTTAACCCAATTCGAGGTCCAGTGCTTGACTTCGACGACACGCACGCCGGGCGGCCCGACGACGATGATGTCGATTTCGTCCGACTGTCGGCGATGGCTCGCGGAAAACGCGAGGTTTGTTAGCAACAGCCACTGCCCGTCGCCGAGTTCGGAAATGAGTCGGGTCTTCAAGCCTTCGACGGCCTGTTGCTCGCTCTCGTTGGCGAACGGCCCGCAGTGGATGACATCCACTCTCATGGCGGCGCACACGCAGTCGCGCAGGAAGATCGAGCGATCAGTTCCGCCGACTCGCTAGTCGAACGATTAATCTTTTTCTTCGCTCGTGCCGACCTCAGAGCCTCTAATATCGCACAACTTCTGTTCGACAGTAAATCGACGGGGACGGGTTGGCGAGTTGAGACGGTTGACGTTTCGTGTCGGTAGGAGTAATCAGTGGAAAACCGGCAATCCCTTGGCAGGAGAACGAAATGAGACACCTGATCCTCGTGGCGGTTGCCTATGCGACGCTACCCGTTCTTGCCGCAACGGCTCCGACGGTGCCGGAGTTTATGGCCATGACGGAGCAAGAGCGAACACAGGCATTGGCACAGCTCGATGCGACCGAAGTCGACCGGTTTACAGATGCGCTTGATCAGGCAATGGATGAACTGGCTCTACGGACGGATATCCAGCGCCAACATGCGCAAGATGCGATGGCGGCGATGGTGCAGGCGGATTCCGCCGGATGGAACCGCGGCCTTTCGACCGATGGGCCGGGCCCTGCGACCGTGCGCGACCTTCTGACACTCTCAGATCGTGACCGGCGTGGTTATTTGGCACAGCTTGATCCGAAGACCCTCGACAGCGTTGCGCACACGATAGAGGGCGCCTTCGACGAGGCGACCGTCGCCGTACTCGGTTGGCAGGACAGTCTGCTTGCGTCCGAAAAGTCCACGATACAGGCGCAGCGTGCATGGCGTGGCGTCTTTGGCGACTCGGTCGATGGGCCGGTGCCGCACTTCGCGCACCAGCACTTGGTGGGTTGCCAGTTTGGCTGCAACAGCAAACAGATTAGCTGCACGGCGACCAGTACATTTTCCGCGTGTCAGCAGCATGTCGAAGACTCCTACGATTGTAGGGAGGGGGACATGGCCTGCGCACTGGACAGGGCGGACAACTTGGCTGGGTGTGGCCGGCAATTCGCCAACAACCTTCAGCGTTGTGCCAACTCGTGGTCGGGCTGTCATGCCTGCTGCGCCAACATTGACCCCGGCGACTCGGCGACGCACGACTTCGAGCACTGTGACGACGGATTCGATGCCGTCGAACTTGATAATTCGTTGCGTTAGCAGGCTGTCGGACTTGGCGGCGTTAGCCGTGAGGTCCGACGGGGTGATAGGGCGGCTGGGGCGAAAGGCGACGGCTTTCGTGGCGTTAGCGGGTAAGCCGGACTTGGCGATGTTGGCGCAGCTAGTGCCACAAAGCTATTGCCTACGGTCCCGCCTTTTGCCTGAAGCCCAGCCGCCACCCCATCGGTAGCACGCACGGCGTGTTGCCTTTGCCAACTAGCGCAATACACTTGTCATTATTCGGACAATTCAGCGGAGACGCTTTATGGGAATGTTGGATGGCAAGGTCGCGTTGGTGACCGGCGCCGGGGGTGGCTTGGGCCGCACGCATGCGCTGCTGTTGGCGGCAGAGGGCGCGGCGGTGGTCGTGAACGACTTGGGTGGTGCGCGAGACGGCACGGGTGCCGGCACATCTATGGCGGACGGCGTGGTCAAGGAGATACAAGACGCCGGCGGACGGGCGGTCGCGGACTACGGCTCGGTCAGCGACAAGGCCGCGGCGTCGGCCATGGTGCAGGCGGCGGTGGACAACTTCGGGCGCTTGGATATCTGCATCTGCAACGCCGGCATTCTGCGCGACAAGTCGTTCAAGAACATGACCGACGACATGTGGGAAGTGGTGAACGACGTGCATTTGCGCGGCACCTACTACTCGGCGAAGGCCGCCTACGACCAGATGTTGGAGCAAGGCGAAGGTGGCCGCATCATCGTCACCAGCTCCACCTCCGGGTTGCTCGGCAACTTCGGCCAGACCAACTACGGAGCGGCCAAGGCGGGCATCGCCGGTTTCGCGCGTTGCCTATATCTCGAAGGCGCCAGATACGGCGTCACCGTCAACATCCTTGCGCCGACCGCGCTGTCGAGGCTCACCGACGACATCCTGCCGGAACAGGCCAAGGACGCCGTGCCGCCGGAGAAGGTGTCGCCGGCGGTCGTTTGGCTGTGTACGGACGAAGCGAAAGATGTGACCGGACGCACTTGGTTGGTCACCGGCAACCGCGTATCGCTCTTGTCTTGGCAACTCAACCCGGTTGCGCACAAAGACGAGGCCGAAGGCCCGTGGGATGTGGAAGAGGTCGGCGAGGCGATCCTTGCCAGCAAGGAGTCTTGGCCGCCGATCAATCCGATGCGAGGGGGCTGAAGCGACCGGCTGACGCTCGTCGTAACGTGGACAGAAGAAGGCAGTCTACTGAACCCGGACCGCCGTTGGGCGAGGTTTTCGACGCTATGCCGGAGGAGTACGCGGAGGCCGTCGTCCGCCGTGCGCTCGAATACCGGACGGAGGCTTCGCCTGCTGCGAGGAATACGCTCAACAAGGCGCTAGATGGCGGCGTGCAGGTTCGCGGCTATCGACATGCAAGCAAAGCCAAACCGGGTCAACTCGAAAACGCCGTCTTGTCGGCGGTCGGGCAGGGCGCCGACCGGCTGTCGGGCGCCGTATTGAAGGTTTGGCAGGAATCTCATGCGCCGCTCCGCGAACGGGTGACCAACCGTTTGCAGGCCGCAGGTGTGGCGACCCCGGGGGTGGACGCCGAGCTCGACTGCTTTCGAGGCAAATGGCGCGTTGACGAGTACTTGCGTCATTACGATCACCTGCTTGAGGCGCAGGACGGCGTGGACGAAGACGACGTGACGTTGATGCTGTGCCTGACGAGCGGCTTGCTCCACACGGTCGATCCGCTGCCGGTGGAGTCGCCGCGTTTCCAACGTTGGCTGGAGGAACTCGCAAAGCTCCCCACAGATGCTCCGGAATGGGGGGACGTACCGGCATTTGCGCATCGCGTCACGAGCATCGCAGATACGAAAATGAAGGAGTTTATCGACCAAAGCGTTAGCGTTCTCACAGACGCTATCGGTCAACTGCGAGAGAAGTTCAAAGACCAGCTCAAGTACTTGGGTGTCGATCTCGACGGTTGGCTAGCGGACGCATCGGAACGCGTGTCGGTAATGCCCGAGGCGGTTGACATCGTCGCCAGCCTCAAGAAGCAGTTGAGCGAGTACGAGGAGTTGCAACCGCAGGCGGCGTCGCGAGAGCTGGAACTTCGCCGTGCAGGTTTGCGCGGAAAGTGCGAGTTGGCGCTTTTGGCTACCGTGGGCGAGTGGGAACGGTTGCCGATCGACCCGCCGGAAGAAGTCCGCGAGGAGACGGCGGAATACGAAGTCTCCGCGTCCCCCCATGTCGTGACGGCGGCGCTGGACAAATCGGAGGACATTGATCAACTCGAACGGCAGGTGACATCGCTGACCGAGAGGCTGACCGAGAGAAGTGCGGAACTCGAAGAGACGCACACGGGTTATCGGTTGCAGAAAGAACAACTCGGCGAAGAAATAGGAGATTTGAAGAGCCGGTTACAGCAAAGTCGAGAAAACGAGCAGTATTGGCGCAAAGCCTATGTTCAGGCAAAAGGAAAGACGCGCGCGGACAACGGCGACGAGCCGGCGCCTTTAAGCACCGCGCGCCAAGCCATCGAACAGGCGCAAAAGACGTTTAGCGACGAGTTGCTGTTCGCACTGAACAGCAAGTCGTCCAAGCACCCGCGGTTCCAGAAACCCGGCGAGGTGTTCGACGCGCTCGCTTGGCTGGCCACCGAGTACCGACACATGCGCTCGGATCCCGGTGCCGGAACCGATTTCGACCGCTCCATCAAGGAAGCCTGTCCCGGCTGGTCCTACAAGCCGAACCAGACCGACACGACCATGGGCATGTACAGCGAGTGGTACAAGACCAACGCCGGCGGAAAAACCTACGAACTGGCCAACCACATCGGCAAAGGTAATAGTCGCGACCCGAAACACAACATCCGCATCGCCTTCGCTTGGGATGAGGAGCATGGTCGAGTCGTCATCGGCTACATCGGTTTACACCAAAGGAACCGCCAGTCTTAATCGCCGGCGCCCTTAAGCGACATCGCTGACACCTTGGGCGACGCTCGGCAGGCCAGCACTTAACGTAACCGCCAAGGCGGGATAGCATCCCAATCGAACGGCTCGATGCCGTCGTCGTTGATGAGCCACACGGATGCCTCGGCTTGGTCGCCGTCGATGGTCAGAAAGCCGATGGTGCCGTACTGCGTATCGTAGTTGTGCGGGTAGGTGGGCGACCCGGGATTGACGCACAAGATGCCGTCCTTCTCCACGATCAGTTCCGTATGGCTGTCGCCGGAGACGATGACATGGGGTGTCTTTTCCGGCCAATAACGGGACACGAACCGCTCAAGCGTGAGCCCCGGTGGCACATCCACAACCGGCACATAGTGGGTCAATCCCACAGTCAGCGCCTCGATTTCCATGGTCCAGACATACTTTACCCGAGGGTCTTCGGGTTGCATCGGCCGTCCGCCGGAGCCGTCCTCGCCATTGCCCCTTGCGCAATAGACCGGCGCGACCTTCTCCAACTCGTCAAGCAGGGCGAGATCGTGGACGTCGCCACCGTGCAGAATGCGCTCGACGCCGGCGAAGGCGTCGTAGACCTGCGGCCAAAGTTCGGCCCGCGCTTCGGGAATGTGGGTGTCGGCGATCAGGCCGATTGTGGTAGCCATGTGCGTGTCTTGCTTGCGCCTTGTTTGGTCCGGCGACGGCCAAGCATACACCGGCGCGGGGCGGTGATCGCCACAGCCGTCGCTCACGGCGCCGCCTTTCGCCCCAGCATCCCCGTCGCCGACAAGCAGGGGTCGCGTCGTCTTTGCCAACGTCCTGAATGGATACATGGCGCGCGTTAGCGAGGCCAAGCTCACCCCGCCGCGGGTTGAGTGCCGTCAACGGCCGCCCGACGCGCGTGGCGCGGGTTACGCGATCAGTCGGCGCCGGCTAGTTGCTCGGCGGCGGCTCGTCGAACGCTTGGCCGGCCCGCTCGGCGGCGAGGCGGCGCTGGTTCCACGCCGCCCACTCGGCCATGGCCTTGTCTCGACCTTCCGCTCGGCCCCGGGCTTCGTGCTCCTCGATCACCGGGATCACGAAGCGGTTGACCATTGCTTGATACAGCGACAACAGTATTCCTCCTACCGTGTTGACGGCGCGCGCGAGCAGCATCGAGACGATCGCCGCTCCCACGCCCACCGTGCCCAAGTCCGCAAGCACCGCCAAGGCGGCGTCCGGCCACGGCGCGGCCGACGGCCACGCCTTGGCGGTGTTGTAGACGATTTGGACGAGAGCGGCAAGCCACAGCGCGCCGGCGAGTCCGAAGAACATGCGTGCGTCGCGCGCCGCGACACTCCAAACCGACACGTGGTTCGAAGGGCGGGGCGTCGCCGACGGCAGCATCCAGCGCGACCAGTTCATGATCCGCTCCTGTCCGGTTGAGTCCGGAACATTGTGGCCGGAGTCGCCATGCGCAAACTACGGCCAACGGCTTACAACCGCCTAGGAAATTAGCCAGCTACAAACCGTCGCCTACGGCGCTGCTTTTGCTCAGCCCCAGCCCTTGGCCGGCTGCGTTACGCGCGGTGTCTCAAGTCCTTAGGGCGGACGCCGGCGACAACAACGACCGCGGCGTAAGTTGCGAGCCCACCGGAAACAGCGATGCTGAGCGCACCCACGCGCTCGACCACGCTGGCCGCCAGCCACCAAGCGTCGCCCGGAACGCCGTACCAGAGCGCCAACGCCATCGTCGCGGTACCCGCCGTGGTAATGGTGACGACTCGTGCGAGCTGGCGGCTCGGACGGTAGTGCTTGGCGCGCACCAAGCCACCGATCAACAGTCCCGCGTTGACGAAGGCGGCGATACTCGTAGCCAAGGCGATGCCGATGTGACCAAGCCAGCGAAACGTCGCCAAACTTACGACGATATTCACTGCGTACGAGGCGATCGCGAACTTGAACGGGGTCGCCGCGTCCTGCCGGGCGAGATAGCCGGGGCCGGCGATCTTGACGAGCACGAGGGGCACCAAGCCGATGGCGAAGGCGCGCAACGCGGCTGCGGTCATGTCGGCGTCGCGGGGGCGCATTTCACCGTGCAGGAAGATGGTGGCCACGAGCGGATAAGCGAGCACGGCCAATGCGACCGTGGCGGGGATGCCGAGCAGCAAGCCGATGCGCATGCCCCAGTCCAACGTGTCGTTGAACTTGCCCGCTTCGCCCTCGTTGTGCAGGCGCGAGAGGTTGGTGAGCAGCACCGTACCCAAGGCGATGGCGACTATGCCGATGGGCAACTCCATCAGCCGGTCCGCGTAGTACAGCCACGAGGGACTGCCTTCCTCCAACAACGAGGCGATGATCGTGCCGATCAAGGCGTTGACTTGCCCAGCGGATGCGCCGAGGGCCGCCGGCACCAAAAGCACACCTACTTTTCGAGCGCCGGGGTGCGACCAATTCATCTTGGGCGCTACCAAGAGGCCGACCCGCCCCAGCGACGGCACCTGCACCAAGAGTTGAGCCGCGCCGGCCGCGAGCACGCCCCACGCCAGCGCGTGGACGGCGCCTTCGAGACTCAAGCTGGCCATGCCAGCCGACCACAATGCGGCGAGGATGAGTGCTAGGTTGAGCAGCACTGGCGTGAACGCCGGGATGGCGTAGCGGTTGTTGGCGTTCAGCACTGCGCCGGCGAATGCGGCCAGCGAGACAAGCGCGAGATAGGGGAACATTATGCGCGTCAAGTCCACGGCCAAGGCGAACCGCTCCGGCTCGGCTAGGAGCCCCGGCATGAAGGCTGCCGCCAATCCGGCAGCCCCGAGCACGCCCAACACGGTAACGGCCACCAGGACGGCGCCGAGATTGCCCGTCATCGCGGCGACGAAGGCTTGGAGCGCCGCCTTTCCGCCGCGTTCTTGGTACTCGGCAAGCACTGGCACGAACGCCTGCGCGAACGCGCCCTCCGCGAACAGCCGGCGAAAGAAGTTGGGGATGCGCAAGGCGAGAAAGAACGTATCCGCCACCGGCCCGGCGCCGAGCACATGAGAAAGCACGACGTCACGCACCATTCCCGAAATGCGCGATAGCACAGTCATTCCGGCGACCACGCTTCCTTGGGCGGAAACGTCGCGGAGCGTCGCGTCGCTGCTATCGGCCATAAGTCTTTGGGGTGGAATGCGGACGGATCCGTCGCGGCTGTACTCGGAGGCTTTCCCTCGGCCGCGAGGCGTTGCCTCGAAGTGGCGGCCTCCTAGAGTCGCAAAGTCGGCGCACGGTCACATCGGCATTGTACTTGGCGACCGTCGGGCGAGGCTGGACGGTACAGCGGGACAGCGTTTCGACACTCTCTTCTTGGCTTCGGACTTCGGCGAGGCGGCAGCATGACGGCAGTGCAAGCAGGATCGACAATGCGGATCTGTCCGTTGACAGAAACCCTGTATGCGACCGGTGGTGGCGGCAGGCGCATCAACCCGAGGAGTCGCCGCACAGCGGATAAACGACGACGTGTCGGAGATTCTCCAGCCCGCGCCTCGCCCACCGGATGGACCGTGGATAGCTTCACCGGCGCCAATGCGCCCTGGGCGCTGGCCGAGATCACGCTCGACGCTTCCATTTGACACACCGGCACGCCGACGGCATATTACGCCGCCCTCACGCTAAGCCCTAAGGGGGTCGCCTTGGCCAACAGCGCCCAAGCCCGTAAACGCGCCCGTCAAGCCGTGCGTCGTCGCGAGCGCAACGTGCGACACCGTTCGACCGTGCGCACCTACATCAAGAAGGTCGTGGCGGCTGTCGAAGCGGGTGATCGGGACCGAGCGGCGGCGGCGCTCAAGGACGCCGTGCCGGTGATCGACCGCATGGTTGGCAAGGGCATTCTGCACAAGAACAAGGCCGCTCGGCACAAGAGTCGGCTGGCGGCGCACGTCCGGGCGCTCGCTTAACGTTTGGGTTGAGGCCGAGGCCGGAAGGCTAAAGCACCACCAAGTTGTCGCGATGGACGAGTTCCCGTTCGTTCGCATAGCCCAACACGAGCTCGATTTCGTGCGACTTGCGCCCCAGTAGGCGTCGCGTTTCTTCGCCATCGTAGTTGGCGAGCCCCTTGGCGATCTCGCCGCCGTTTGGATTGAGCACCCGCACCATGTCGCCGCGTCGAAACGCGCCGTCGGCGGCGACGACCCCAGCGGGGAGGATGCTCACGCCGCGATGAATGATCGCAACCGCCGCACCTGCATCCACATGCAACTCGCCCTTCGCGCGCAGTTGTCCGGCGATCCAGCGTTTGCGCGCATCCAACGGCGCTAGGTCGGCGGTAAGCAACGTGCCGACGGACTCTCCTCGCGCCACCCGGGCGATGACCTCCGGCGCTCTACCGTTGGCGATCACCGTATGCGTGCCGGAGAACGCCGCGAGTCTGGCGGCGGCGAGTTTGGTGACCATGCCGCCCCGGCCCAAGCGTCCGGCGCCGCCGCCTGCCATAGCGTCGAGCGACGGATCCGCAGCCGGAGCGGCGTGCAGCAACGGCGCATTCGGGCACAGTCGCGGGTCGGCGCGATGCAGGCCGTCTTGATCGGTCAATAGCAGCAAGGCATCGGCGGACAGCAAGCTCGCCACCATGCCGGCCAAGGTGTCGTTGTCGCCGAGCTTGATCTCCTCGGTGGCTACCGAGTCGTTTTCGTTGATGATCGGCACCACACCGAGGTCGAGCAGCGTCGTCAGCGTGGTGCGGGCGTTGAGGTAGCGCTCCCGGTTGGCGAGGTCGTCATGGGTGAGCAGCACGGAGGCGATGCGGCGTTGCTGACGCTTGAACGCGCGCTCGTAGGCTTCGATCAGTCCGCATTGACCGACGGCGGCGACCGCCTGTAGCTCGTGAACGGTGGCCGGTCGCTGCGCGAAGCCGAGACGGCGGCAGCCTTCCGCCACCGCGCCGCTCGACACTAGGACGATGCGCAATCCCTGCGTCGCCAAGGCGGCGATTTGCCGGCACCAAGCGTCGATCGCGTTGGTATCCAAGCCCGCGCCGTCACCAGCGAGCAAGGCGCTGCCGATTTTCACCACCCAAGCTCGCGCTTCGGCGAGCGCTTGGCGGGCGCTTGGCTCGTCAACCGCGGCGGTAGACAACGAGCGGCTCGTGGTCGCTAGCGGGTTCGGCCGTGTCGCGCCCCTTCTGGGAGGCGTCGCCGAACGACTTGTCGAGTACGTCGTCGCCCATTTGCCGAGCGAACTCTCGTTCCCGTTCCGCGAAGGCCGCGTCGTCGGCGAGCCGCGCGTGGTACTGCTCGACGTGCGACATGACCGCATTCAGCAACGCGGCCACGCCTTGCCCGCTAACCGCGGAAATCGCGTGACAGGGACGGTTCGGAAACGCCGCTCGCAGTCGGCGCACCTCGGTGTCCGTCCAAGCCAAGTCCATCTTCGTCGCCACCAGCCAGATCTCGCGGCCGTGAAACGCTTGGCTGTACGTATAAAGTTCTTCCTCGATGCGCTGAGCGTTGGCGACCGGATCGCTATCGTCCATCGGCACGACATCCACCAAGTGCAGCAGCAAACGCACCCGCGATAGGTGTTTCAAGAAACGAAAACCGAGCCCCGCGCCGTGCGAGGCGCCGGGCAGGATGCCGGGCACATCGGCCATCACAAAGCTCTTGTGCTCGTGTACGCGCACCACGCCGAGATTGGGGATTAGCGTCGTGAAGGGGTAGTCGGCCACTTTGGGCTTCGATGCGGATACGCGGCGGATAAGCGTCGACTTCCCCGCGTTCGGCATGCCGAGCAGCCCCACATCCGCGATTACCCGCAACGCCAGCCGCAACCGCCGCCGTTCGCCGGGCTTGCCGGGCGTGGTGCGGCGTGGTGCGCGATTCGTGCTCGACTTGAAGTGCGCATTGCCGAAGCCTCGCCGTCCGCCCCGGGCGACGAGCAACGTCTCGCCACTGCTCGCCACGTCGCCGATGACGGTGCGCGTCTCTTCGTCGATGACGGTGGTGCCCACGGGTACCCGCACGGTAAGCCCCGCGCCGTTGGCGCCGGTCTTTTCCCGGCTGCCGCCGGCCACGCCGGGTTGTGCTCGGCAGCGGGGCGTGAAGCGGAAGTCGACCAAGGTGTTGAGGGCGCTTTCGCCCACTAGCGTCACGTCCCCGCCGTTGCCGCCGTTGCCGCCATCCGGCCCGCCCTTGGGCACATTGCGGGCGCGATAGAAACTCAAGAGGCCATCGCCGCCCTTGCCGGCTTCCACCTCGATAACCGCTTCATCGACGAATTGCATGGTCTCGAGGTGCCTTCCAGCAAGGCCCGCCGGAGACTTGGGGTGTTAGTTGGCGGGCGTGGCGTCCTGTTGCCCGGCCCCAACCGCCGCCACCACGCTCACGAACTTGCGCTGCCGAGCGCCTCGTGTTTCGAACTTGACCGTGCCGGGGGCAGTGGCGAACAGGGTGTGATCCCGCCCGCAGCCAACGTTGACGCCAGGGTGGAACTTGGTGCCGCGCTGCCGAACGAGGATGTTGCCGGCCAAAACCCGTTCGCCGCCGTATTTCTTCACGCCTAAGCGTTTGGAGTGGGAGTCCCGTCCGTTGCGGGTGCTGCCGCCGGCTTTCTTGTGTGCCATTGTTAGAGACCTTCTTTACGCGTTACGTTGTGGCTGCACCGGCATGTCGGTGGCGAGCCTAGTGACAGATCGCGGTGATCTTTACGTCGGTGTAGGCCTGCCGGTGGCCTTTCTTGCGCAGGTAGTTCTTGCGCCGCTTGAACTTGATCACGCGAATCTTCTTGCCGAGCCCCTGCGCGACCACCTCGCCGGCCACCTTGCCTCCCTCCACCAGCGGCGTGCCGAGGGCGACGCTGTTCCCTTCCGCGATCATCAGCACTCGATCGAAAACGACGCGGTCCCCGGGTTCGCCCGCCAAGCGTTCCAAGCGCACGACTTCGCCTTCCACCACCCGGTGCTGCTTGCCGCCGCTCTCGAATACCGCAAACATCGTTCACGCTCCTAATCCGTATCGCTCGGTGTCGATGCTTCCTTCGTACACCGAGCGACGCATGGTGTGCATGGCAATACCGCTACGCCGTTTTCTGCCCAGCTTGGCTAGGTGTCTATTGACCTTTTCAGCATTGCGGTGCCCGTAAGCATTACAATGCTCGTGACCGGCGGAACCGGTCGCAAGGGCGCGGCATTCTAAGGATTGGATGTGGCGATTGCAAACGTTGCCCTTGCGCCAAGACACCCTTTGGCAGCGCAAGGACGGCGAGTTAGAGCGCTTAACACTGGAGCATCGTGCAGAATCCCGCCCGTCGAGCCGCGCCCAACCCGCCGCAACGGCGGCTGGCGGACATATTCGCCCTCGTGCGCGAGGACTTCGACCGCGTCAACCAGCTCATTCCCCGGCAACTGTCTTCCGGCATCGCCTTGGTGGAGGAAATCGGCCGCTACATCGTCGACGCCGGCGGCAAGCGGCTGCGTCCGCTCATCGTGTTGCTCACGGCCCGAGCGTGCGGCGGTAGCGGCAGCGATCACATTCGCTTGGCCACCATCATCGAGTTCCTGCACACGGCCACGTTGCTGCATGACGATGTAGTGGACAAGAGCGCCCGGCGACGGGGGCGAGCCACGGCCAACGCGCTGTGGGGCAACGCCGCGAGCGTGCTGGTTGGCGATTTCCTCTATTCCCGCGGCTTCCAGCTCATGGTGGAGCTGGACAATATGGACATCATGGCGATCATCAGCGACGCCACCAACGTCATCGCCGAAGGCGAAGTGATGCAACTAGCCGGTATCGGCAAAGTCGAAATGATCGAGGCCGAGTACATGGAAGTGGTGCGTCGCAAGACGGCGATGCTATTCCAAGCCTCCGCTCACACCGGTGCCGTGCTGTCGTCGGACGACATGGATACCATTGACGCGCTGCGCCGCTATGGATTGCACTTCGGCATGGCCTATCAGCTTGTGGACGACTGGCTGGACTACGCCGGCGATAGCCAAGTGATGGGCAAGAACGCCGGTGACGATTTGGCCGAAGGCAAGGTGACGCTGCCGTTGATCCACACCATGGCGCAAGGCGGCGAGGCGGATTCCGCGCTGGTTCGGGCCGCCATCGAAGCGCGTTCCGGCGAGCGCTTCGGCGCGGTCGCCTCAGCGGTGCGCCGCAGCGGCGGTTTGGACTACACCAAGGCGCGGGCCGTCGACGAGGCGGACCTCGCCACGGAGGAGGCATTGGCGTTGCCGCCGGGCCCCTACCGCGACGCGCTGGAGGCGTTGGCCGTCTTCTCGGTGTCGCGGATGGTGTAAAGCGCCGACCGGGCCCGAGGTCATACTCCAACGTTCGGCGACGGCACGGTGGACACGTCGTGGATGGCGCGAGGTGCTGATCCGGCCCGAGAGGTCGCCTTGCGACGGTGGCCAAGGGGCGTGGTGAACACTACAATTGCGCTCCCCCGCGCCAACTACGGGCGAATCGGAGTGTAGCTCAGTCTGGTAGAGCACTGTCTTCGGGAGGCAGGGGCCCCCGGTTCAAGTCCGGGCACTCCGACCAACTTCGCCTTGCCGCAGCGAGAGGAAAGCGCGAGGAAGCTACTTTCTGCGGCGCGCGGCCAACGACACGACGTTGCCGACGCTTCTTTGCAACCGGGACGACCGCTTGTCGGCGCGCTGCTCGCCATGCAACGCCAATTCCCAAGTCCAGAGGTCCTTGGCGGTCTTGGCGAATCCCCGTAGGCCGTGTGATTCGGGTAGCTCGAAGAGCGCAAAGGCGACATGAATATCGCCGTCGTCCGACCATAAGAGGCCAAGGTGCGGCTCGCTCTCGAGTTTGCCGGTGCCATTCACGTCAATGCCCCAGCCCTGCGCTTTGATGGCGTAGGTGCCGAACTCGTCGGCGACGATCCACACCATGATCGAGCGCTGGCCGCCGCCGTCCACGTCCAAAGTCGCCTCGATGAGGAGGCCGTGGCCGACTCTTGCGTCTTCGGAGACTTGAATATTCGCCCGGAAGGTAACGCCCAAGGACTCGGTGGTCGCGCGAAAAGAGCCGCGCCCGCGCCACTGCCCCGCTTTTGGAATCATCCTGCCAACGAAAGCAAGCCGCGTTAGTTTCGCGCCTGCACCAGCTCGATGCTCACGCCGTCGGGTGCCGCGACGTAGCAAATCAAAGACCCGGGAGTGAACTCCCAAGGTTCAACGGTGAAGGTGGCTCCTTTGCCGCGGATTTCCTCGCAGAATGCTCGGAGGTCGCCACGATAGGTATAACCGAAGTGATCGGTTCCCCACTCGTTGTGGCTGGAATAGTCGTCGAAGTCTTGCATTGGCCGGGTGGCGACCGGATTTTCGCCGGGCCGTTGGCCCCGGATGATCACGGTCATCCCGCCCACACGCACGTTGATCTGCGGCGCGTCGCGCAGTTCGTATTCGGCGACGACGCGCCCGCCCAAGATGTTCTCGTACCACGCCGCGGCGGCTTGGGGATCGGCGCTGATAAGGTGGATGTGGTCGAAGGCGAGTGACATGTTCGGTTAACTCCCGAAGCGATAGCGGAGCTTCAACGCTAGGTTTTCACCGGTGGTTTCCTCGAAGGTCTGGGCGAACAGGTCGCCGAAGCCTCGCCCCCTGGCATCGGCATAGGGTGCGGCCGCGTTTCTCGTATAAACGACGAACAAGTCCGACAGCGGCGCGATTTCCCAGCGATAGCGCATTTGCACATTCATGCGCGAGATACCGAAGCCGTCGCTTGCTGTGGCTGCCGTCTTCGCAGTCGGCACGAGGAATCCAGGCGTTTCCGACACTCGATAGAGTTTCCTCTCATCCGCTTGGATGGCCACCCATTGGAATGCCATGCGCAGTTGCTGCCGAGCAGTGAAGAAATAGCTTAAGTCGAAGTTGGGCATCAGTTCGTCCGCCGCGAAGGTGGCGAAAGCGCCTTCCGACCGATGCAGAAGCCAAGCCTCTCGATCCACATAGCGCAAGCCGAGACCCATCGTGATCCGGTCCGTGGGGCGCCAGCGCAGGAAGCCTTGGGTGCGCAGATAAACCCCGCCGGTGGGCTCTTCGGTCCAGCGTTGGCGGAGCGCGTACGACAGGCGCTTGGCGGAATCCGAGTAATACCGCAATTCCACCTGCCAAGTGTCGTCGATGCGGTATATGCCGTTGCCGAAGCTGCCCCGGTCGTCGTAACGGGACGGACGCATGTCGCCGCTGAAGCGAATTTGCGACAGGTTGTGCAGCACCAGCCGCTGATCGAATGAAATCTCGGAACCGATGATCTTGCCGCTCGTGTTGTTCCACATGCGGTCGACGCTGACGCTGGTGCGCAGGTTGCGGAACTGCGCCACATGCGGGCTCGAAAGACGCAGGCGGTAGGCCACCCGACGATAGTCGTTGCGGCGTTGATAGCCCATGTCGTTGAGCTGAATGGCCGCATCGAACGAATCGAGGGACAAGCGGTGCGACACCCCTTGGCGTGGCGTGTAGCTCACATCCATGAAGCCGCCAATGCCGTCTTCGGCGCTGCCGTCGATGTCGGACGTGATGAGTTGCGAACTCGTGCGCAGCTTTCCGGCGGGGCTGATGTATTGCCCATCGACGGCGCTGACCACGGCGTCTCGTTGCGGATGCCGCATGAGGGTGGACATGAAGCCTAGCGCCTTGTAGCCGCCATTGGCGTGCTCGTAGAGTAGGCGCAAGGCGCTGAAATCCCGTCCATCCTGCTGCAGTTTGAGCGTCTCGTCCCCGGTTAGGGCAGCGAACTCGGCGTCGTCTTCCATCACCCCGAGAAAGCCGTAGCGCAGCGAGCCCCGTTGACCGGTTGCCTTCACCGCGCCAAGCAAGTCGGCAGGCCGGTTCAGATCATTTCTCGACAGCGTGACGCCGTCGTCGGTTTCCGGTCGCACCGGCGGCGCACCGATTCGGCGAGTGTGCAGCAAGCGGACATCGCCGGACATACGACCCGTCGTGGTGAAGATCTCCTGACCCTCTTGGAAGAAGAGGCGTTTCTCAGGAAAGAACGTCTCGTAGTTGCTCAAGTTCACGACCACGTCGTCCGCCTCGACGTTGCCGAAGTCCGGATTCAAGGTGGACGTCAATTGCAGATTGCTCGATGGCCGCCAAAGCAAGTCCACCCCGGCTTTGGGTTCCACGCCGCCGCCGTTGAACCGATCCACGTTGGCGGATACATAGGGCGTGGCGCTGTATTGCTGGCGCGGGCTCAAATCATCGAGGTTGAGCGGCTGGAACTCCGACAGGAACTTCGGCTTCGTCCAAGGCAGCGGCGGCCAAGCGTAGCGCTCGTCCGTATAGGCGACGTTGCGTTGCGAGAAGATGCCTATGGTGCGCTTGTCGACGGCCTTGGGCATGTTCACCAACGACCAAGGAATGAAGTACTCGGCGCTCCAGCCTTCGACCGTGCGCGCCGTGCCGCCCCGCCACGCGCCGTCCCAACTGGTGCTGTATTGCCGCTCGGGAAGGATGGTGCCGTCCGAAACGCTGTTGCCGAGATTGAGTTGAAACCAGAACCCGTAGCGCCCTTCGCCGGATGTGTCCAGCGTGAACGAGAAATAGTCTCGGTTGAGGTAGCCTTGGTCGCGCCCGCTCAGGTGCTCCACCAACGTATCGGCGTCCTGCGTCATCTCCACGCCCAAATAGAAGCCGCGTTCGGTATAGAACATCCGCACGCGGGTCGGCAGCGCACCGGGAGCGAGGGTATCTGGATCAATGACGCGAAAGTCGTCGTGAACTTCCAAGTCCCGCCACGCCGGCTCGTCCAAGCGCCCGTCGATCTGCATTTTCACGGTGCTGTCCCGCCGGGTCAGGGCGACCTCGCCGTTGCTGTAAATCGCCAACTCGCCGCTCGCGGCGCGCTCGACGAGCACTTCGGTAGACGATGGTGACGGGGTGGTTGCGGGCGTGTTGGCGTGCGCCAACGGTGTGCTTAACGCGCTGAGCGACACGAATGCCGCGACGACGTGGCGCAGGCCAGTCAAGTGGAAGCTCCGTGGACGGGGGAGCGGGCCAGCATACCACTGTTTGGCCCTGCCTTTGGCGATCAGCGAAGCCTATTGTTGCGGGACAACCCTCTTGGGGCTAAGGTAGGCGCTGTCGCTCCGATGGCCAAATTGGATAAGGCATCAGCCTACGAAGCTGGGGATTGCAGGTTCGAATCCTGCTCGGAGCGCCAGTTCGCGAGTCCCCGGTTCGCATCGAAAGACGGGGAATCGCCAACGGAGAGGTGGCCGAGCGGCTGAAGGCGCTCCCCTGCTAAGGGAGTATGGGTCAAAAGCCCATCGAGGGTTCGAATCCCTCCCTCTCCGCCAACTAGCGTCCCGCGCTAGAAATGGGTTGAATTAATGATTGGGCTCCTGGACCTCCGCCAGCCGCGCCCGGGCGCACTTGGTCTTCGCAGGACGTCTTCGCCCTTGGCGGTCCATCGATAGGGCCGCGGATCGTCGTTGCGCGCCGCCGCGCGGCGACACCGGCGAAGCCGCCCGCGCGGATCGCGGCGGTCAGGTCGGCGAAGAAGCGTTCCACCGGGTTGAGCCACGACCCCGAGGTCGGCGTGAAGCGCATCTCGAACCGCGGGCGACGGGCGAGCCACGCCCGGACCTTGGTGCGCTTGTGCGTGGCGTAGTCGTCGGCGACGACGTGGATCGTCAACTCATCGATCTGCTCGGGGAAGCGCAGCCACTCGACGTGCGTGTGTCCTCGAGACGCCGGATCAGCTTGCCGTCGAGGTGGTTCGGGCCAACGGTCGTACCGATCGGGCGGCAAGAAGCCGGTGTCGCATGGAGGCGACCTTGTTCTTGCCGACTCCAAGAGCGACGGTGGCATCTCCGTCTGTGAAGACACGGGGGTGTTCGCGGAGAGCCTCTAGTCCCTTGCGATCCACCCGAACCCGAGCGGGAAGGACTCGTGCCGACCGAACGTCGCTTG